>CAZNPB010000001.1:0-154462 GCA_964574895.1 uncultured Eubacteriales bacterium
GCTCGTCCCTCGACGAGGCCGTCAAGACGACCGTCTTCCTCCAGGACATGAACGATTTCGGCAAGATGAACGCCGTCTATGCCGAGTTCTTCAAAGTCCCGAACCCGGCCCGGGCGGCCGTCCAGGTGGCCCGCCTGCCGCGCGACGTCAAGGTGGAGATCGAGGCCATCGCCATCCTGCCGTAGCGAGCCAAGCGAGCGGCGGGCGGTATACCGCCGGGGCCTGCACGGAGGCGGATTGCCGCGAAATACCCGGCTAGGGTCCGCTCCGGCGCTGAGAGGCCTCCCCTCGGCCCCTGTCCCGGCGGCCGTTCAATATTCGATCGACCATGATCCTCGAGTTTCCAAAGGCCCCGAAGGGAGGGCTGAAATGGACCGGGACCCATGAATCCTGTAAAATATACCCGCGATGCCTATTTATGAATTCGCCTGTCAGAAGTGCGGCAAGAGGTTCGAGTGCCTCGCGGCCGTCGGGAAAGAGAAGGACGTCGTCTGCGATGCCTGCGGCTCGGCCGAGGTCCGCAAGATGATCTCCGGCTTCGGGATCGGCGGCGGGGCCAGCCGCCTCAAGGCCTCGTCCTCCGGCTGCAAGAGCTGTTCGTCCGGCTCCTGCAGCACCTGCCACTGAGCCCCGTCTCCTTGACTTCGGTCCCCTATTGACGATTTAATAGGCGTCCGCCCATGGAACGCCGTCCCAGGCCCGCCACGATCCGCGTCGGCGTGGATACCGGCGGCACGTTCACCGACTTCGTTATCTGGCGCGACGGGCGGCTGTCCAACCGCAAAGTCCTGTCCACGCCCCGGGACCCGTCGCAGGCGATCCTCGAAGGCCTGGGCGATCTGCTCGATGACTCCCCCGCCCTGTTCATCGTCCACGGCACGACCGTGGCCACCAACGCCCTCCTCCAGCGCCGGGGCGGCCGCATCGCCCTGATCACGACGGCCGGCTTCGAGGACGTCCTGGCCATCGGCCGGCAAACCCGGCGCGACCTCTACGCGCTCCGGCCGGAAAGCCGCTTCGAGCTCATCCCGGCCGAACGCCGCTTCGGTCTCCGGGAAAGGACCCTGGCCTCGGGCCGCGTCGAGAGGCCCGCCGATCCGGCCGAGGTCGACCGCCTGATCCGGAAGATCGTCCGGTCGGGGGCCGACGCCGTGGCCGTCTGCCTGCTCCATTCCTACGCCGATCCCGGGAACGAGGAGATCGTGGCCGCCCGGCTCGCGCGGGCGGGCCTGCTTTTCGCGGTCTCCAGCCGGCTGCTGCCCGAGCACCGGGAGTACGAGCGAACGGCGACGACCGCCGTCAACGCCTACCTGATGCCGGTCATGGACCGCTATCTGGGCGAGCTCGACCGGCGCATCGGCCGGGCCGACCTGCGCATCATGCAGTCGAACGAGGGCTATCTCACGCCGGCCCGGGCGCGGGTCGAACCCATCCGGACGGCCCTGTCCGGACCGGCCGGAGGCGTCGTCGGGGCCCGCGCGCTAGCCCGGGCGGCCGGCTACCCCGACGTCGTCAGCTTCGACATGGGCGGCACCTCGACCGACGTGTCCCTCATCGAGGGCGGCATCCGCCGGACCCACGAGAGCCGGATCGGCGATTTCCCCATCCGCCTGCCCCTCATCGATATCCACTCGGTCGGGGCCGGCGGCGGCTCCATCGCCTACGCGGACCGGGGCGGCTCGCTCCGCGTCGGGCCGCGGAGCGCCGGCGCCGACCCCGGCCCGGCCTGCTACGGCCGCGGCGATCTCCCGACGGTCACGGACGCCGACCTGTGTCTCGGCCGTCTCGATCCCGATTTCTTCCTAGGCGGGCGGATGACGATCCAACCCGACCGGAGCCGGAGCGCCGTCTCGCGCCTGGCCCGGGCCATCGGCCTGTCGCCGCTCGAAACCGCCGCCGGCGTCGTGGCCATCGCCAACGCCAACATGGAGAAGGCCATCCGGGTCATCTCGGTCGAGCGCGGCATCGACCCCCGGGCCTTCGCCCTGTTCTCCTTCGGCGGGGCGGGCGGCATGCACGCCGTCGAAATGGCCGCCCACCTCGGCCTGGCGACGGTCCTCGTCCCCCACAACGCCGGCGTGCTGTCGGCGTTCGGCCTGCTGATGTCCGATCCCGTCAAGGACTACGCCAAGTCCCTCATGAAGACGGACGCCCAGGTGACCCTGGCCGGGCTCGGGGCGGCCTTCCGCGCCCTGGAGAAGCGCTGCCGGATGGACATGGCCGAGGACGGGCTGGCCGCCGCGGACCTCCTCCTGGAGCGCTCGCTCGATTGCCGCTACCTCGGTCAATCCTACGAGATCGATGTGCCCTTCCGGACGGCGCCGACCCTGGGCCGGGCCTTCCTCGAGAGCTTCCACCGCCGGCACGAGCGCCTGTACTCCTATCGCCACGACGACCGGCCCGTCGAGATCGTCAATCTCCGGCTGAAAGCCGTGGCCGTGACCCCCAAGATCCCGATCGAGCGGCGGCCGCGGGCCCGGGCCCTGGATCCCAAAGCCCTGATCAAGACCCAGAAGATCCAGGCCGGGCGGTCCTCTCGACCCGGGTCGGTCTACGACCGGTCCCGGCTCCGGCCGGGCAACGCCGTCGCCGGGCCCGCTTTGATCATCGACCCCGAATCCACGACCTACCTGCCGCCCGGCTTTCGGGCCGAGGTCGACGCCTACCTCGATATCGTGATCCGCCAGGCGGGCCGCCGATGAAAAAAAGGGTCGATCCGATCGAGCTCGAGCTCTTCAAGAACGCCTTCGTGGCCATCGCCGAGGAGATGGCGGCCGTGCTGGGCCGGACCGCCCTGTCCCCGAACATCAAGGAGCGCAAGGACTTCTCCTGCGCCCTCTTCGACCGGGCCGGCGGCACCCTGGCCCAGGGCTCCCACATCCCCGTCCATCTCGGGGCCATGCCCCTGTCGGTCCGGGCCGCGCTCGAGGCCGTCCGGTTCGAAAAGGACGACCTCGTCGTCCTGAACGACCCCTACCGCGGCGGCACGCACCTGCCCGACATCACCTGCATCTCGCCCCTCTTCCAGGGCGGCCGGCTGGCCTTCTTCGTGGCCAACCGGGCCCACCACTCCGACGTCGGCGGCATGACCCCCGGCTCGATGCCCCTGGCGACCGAGCTTTTTCAGGAAGGGCTGATCATCCCGCCCCTCAAGCTCTATTCGCGCGGCCGGCTGAACCAGGAGGCCTTTGACCTCCTCCTGGCCAACGTCCGGACGCCGGACGAGCGCCGCGGCGACCTTCTGGCCCAGGTGGCGGCCAACGAGATCGGCCGCCGGCGCCTCGAGGAAGCCGTGGCCCGCTTCGGCCCGGCCAAGGTCCGCCTCTACGCCGGCCTCATCCAGGATTATTCCGAGACGTTCCTGCGGCAGACGCTCCGCGACGTCCCCGACGGCTCGTATGCTTTCGCCGACGTCCTCGACGACGACGGCATCTCGGACCGGCCCCTGCGCATCGCGGTCCGGATCACCGTCCGGGGCGACCGGGCCCGGGTCGATTTCGGCGGCTCCGCGCCCCAGACCGCCGGCGGCGTCAACGCCAACTTCGCCATCACCTGTTCGGCCGTCCTCTACGTCTTCCGGTCCCTGGTCGAGGACGACATCCCCTTCAATACGGGGCTGATGCGCCCCCTGGAGATCGTGGCCCCCGAGGGCTCGATCGTCAACGCCCGGTTCCCGGCCGCCTGCGCCGGCGGCAACGTCGAGACCTCGCAACGCATCGTCGACGTCCTGCTCGGGGCCCTGGCCAAGGCCCTTCCGGGCCGGATCCCGGCCGCCAGCCAGGGCACGATGAACAACGTCGCCTTCGGCGGCCGGCACCCCGGGGGCGAGCGCCGGTTCGCCTACTACGAGACGATCGGCGGCGGCATGGGGGCGGGCCCCGACGCCCCGGGCCTGAGCGGCGTCCACACCCACATGACCAACTCGCTCAACACGCCGGTCGAGGCCCTGGAGAACTACCTGCCCTTGAAGATCCGGTCCTACCGCCTGAGATCGGGATCGGGCGGACGGGGGGCCCGGCGGGGCGGCGAAGGCATCGTCCGCGAGTACGAGTTCCGCGTTCCGGTGGACCTGACCGTCATCTCCGAGCGGCGCCGCTTCGCACCCTACGGCGCCCGCGGCGGCGGGCCGGGGGCCAAGGGGCGGAACACGCTCGTCTCCGGCGGCCGGACCCGGGTGCTCGGCGGCAAGGCCAACGTCCGGCTCGCTCCCGGCGACGTTCTCAAGATCGAAACGCCCGGCGGCGGCGGCCACGGCCGCGGTCGGTGATCGAAGGAGGCCCGTCATGAGAAAAGCCTGCTCCTCGACCCTGCTCGTTCTGGCGCTGCTGGCCCTAGCCGCGCCGGCCTGTTCCGGCGGCGCGTCGGCCGCCTCCCTGACCATGCCGGTGCGCGGCGTCTGGATGCACCCCGGCCTCTTCGGCCCCGACAAGGGCGCCGCCGTCGACAAGATGCGGACCACCCTCGACGAGTATGCCCGGGCCGGCATCAACACCCTGATCATGCTGGTCAAGAACACTTCGGGGCACGTCTATTACCCGAGCGAGATCGGCGTCGCCGACCCGGCCTACGACTGGGATTTCTTCGGGACGTTCCTGGCCGAGGCCAGGAAGCGCCGCCTGGAGGTCCACCCCTGGTTCTGCGTCTTCCCCGAGTCGGCCCTCCTGGGCCGGGTCCGGGAGCACCCGGAATGGCTGATCGTTTCGCCGCGGCGGGAGATGGTCGGGGCCGTCAACCCGGTCCTGCCGGCCCCCCGGGCTTACGAGATCGGCCTGATGCTCGAGGTCGTCCGCAAGTACGATGTCGGCTGGGTCCACCTCGA
The DNA here is from genome assembly GCA_964574895.1 of uncultured Eubacteriales bacterium. GTDB lineage: Bacteria > Acidobacteriota > Aminicenantia > Aminicenantales > Saccharicenantaceae > RBG-16-66-30. Next base: position 4,820 of record CAZNPB010000001.1, read on the forward strand.
CTATGTCCGCTTCCCCTGCGAGCCGACCGAGCCGTTCTTCGGCTTCGACCCCGAGACGCTGCGCCTTTTCAAAGAGGAGACCGGGATCGATATGGCCGCGGTCAAGGCCCGGGACACGGGCAATCCCGTCTGGAACGTCTGGTTGCGCTGGAACGCCGAGCGGGTCACCCTCTTCGTCCGCGAGCTCAAGGCCGCCCTGGCCGGGACGGGCCGCAAGGTCCGGATCAGCGCCGCCGTTTTCCCGGACGCCGTCAACGCCCGGGTCATGATCGGCCAGGACTGGGCCGCCTGGGGCCGCCAGGGCCTCGTCGACATGCTCAATCCCATGCTCTACACCAACGACACGAAGCTCTTCGAGTCGCTGGCCCGGGAGGCCGTCGGCTTCGCCAAGGCCGGGGTGCAGGTCTGCCCCGGCATCGGCGTCGGCACGTCTCACAACCAGATCACCCCCGAGGGCATGATCGAGGAGATGCGCATCAGCCGGGCCCTCAAGGCCGACGGGGTGGTCTATTTCTCCTCGAGCAGCCTGAAGGCGCCGTTCCTCGAGGCCCTCAAGGCCCTGAAATGAGGGACGGTCCCGCCGGGACCGGACCTAGATCTTCTTGAGCTTGTCCTTCTCGATGAGCAGCTGGCCCTGGTAGGAGACGTAGTTCAGCAGGATCATGACCCGTTCGCGGTCGCCGATCTCCTTGCGGAAGATGCCCTTCAAGCCCTTGAGCGGGCCCTCGACGACCTCGATCTCGTCGCCGACGGCCGGCTCCTCGCCGTAGCGCTCGAAGACGATCAGGCCGTCGCGCTCCCGGGCCTTGAGGCCGGCAACGAGCTCCTCCGGCACGGGCACGGGGCCGTCGCCATGGCCGACGACCCGCTTGACGCCCCGGGTATACTTGACCATCTGGAACTGGCCCGGGAACTCGAAGCGCACGAAGGCGTAGCCCGGAAAGAAGGGCACGACCCGGCCCTCCCGCGCGAATTTCGGACAGTAGACGGCGAAGCCGCCCTCGACGAAGAGCCGCTCGACCTGGCCCTCCTTCTTGGGCTTGACGTTGAGGACGTACCAGCTCTCCATCAGCGCGCGGCCGGACCCCGGATCCCGGCCAGGCCCATGGCGCCATAGACGGAAGGCCGGCGGTCCTCCAGGAAATGGCGGGCGGCGGGCGAGGCGGCGTTCCTGGTGAAGTCGCATTCGGCGTACAGGATGTGGTCGGCCCCCCGCGGGGCCCGGGCCGTCACCCGGCCGTCGGGGTCGACGACGAAGGATTCGCCGGCGAACTCGAGGGCGTCTTCGCGGCCGACCCGGTTGACCAGGGCCGCGTAATAGCCGTTCTGGAAGGCCGCGACCTGGAGCTCGGCCTCGAAGATGCCCTCGGTCCACTCCCCCGCCGCCCCGGCCTGGGGCACGACGACGAGCTCGGCCCCGGCCAGGCGGAGCCCGCGCATGTACTCGGGGAAATGGCGGTCGTAGCAGATGGCCACGCCGACGCGGCCGGCCGAGGTGTCGAAGACGAAGCTGTCCCGGTCGCCGGGAGCGTAATAGCCCCGCTCGCGGAAGCCGGGCCCGTCCATGATATGGACCATGCGGGTGACGCCGAGCAGGCGGCCGTCGCCGTCGATGACCGGCGACGCGTCGAAGGTCCGCTCGCCGTCCCGCTCGAACAGGTTCAGGACGGCCGCGACGCCGGTCTCGCGGGCCAGGCCGGCGAAGAGGTCGGTCGTCGGCCCGGGCACGGTCTCGGCCAGCCCGCGGCTTGAAGCCGTGGCCGGCGCCTGCGGGTAGAACCGGGTGAAGGCCAGCTCGGCGAAGGCGACCAGCCGGGCCCCGTTGCGGGCCGCTCCGAGGAACGCCGCGCGGCCCCGGTCCCGGTTCTCGGCCGGGTCGGCCCCGGCCCGCTGCTGGACGAGCGCGATCCTCACGCCCGGCAGGCCTTCTCGATGTCGGCGACCGACTTGGGGATGGGCGGCCCGAGGACGCGGCGGCCCTTTTCGGTGACCAGGACGTCGTCCTCGATCCGGACGCCGCCGAAGTCGAGGAACTTCTCGACCGCTTCGTAGGCGATAAACTCGCGGTGCCTCTTCTCTTTGCGCCACAGGGCGAAGAGGGCCGGGATAAAATAGATCCCCGGCTCGACGGTCATGACGTGGCCGGGCTTCAGCTCGCGGGCCATGCGCAGATAGGCCAGGCCGAACTGGGCGCTGCGCTCGACCTTTTCCCCGTAGCCGACGTGGTTCTCGCCGTAGTCCTCCATGTCGTGGACGTCCAGCCCCAGGTTGTGGCCCAGGCCGTGGGGGAAGAACAGGGCGTGGGCCCCGGCGGCCACGGCCTCGGCCGGGTCGCCCTTCATCAGTCCCAGCGCCTTCAGCCCGCCGGCCATGATCCGGGCCGTCTGGAGATGGATGTCCTTGAAATTGACGCCGGGCTTGACGGCCTTAATGGCCGACTCCTGTCCCGCCAGGACGATCTCGTAGATGGCCTTCTGGCGGGCGCCGAATTTGCCGCCGACCGGGATGCTGCGGGTGATGTCGGAGGCGTAGCCGCTGGGCGCTTCGGCGCCGCAGTCGCAGACCAGGACGCGGCCCTTGGCCAGGAGGTTATCGTGGGCGTGCATGTGGAAGATCTGGCCGTTGACGGTGACGATGGGCGGGAAGGCCAGGTGGCAGCCGTAGGCCAGGGCGATGCCCTCCATGGCCCCCGAAACCTGGTACTCGTAGCGGCCCGGCTTGGCCAGCTTCATGGCCGCGAGGTACATCTCGCCGCTAACGGCCACGGCCGCCTCGATCTCGCGGATCTCCTCCTTGGACTTGAGGATCCGCAGGTCGACCGCGGCCTTGATGAACCCCGGCGAGGCCTTGGCCTTGAGGTCCGGGACGGGGATGCCCAGCAGCCCGCTCAAGGCGATCTTGGCGTCGGCCCGGTAGGGCGGCAGGTAATGCACGGTCCGGCCCGCGGCCAGGGCCCGCCGGACGTCCTCTTCGAAGGCGGCCCGCGGCCGGGTCCGGCGAACGCCGACCTCGAGGGCCCGGTCCTTGATCTTGGGCAACTGGCCCTCCCAGATGACGTCCTCGATGCCGATGTCCGTGCCGTAGAGGGTGTCGGTGCCCTCGTCCGCGTCGACGACGGCCGCCAGGCCGGGCGACGACAGGCCGAAGAAGTACAGGAACGAGCTGTCCTGGCGGTAATGGTAGGTGTTGGCCGGGTAGTTCATCGGGGCTTCCTCGTTGGCCAGGAAGATCATCAGGCCCGAGCCGACCGACCTCCGCAGGAGCTTGCGTCTCTCGATGTACGTCGCGGCTTTGAACATCGTGTCCTCCTCGATGACGATCGTTCCTCATTTTATCACAGACGGCCGATCAAGGCCCGGGAAAAAAGACGCCGATCCGATTGAACAGGACGGGCGGCGATGCTATGATGCCCCAATATTCGGACAGGAGGACGACATGGGCGGACTATTCGGGGTCATCGGCCGGGACGATGTCGTCGAGGACCTGTATTACGGCACGGACTACCATTCCCATCTCGGCACCAAGCGCGGCGGCCTGGCGGCCGGCAACGGCGCCAGCCTCCTCCGCTACATCCACAACATCGAGAACGCCCAGTTCCGCTCGAAATTCGGCGACGATATCGGCAAGCTCCACGGCTCGCGGGGCATCGGCGTCATCAGCGACTTCGAGGACCAGCCGCTCCTGATCCGGTCCCACCTCGGCAACTACGCCATCGCCACCGTCGGCGTCATCAAGAACATCGACGACCTGGTCGACCGGGCCTTCCGCGGCAAGTGCCTCCATTTCTCCGAGATGCGCGGCGGCGAGATCAATCCGACCGAGCTTGTCGCGGCCATGATCAATCGCGAAGACACCTTCGAGGACGGCATCCGGGCCGTCTGGGAGTTCATCCGCGGCTCCTCGTCCCTCCTCATCCTGACCGACGGGGCCATCCTGGCCGCGCGGGACAAGTTCGGCCGGACCCCTCTCGTCCTCGGCCAGAAGCCCGGCTCGTTCGCCGTGTCCATGGAGACCTGCGCCTTCCCCAACCTGGGCTACGAGATCGACCGCTACCTCGGCCCGGGCGAGATCGTGCGCATCACCCCCGACGGCGTCGAGACCCTCGTCCCGGCCCGCGAGACGCTCCAGATCTGCGCCTTCCTCTGGGTCTACTACGGCTACCCGGCGTCGAGCTACGAGGGCATCAACGTCGAGACCGTCCGCAACCGCTGCGGCGCCTTCCTGGCCCAGGCCGACGACGTGGACATCGATCTCGTGGCCGGCATCCCCGACTCGGGCATCGGCCACGGACTGGGCTACGCCGCCGAGGCCGGCATCCCCTTCCGGCGGCCCTTCGTCAAGTACACCCCGACCTGGGCCCGCAGCTTCATGCCCCAGAACCAGGCCGTCCGCGACCAGGTGGCCCGGATGAAGCTCATCCCCATCCGGGAGATCATCCAGGGCCGCAAGCTGCTGTTCTGCGAGGATTCGATCGTCCGCGGGACGCAGCTCCAGGACACCATCAAGCGGCTCTACGGGACCGGCGCCGTCGAGGTCCACATGCGGCCGGCCTGCCCGCCTCTCGCCTACGGCTGCAAGTACCTCAACTTCTCCCGTTCCCGGTCCGAGCTCGACCTGGCCGCCCGGCGGGCCATCGCCGCCATCGAGGGGCCGGACTTCCGCCGCTTCGAGGACTACACCCGGGCGGGCACCCCCAAGTACGAGGCCATGGTCGAATGGGTCTCCCGCACCCTGGGACTGAGCTCGCTCCGCTACCAACGGCTCGAGGACCTGGTCGCGGCCATCGGCCTGCCCAAGGACAAGCTCTGCACCTACTGCTGGGACGGCGTCGCCGTCGATTGAGGCCGAGGGGGCCGGCGCGCCGGGCCGGGAAAACCGGACGGATGGAGGCCGGGGCCTCGTTTATCTCAAGGGGAACGAACGGTCGGATGGTAGCGGGGGTTGGATTTGAACCAACGACCTCCGGGTTATGAGCCCGACGAGCTACCAGGCTGCTCTACCCCGCGATACGGCCGTCATTATATCAAATCGCCGGGCCTTGTCAACGTTTCTTGAAGGCCGGGGTCCGTTCGGCTATAATATTCTTTCATTATCTTCGTCCGGCCGTCCCCCGAAGGAAGACACGATTGAAGATCTGCATCGTCGGCCTGCCCCAGTCGGGCAAAAGCTCGCTCTTCTGCGCCTTGACGGGCGCTTCCCTCGACGCCGCCGGGGCCAAAGGCGCCGACCCCGTGGCTGTGGTCAAGGTCCCCGATCCGCGCCTGGATAAGCTGGCCGCCATTTTCGAGCCCAAAAAAAAGACGGCCGCGACCATCGAATTCATCGAGCTCCAGGGCCTTCAGGCGGGCGACCCCAAGCAAACGTCCTTCGGCGAACAGTTCCTGGGCAAGCTCCGGACGGCCGACGCCCTCCTGGCCGTGGTCCGGTCCTTCAAGGACCCGGCGGTGGCCCATCCGCTCGACGCCATCGACCCCCGGCGCGATCTGTCCCTGATCGAGGCCGAGCTGCTCTTGAGCGACCTAGCCATCGTCGAGAACCGGATCGAACGGCTGCGCAAGCAGGTGGCCTCCAAGAAGAGCGACCACGACGTCCGCGAGCTGGCCGCCCTCGAGAGATGCCGGACCGCCCTGGACGCCGAGACCCCCCTCCGGGGGATCGACCTGACGGACGACGAAGAGGCCCTGCTCCGCGGCTTCCGATTCCTGACGGCCAAGCCCCTTATCGCCGTCGTCAACCTGGACGAGGACGAGATCCGGCGGGAAGCCGAGGTCCTGGCCCCGTTCGCGGCCTGGGCCGCCGGCCCCGGGACCGCCGCCGTCGGCCTGTCGGCCCGTCTCGAAAGCGAGATCCGGCAACTCGGCGACCAGGACGCGGCCGGCTTCCGGTCGGATTTCGGCATCGGCCGGTCGGCCCTGGACCGCCTCATCGCCACGGCCTACCGCATGATGGGCCTGATCTCCTTCTTCACCGTCGGCGGCGACGAAGTCAAGGCCTGGACCATCGCCGACGGCACGGTGGCCGTCCGGGCCGCCGGGGCCATCCACTCGGACATCGAACGCGGCTTCATCCGGGCCGAGGTCGTTTCCTACGAACAGTTCATCGCCCGCGGCGATATCGCCGGCTGCCGGACGGACGGCACCCTGCGCCTCGAGGGCAAGAGCTATCCCGTCCGGGACGGCGACATCATCAATTTCCGCTTCGCCGTCTGACCGGCCGCCGTCCCGGTCCCCTCTCCCCCGCCCGGCTTGACTTTGCCGGCCCGGCAAAGTAAATAAGGGCAGGAACTGAAACCATGGCTTTGGCCCTCTTCGTCGTCCTGTCCGCGCTGGCCGTGGGCGCGGTCGCGGCCATGATCGTGTCGCGCAATCCGGCCCACAACGCCCTGTTCCTCGTGGTGGCGTTTTCTTCCCTGGGGGGCCTCTTCGGCCTCTTGAACGCTCCCTTCGCGGCCGTGGCCCAGGTCCTCGTCTATGCCGGGGCCATCATGGTCCTGTTCCTTTTCTCCATCATGATGTTCGATCTGCGGGCCTCCGGGTCCGCGAAGCGGGAACGCCTCCGTCCCCTGCTGGCGTCGGTCCTGGGGGCCGTCCTGCTGGGAGAGCTCGTTCTGGCCGGGGCCCGGGCCGTCGCCGGCGGCCCGGCGGGGACGTCGCCGGCGGGCCACGACATCGCCCGCCTCGGCCGTCTCCTTTTCACCGACTATCTCTATCCTCTCGAGATCACGGCCCTGCTCGTCGTCGCCGCCCTGGCCGGGGCCCTGGCCCTGGCCGGACGCAAGGAGGAGGGCGGATGATCCCGGCGCCGGCTTTCTTCGTCCTGGCGGCCGTTCTTTTCGTTCTGGGCGTCGTCGCCTTTTTCGTCAAGAAGGACCTCCTGACCCAGTTCATGGCCGTCGAGATCATGCTCAACGCCGGGAACCTGGCCGTTCTGGCCCTGGCCAAGGCCGCGGCTCGGGCCGAGGCCTTGGTGCTCTTCGTCATCACCGTGGCCGCGGCCGAGGCCGTCATCGGCCTGGCCGTCATCCTGCTCGTCTTCAGGCGTCGGAAATCGGTCCGGACCGACGAGCTCAAGGACCTCCGGGGCTGACATGGGCGGCCTGTTCTGGCTCATCCCGGTCCTGCCCGGCGCCAGCGCCGCGGCCCTTCTGCTCTTCGGCCGCCGCTACTCCCGGAAAGCCGCGGCCTGGCAGGCCTGCGGCGCGCTGGCGGCCTCGTTCGCCCTGGCCGTCGCCGCCACGGCCGCCATCGCGGCCGGCGACGCTCCCGCCCTGAACCGGGCGTTCGGCCCCTGGATCTCGTCGGGCGCGTTCGCGGCTTCGTTCTCGATCGTGTTCGACCGGCTGGCCGCGGTCATGACCCTCGTCGTCACCGGCGTCGGGACCCTCATCCACGTCTATTCGACCGCCTATATGGCCGAAGACAGGGGCCGGACCCGCTACTTCGCCTTCCTCAACCTGTTCACGTTCTTCATGCTGGTGCTGGTCCTGGCTTCGGACATCGTCCTGATGTTCGTCGGCTGGGAAGGCGTCGGCCTGTGCTCGTATCTCCTCATCGGCTTTTGGTTCGACCGCCCGGCCGCGGCCAAGGCCGGGATGAAGGCCTTCGTGGTCAACCGGGTCGGCGACGCGGCCTTTATCATCGGCCTCCTCCTCCTGCTGACCCGGGCCGGCGGCTCGAGCTTCCAGGCCATCAACGGCGCGGCCCGCGACGGCCTGCTCGGGCCCGGCCTGGCCACCTTGGCCGCCCTGCTGCTCTTCGCCGGGGCGACCGGCAAATCGGCCCAGATCCCGCTCCATGTCTGGCTGCCGGACGCCATGGAGGGCCCGACCCCGGTCTCGGCCCTCATCCACGCCGCCACCATGGTCACGGCCGGCGTTTACATGGTCTGCCGCCTGAACGGCCTTTTCGCCGCCTCGGCCACGGCCTCGTCCGTCGTGGCCTGGGTGGGCGCGGTCACGGCCGTGTTCGCGGCCACGATGGCCCTGGTCCAGAACGACATCAAGCGCGTCCTGGCTTATTCGACCATCTCCCAGATCGGCTACATGTTCATCGGCTGCGGCGTCGGGGCCTATGCCGCCGGGATGTTCCATCTGACGACCCACGCCTTTTTCAAGAGCCTGCTCTTCCTGGCCGCGGGAAGCGTCATCCATGCCCTCGGCGGCGAGCAGGACATGCGGCGGATGGGCGGCCTGCGGCGGTCCCTGCCCGTGACCTACCCGGTCTTCCTGGTCGGGGCCCTGGCCATCTCGGGAATCCCGTTCCTATCCGGCTTCTTCTCCAAGGAGGCCATCCTGACGAGCGCCTTCGCCGGCGGGCATTACGTCGTTTACGGCCTCGGGCTGGCCGGAGCCGTCATGACGGCCTTCTACATGTTCCGGCTGATCTACCTGACGTTCTTCGGCCCGAGCGGGCCGGCCGCGGCCGCCGCGGCGCGCGTCCATGAATCGCCCCGGGCCATGACCGTTCCTCTCGTCGTCCTGGCCGTCCTGTCGGCCGTCGCCGGCTTGATCGGCCTGCCCGTCCTGCTCGGCGAGCGGGCCGACCTGTTCGGCCGGTTCCTGGCCGGCGTGCTGGCCCCGGCCGGCCATCATTTGGCGGCGACGACGGAGGTCGCTCTCATCGCCGCGGCCACCGGTTCGGCGCTCCTCGGCCTCGGCCTGGCCTTCCTCCTTTACAGGAGGTCCCCGGAGATCCCGGCCAAGCTGGCCGGCCTTTTCCCGGGCGCCCACCGGGTCCTCGTCAACGGCTATTTCGTCGATCGGACCTACGACGCCGTCGTGGTCCGGCCCCTGGTCCGGGGCGCCGCTTGGACCTATCGGAACTTCGACCTCCGGGTCGTTGACGGCGCGCTCAACGGCGCCGCGGCGGGGGCGGGGCTGGCCGGCCGGGGGTTCGACGGGATCCAGACCGGCCTCATCCGCGACTATGCCCTGGCCTTCCTCCTCGGGGCCGTCATCTTCCTGGGGGTCCTGCTGATATGACCGAACTCCTCAGGGACCTGCCCGTTGTTTCCTTGATCGCCTTCCTGCCGCTCGCTGGCGCCCTGGGTCTCGTTTTCATCAAGCGCGGCGCGGACAAGGCCGTACGCGCCGCGGCCCTGGGCGTATCGCTCGCGACCCTGGCCCTGGCGGTCGGGATGATGATCGGGTTCTCCGGCGCTTCGGGCCGGCCCGAATTCGTCGAGCGGGCCTCCTGGCTGGGCCGGGGTCTCGACTATCACGTCGGCGTCGACGGCCTCAGCCTGTTCCTGGTGCTCCTGGCCGCCTTCCTGACCCCTATCGCCCTTCTGGCCTCCCGGCGGGCGGTCGAAGACCGGGTCAAGGAGTTCTCGGCCTTCATGCTCCTGCTCGAGACCGGGATGATCGGCGTCTTCGTCTCCCTGAACCTGTTCCTCTTCTATGTCTTTTGGGAAGCCATGCTCGTCCCGATGTACTTCCTCATCGGCATCTGGGGCGGCCGCCGGCGCGTCTACGCGACCACCAAGTTCGTCCTGTTCACCATGTTCGGCAGCCTCCTCATGCTGGTCGGGATCTTCGTCCTCCATGCCGCCTACTACCGGGCCACGGGCGGCTATTCGCTGACCATCGCCGATCTGGCCTCGACGTCCTGGGCGCCCGGCCTGCAGACCTGGCTCTTCCTGGCCTTCGGGCTGGCTTTCGCCATCAAGGTGCCCCTCTTCCCGCTCCACACCTGGCTCCCCGACGCCCACGTCGAGGCGCCGACGGCCGCTTCCGTCCTCCTGGCCGCGGTCCTGCTCAAGATGGGCGCCTACGGCTTCATCCGGCTGGGCCTGCCGCTCTTCCCCCAGGCGGCCGCGGCCTTCGCCCCCGCCCTGTCGATCCTGGCCGTCGTCGGCATTGTCTACGGCGGCCTGATGGCCCTGGTCCAGAAGGACATGAAGTCCCTGGTGGCCTATTCGAGCGTCAGCCACATGGGCCTGATCATGCTGGCCGTCTTTTCGCTCAACTTCGAGGCCGCCGAGGGGGCCTTGTTCCAGATGATCAATCACGGCTTGAGCACCGGGGCCCTCTTTCTCTGCGTCGGGGTCCTCTACGAGCGCGTCCACACCCGGACGATCGCCGACTTCGGCGGCACGGCCGCCCGCATGCCGGTCTTCGCCGGCCTCTTCCTGGTCTCCATCCTGTCGTCGGCGGGCCTGCCCGGTCTCAACGGCTTCGTCGGCGAGATGCTCTGCTTCTTCGGCGTTTTCGGCCGGAACAAGGTCCTGGCCGGGTTCGCGGTGACGACCGTCATCCTCTCGGCCTCCTATCTGCTTTGGCTCTACCGGCGGCTCATGCACGGCCCGCTGAAGGACCCGGCGGACGCGCGGCTCCGCGACCTCGACCGGCGTGAGCTCGCGACGCTCGTGCCGCTCGTCGCGCTCATGATCCTCCTCGGGCTTTTCCCGGGCGCCGTCCTGCGGAAGATGGACGCCGCCGTATCCGTGTATCTCCGTTCTCTCGAAAGGCGGCCGGCCGCCGCCCTGGCCGTCGAGCTCCCGGCCGGTCCGGCCTTGGCCGGACCGCCCGTCGCGGAGCGGGAGCCCTGACATGTCGTTCCTGGCCCTGGCTCCCATCCTGGCCGTGGTCGCCGGCGCCTTCGCCGCCCTGTTCCTCGAGGCTTTCCTCGGGCGCAAGGGCCACGAGCTGGCCGCCACGGCGGCCATCGCCGCCCTCCTGGCCGCCGGGTTCTTTATCGTCCGGTCCTGGAACCTCGAGCTGGCCTATTTCGGGGCCCGGCTGGCGCTCGATCCCCTGGCCCTGCTGCTCATGGCCCTGTCCGTGCTGACCGCCGCCCTGGTCATCCTGATGAGCCTGGCTTATGCCCGACGTCAGGACATCGACCTGGGTCAGCTCTGCGGCCTGTTGCTCCTGGCCGTGGCCGGCCTGATGATCATGGTCTCGACCACGGACTGGCTGGCGATGTTCCTCGGGCTCGAGGTCCTCTCGGTCGCCTCCTACGCGCTGACCGGCCTGAAGCGCCACGATCGGGCTTCCGTCGAGGCGGCGGCCAAATACTTCCTCATGGGCAGCTTCGCCGGGGCCTTCTTCGTCTTCGGCCTGGCCCTCTTCTTCGGCCCGACGGGATGGCTGGGCCTGGCCGCCGGATCGGGCCGGGCCGGGGCCCCCGGAGCCCTGCCGCTCGCGGCCGCGGCCGGGCTCGGCCTCATGGTCGCCGCCCTGTTCTTCAAGATCGCCATCGCCCCGTTCCACATGTGGGCCCCGGATGTCTACGAGGGCGCCCCCACGCCCGTCACGGCCTTTTTGACCATCGCGCCCAAGGCGGCGGGGCTGACCGTTCTCCTTCGCGTCTTCGGTCCCCTGTGGGGCCGGGGCGGGGCCGCGGCCGCCGTCTTCGGTCCGGCCCTGAGCGTGGCCGCCCTACTGACCATGTTCTGGGCCAACCTGGCGGCGCTCCGCCAGACCAGCGTCAAGCGCCTTCTGGCCTACTCGGCCATCGCCCATTCCGGCTATCTGCTGGTGGCCGTGGCGGCCGGGGACGGGCCGGGCCTGGTCTTCTACCTCGTCGCCTATCTGTTCATGAACGCAGGGGCCTTCGCCGTACTGACCGCGGTGACCGGCGGCGGCGACGCGGCCGCTTCCCTGGACGGCCTGGCCGGCCTGGGGCGGCGCCAGCCGGCGCTGGCCGCCTGCCTGACGATCTTCCTGCTGTCCCTGGCCGGATTTCCGCCCACGGCGGGCTTCCTGGCCAAGTTCTATGTCTTTAGCGCCGCCGTCGCCAAAGGGCATGTCCTTCTGGTCGTGGCGGCGGTCCTGGCCAGCCTCGTTTCCGTGGCTTATTACCTCAAGGTCGTCGTCGCCATGTACATGCGGGAACCGGAGGCCGAGCTGGCCGTCGGGCGCGACGAGCCGGCCCTCTGGCTGGCCGTCTTCCTGTGCGCCTTCGGCGTCATTCAGCTGGGCGTCTGGCCGGGCAATCTCCTGGCTCTCATCCGCCAGGGATTGACGGGCTTGTTCTAAGCCGTCCGGCTCACTCCAGCGGTTTCCCGGCCGTCTCGGGGATGCCCGTCCAGAAAAGCGCCGCGGCCAGGAAGGCGGCGGCGATGACGAGGAACGAGAATCCGAAACCCCTCGTCTGGGCCAGCGAGCCGACCGCGAACGGCGCTAGGGCGCTGACGATGCGGCCGGCGTTGTAAGTCAGGCCCTGGGCGGTGGCCCGGACGGCCGTCGGGTAGATCTCCGCGGTCAGGGCGCCAAAACCCGTGAAGTAGCCCGTGCCGAAGAAGGCCACGAACGGGCCCAGGACGAGCAGGGCCTCCGGCGATCGGGTCCGGGAATAGGCCAGCATAAAGGCCGCCGCGGCGATCAGGAAGCCGACGTAAGACCTTTTCCGGCCCAGCCGGTCGCTGATGAAGCCGAAGGTGATGTAGCCGAGCCACATGCCGGCCTGCATCAGGATGATGAAGCCGGACATGGTCCGCGGCCCCAGGCCGACGCCGCCCTGTTCGGCCGGCATGGACAGATAGGCCGGCAGCCAGAGATTGAAGCCCCACCAGCCGAACATCGTGCAGGCGTTCATCAGGGTGATGAAGACGGTCAGGCGCAGGCGCTTGGCGCCGAAGATCTCCCCGAAGCCGGCCCGCAGGCCGGGGGCCGCGGCCCGGCTGGCCCGCCAGATCTCGGGCTCGCGGACCCGCTTCTGGACCCAAAGGGTGAAGAAAGCGGGAATGACGCCGACGAAGAAGACCCCCCGCCAGCCCCAAACGGGAAGGACGACGGCGGCGACCGCCGCGGCGGCGGCGTAGCCGACGGCCCACGAGCTCTGGACGATGCCAAGGGCCTTGCCGCGGTGCTCGGCCGGCCAGGTCTCGGAGACCAGGGCGGCCCCGCTGGCCCACTCCCCGCCCATGCCCAGGCCCAGGAAGACCCGGAACACGGCCAGCATGACGACGCCCGTAGCCAGGCCGCAGGCGGCCGTGAAGACCGAATAGATGAGGATGCTGGCCATGAGCGCCCGGCGCCGGCCGAATCGGTCGGCCAGGACCCCGAAGACGAGTCCGCCGGCCGCCGAGGCGGCGAGCGTCAGGGAGCCCAGCAGGCCCGCCGTCGCCTTGCTCAAACCCAGGTCGGGCATCAGGGCGGCCAGGACCATGGCCCAGAGCATGACGTCGAACGAATCGAGCATCCAGCCGAAGGCGGCCGCGGCCAGGGCCCGTCGGGCGTCCGGGGAAGCCTCTTTCCACCAGGCGAAGCGGGCCATCAGCGGACCATCATGCCGTTGAGACGGAGAAAGATGACACAACCGATGCCGTAGACGATCCATCCGATGAGAGCGATGAGCTGGCCGGCCACGGTCCGGAACATCGCCCCGACGAGGAAGATCAGCGCGGCGGCGCCGGCGATGACGGCTCTCTCCTTGGCCGACTCGGCGACGACGAAGGCCCAGACGCCGAAGATGACGGCGATCCCGATGCCGATGGCCGAATAAGGGATCTGGGGGATCACGGCCCTTTTTATAGCACAAAAGGGCGAAAAAAGAACGGCCGGAGCGGGACGTAAGCCGGATCCTGTCCCCGCTCGCGCGGGCGACGGTCATTTGTCTAGGCCCGGGATTGCTCCCGGGCTCCAGCGGCCGACCCGCCCCCTGGGACGGGCCGTCCCAAAGTGGGGCTCGTTTGGCCTTGCTCCGGATGGGGTTTGCCCTGCCCCCGGCGTCGCCGCCGGGGCGGTGAGCTCTTACCTCGCCATTTCACCCTTGCTCCCCCGGAAGCCTCGCGGCCCCCGGCGAGCGGTATGTTTTCTGTGGCACTTTCCCCCGGTCGCCCGGAGTCGCTGTTAGCGACCATCCTGCCCTTCGGAGTCCGGACTTTCCTCCTCTCCCCCCTCGCGGGAAGGAGAGGCGACCGTCTGGCCCGCTCCGGCCGTTACCTTTATACCGTATTGCGCGAATTTTTCATATATAAGGATAGGAAATTCTCTTATTCGCCCGGCGTCAGATCGCCGGCCTCGAACCCGGGATCGGACCTTCCCTCCGCAGCAAACTGGATCGGCTTTCTGCTTCGGCTAATCGGTGATCTGCTCCGCTATCTTGGCAGCCAGATCATCCAGGCTGACAGTTCCGGTATTGCTCAGTATTATGATGTTTGATCCGTTCTCGAGTATATGGAATAGCATCGACTGCGCTCCCATGATGTTGCCGGGTCTTTTGACGATCGTATACATCCTGTTCTTGATATCGTAATCGGTATAAACCCAGACACCCAATCCGTACTCTCCGGGGCCGGAGGTGAACATCATCTTCATGGCCGCCTTCGAAATGAGCTTCCCGCCGAACAGAGCCTCCGAAAACTTGTCGACATCGTCGGCTGTCGAGTACATTCCTCCGGCGGCATACCAGTTACCCCAGTAAACGGGAAAGTCGTTTGAAAGCATCTTCAGATCGTCCCTGTAGAAATAGGTGTCCGCAAGCTTATCGACGATCTTTTCCTGTGTCATCATACCGGTCGAGGTCATCTTCAGGGGCTCAAGGATGTTCTCTTTAAGAGCTTCTTCGAACGCTTTCCCCGTCCGTTTTTCGACTATTTTCCCCAGAATAATGAAATCGGCATTGTTGTAATCGAACCTGGTTCCCGGCTTATCGACCAACGGATATGACGAGTATGGCGATAGCAGCTCATCCGGAGTGTGCGGAAGCTGATATTGCGGCATGCCCGTCCGCAATACGGTCTCGAGTGTCACTCCATCGTCCATGTTTCGCAGGCCCGATGTCATATTCATCAATTGTTTGACCGTCACCTGGCCGGCCGCAGGCCCTTGGTATTCAGGCAGATAGGCGCCGAAGGGCTGTTCAGGATCAATGAGCCCTCGATCGGCCAATTGAAGTATGAGAACGGCCGTGAAGGCCTTTGTTATCGAGGCGATTTTATATCTGGTTTCCGGAGTGTTGGGTATCTTGAACTGGAAATTGGCGTACCCGTAGCTCTTCCTGAGAATGATCCTGGAATCTTTTCTTATAAGTATCGTCCCATTGAAATTGTCGCTTTTCGCGAACGAATCGAGGTCATCCTCTATTGTCTGGGATCGGGAACAAGAAGGCGTCCGGAACAGGGCCAGAACGAGCAGTAGAATGAGTCCCGTCTTTTTCATTGGCTTTCCAGATCTGCGCGACGTTATATCTGGTCGCGCCAAAAGACGTTAATTTCTCCGCTGAATGAAAGAAAATCAGGTCCCTCGTCAGGGCGCCCGTTGGCCTTGCTCCGGACGGGGCTCGTGACGAGCCCGGAGTCGCTGTCAGCGACCATCCTGCCCTTCGGAGTCCGGACTTTCATCCTCTCCCCCCTCGCGGGAAGGAGAGGCGACCGTCTCGCCCGCTCCGGCCGTTACCTTGATCCCGTATTGCTCGAGTTTTTTATAGAGGTTCGACCGCGGCGTGTCGATCTCCCGGGCCGTCTGGGAGATGTTCCAGTTGTTGGCCCGGAGCTTGGCCAGGAGGAAATCCCGCTCGGCCAGGTCGCGGAACTCGCGCAGCGTCTTGACCCCGGCCGCTTCGGGCAGGGCCGCCTCGGCTTTCTGCCGGAAGGCCTCGGGCAGGTCCGCGGTCTCGATGGCGTCCTTGTCGGTCATGATCATGAGCCGCTCGACGATGTTCCGCAGTTCGCGGACGTTGCCCTTCCAGGGATAGGCCGTCATGGCCGCCACGGCCTCCGGCGAGAACTTGCGCGGCCGGAAGTTGTTCTCCTCGGCGAAGGCCCGGGAGAAGTACTCGACCAGCAGGGGGATGTCCTCCTTGCGCTCCCGCAGGGCCGGCGAATAGAGCGGCACGACGTTCAGGCGGAAGTACAGGTCCTCCCGGAACCGACCTTCCTGGATCTCTTTGCGCAGGTCCTTGTTGGTCGCGGCGATGACCCGGACGTCGACCTTGGAGATCCGGCTCGAGCCGACCTTCTGGACCTCCCCCTCTTCGAGGACGCGGAGGACCTTGGATTGGGTCCGCAGGCTCATGTCGCCGATCTCGTCGAGGAAGATGGTGCCCCCGTCGGCCTGCTCGAATTTGCCCGTCTTCTTCTCCGTGGCCCCGGTGAAAGCGCCCTTTTCGTGGCCGAACAGCTCCGATTCGATGAGCTCCTCGGGGATGGCGGCGCAGTTGACCTGGACGAACGGCTCCCGGACCCGCAGGCTGTGGGCGTGGATGGACCGGGCCACGAGCTCCTTGCCCGTGCCGCTCTCGCCGTGGATCAGCACCGTGGCGTTGGTCGGGGCGATCATGAGGATCTCCTTCCAGAGGTTCTGGACGAGGGGGTGGCGGCCGACGATCTCGTAGCGCTTCTCGGCTTTCTTCTTGAGGTCTTGGTTCTCCCGGTCCAGGCTGGTCTGCCGGAGCGCGTTGCGGATGCTGATGAGGACCCGGTCGCGATGGAGGGGCTTCTCCAGGAAATCGAAGGCCCCCAGCTTGGTCGCCTCGACCGCCGTCTGGATCGTGCCCTGGCCCGAGATCATGATGACCTCGGGGACGAAGGGCCGCTCCCGCAGCTCGGCCAGGACCTCGAGGCCGCTCTTGCCGGGCATCTTGATGTCCAGCAGGACCAGGTCGATCCCGACCGTCTCCCGGAGCATCTCCAGGCCGTCCTCGCCCGTCGCCGCCTCGAAGAACTCGTAGCCCTCGTATTCGAGGATCATCCTCAAGGACTTGCGGATGCCCTCCTCGTCGTCGATGACCAGGATACGGGCCTTGCGCTCGGGTTTCATCGGTCGCTCGCCTCCGACCCGGATTTTAGCACACCCGTCCCCCTTGTGGTAGACTGGGGCCGGGAGAGCCCCGGGGATCGGCCGTGTCCGGAAAACGTTGGCGAGCGCGGGTCGCGGGGGCGGCCCTGGCCGCCGGTCTCGGCTTGTGGGCCGGGACCGCCGCGGCCGGAGGACCGGAGCGGTCCTTCACCCTCGACAACGGCCTGCGGGTCTTCCTCTACGAAAAGCGCGACGTCCCCCTCCTCCACCTCGCGGCCGGCTTCGACGTCGGCTCCAAGGACGAGACGGACGCGACGAGCGGCTTCGTCCACCTCCTCGAGCACGCCCTCCTGTTCCGGAGCGGAGCGGCGGACCGGGGAGCGGACATGCGCCGCCACGGGGCCTATTTCAACGGTCATACGAGCCAGGACCTGTCGGTCTTCGAGATCTCGCTGCCGTCGTCCGAGGCCGGCTACGCTTTGGGCGCCCTGAAGGACCTGGTGTTCGGGCTGGATCTCGGGCCGGCGGACCTCGAGCGCGAGAGGGAGATCATCCTCGAAGAGATAGGCCAGATGGACGACGACCCGGAGCGCCGGTCCGTCGACCTGGTGCTCCAGGCCCTGTTCCCCGGGCATCCCTACGGCCGGCCCGTTTACGGGCGCCCGGACGTCATCGCCGCGGCCACGCCCGAAGGGCTCTCGGCCTTCCACCGGCGGTATTTCGCCGCCGCCAACGGGGCCCTGGCCGTGGTGGGCGATTTCGAGACGGCCGACATGGAGCGCCGGGTCCGGGAGGTCTTCGGCCCGCTGCCCGAGGCCGCGTCCGCTCCGGCCGGCTTCCCGATGGCCGGGCCGCTCAAGAAGGCCTCATCCGAGCGCCTCGAGCGGGACGTCCGCGGCGGCTATCTGACCGTCGGTTTCGCCGCTCCGGACTACAACCATCCCGATCAGTACGCCATGAGCGTCCTCGTCGAGGCCCTCGGCCGGGGCGTCAATCCCCTGCTGGGCGGGTATCTGCGGAGCCTGCGCGACTCCGTCCAGGCCGTGTCCATGGCCTATCTCCCGCTCCGGTACGGCGGCGCGGCCTTGGTCACGGTCAGGGCCGATCCCAAGGACCTGCCGGCCGTCGAGCGGGCCGCGGTCGTGTTCCTGAAGCGCGCCGGCGGCCAGTCCTATTCGAAAAAGGACTTCATCGACCCGGAAGCCGAGATGGCCGCTTTCGATTACCTGGAAATGGCCAAGAACCAGCTTCGCTTCGCGGCCGGACGGGCCGAGGAATCCGGTCTGCAGCTGGCCGGGGCCCTGGTCCGCTACCTGCTCCTCAACACCCGCGACCAGCCCGGACCCTACCTTGACGCCATCGCCAGGATCGACTCGGGCGACTTGCGCAAAGCCTCGGGCCGCTACCTCGGCCGGGGCGAGTCCGCCGCGGTCTCGATCGTCCCGCTCCCGGAGGCCCGGAAGTGAGGCGGCTCCGCCGGTCCTTCCTTCCCGCGGCCGGGCTGCTGGCCGTTCTCCTGTCCCCCGCCGCTTTGGGCCTCGGAGCGGAGAGCGCCCCGGCCTGGCCCTGGAAGAACGCGCCGGAGACGCTCTCGCTGGCCGGCGGGGTCCCCTGTATCTACCAGAAGGACGCCTCCTCGGCCACGACGGTCGTCGGCTTGTTCATCGGCGGCGGCCGGGCGGCGGTCCCGGCCGGCCTGGATGGGCTGGCCGCCCTGTCGACGCGCCTTCTCCTGGAGATCACCGACGAAGGCCGGGCCCGGGAGCTGATGTCGCAGGCCACCCGCTTGAGCTTCGCCGGCTTGGAAGACCACTCCCTCGTCCTGATCGAATGCCTGACCGTCAACCTCGAGGCGGCCCTGAAGGCGGCGGCGAAGATCGTTCTCGATCCCCTGATCTCCGGCCTGCGGGTCGGGCGGATCCGGGAGCTCATGGAGATCAACGGCCGGGCCGACGACGATGACGCCGTGGCGGCCGGCCGGCAGGCCATCTTCCGCGGCCTCTTCGGCGACGCGGGCTACGGGACCTCTCCCTTCGGGACCGAACGGACCCTCGGGGCCATCGACCGCAAAACCGTCCTGGCTTTCGTCCGGCGCCACGTCGTCCGGCCGAACGTCTTCATCTGCGTCCAGTCGGACCTCGGCCGGGACGCCGTGCGGCGCCTGCTCGAGAGCTCGTTCAAGGCCTTCCCCGAAGGGACGGCGGCGGACCTGCCCCCGCAAGGACCGGCCCTGCCGCCGGACCGGGACATCGCCCTGGTCCGGGACACCCGGCAAGCCTATGTCGGCCGGGGATTCGGTCTGCCCCGCGCCGGGCTGCGGGACATGGCCATGGGCATCCTGCTCGAAACGCTGCTCGGCCAGGGTCCCGGTTCCCGGCTCTGGCGATTGAGGGCCGACGAAGGGCTGGCCTACGGCGTCGACGCCGAGCTGACCTGGACAAGATCGGCCGGGGTGCTGATCGCCCGCTTGGAGGCCGGACGCGAGAAGCGGGCCCGGGCGGAAGAGGCCCTCGATAGGGTTCTCGCGGAGCTCGGCCGGGACGGGCCCGGATCCGGGGAGCTCGAAGCGGCCAAGGTCATGGCCCGGACCCGCTTCCTCCGGGAAACGGAGGCCAAGGCCCCGCGCCTGCGCCTGCTCGGCCTCTACGCGATCCTCGGCCTGGGGGTCGAGGCCGTCCCCGAACTCACCGCCGCGATCGGCGCCGTGTCCCGGGAGGAGATGACGGCGTATATTCGCGCCGCCCTCGATCCGGCCCGGGCGCTGCGGGTCACGGTCGGTCCGGTCCCGCCGCCGGAGGCGCGTTGAGGGTCAGCGCAGCTCCGTGCTGACGATCGTGATGCGGTCCGGGTAGGTGATCGGGCCGAGCGGGGTCGAGACCGTCGGCTGGGCGTCCAGGGCCAGCCGGGCGGGCGTCCGGTTCCGGCCCCCGATCGCCAGGGCCAGGCCGAGCAGGTCCTCGTAGCGCTGGTCCCCGAAAAATTCGAGAAGGTCGAGCGACAGCCGCAGCGGGACGACCGTCTCCTCGCCCGTTCCGGGGATCTCAAAGGGCCTGTCGATATTGCCGGTCACGGTCGGCCGGCCGTCGATGAGCAAACGGCACTCGAGCCCGGTCAGGGTGCTCGCCGACCGCCGCGACCCGCCCGTCCCGTCGTTGGGATTGACGGCCACGACGTCGACCACGAACTCGACCGGGAGCTTCCTGGACCGATAGGCCTGCAGGGCCTGGAGCCCCTCGGCGACACTGAGATCGCCGATCCCGGCCTTCCCGCCCAGATCGACGCCCAGCAGTTTGAAGTCTCGGACGCCGCTCAACTTGAACTGGAGCTTCTTGAGCGAAGCGAGGACCGAGGCCATGTCCGTCAGCGCGGCGCAGGACGTCAGGACGAGGACGCCCGCCAGCGCGACGACGGCGGCCGCCTTCCGGCTTTCTCTGGTCATGGCAATCCTCCTGGTCCGGGTCTTCGAAACGGTTATAGCGCCGCGGCGAGCGGTTTGTCAATCGATGGGAAGCCGGGGGCCCCGGAGGCCAGGCCTGAGCGAAGCCGAAGAGAGGGGGTTCCCCCGGGATCGGGAGACGGGCCCAAAAAAAGTCCCCGGAAGGGGCGGCCCTTCCGGGGACGGTGAACGGCCTGGCGAAGGAGCTATTCGGCCATCTTCTTGTAGGCCTCGAAGCGCTTCCGGGACAGCTCGGCGGCCCGGGCGAAGAGCTCCTTGGCGATGTCGGGGTACTGCTGAACGAGGCTCTTGTAGCGGACCTCGTTCTTGAGGAAGGCCTGGTACTCGATCTTGGGCTCCTTGGAATCGAGCTGGAAGGGGTTCTTGCCCTGCTCGGCCAGGAGCGGGTTGAAGCGGTACAGGGTCCAGTAGCCCGTGTCCACGGCCAGCTTCTGCTCGGCCTGGGACTTGCTCATGTCGATGCCGTGGTTGATGCAGGGCGAATAGGCGATGATCAGGGACGGGCCGGGATAGGTCTCGGCCTCGATGAAGGCCCGCAGGCACTGGTTCATGTTGGCGCCCATGGCCACCGAGGCGACGTAGACGTAGCCGTAGCTCATGGCCATGCGGCCGAGGTCCTTCTTGGTCGTCTTCTTGCCCGAGGCGGCGAACTTGGCCACCGAGCCGAGCGGGGTCGCCTTGGAGGCCTGGCCGCCCGTGTTGGAGTAGACCTCGGTGTCGAGGACGAGGACGTTGACGTTGCGGTTCATGGCCAGGACGTGGTCCAGGCCGCCGAAGCCGATGTCGTAGGCCCAGCCGTCGCCGCCGATGCACCAGACGCTCTTCTCGACCAGGAAATCCTTGAGTTCGACGAGCTTGGCCAGGGCCGGGAGCTTGCCGCCCGCGGCCTGGACGGCGGCGGGCAGGGCCGCCAGGACGGCCTTGGCCGCGGCCTTGGCGTCGTCCCCGGCCGAGGCCCAGAGGCCCTTCATCTTGGTCAGGGCGTCGGTCAGGGCCGGGGTCGTGCCGGCGGCCAGGACGGCCTCGATGGAGGCGGCCAGCAGGCGCCGGTTGGCGTCGACGGCCAGCCGCATGCCGAAGCCGTACTCGGCGTTGTCCTCGAAGAGCGAGTTGCCCCAGGCCGGGCCCTTCCCTTCCGTCGTCACGCAGTAGGGGCAGGTCGGGAAGGTGCCGCCGTAGATCGAGGAGCAGCCGGTGGCGTTGGCGATGATCATGCGGTCGCCGCAGACCTGGGTGGCCAGCTTGACGTAGGGCGTCTCGCCGCAGCCGGCGCAGGCGCCGCTGAACTCGAACAGGGGCCGGATGAACTGGCTGCCCTTGAGGGTGTCGGCCTTGATGCCGTCGAGGACGTTGTCCGGCAGCTTGTCGAAGAACTCGGCCTTCCGGGTCTCGCCCGCGGCCCGCAGCTCGGCGATGGGGGTCATGACCAGGGCCTTCTGCTTGGCCGGGCAGACCTGGGCGCAGGAGCCGCAGCCGACGCAGTCCTCGATGTAGCACTGCTCGCGGTAGAGCAGGCCGCGGTCGTTCTTGGTGTTGGACTTGATGGTCGTGAAGCCCTCGGGCGCGCCGGCCAGGTCGGCCGGGGCGATCTGCTTGGCCCGGATGGTGGCGTGCGGGCAGACGAAGTTGCACTGGTTGCACTGGATGCAGTTCTCGGGCAGCCACTTCGGGCACTCGACGGCGATGCCGCGCTTCTCGAAGCGGGCCGTGGCCGTCGGCGTGACGCCGTCGAGGGGCATCTTGGAGACGGGCAGGAGGTCGCCCTTGAAGCGGGTGACCGGCTCGATGACGTCCTTGGCGTAGGCGCCGGCGTCGTCCGGGACGACCTTGACTATGGGGGCGGACTTGACGATCCGGGCCGGCACGGGCACGGCCTGGAGGCCGGACGAGGCCCGGTCGACGGCCGCCCAGTTCATCTCCACGACCTCGCGGCCCTTGCGGCCGTAGGTCTTCTCGATGGCCTTCTTGATCAGGGCGATGGCCTCGGCCTCGGGCAGGACGCCGGAGAGCTTGAAGAAGCAGGCCTGCATGATCGAATTGATGCGCAGGCCCAGGCCGACCTCCTCGGCGATCTTGAGGGCGTCGATGGTGAAGACCTTGACCTTCTTGTCGATGATCGTCCGCTGCATGTCCTCGGTCAGATGCTCGAAGACCTCGGCGGCCGCCCAGTCGGAGTTGAGGAGGAAGGTGCCGCCCTCGCGGATGCCCTCGAGGATGTCCAGCCGGCCGATGTAGGACGGCTTGTGCAGGGCCACGAAATCGACGGTGTTGAGGAAGTACTGGGACTGGATGGGGCTCTTGCCGAAGCGCAGGTGGGAGATGGTGACGCCGCCGGCCGTACATGTCGGTGTTGTCGGCGATGATCTTGATCGAGTTCTTGTTGGCCCCGACCGTGCCGTCCGAGCCGTATCCGTAGAACTTGCAGCGGACCGTGCCGGGGAGCTCGGTATCGAGGACCGGGCCGACGGGGATCGAGGTGTGGGTCACGTCGTCGTCGATGCCGACGGTGAAGCCGTGGAAGGCCTTCCCGTCGAGATGCTCGTAGACGGCCTTGACCATGGCCGGCGTGAAGTCCTTGGAGGACAGGCCGTAGCGGCCGCCGATGACCTTGACGGGGCGGCCGGCCAAGGCCACGGCGACGTCGAGATAGAGCGGCTCGCCGATCGAGCCGGGCTCCTTGGTCCGGTCGAGGACGGCCACCTTCCTGGCCGAGGCCGGCAGGGCCGCGTTCAGGGCGGCGGCGTCGAAAGGCCGGTAGAGGCGGACCTTGATCAGGCCGAGCTTGGAGCCGCGGGCGTTGAGGTAGTTGATGGTCTCCTCGGCGTTCTCGGCGCCCGAGCCCATCATGATGATGACCTTATCGGCCTGGGGGTCGCCGACGTAGTCGAACAGGTGGTACTGGCGGCCGATGGCCTTGGCCACCTTGTCCATGTAGTGCTGGACGAGCGCCGGGCACTCGGCGTAGTGCTTGTTGACGGTCTCCCGGCCCTGGAAGTAGACGTCGGGGTTCTGCTGCCCGACCTTCTGGGTCGGCCGCTCGGGGTTCAGGGAGCGCCGGCGGAAATCCTCGAGGTACTGGGGCTCGAAGAGCTCGGCCAGGGTCTCGTAGGGGACGACGTCGACCTTCTCGACGACGTTGGAGGTCCGGAAGCCGTCGAAGAAATGGAGGAACGGGATCTTGGTCCGGAGGGTGGCCAGGTAGGCCACGATGGCCAGGTCCTGGGACTCCTGGACCGAGCCGGCGCAGGTCATGGCGAAGCCGGTGTTGCGGGCGGCCATGACGTCGCTGTGGTCGCCGAAGATCGACAGCGACTGGCAGGCCAGCGAGCGGGCCGAGACGAGGAACACGGTCGGCAGCATCTCGCCGGCGATCTTGTGCATGTTCGGGAGCATGAGCATCAGGCCCTGCGACGCCGTGAAGGTCGTCGTCAGCGCCCCGGCCGAGAGCGCGCCGTGGACCGCGCCGGAGGCGCCGCCCTCGGACTGCATCTCGGCGACGTCCACCCGCTGCCCGAAGATGTTCTTGCGGTCATGGGCGGACCACTCGTCGGCCAGCTCGCCCATCGTCGAGGACGGGGTGATGGGATAGATGGCCGCCACCTCGGAATACGCGTAGGCGACGTGGGTCGCCGCGGTATTCCCGTCGATCGTCTGCATGTTCTTCTTGGTCATGTCCAACTCCTTCGTTATGGTCGAACGTCGTCGGCGACGTTGCGGTCTAATCCTTGAGCTCGGTCCGGCCCTCCAGGGCCTTCTTGATGGTCACCTGGTCGGCGAAGTCGAGGTCCGAGCCGACCGGCAGCCCCATGGCCAGACGGGTCATGCGGATGCCGTAGTCCTTGAGCACGCGGAGGAGATAGAGGGCCGTGGCCTCCCCTTCCACCGTCGGGTTCGTGGCGATGATGATCTCCCGGAACGCGCCCTCCTCGATCCGCTTGGTCAGCTTGCCCAGCCGCAACTCGTCGGGCCCCCGGCCCTTGAGCGGCGACAGGGCGCCGAGGAGGACGTGGTAGCGCCCGTTGTAGGCCCCCGTCCGCTCGATCGAGGAGATGTTGAACGGCTCCTCGACGATGCACAGGGTCTCGTCGGAGCGGTGCTCGTCGGAGCAGATCAGGCAGGGGTCGACGTGAGTGATGTTGTTGCAGCGGCCGCAGTAGAAGATCCGCCGCTTGGCCTCGCGGATGGCCTCGGCCAGCCGGTCGGTGTCCTCGGCCGGCAGGCCCAGGAAGTAGAAGGCGATCCGCTGGGCCGTCTTGGCCCCGATGCCGGGGATGTGGCGGAGCTCCTCGATCAGATCGTGGAGGGGCTGGGCGTATTCGAACATCAGCCCAGCCCCGGGATCTTCAGGCCGGCCCCCAGGCCGCCGAGCTTCTGGGCCAGGGCCTCGTCGACCTTGGCCGCCGCGTCGTTGAAGGCGGCCACGACGAGGTCCTGGAGCATCTCCACCTCGTCGCGGTTGACGACCTCCGGATCGATGCGCAGGGTCTGCAGGGCCTTGTGGCCGTCGAGGACGACGGAGACCATGCCGCCGCCGCTCGAGCCCTCGACCCGCAGGACGGCCAGCTCCTTCTGGAGCCGATCCTGCATCTCCTGGGCCGAGCGGAGCATCTTCTGGAGGTCCATGACGTTCTTCATGCGCCCTTCTTCTCCGCCGGGCCGCGGCCCCGGGGCCCGGCTTCGCGCCCGGCGGGAACGGGATCGGCCGAGAGGACCTGGGCCTTGAACGTGTTCATGAAGAACTGCACGGCCGGGTCCTTCATGGCCGACTCGAGCTCGCGCCCGGGCCGCAGCGGGCCGCCGCCCGTGGCGCTCTCCTCGGCGAAGCGGACCTTGGTCTCGCGGCCCAGAACGTCGGAGGCCGCCCTCTCGACGGCCCGCAGGTCCTTCTCCTGGAGGCTGGTGACGAAGAAGCCCCGCCCGCTGGCGAACGAGACCTCGATGGCGTTGTCCTTGAGCATGACCGAGGAGAATTCCGCCAGCATCGCGGCCAGGGGGGCCCGGTCTGCGGCCAGCTTCTCGAGGACGCGGCCGAAGACCTCCTTCGGCGAGGGCCCGGCGGCTTTGGCCGGCGGGGCCGCGGGCGCCGGGGCGGCCGGACGGGGCGGCGCCGGGGGGGAGATCGGGGCCGGCGCGACGGGGCGCTCCGGGCCGGAAGGCCGGGCGGCCGCCGGCCGGGCCGGGGATTCCCTGAGGGACTCGACGTCCCGCAGAAGGTCCCGCAGGGGGACGATCTTGCGGAAGTGGCAGAGCTTGACGAAGAAGGTCTCGAAGTAGATCCGGGGCGTGGTCGAGAACTTGAGGCCCGGCTCAGCCTGCTGCAGGGCCAGCAGGTAGCGGAGCAGGTCCTCGGGGCCGGCCTTGGCCGCCTCGGCCCGCAGGGCCGCCAAGCCCTCGGGGCCGACGGCCAGGAAGTCCTCCGGCTTGGCGACCGAGCGCACCAGGAGCAGGGCCCGGAAGTGCTCGATGAGCTTGCCGAAGACGACCCGCAGGTCGTGGCCGGCCGCGACGATCCCGTCGACCAGGGCGAAGATCTCGCCCGGCTTCTCGTCCAGGACGGCCGAGGAGAAGCGCAGCAGCAGGTCCTGGCCGATCGTGCCCAGGATGGTCCGCAGGTCGTCGTCGCCGATGTTCTCTCCGCTGAAGGCCACCGCCTGGTCGAGCAGGCTCTGGGCGTCGCGCATGCTACCGTCGGCCGATTCGGCGATGAGGGCCAGCCCGGCCGGGGTAATGGTGATGCCTTCCCTCCTGGCGATCTCCATGAGGTGGTTGATGATGTCCTTATGGGAGATCTTGCGGAACTCGAAGTGCTGGCAGCGCGAGACGATGGTCGGCGGGACCTTGTTGAACTCGGTCGTGGCGAAGATGAAAACGGTGTTGGGCGGCGGCTCCTCGAGCGTCTTCAGCAAGGCGTTGAAGGCGTGGGTCGAGAGCATGTGGACTTCGTCGATGATCAGGACCTTGGTCCGGGTGTAGGCCGGCTTGTACTTGACCATCTCCCGGATGGGCTCGATGTCGTCGACCTGGCGGTTCGAGGCGCCGTCGATCTCGATGACGTCGATGGCGCTGGCCTCATGGATGGCCTTGCAGAATTGGCAGGGGTGGTCCCGGTCCGGGCACGGGTGCGGGGTCGGGCCCTCGGCGCAATTCAGGGCCTTGGCCAGGATGCGGGCCACGGTCGTCTTGCCCGTGCCGCGGACGCCCGAGAAAAGGTAGGCCTGGGCGATGCGGCCCGAGCCGATGGCGTTCTGGATGGTCCGGACGACGGACGACTGCCCGACGACCTCCTCGAACTTCCAGGGGCGGTATTTCCGCGCGAATATCTCGTAAGACATAGGGTTTCGGCCGTCGGGGGACGGGACAGGGGAACCTGCCGTTCTCCCGAAAAAAAGTAAGGTCAATCTTAGCACAAAACGGGGGCTCGCGCCAATAAAATGGAATATAATGGCGCCGTGCCGACGCGTACCCGCAGCCTCGCCGCGATCCATCTGGCCGTCTTCCTTTTCGGGTTCCCGGGCCTGTTCGGCAAGTGGCTCGTCCTGCCGGCGGTCGTCATCGTCTTCGGGCGGGTCGTTTTCGCCTGCCTGGCCCTGGCCGCGGCCATGGCCCTCCGGCGCGTGCCCTTCCGGATCGCCCCGCGCCGCGACCTGGCCCTGATGGCCCTTTGCGGCTTGGTGCTGGCCGTCCACTGGACGATGTTCTTCCGGTCCGTCCAGGTCTCGTCCGTGGCCGTCGGGCTCCTGGCCTATTCGAGCTTTCCCGTTTTCACGGCCTTTCTGGAACCCTTGATGAGGCGCGAACGCTGGGAGCCCGAAAGCCTGTTCTACGCGCTCCTCTGCGTCGCCGGCATCGCCTTGATCGTGCCCCGCTTCGACGTGACGGATGCCGTCGCCCGGGGCGTTCTTTGGGGACTGGGAGCGGGCTTGACCTTCTCCGTCCTCTCGATCCTGGACCGCGGCCTGGTCTCCCGGCATCCCGGCTCGCGGGTGGCCTTCGCCCAGGACCTGGCGGCCGCCCTGGTCCTCGTCCCGGCCGTCCTGCGAGCCGGCCTCCCCCACTCGGGCCGGGACTGGGCCCTGATTGCCGTTCTGGGGATCGTTTGCACCGCGGCCGCCCACACCCTGTTCATCAACGGCCTGAAGGGGGTCGGGACCAGGACGGCGAGCATCCTGAGCTCGCTCGAGCCGGTCTACGGGATCGTCCTGGCCCTGGTCTTTCTCGGCGAACGCCCCTCCCCCAGGACGTTGGCGGGAGGGGCGATCGTCCTGGCCGCGGCCCTGGCCGCGACGGCCCGGGCCCGGCGGCCGGCTTAGGTCTTTTTCTCGGGCTCGGTCGCCGTCTTGCGCTTGATGGGCGGCTTTTTAGCCTTCGCCTCTTCGGTCTTCTGCCGTTTCTCGAGCTCGGCCTTCTCCTGAGCGTGACGCTTCTTCAGCTCGGCGACCCGGCTCTTGGCCTGCTCTTCGACCTTCCTCTTCTCGACGGGGTTGCGGACCTGGGTCTTTTCTTCCTCCGCCTTGCTCTCGATCGCCTTGAGCTCGGCTTCCTGGCTCTCCTTGAGGAGCTGTTTCTCGGTCAGCTGCTCCTCGCGCAGGACCTCGTCCTCCCGCCGCGGGGTCCGCCGGTAGACGCGGCCTTGGGTCTGGCCGCCGATCTCCTTCTCGGCCTGGTTCTCGTCCAGGACCTGTTTGGGTTTGGCCGCTTCGTTGCGGCGGATGACCGGCTTGGATACGACCAGGTCCTGGCCCTCCTCCCGGGCCAGACCCGGCCGGGTGGAGTCCTTGAGCATATAGCGCTCGACGGGGCGATCGGTCTGGCGGCGGACCAGATCGACGTCGACGCCGTGGTTGAAGATCCGGCGGTCGCGCTCGTCGATATTGACGTCGAAGCGGGTCATGTCGATGATAGTCAGATTCCGCTCGGCCGGCAGGACCCGGCGGTCGATCGTCCGGTCGAGGAAATCGCGTCCCCGGACGAAATTCCAGGAATGGCCCGGAATGTCCCATTGCCGGCGCCCGAAGCCCCGGCCCGGGACGAAATCGGCGCCGGGAGGCAGGGGCGCCCAGCCGATATGGGTGTCGCCCCAGCGCCAAGCCACCCAGGCCGGGCCCCAAACGACGTCGGGCACCCAGAACCAGCCCATGCGCCGGTCCCAGCCCCAGCGGCCGTAGTGGAAGGCGATCCAGCCCCAACGCTCGATCGAGACCCACGTCCAGCCGCAATCGGTCCAGGCCCAATGGCCGCGGGTGTAAGGCCGCCAGTTGTAGCCGACGTGGTTGGGGATCCAGACGTACCCATAGGGCCGCAACGAGACCCACAGCCCGTAGGGCTGGAGCTCGTCGTAGAAATAGGCGCTGTCGAGGTCGTCGTAACGCCCGTAATTGTCATCGTACGTGTCGTTGTCGTAGCCGCCGGAGTAGCGCCCCGATTCGTCGTAGGGCGCGTAGCGGATGCAGGACGAGCCGGCCGCGGCCAGGAACACGGCCAAGAGCAGGAAGCCGAGCGTCTTTTTCATGTTTCGCCTCCATGGCCATAAGTTGCAAGCTTCATGCCAAGCAACCTTTTAGTCGCGCCAGGGAGCGTCGGGGCGGATTCCGTCCTCGATAACGGACACCTGTCGGGGCCGCGGAGGACCGGTCAGGCCAGTTTCTTGAAGACGGTTTTGACGCGCTTGAGGGCCCAGTTGAGGTCCTTGTCCCGGATGATGAGGGGCGGCGCGAAGCGGATGACGTTCTCGTGGGTCTCCTTGCAGAGCAGCCCTTCCTTCATCATCTCCTCGCAGAAGCGGCGGGCGCCGCCCGCGGCCGGATGGAGCTCGAGGCCGATGAGCAGGCCGCGGCCGCGGACCTGCTTGATGTGGCGGCTGCGGACCTTGCGCAACTTGTCCATGAACGCGGCGCCCCGCTCGGCGGCGTTCTCGACGAGCTTCTCGTCCCGGATGACGCGCAGGCTCTCCCGGGCCACGGCGCAGGCCAGGGGGTTGCCGCCGAAGGTCGAGCCGTGCTGGCCGGGCTGGAAGACGCCCAGAACTTCGCGGTCGGCCAGGACGGCCGAGACCGGGTAGCAGCCGCCGCCGAGGGACTTGCCGATGACGACCATGTCCGGGCGGACGTTCTCGTGTTCGCAGGCGAACAGCTTGCCGGTCCGGCCGAGGCCGGTCTGGATCTCGTCCGCGATGAACAGGACGTTGTGCTTCCGGCAGATCTCCGCGGCCTGGCGCAGGTAGCCGTCGGGCGGCAGGAGGATGCCGGCTTCGGCCTGGATGGGCTCGACCAGGAAGGCGGCCGTGTTCGGGGTGATGGCCCGCTCCAGGGCCTCGGCGTCGCCGAACGGGACGATCGGGAATCCCGGGGTGAAGGGGCCGAAGTCCTTGCGGTAGTCCGGCTCGGTCGAGAAGCTGATGACCGTGGTCGTGCGGCCGTGGAAATTGTTGGTGCAGGCGATGATCTCCGCCTGGTCCTGGGGGACGCCCTTCTTCATGTAGGCCCACTTGCGGGCGGCTTTGACGGCCGTTTCGACGGCCTCGGCGCCCGAGTTCATGGGCAGGACCATGTTGTAGCCGGTCAGGTCGCAGAGCTCCTTGGCCAGCAGGGGCCACTGGTCGTTGCGGAAGGCCCGCGAGGTCAGGGTCAGCTTGCGGGCCTGCTCGATGAGGGCCTTGACGATGCGGGGGTGGCGATGGCCCTGGTTGACGGCGGAATAGGCGCTCAGGAAATCGAGGTACTTGCGGCCTTCGACGTCGTACATCCAGATGCCCTGGGCCTTGGTGACGACGACATCGAGGGGGTGATAATTGTGGGCGCCGTAGAGATCTTCGATCTGAATGAGGTCCTGGCTGTCCATGTTCCGGCTCCTTCGCGCTGGCGTTCGAATGGCGGAGAGGGCGGGATTCGAACCCGCGGTGCACCTTGCGGCACACACACGCTTTCCAAGCGTGCTCCTTAAACCGCTCGGACACCTCTCCGTCGGGATCGGCGACGATCGCCCGTCCTAGGGGGGAACCTTATCAGAAAACGGCCCTCCGGTCAACGCGCCGGCCCGGTCAAAAGGCCGGGCGGAAGATGTTGATGAGGTCCTTCAGCAGGGCCGCGGCGGCGCCGCGGGGATTGGACCGGCCGCCGGTCAGGGTCACCGAGCCCATGGAATCGGTCAGGAAGGTGATGCCCTTCTCCGTGCCGTTGACGTGGGCCAGCGGGCTCGAGGCCTCGATGAGCGAAGGCCGGACGTCGAGGCTCCAGCGCCCGCCTTGGCGTCCCGGGGCGGCCGTGGCCAGCAGTTTGACGGCCCGGCCCTCGCGGCCGGCCGCGCGGACGAAGTCGGCGTCCAGCCCGGCGATGCCCTCGACATGGACGTCCTTCAGGACATAGGCGCTGTCCAGGCAGGCGTTGGTGATCAGCAGGATCTTGCAGGCCGAGTCCCAGCCCCCGACGTCGTGCTCCGGATCGGGTTCGGCGATGCCCCGGTCCTGGGCCTCCTTGAGCGCCAGGCCGTAGTCGAGGCCCTCGGCCATCCGCGTCAGGATGAAGTTCGAGGTCCCGTTGAGGATGCCCTGAATGCCCTCGATCCGGGCCCCGGCCAGCGAGACGATGCCGACGTCGAGCGTGGGCAGGGCGGCGGCGGTCGCCCCGCTGAACTTGAGCGAGACGCGGTTCTCGGCGGCCAGCTCCTTGAGAGCGGGCAGGCCGACGACCAGGGCGCCCTTGCTGGCCGCCACGGCGTGCCAGCCGGCCTGGAAAGCGGCCGAGAGATAGGACAGGCCGGGCTCGCCCGTCCGGAGATCGGAGAGGGTGCATTCGACCAGCGCCCCGCCCGGGGCCTGCCGGGCGAGGATCTCGGCCGCGGCCAGGCCCGGCCGCCAGCACGGATTGCCGTCCGTCCAGGTCTCGCCGGCCCGGGAGATCCGGCGGACGTCGAGCGGGCCGCCGTCGTGGAAGCAGCCCTCGGCCCGGGCCACGGCCAGGATGTCGAAGGCCAGGCCGTAGCGGCGCTCGAGGTCTTCCCTCTTCTCGCGCAGGAGCGAGACGAAGGCCCGGCCGACGTGGCCGAAGCCCGTGATGACGAGGGGGATGGATCTCATGGGCGGGACATCATTGGCGGAGAGGGCGGGATTCGAACCCGCGATCCCAATCGCTCGAGATAACGGTTTTCGAGACCGTCGCCTTCAACCACTCGGCCACCTCTCCGCATACTCGGGACCCGACGAGAAGTTCGAGGATTATAGCCGAAATCCCGGCCCTTGGCTAGCCCGCCGGCTCATTTTCCCGAAGCCCGCGACCGGCGTCGGCCGAAGAACTCCCTGAGCAGGCCGGCGGCGGGCCCGGCCAGGACGCCTCCGAGGACCTCGGGCCGGTGGTTCAGCCGCTCGAAAGGGAAGGCCATGACGGACGAAACGGCGCCCGCTTTGGGATCGGCGGCGCCATAGACGAGCCGGCGAACGCGGGCCTGCACGACGGCCCCCAGGCACATGGCGCAGGGCTCGAGGGTGACGAAGAGGTCGCAGTTGGTCAGGCGGTAGTTGCCGGCCCGGCGCGCGGCCCGACGCAGGGCGACGATCTCGGCGTGAGCCGTCGGATCGCCCGTCCCGATGGGCCGGTTCGAGCCCCGGGCGACGATGCGGCCTTCGCGGACCACGACGGCCCCGACCGGCACCTCTCCCCTCTCCGCGGCCTTGCGCGCCTCGGCCAGGGCCGCCCTCATGCACTTCTCGTCGTCCACGGCCCGCCGATTCTAACCCGGATGGCCGCCCCGGCGCAAACGCCGCCGCCCCCGGTCCCGTCTAGCCGCCGCCCCGGTTTCGGTCTATAATCCCGGCCATCCGACCCAAGGAGACCGAATATGGACCGGTTCGAATGCCTGGCCTGCGGCCCTCTCGACGACCGCGATCCGTACTCCCCGTTCTGCCCGTCGTGCGGCGATCCGGTGTTCGTGACCGCCGGCGTCCGCCCCGGCGGCCGGAGGTTCCATGAGGACAAGGCCCTGGCACTGGAGAGGTTCGCGGACTTTCTGCCGTTCGAGCGGATCGACGCGGACCTGAGCCTGGGAGAGGGCTCGACGCCGCTGGTCCGTCTCGGCCGCCTTGGCCGCGGTCTCGGCCTGGCCGGCCTGTGGGCCAAGAACGAGGCCCAGAACCCGACCGGCAGCTTCAAGGACCGGGGCACGGCCGTGGCCGTCCAGAAAGCCGTCGCCCTCGGCATGGGCCGCTTCGGCACGGTTTCGACCGGGAACATGGCCGCGTCGACGGCCGCCTATGGCGCCCGGGCCGGCCTGCGAACGGTCGTTCTGCTCAAGGAAGGGACTTCGGCGGCCAGTCTCCTCGGCGCCGGCATCTACGGCCCCGGCCTGGTGGCCGTGAACGGCGATTACGGGGCCGTCTTCGAGGCCAGTCTTTCGATCGGCCGCCGCTTGGGCCTCCCGTTCATGAATTCCATCGACCCGTACCGTCTGGAGGGCTACAAGCTGACGGCCTTCGAGATCTTCCTGCAGCTCGGCCGGCGGGCCCCCCGCACGGTCGTCGCGCCCTTGAGCTCGGGCGGCCATCTGCTGGGGCTCATGCGCGGCTTCGCCGACCTCGAGCGCGAAGGCCTGATCCGGGGCTATCCCCGGATCGTCGGCGTGCAGGCCGCGCCCTGCGCCCCGCTCGTCCGGGCCTTCGAACGCGGCCTGGCCCGCTGGGAGCCGATCGAAGCCGGCGTGACGATCGCCCACGCCATCGCCAACCCGACCCCGCCCGGCGGAAACGCGGTGCTCCGCCTGATCCGGGAGCGCGGCGGCCTGCTCGTGGCCGTGTCCGACGCCGAAATGCTCGAGGCCCAGCGCGAGCTGGCCGCGACCGCGGGGCTGTTCTGCCAGCCCGAATCGGCCACCACCCTGGCGGCCCTGAAGGCGCTGGCCGCCGACGGCCGGCTGCGGACGGGAGACGGCGACACGGTCGTCGTGCTGACGGGAAGCGGGTTGAAGACCCTTCATCTCCTCGATCCGGACCGGATCGCGGTCCGGCGCCTGGGCCTCGACGGGCTCGAGGACGGGCTGGCCCGCCTGGTCCGGGCGGCCTAAGGCTTCTTGACGAGGAGGTCGAAGAGCCTCTCCCGGTTCGGGAACAAGGCCGGGGTCCCGCCGGTGTGCAGGAAGAGGACCTTGTCGGTGGGCTTGAAGAACCCCGTCTTGATCAGATCCCGCAGGCCGGCCATGGCCTTGGCCGTGTACACGGGATCGAGGACGATGCCCTCCGTTTGGAAGACCAGCCGGATGATCTCGGCGACCGTCTTGTCGACGACGCCGTAACCCTCGCCGAGGTATTCGTCGAAGACGATGACGTCGTCGGCCATGAGGCCGAGGCCGAGACCGAGGGCTTCGTCGGCGGCCCGGCCGATCTCCAGGACGTCGTCCGAGAACGGCCCTTTCGGGTCCGAGACGCTGATGCCGATGACCCGGCAGCCCGGATCCATGGCCCTGGCCCCGACGACGAGGCCGGCCTGGGTGCCGCCGGATCCCGTGGCATGGACGACGTAATCGGGCTCCGCGCCCAGGCCCCGGGTCTGCTCGAGAAGCTCGGCGAAAGCCGCGACATAGCTGATGGCCCCGAGGGGCTTGTCCATATCGCCGCGGACGAGCGACCCGCCGACGGGCACGAGATAAGGCCGGTGGCCTTCGGCCCGGACTTCGCGGCCGGCTTCGTCGAGGACGTCCATGGCCTGCGTCGACTTGATGAGCTTGCCTTTTTCGGCTTCGAGGATGCGCAGGTCGGCGTCCAGGATGACCTCGAGAAGGACGTTGCCGTCGGCCGCGGCTTTGGCTTCGGCGGGCTTGAAGAGCATCAGGATGGGCTTGATGCCGAAGGTCCGGGCGGCCGCGGCCGTCTGCATGCACCAGTTGGATTGGAGGCTGCCCCAGGTGATGACGACATCGGCCTTCTTGACCAGCATGTCGCTGATGATGAACTCGAGCTTGCGCGACTTGTTGCCGCCGAAGGCCAGGCCCGTCAGGTCGTCGCGCTTGACGTAGATCTCGGGCCCGCCCAGGCGCGCCGAGAGCCGCTCCAGCTTGCGTACCGGCGTCGGCCGGCTGATGAGCTCGACGCGGGGGAACCGTTCGATCCGTTCCAGAACGTCGGGGAC
Source organism: uncultured Eubacteriales bacterium (assembly GCA_964574895.1). Classification (GTDB taxonomy): domain Bacteria; phylum Acidobacteriota; class Aminicenantia; order Aminicenantales; family Saccharicenantaceae; genus RBG-16-66-30. Next base: position 39,069 of record CAZNPB010000001.1, read on the forward strand.
CTTGTACGTCATGGCCGTCCTCCCGTCGCTAGCGTATCAGAACGCCCGGGCGAAAAAAAGGGCTCTTCCCCCGATCCCGGGAGTGCCCCCTCTCTTTGGCTATGCTCAGGGCAGGCCCGGAGCGACCACGTCGGCGCGTAGGTCAGAATCACGACCGAGCACTCGAGGTCGGGATTCTGAGATGTATCTTAGAAATGCGCTTTCCTCCGATATTTCCCAGAAGCAGGACTCCGAGTCGCTCCGTCCTGCTTCTGATGGTCGCTCCGTTCCTCCGCTCCTGCCGGCCCCGGCCCGTCAATAACGGGGGTCGGCGACGACGGTCCCGGTGGTCGACAGGGACCTGCCGTCGACCGTCAGGACGATCCTGTACTTGCCGGGCGGCATCGGGAACGAGGCGAAGCCCGTGTCGCCCATGGCCCCGCCATAACCGGCTTCGCGGGCCCGGCGGGCGCGGTCCTGGGCGGCCTTCTTCTCGTCGGCCGTCCGCTCGCGCCTCCCGGTCATGTTCCAGTACACGGTGTTCAGGCCGATCTCCGAGGTGGCCGCGATCTCGTTGACGAGCAGGCTGCCGGCGAAGACCTCGATCTTGAGGCCCTGCTTGGGCTTGGCCTTCAGCAGGTAGGACACGGCCATCCCGGCCGGCTGGCTCGGTCCGGCGAAATTGGCGCTGCCCGAGACGCGGCGGTCCCGGCCGATCCAGCGGATCTTGGGACCCGCCGGGAACAGGAAGGCGTCCTGGGCCAGCGCCTGGGGCGTCAGGGCCTCGAGAGGCCGGATAGCGGCGATGTAGGCGCCGCGGCCGTGGGTGGCGATGATGAGGTCGGATTCCCGGGGCTGGATCTTGAGGTCGAGGACGGGCTGGGTCGGCATCCCGGCGCCCATCTTGAGCCAGTTCCGGCCGGCGTCGATCGAGACGTAGACGCCGAAGTCCGTGCCGGCGAACAGAAGGGCGGGGTTCCGGGGGTCCTCGAGGACGACGTTGACCGGACCCTCGGCGAGCCCGCCGGCCAGGGACGTCCAGGTCGCGCCGTAGTCGGAGGTCTTATAGAGGAAGGGGCGGAAATCGTCGTTCCGCAGGCCAGTGAAGGCCACGTAGGCCGTGGCCGGGTCGGTCGGCGAAGCGGCCACCCGGCTGACCCAATATTCGGGCCGGCCGGGGATGCGGTCGTTGAGCTTGGTCCAGGCCTTGCCGTTGTCCCGGGTCATCCAGACGTTGCCGTCGTCGGTCCCGGCCCAGAGCAGCCCCGGCACGGCCGGCGATTCGTCGAAGGTCGTGATGGTGCAGTATTGGATGTTGCCGTCGCCGCCTTTGCCCCCGACCGGCCGCTTGGCCGGATCGTTCGTCGTCAGGTCGGGGCTGATCTCGGTCCAGGTCTCGCCCCGGTTGGCGGACATGACGACGATGTTGCCGCAATGGTAGACCGTCTCGTGGGCGTGGGCCGAGACGAGGATGGGCGCGCACCAGTTCCAGCGCGTCTCCGGTTTCTGGCGCTGGTAGGCGATGCTCTTGGCCTCGCCGGTCACGAGGTCGATCCGCGTCAGCGGCCCGAACTGGGACTCGTTGTAGAGGGTCCGGTTGGTGACCCGGTCGAAGACGTTGTACATGCCGTCGCCGCCGTCCAGATCGAACCAGTCCTCCAGCCGAATGGCGGGCGCCGCGCCGCCCCCTTCGCCGTACCCTCCCCCGCTCCCGACCCGGGTGCTGGGGCCCATGAGATTGCCGTTGTCCTGCAGGCCGCCGGCGACGCGGTACGGATACGACATGTCGTAATCGATGGCGTAGAACTGGGCCAGGGGCAGGTTGTCGGGGTGGTACCAGTTCTTGCCGCCGTCCCAGGTCACGCCCAGGCCGTGATCGTAGCCGAGCAGCATGTGCCGGCTGTCGGCCGGATCGATCCACAGGGCGTGGTTGTCGCCGCCGAAGCGGAATGGGCTCGCCCAGGACTTGCCGGCGTCCTTGCTGGCCAGGACGCCGACGCTCAGGATGTAGACCGTGTCGGCGTCGTTGGGGTCGACGACGATCTGGCCGTAGTAGTAGCCGGGATTGCCGCCGATCGACCTCTTCTCGGGGCTGACCTTGGCCCAGGTGGCCCCGGCGTCGGCCGAACGGTAGATCTCGCCGTCGATCATCCCCTCGCTGGACTTCCCGGCCAGGACCTCCTGGAACCGCTCCTCGGGGGACATCCCGGGCTTATTGGCGTTCTCGATCTCGGCGTAGACGATCTTCGGGTCCTGCGGGGACACGGCCAGGCCGATGCGCCCGAGGACGCCCGAGGGCAGGCCGTTCGTCAGCCGGGTCCAGGTGCGGCCGCCGTCGACGGTCTTGTGGACGCCCGAGCCCGGGCCGCCGACGCCCCACATCCAGGGCCGGCGGAAGCGGTCGTAGGTCGCCGCGTAAAGCGTCTCCGGGTCGCCGGGATCCATGACCAGGTCGACCGCTCCGACGTCCCGGCCGTCCACGGAAACGGCCAGGACCCGGGTCCAGGTCTTGCCGCCGTCGGCGGTCTTGTAAACCCCCCGGTCGGGATTCCCGGAGTAAAGATGGCCGAGAGCGGCCACATAGGCGACGTCGGGGTCCTTGGGATGGACGACGATGCGGCCGATGTGGTGGGACTCCGGCAGGCCGACGTTCGTCCAGGTCTTCCCGGCGTCGACCGATCTGTAGACGCCGTCGCCCCAATAGGTCGAGCGCGAGTTGTTGGCCTCGCCCGAGCCGAGGTAGAGGATGTCGGGGTTCGACGGGGCCACGGCGATGTCGCCGATCGAAAAGACCTTTTCGTGCTCGAACAGCGGCTCGAAGGTCTGGCCGTTGTTCTCGGTCTTCCACAGGCCGCCGGAGGCCGAGGCCGCGTAGAACGTGTTCGGCCGCCCGGCCGGAACGGCGAAATCGACGAACCGCCCGCTCTGCCGGGTCGGACCGATGGCCCGGGCCCCGAGGCCTTTCAGGACCAAGGCCGGATCGAGACCGGCCGGGGCCTTGGCCGGGACGGCGCCCGGGGCGGCGGGGCCCGGAGCGGCGGCGGCAACGGCCGCGATCGACATCAGGACGAGCAGGGGGAGCAGGCGCTGACGGTTCATCGGAGCCTCCTTAGGAGATCAATTCTCGGTCATCCGGTAGACGACCCCGCGGGCCGCCAGGTCGGCCAGGACCGCCCGGAAGACGCCTTCGTCGGCGCCCAGGACCTCGGGCGGCAGGACGCCCGCCGGCCCGATCCGGCCGGCCAGCATCAGGCGGGCCGCGGCCGCGGCCGGAAAGCCGGTCGTCCGGGCCATCGACGAAAAGCCGGACTTGCGGTCGCGGCGGTCGAACAGGTCGTATTGGATGCGCCGGGGGCGGCCCTCGGCCAGGCCCTCGACGACGATGCGCATGACCGTGAACTCGTCGTCCTTTTCGTGGAGGTGCCAGTGTTTGAACAGGATGGCCGAGGTGACATCCAGAGGCCTGACCTTGCAGCCCCGGACGTCGATCTCCTTGTCGCCGAAGAAGCCGCTGTCGCGCAGGGCCCGGATGTGCTCGACGTGGCCCGGATAACGGAGAGTCTTCTCGATCATGTTCGGGACCTTGATCGTCGTCAGCAGGGAGCGCAGGCCGTCGGAGTTGAAGGCCTCGAGGGTGCCGATCTCCGGGAAATCCATGTGTTCGACGTCCGACAGGGCCGGTCTGACGACGAGGTGGCCGTTCTCGATATAGCGGGCCGGCCGGGTGTACTCTTCGATGACGTCGGCCGGCGAGAAGGGCGCCTTGTATTCGAAGGGGAACTCGCGGCGGAAGGGCAGGCCGCCGACGTAGCAGGCGAAGCGCTCCACCGACATGCGCGCGGCGTGGTACCCCAGGATCATGTTGTCCATGCCCGGGGCGACGCCGCAGTCGACCACGGCCGTGACCCCGGCCGCCCGGGCGGCGCCGTCCAGGGCCAGGGCGTCCTCCGGGAAGAACGAGATGTCGACGGCGTTCTTGCCGGCGGCGATGATCTCGCGCAGAGTGGCGAAGCCCATGGAGCCCGGCACGGCCCCGACGACGAGGTCGGCGGCGGCGATGGCGGAGCGGACCGCGGCCGGCGACGACAGGTCGGCCTGGGCGGTCCGGACGGCCGTGCCCTCGAGCTTGGCCAGGTTGTGGCGGCTGACGTCGACGGACGTGACTTCGAATTCGGAGGCCAGGTCGAGGGCCATGACGCGGCCGACCATACCCGCCCCGAGTACGACGATCTTCTTCATGATCTCCTCACGAATGTCCTGCGGCTCGGAACAGGAGTTATAACCCAGGCCGGGCCGACTTTCAACTCAGGCGAAGCTTTCGGCTTCGACGACCTCGGCCAGGATGGCCACGTTCCCGGGCGGCGTCGCCGGGGCGATCGAACAGGCCGTGCTCAAAATGTACCGTCCGCAGGGGCCCCCGATCGCCAGCCGACGCCGGGCGTCGGCCCGGACCGCGTCGGGTCCGGCCGCCAGCAGGACGTGGACCGGATCGATGTTGCCCTTGATGAAGATCCGGCCGCCGACGCGCCGCACGGCGTCCCCGAGGTCGACCCGGCCGAGCGGCGGCGGGTCCAGGCATTCGATCCCGGACGCCCCCGAGCCGGCCATCAGCTCGAGCCGGTCGTGAACGTCGCCGCAGGTGTGGAGGTACGCCCGGGCGCCGCGGGACTCGACGGTCCGGGCGACCCGGCTTTCGTACGGCAGGACGAAGCGCCGGTAGAAGGCGGTCGAGCAGAATCCCGCCCCGGCGAAGGGCGACGAGATCTTGACCGCGTCGGCGCCGGCCGCGACCAGGCCCTCGGCCAGGACGGCGATCCCGGAGGTGAAGCGGTCGAGCACGGCCGCCGCCCGGCCGGGGTCGTCGACGAAGCCGAGCATGGCCGCTTCGAAGCCGAAGAGATCGAGGACGTAGTCGAGGGGCGAGGTCACTTCGCCGTGAATGGAGACGTCCCGGCCGGCCGCCCGGACGGTCCGCTCGACCGATCCGAACAGCCGCTCCGGGTCGAGCTCGAAGCGCAGTCCCTGCGATACGGGGATATAGGCCGGCCGGTCCGGGAGGGAAGACGGGTCGAAGCCGTCGAACTCCGGCCGGGCCGGGGGCCGGGCCGGACGGGCCAGGGGCAGGTCGTCGGCCGGGAAAAAGGCCTCGTCCCCGTTCTTCCAGCGCACCCGTTCCCCCCGGGGGCCCCTGGTGACGGACAGGATGGCGGTTTCCCAATCGGGAGAATGGCCATGCAGGCTGACGAGGATCCCGTCGAAGCGGTAGCGCGCCCGAAGGGCCAACAGGCCGGCCACATAGTCGTCCGCCGAGAGCCAGAAGCGCGAGGGCGAGACGCCCAGCTGCCGCACCATGTGGCCGACGCTCATCTGGCACATGACCGGCACGCGGTCGGGGCGGCACGCCGCGCCGGACATGGCCGCGGCCATCCTCTCCTTAGGCGTCACGCCGGATCTCCTTTCCGCCGGACCGCCGCCGGGGGTCGGGCCGGGCCGCCCCCCTCCCCCGCCCTACTTCAGCTCGGAAGTGCAGTGCGGGCAGCGGACGGCCTTGATCGGGACGGCCGTGGCGCAGAAGGGGCAGTCCTTCGTCGTCGGCGCGGCGGCCGGGGCCTCGGCCTTCTTCTGGAGCCGGTTCATGGCCCGGATGATCAGGAACAGGCAGAAGGCGACGATGAGGAAGGTGATGATGGTGTTGACGAATTTGCCGTAGTTCAGGGTCACCGAATCCGACAAGGCCACCGACAGCTTGGAAAAATCGACCTTGCCGAGTAGCAGGCCGATCGGCGGCATCAGCACGTCGGCGACGAGCGAGGAGACGATGGCGCCGAAGGCGCCGCCCAGGATGATGCCCACGGCCATGTCGAGGACGGAGCCGCGCATGGCGAATTCCTTGAATTCTTTGAACATCCGGACCTCCTTTTACGGTACTCCCGCTTCCTTATAACGGAAGGACCGGGGCCGAGTCAATCCAAAACGGTCGGGAAGACGGAGATCCGCAGCCGGGCGCAGCCCATGGGGATGAGATCGACCTCTTCGACCGGGCCCGCGCCGGCGACGGGGCTGGCCGGGATCCGGCCGACCATCCGCCCGTCTTCGCGCCACGACGGGACGCGACGGGCCCGGGCTTTCAGGACGATCGGCGCCGACTCGGGCGAGAACGGCTGGAACGGGAGCGAGGTCCGGGCGGCGACGCGGAGGCCCGGACCGGCCGCCTTGTCCCCGAGGACCAGGCCGTAGTTCCACGGCGACGCCGGCAGGAGCTCCAGGGCCGGCCATTCCTCGGTGCCGCCGTATCGCGACCAGGTCTCCCCGATCCGCAGGGCGTACCAGAGGGGGCCGCGGCGGACCGACACGGCCCCGCGGAGGGTCGGCCAGGCCACGATCTCGATCGGCGCGGCGAACTCGATCAGCACCTGGTCCCCGTGGCGCCAGGTCCGGCGCAGGGCGGCGTAGCCGCCGCCGGCGAACTCCCGGCCGACCGGCCGGCCGTTGACCGAGATGCGCACCGATCCGGCCCAGCCCGGCAGGCGGAGGTAGAGCGGGAACGCGACCGGGCGCTCGCAGGCGAGCGACAACCGGATCTGGTCCTCGAAGGGATAGGCGCAGTCCTCGGAGATCTCGACTTCGGCCCCCTCGGCCACCTTGGCCCGGACGGCCGACGGGGCGTAGAGGACCGCCGCCAGGCCGTTGTCGGCCGTGGCCATCCAGAGGTGCTCGGCGAAATAGGGCCAGCCGAAGGCGACGTTGTGCTGGCAGCAGCGGTAGCTCCAGGGATCGTACGAGACGAGCGTCCCCGTGTTCTGGAAATCGTGATCGCCGCTGCGGTCGCAGGAGACGAGGTTGGCCGCGGTAAGGTAATGGAGACCCTTGAGGTCCGCCGTCATGGACGCGGGCAGGGAGTTGAAGGCCACCTCCTCGGCCCGGTCGGCCCAGACGGGGTCGCCCGAGATCCGGAGCAGGGACTCGCAGCTGGCCATGAACTCGACCATGGTGCAGGTCTCGGCGCCCTGGCGCGGGTCGTCGAAGCCGGGCCGGATATTCTCGTCCGCGCCGAACAGGCCGCCGGGCTGGCGGCCGTAGGCGGAGAGGACCTGGCGGTAATTGCGCTCGACCGTCTCGAGCAGGCGCCGGTCGCCGCTCTGTTGATAGAAGACGGCCGGATAACGGAACCCCATGGCGATGTTGACCCCGTGATAGAACGAGCTCTCGACCCAGTCCTTGTCCCGGGCCGGGCTCAAGATCGGCGCGGCCCAATCCGCCGTCCGGGCGTTCAGGCGCTTGGCCAGATCGAGGAGGAAGCTCTCCCCCGTCCGGTTGTAGAGCCAATAGACGCTCTCCAGGTTCTCCCCGCCGCGCAGCTTCTGCCAGCTGCCCGGCAGAAGGGTCTGGACCGGCAGATGGAACTCGTACTGGAAATAGCGGCTCATCAGGGACAGGACCCGGCGGTCCCCGGTGGATTCGTAATAGCTCTGAAGCGAGGCCAGCATGACCATGTTCGGCCACAGGTCGTTGGCCCCGCGGTTGTCGGCCGGGCCGAAATAGCCGTCCCGGGCTTGGGACTTGAAGGCCTGCTGCAGCCAGCGCTCGGTCTCCCGGACCATGGCCGCGTCCTTGAGGAGGTAGCCGAGGTCGCCATAGCCCTTGAGCCAATAGGGCATCTCTTCCCAACCCTGCCCCTTGAGGGTCATCCAACCGCTGTCGTCCCCGAGGAAGCGGCTGATCTCGGCCAGCCGGCCGGTGAAGCCGTCCCGCATGAGCTCGAGCTGGGCCATGAGCCAGCCCCGCGGCTCGACGGCGCCGATGGGCAGCTTGACCAGCGGGCTGACGGTCAGGGGCGGCCGGTTCGAGGGATAATGGGCGTTCGGCGACGAGGCCGGCGGCGCGGCGACGGCGACGGCCTCCGGGGGGACGAGCGTCTCCGGCGTCGAGCCGACCCGGGCCTGGAGCAGCACGAGCGCCAGGAAGAGCGCCGGAATGACGAGGTGCTTCATGGAGGCCCTCCGCGACCCGGGTTGCGCCCGGCGTCCGGGCTAACGGCGCTGGGCCTTGATCGTTTCGTGGGTCGTCCGCTCGTAAATATAGGGTTTCGCCGCGTCGTAGTCAATTTTGCCCTCGCGGCAGAGCTTGATCAGCGCCTGGTCCATGGTCTGCATGCCCTCGGCCGCCGAGGTCTGGATGGTCTGGTAGATGGCCTCGACCTTGCCGGCCCGGATGTTGTTGCGGACGGCGGCGTTGGCGGACATCAGCTCGCAGACGGCCACGCGGCCCGAGCCGTCCCGGCGCGGCAGGAGGACCTGGGAGACGACCCCCAGAAGGGTCGAGGCCAGCTGGGTCCGGACCTGGGGCTGCTGGTCCGTCGGGAAGACGTCGACGATGCGGCTGACGGTCTGGGCGGCGCTGGCCGTGTGCAGCGTGCCGAAGACGAGGTGGCCCGTCTCGGCCGAGGTGATGGCGATGCCGATCGTCTCGTAATCCCGCATCTCCCCGACCAGGATGACGTCGGGGTCCTGGCGCAGGGCGTATTTCAGGGCGTTGCGAAAGGACAGGGTATCCCCCGTCGCGCCGACCTCGCGCTGGGTGACATAGGACATCTTGGAATTGTGGATGTACTCGATCGGGTCCTCGATCGTCAGGATGTGGTCGCGGCGGGTCCGGTTGATGGTGTCGACCAGGGCGGCCAGGGTCGTGGATTTGCCGGAGCCCGTCGGCCCGGTGACCAGGACCAGGCCCTTCTTGGCCTTGGTGAATTCGGTCGCCGCCGCGGGCAATCCGAGCTCCTCCAGGCTGGGGATGCGGTCGGCCAGGGCCCGCACGGCCGCCGCGACGCTGCCCCGGCTGAGGTGGATGTTGACGCGGAAACGGCCGACGCCCGCGATGCCGTAGCCGAAATCGAGCTCGTTGCGGCTGGCGGGGTCGTTGAGGAACATGTTCTGCTGGTGGGTCGTCAGCGCCGCGAAGAGGAACTCGCGGAGGCTGTCCGGCGTGAACCGCTCCAGGTCGTCCTGGGCCACCAGCTCGCCGTGGACGCGCAGCGCGGGCTGCTGGCCGGCGATGAGGTGGAGGTCGGAGGCCTTGCGCTCGACCATGCGCTTGAGAAGGTCGTTGAAGGTCATGGCTCCTGCCTTTCCCGAAGAGGGGGAGCATATCCGGGGCGGCGGCTCAGGCGCAACACCGCCCGGGATGAAATCCTCTTCACCCTTCGGGAGGAGGGGCCGCGGCCCGGGGCCTACCAGGCGATGCCGTAATCCTCGCCGTAGTTGCTGCTGCCGCCCCAGAACGTGCCGTGGGCCCGGTCGAAGAAGATGGCGTTGATCGGTCCCGAGGTCTGCTTCTTGACCGTCAGGATGTAGCCCATGGCCCGGAGCTTGTCCCTCACCTCGGGCGGCACCCGCTCGTTGATCTCCAGCTTGCCGGGGTAAGCCATATGACGCCCGAACGAGTCGTGCATCTGGAAGCTGTTGACGTTGGGGGCCTCGCAGGCCTGCTGGACGGTCATCCCGAACTCGACGACGTCGAGGAAGAACTGGAGCAGGTTCTGGTCCTGGGTGTCTCCGCCCTGGACGGCGAAGGACAGAAAAGGCCGGCCGTCTTTCAAGGCCAGTCCCGGGGTCAGCGTGGCCCGCGGCCTCTGGCCGGGGCGGACGACGTTGAAGGGGTTCTGGCGTTCCTCGAGGACGAAGCTCTGGGCCCGCTGGCTCAGGCCGACGCCGGTCCGGCCGGCCAGGACGCAGGGGATCCAGCCGCCGCTCGGCGTCACCGAGACCACCCAGCCCGCCTTGTCGGCCGCCTGGATGGAGGTCGTGCCGGAACGGAAGGAGGCCTCGACTTCGGCCGCCTGGGCCTCGTCGAGCGCCGCCGCGTCGCCCCGGCCCCAGTCGAGCCAGCCGTCGAGCAGAGAGCGATAGGGATTGGACCGGCCCTCGAAGGGAAAGGGATCGCCCGGCTTGACGTCGGGATCGTTCCGGTCGGGCCGGATAAGCTTGGCCCGGGCCCGGGCATAATCCTTCGAGAGCAGGCCGGCGATCGGCTCCGCGGGCGGAACGTAAGGGTCGCCGTAGTAGAAGTCGCGATCGGCGAAGGCCAGGTTCATGACCTGGTAAAGCGTGTGAATGTAGGCGGCGCTGTTGAGCCCCAGGGCCCGCAGGTCGATCGGTTCGAGCATGTTCAGGGCCTGGAGCATGACCGGGCCTTGGACCCAGGTCGTCAGCTTGAAGACATCGATGCCTTTATAAGAGGTCGAGACCGGCTCCTCGAGCCGGACCTTCCAGGCCGCCAGGTCCTCCATCGTCATCAACCCGCCCTGCTCGCCCGTGCCGCGGACGAGCTCGCGGGCGATATCGCCCTTATAAAAACGGTCGTAGGCGGCGTAAATGGCCTCCCGCCGCGACCGGCCGGCGGCCAGCGCCAGGCGCTCGGCTTCGACGAGCTTGGCCAGCGTCGCGGCCAGATCGGGCTGGCGGAAGATCTCGCCCGGGTAGGGCGCCTCGCGGTCCTGGCCGGCGTGAGGCAACAGGACGGCCCGCGAATAGGGCCACTCCTTGATGCGGCCCTTGTCCTTCTCGATCCGGTCCGCCGTTTCCCGGTCGATGGGGTATCCTTCGGCCATCCGCTGGGCCGGGGCCAGGACCTCGGCCAGGCTCATGGTCCCGTACTCGGCCAGCATGGTCAGGAGCCCGCCCGGCGTGCCGGGCGTCACCGCGGCCAGGGGACCGTATTCGGGAGGATAAGCCAGGCCCCGGTCTTTGAAGAACCGCGGCGTGGCCCCGGTCGGAGCGACGCCCAAGGCGTTGACGCCGATGACCTTCCCCGTCCCGGGATGATAGATGAGGGCCTGGGTCTCCCCGCCCCAGCTCAGGACGTCGTACATGGTGCAGACGGCGCCGAGCATGGCGCAGGCCGCGTCGACGGCGTTGCCGCCTTTGGCGAAGATCAGGGCCCCGGCCGTGGCGCCCAGCGGCTTGCCCGTGATGGCCACCCATTCTTTGCCGTGCAGGACCGGCTTCTCGGTCCGTTGGCCGTAGGCCTCCCCCGCCGAGAGGCCCAGAGCCAGGACGAGAACGGCCATGACGATCGCTTTCATCGACGCCTCCTTGCGCGTTCGGGCGAGGCCCTGTCAGGGGTCGCGCCGGTCGAGATCGTAGCTGAAGCCGAGGGCCACGCCCCGGCCGCCGCAGGCCAGCGTCGGCACCAGCCTCGGCCGCCGGTCGTGGCCGCGGACGACCAGCCGGGCGACCAGGTGGCCGACCACGGCGCCGGCGACGACGTCCGAAAGCCAATGCTTGTCCAAAGCCATTCGCGACAGGCCCACGGCCGCGGCGGCGCCGTAGGCCGCGATCCCCACCCAGGGCGAGCGGGAGCGCAGGGAGACCACCGTGGCCAGGGCGAAGGCGGACGCGGTGTGACCGGACGGGAACGATTCGTAGAAATCGCTGCGGCCCGACTCGAAGCGCTTGAAGAAGGCCCCCGGGCCGGCCCAGTGATCGAGCCCGTCGGCCGCGGACGGCCGTTGCCGGCCGGACACGCCCTTCAGGACCGCGTCGACGAGGAAGGTCTGGAGCACGGCGCTGGCCGCCAGGTACCCGGTGTCCCGGACCCGGGCGTCCTTGAAGAGGAGGCCGGCTCCGAACAAAGCCCCGGCCGCGGCGAAGCCGCCCAGGCCGCCGATCTCGGTGACCACGGGCGCGACGTCGCCGACCCAGGGATACCGGCCGGACCAGGAATGAACGGCGTCGCGGCTGGACCCGTCCGTGGCGATCAGGACGCCGGTGACCGCGCCCAGGACGAACAGGGGCGCCACGTCCTTGGCCCGCAGGCGGGCCGGCGCCGACCAGATCCGGCCGGCGTCGCGCAGGAACTCCCGCCCGGCCTCCCGAGGCGTCAAGCGGTCCGCCGCTTCCTCGCGGGAACGGGCGCCGGGCCCGGCGGCCCGGTCCGGGCCCGCCGCCGCGCCGACGGCGGGCGGGACGACGGCCAGCCAAACGGACAGCGCGACGAGGGCCCGACGGGGCCTGACGGGACGGATCTCGAGGCCTGGCATCGACGCGATTATACACCATCCCGCTCCGTTCCCGCGCCCGATCCCCTGTGCTATAATACGCGCCTTTAGCCGGCCTCCCGACGAAGAGACGAGGAGGGAGAAGCGCCCATGTACCGCATCGATCGACATCCGATCCTTCCCATTCCCTCCCGGCCCCGGATCTCCTTCACTTGGAAGGGACAGCCCCTGGAGGCCGTCGAAGGGGAGACCATTTCGTCGGCCCTGTTCGCCGCCGGCATCCGCTTGTTCGGCCACCACGCCAAGGACGGCGCCGCCCAGGGCATCTTCTGCGCCAACGGCCAGTGCGCCCAGTGCCTGGTCCTGGCCGACGGCGTTCCCGTCAAGTCGTGCATGGAGCTCGTCCGGCCGGGCCTTCGCGTCGAACCCGCCGAGGGGCTGCCCGAGCTGCCCCGCGTCGAGGCCGCGGGCCCCGTCCTGGCGGGCGCCCGGCCGATCGAGACCGTCCGCGTGCCGGTCCTGATCATCGGCGGCGGGCCGGCCGGCCTGTCGGCCGCGATCGAGCTCGGCCGCCGGGGCGTCGAGACCCTGCTCATCGACGACAAGCACCGGCTCGGCGGCAAGCTGGTCCTCCAGACCCACCGTTTCTTCGGCTCCATCGAAGCCGTCTATGCGGGCACCCGGGGCATCGATATCGCGACCCGTCTGGAGAGCGAGGCCCGGGCCTTCCCCTGCGTCAAGGTCTGGCTCCAGAGCGCGGCCCTGGCCGTTTTCAGCGACCGCAAGGTCGGCGTCCTGGCCGGCGGCGACCGCTACGTCCTGGTCGAGCCGGACATCCTCCTCGTCACCTCGGGGGCCCGGGAAAAGAACCTGGCTTTCCCCGGCAACACCCTGCCCGGCGTTTACGGGGCCGGCGCCTTTCAGACGCTGGTCAACCGCGACCTGGTCAAGCCGACCGAGCGGCTGTTCATCGTCGGCGGCGGCAACGTCGGGCTCATCGCCGGCTACCACGCCCTGCAGGCCGGCATCGCCGTCGTCGGGCTGGTCGAAGTGCTGCCCGAATGCGGCGGCTACAAGGTCCATCGCGACAAGCTGGCCCGGCTGGGCGTGCCCGTCTACACCTCGCATACGGTCGTCAGCGCCAACGGCGCGGAGTCCGTCGAGTCGGTCACCATCGCCCGCGTGGACAGGGCCTTCAAGCCCGTCCCGGGGACGGAGCGGTCCTTCGCCTGCGACACCCTGCTCATCGCCGTCGGCCTGGACCCGGTCAACGAATTCTACGAGAAGGCCCGCGAGTTCGGCCTGCCCGCCTTCGCCGCCGGAGACGCCGAGGAGATCGCCGAGGCCTCGGCGGCCATCTTCTCCGGCAAGATCCGCGGCCTCGAAGTGGCCCGGGCCCTGGGCCGCGACGTCGGCGAGATCTCGCCCGACTGGTACCGGACGGCCGACATCCTGAAGTCGAAGCCGGGCGCGACGGTCCACGAGCGCACGCCGGTCGAGGAGAGCGGCGTTTTCCCGGTCATCCACTGCAACCAGGAGATCCCCTGCGACCCCTGCACGGCCGTCTGCCCCAACGACCTCATCGACATGGACGAGACGGACATCCGCCGCCTGCCGAGCTTCGTCGGCGCCAAGGACGGCCGGGGCTGCACGGGCTGCGAGAAGTGCGTGGCCATCTGTCCCGGGCTGGCCATCACCCTGGTCGACTACCGCAAGGACGCCGGGTTCCCGACCGTGGCCATCCCCTTCGAGTTCCCCAAGGACCGCCTCGGGCCGGGCGACCGCGTCGTCGTCGAGGACACCGAGGGCCGGCCGCTCGGCGAGGTCGAAGTGGCCGCGGTCAAGGCCCTCAAGATCAACGACCGCACGGTCATCGTCAAGGTCCGGGCCCCCCGGGCCTACGCCAAGGCGATCGCCGGGCTGCGCCTCCAGCCGGCCGAGACCGCCGAGCCCCTGGCCCGCTATGTCGAGCGCACGGCCGACGACGTCATCATCTGCCGCTGCGAGCGGGTGACGGCCGGCGAGATCCGCCGGCTCATCCGCGAGGGCGTCCGGGACATCAGCGAGATCAAGGCCGTCACCCGGGCCAGCATGGGCTCCTGCGGGGCCAAGACCTGCACCCCGCTCATCCACCGGCTGTTCCGCGAGGAGGCCGTGCCCGACGCCGAGGTCGTCGACCAGCCCAAGCGTCCCCTGTTCCTGGAGGTCCCGTTGGGGACCTTCGCCGGCCTGGGCGGAAAGGACAACGGCCATGATAACGCCTAGGAGCTTCGACGTCGTCGTCATCGGCGCCGGCAGCGTCGGCGCGCCCGCGGCCCTGTCGCTGGCCGAAGCCGGGCTCAAGGTCCTGGCCCTCGACCGGGCCCCCAGCGTGGGCCAGGGCTCCAACAAGCGGGCCATCGGCGGCCTGCGGGCCACCCACTCGGACCCGGCCAAGATCCGCCTCTGCCTGCGCTCGCTCGAGATCTTCGCGACCTGGCGGGACCGTTACGGCGACGACATCGAATGGTACAAGGGCGGCTACAGCTACGTGGCCTACCGGCCGGAGGAAGAGCGGACGCTCAAGGACCTCCTGGTCGTCCAGAAGGCCTCCGGCCTGAACATCGATTGGCTCGACGCGCCCGCCCTCCTCGGGGTCATCCCCGACCTCAACCGGGACGGCCTCATCGGCGGCACGTTCTCCCCCGACGACGGCAACGCCTCCCCGCTCCTGGCCGTCCACGCCTTCTACGCCCGGGCCAGGGCGCTGGGGGCCGAGTTCCGCTTCAACGAGGTCGTCACCGGGCTTCTCACGGCCGGCGGCCGCGTCTCCGGCGTCCGCACGGACAAGGGCGAATACGCCGCCCCCATCGTCATCAACGCGGCCGGGCCCTGGGGCGCGGAGGTGGCGGCCATGGCCGGCCTGGACGTCCCCGTCCGTCCGGATTCACACGAAGGCGCCGTGACCGAAGCCGTGGCCCGGTTCCTGGGGCCCATGGTCGTCGATATCCGCCCCGTGGCCGGCTCGGCCAATTACTATTTCTACCAGCACGCCACCGGCCAGGTGATCTTCTGCATCACCCCCAGCCCCAGCCTTTGGGGCACGGACCTCCGCGAGACGAGCTCGTTCCTGCCGATGGTCGCCAGCCGCATGGTCGACCTCATGCCGCGCCTCAAGAACCTCCGCGTCCGGCGGACCTGGCGGGGCCTCTACCCGATGACCCCCGACGGCTTTCCCATCGTCGGCTGGGCCCGCGAGCTCGAGGGCTATCTGCTGGCCGTCGGGATGTGCGGCCAGGGCTTCATGCTCGGGCCCGGCCTGGGCGAGCTCGTCAGCCGGATGGTCCGGGGCGCGGAGACCGGCGACGACCGCGAGACGCTCGCCTACTTGAGCCCCTACCGGGAGTTCAAGGGCCAGGAGAAGCTGAAGTAGGCCGGCGGCCTTTCCGCTTCCGGGCCAGCCAGACGGCCAGTCGGAGCAGGATGGCCGCGGCGGCGAAGAGGGCCACCGGCAGGCTCAAGGAAGGCAGGAAGGGCCGGAACGTCCGGAAGTATCTTCCCCAGCTCGGCGCCTTGAGCCCCGCGGTGTGGGCCAGGCCCAGGGCCAACCCCGCGTATCCCGCATAACGCAGAAAGGCCCTCCAGGTTCGGGGTCCCAGCCGCCCCCGGGCCCCGTCGTTCGAGGCCAGGGCCATGAGGGCGAAGAGGACGAGCGCCAGGAGGCCCAGGAATTCGGCGTGTCGGGTCCCGGGCCCGCTCTCGGATCGCAGCCCCAGGACCGGCAGGAGAACATGTTCGACCGCGCCGTGAGCCAGCCCGACCCAGAACCCCGCCAGGCCCACGTTCTTCCGGTAGGCCAGCCCCTTGGCGCCGCCGCGGGAAAAATACGAAAAGCCGGTCAAAGCCATGGACAGGGCGATCATGAACAGGGAGGCGGTGCCGAGCGATTTGTTGACGATGGTCGCGTCGAAGCGCCAGATCCCGTCTTTCAGGGATTGGCGGACGAAGAAGTAGCCGCTGCTGAACGCCACCGCGGCCAGGGCCGCGGTCCAGGAGCGAAAACGAATCCCGCTCATCCGAAAACGAGCTCGCCGAAGAACTCGGGACGGTGGAAATCGGGCCTCGGCGTCCCGACCGGGCTCCAGGCCCCGTAGTGCGGCAGAGGGGTGTCATCGCCGCATTTGTAGAAGTTGGCGGCGGCCCGCCGGCCCGCGGCGATCCCTTCCCCGTAGAGCTTCCGGAAAAGCTCGAGGGGGATGTTGTACCAGACGGTCCAGTTGTCGGCGACTCCCGCCCAGACCTCCGAACCGGCGTGGACGGAGGAGCCGGCCAGGTCCTCCGGCCAGAGCGGCAGGCGATGATCGCGGTCGGGGCCAAAGGCGGCCAGGAGCGTGCCGCGGGCGTTCATCTCGAAATTGATATAGCCCAGCTTCTTCTCCGGGAAGGCGTCGACGAAGAACTCGACGCAGCTGTCCTTGTAGACGGGATCCTGGAACTTCGTGTAGCGCGGCGGGGCCGGCTTCTCCGCGACGCGGAACTTGACATAGAGGAACCGGTCGGACCAGCACACTTGCGCTTCGACCCGGGGCCGGTAGCCGTTCGTCAACCAGAGGTAGTGGTCTACCGCCAGCGAAGGGAGGTCGTCCCAAGGCTCAGGCCCCGACTCCTCGTAACCGAAATCCTCGACCCGTCTGACCGTGTAGGCGGGCCGCCCGGCCGGGTCCGTCACTTGGCGGCTCCGCCGCAGGCCCGGACGAGCTTGCCGACGGCTTTGAGGACGACCAGCTCGGCGTGGGCGGCCGGCTTGGCCGCCTCGGCGAGGGTCTTATCGCCGGCTTCGACCCAGGCCGCCGGCTGCCCCTCCCCTTTCGACAGATGGCCGAGCGCTTCGAGCCCCAGGCCGCAGGCCTCGGCCAGCCCGAGCGACAGCGGCTCGATCTCGCGCAGCGCGGGCGACGCGGCCAGAAGCGCCAGGACCGAGGCATGGTTATCGCGCCAGGCCGTCAGGGCCGCCCGGATCTCTTCGGCCGCCGCGGGATCGCGTCCGGTCAGATAGCGGTCGACCGTCCCTTCGAACCGGACGGCCGGGAGCGATTCGGGGAAGCAGGCGTCGACGAAGCGGGTGAAGGGCGACAGGCTGGTGTACTCGGCCTGTCCGTGCCGGTCGTAGCCCTGGAGCGGCTCGACGGCCTCGGCCAGGACCCGGAGCGGCCCGACGGGCCGTCCGGCCGTCAGGCGGCGCAGCAGCATGTCCTGGTTCTTGATATGGAGAAGCCCGAGTTCCTCGAGGGCCAGCGAAACGATCGGCAGGCGCCGGTACATGTCGTCGACGTCCCGGACGGTCGCCGGCGACCAGAACCTCTCGGCGATGGCGGCGGTCCGGGGCCAGATCCGCGAATCGACGGTCTCCGACGTCACCAGCTCGGCCCACATGGTCGCCTCGCCGCCCAGGATGAGGGCCTTCTGCCGCTCGTCGAGCGGCGAGTCCGGCGGCAGCGGGTCGTTGAGGTAATGGAAAGAGGCCGGCTGGCAAAGGTCGATGTAATAGCCGTTGGACAACAAGCCCCGGTAGCCTCGCTGGGCCGCTTCGATGAGCGACTTGGGGCCCCGCCAGGACTGGATGACGATGTCGGTCGGCATGCCGGGCTGGAGGATCTCGTCCCAGCCGACCATCTTCTTGCCGTGCTTGGTCACGAGGGCCAGCAGCCGCCGGTTGAAATAGGCCTGCAGGGCCGCGTTGTCGGCCAGGCCGCGCTTTTTCTTGAAGGCCTGGATGGCCGGATTGGCGTCCCACTGGCGGCCCTCGACCTCGTCGCCGCCGATGTGGAGATAGGGATCGGGGAAGAGCCCGGCCATTTCCCTGAAGAAGGCGTCGAAGAAGGGGTAGATCCTCTCGTTGGTCGGATCGAAGGTCGGGCCGAAGACGCCGAAGTGGCGCTCGATCGCGTACGGGCCCGGCGCGCTGGCGAACTCGGGATAGGACACGAACCAGCTGGTCGAATGGCCGGGCAGGTCGAACTCGGGCATGACCCGGATGCCGCGATCCCCGGCGTAGGCGACCAGGTCCCGGATCTGGTCCTGGGTGAAGAACAGGCCGTCCGAACCGAGCTCGTGGAGCCGGGGGAAGACCTTCGACTCCACCCGGAAGCCCTGGTCCTCCGTCAGGTGCAGATGAAGAACGTTCAGCTTGACCGCGGCCATGGCATCCAGGTTGCGCTTGATGACCTCGACCGGATGGAAATGGCGGCCGACGTCGATCATCAGCCCCCGCCAGGTGAACCGGGGCTTGTCCTTGACCGTGACGCAGGGGATGTAATAGCCCTTGTCGTCGGCGCTCAGGAGCTGGAGCAGGGTCTCGAAGCCCCGCAGGACGCCGAGGTCGGTCGGCGCCTCCAGCCGGACGCCCGCGGGCTCGACGGCGAGCTCGTAGGATTCGTCCTCGCCCGGCAGGAGCCGGCCCGGGCGCCCGAAGGCGTAGGCGACGCCGCGGTCCGCCGGGGCGGGCTGGGCCAGAAGGTAATCCTGCTTGATGAACAGGCCGGTCCGGCCGGCCAGGCGGCTCATGAACCGGGCGGCGGCTTTGTAGGCCCGGTCCGCGGGCGCGCCCTTGGCCAAGCCGGGGCCGGAGCGCCCGATGGTCAGCGTCTCGTCGACGCGGAAACGGCCGTCGCGGACGGCCACGCTTTCGGGCACGGGCAGGAGGTCGATCCAGGCGGAATGCGCCCCGGTCCCGGAGGCGGACCCCGTGGACGAGGGCGGGGCGGCCCCGAGTCCGGCGGAACTGGCGGTCAGGATAAGGCCGAGGGCGGCCAGGATGATCGCGGAGCGTCGGGTCATGGATCCTCCTCTCTGTGCGGGCTTCGAAGCCCTTTTATAGCACAGTGAGGAGGCGCGGCAAAGACCCGGCGCCCGTTTTCAGTCCGGGTTCTTCTCGACGACGATGGTCATGTTGGAGGCCAGGGCGGCGATGCCGCCGACGGCCGCCAGGATGGGCGCCGCAATGGCCCCGACGACCCCGATCGTCAGCGGGATCTCCATGAACGTTTTGCCGTGCTCGTCCTTGAAGATGAGGCGCCGGACGTTGCCTTCGTGGATGATCTCCTTGACCTTGGCCAGGACCTCGTTGCCGCTGACGCGGAACTCCTCGAACTTGGCTTTGGCGTCTTTTTTCTCTTCGGTCATGGGCCACCTCCCTTTCTTCATTATTATAGCACGCGCCTCGCTCGGCCGGCCGGCGTCGCGGGACCTCGAACAGGGATACGTCAAAAGCCGGGGAAGAGTTCCTTCAGGATAGCCAGCGATTCCGGGAAGAGCCCGGCCGGGCCGGTCTCTTCCCAGGCCGCCGACGAGAAGCGCCAGCCGGACCGCGGTTCCGGCCGCAGCTCGAACCGGAACCGGTAATAGGCCCCGGCGTAGCGGAGGAGCCGGCGCAGGGTCTCGGCCGCTCCGTGGGACAGGGAAACCTCGCACTCGACCGGCACCCGGCCGTCCGGCCCCGCGGGATCGATGCGGACGCCCAGGAGATGGACGACGACGCCCCGGTAGCGCCCGAAATAGCCCCCGACGAGCTCCCGCGTCGAGGCGGCGTCGCGGCCTTCGAAGTCCGCGTAGTCCGGCGCGCACAGGGCCATCAGGCCGGCAGCGTCCCGACGGTTGGCCCGGCCGACCGCCTCTTCGAGGAGGCCGCGGATGCGCTCCTCGTCTCGGCCCGGGCCGCCGCCGCAGGCCGGCAGCGACAAAACGGCGGCGACGAGCGCCCAGGCCGCGGCCCGGAGACCCGCCGGCCTCCTCATCCGGCCCCTCCGCCGCCGCCCCCGCCTCCTCCCCCGCCGCCGCCGCTGAAACCGCCCCCGCCCCCCGAGGAATAGTGGGCGGCCGAGGTGCTGGCCTGGCTGATCGAGGTGGCGGCGTGTTGGATGGTCGAGACCATGTGATCGATGCCGCCGACGTCGAGGCCCCCCGTCCGGCCCATTCCCGCGTACCAGACGGGAGCGACGGCCCGCTCGTCCTTCAGGATGAGGGGCAGCATCTTCAGGATCTTCTTGGCGTTGCCGAAGAGGATGCCGAAGACGAGGTAGTGCTCCCAGAGCTTGTAGGCTTCGGGCGGGATCTCCTTGAAGTCGGAGAAATCGTCGAGGAAGCGGTCCAGGCCCTTCCAAGCCTCGTTCTCCCGGGCCCAAGCCATGGTCCGCCGCTTGAGCGTCGGGATGAGGGCCAGGGACAGGATCAGCAGGACGGGGCTCAAGGTCAGGCAGGCCGCCGGCACCGTGAACAGATAGAACCGGTTGCGGGCTTTCAGGCTCTCCGGCTCGAGGAAGCCGAGAGGCTTGCAGTCGTCCCGGACCGCCTTGGTCCAGCCCCGGTACCACGACTGGAATTTCTGGGGATGCTTCTTCAGATCCGCTTCGAAGGCGGCGATGGTGATCGAGGCCCCGGGCGCGGCGCCGACGCTCCCGGCCTCGTAGACGAAATCGAGGAGCGACTTTTCGAAGGGCCGCAAGCCTGTCTCGGGGCGCTTCGGGTCCTTCTTGACGGTCAGGACGGTCTCGACGATCTCCTTGGAGCCGAAGAGCGTCTTCCGGGACGCGTTCCGGTCTTCGATCTCCAGAACGCGCCGGCGGGCCAGGTCGAACAGCGTGGCGGTGAACGCCGTCGTGGTCACGGTCCGGCCTTCCCGCATCAGGGATTGGACGATGGCCGGGGGCCGGTCGGCGGGCAGGTCGCGGACGTAGTCGGGCAGACCCGGAAAACGGTAGTCCCGGCCGACGGACGACCAGGTCCGATAGAACAGCAGCAGCCAGAGGAGCGGCCCGGCGATCTGCCAGACGCCCCAAACCCCGACCAGCTTGAGCAGCCGGCGGCGGGTCGCGGCCCCGCGCTCGGCCCGGGCCGCCTCGTCGGCCTGGGCCCGCCGGACCCGGGCGATGGTGTCCTGAACGAAGCCGTCCTCTTCGGCCTTGATGGCCGCCAGGCTCGAGGCGTCCGACGGGACCCCGGCGACCGCTCCCGAGGGCCACACCACCCGGACCTCGAAATACTGGCCGGCGGCCAGATCGGGGGCCGAAAAGCGGGCCGTGCGCGCGTCGACCACTTCCGCCCAGCCGGCCAGAGGGCCGTGGCCCCAGACGCGCAGATCGTCTTTGGAGGCCAGCGGTTCCGGCAGGACGACCGTGGCCTGGACGTTCCGGGCCGGCTTCTCCCAGCCGTCGCCGACGACCTTCCAGTAGAGCTCCGTGACGTCGGGATAGCGGGTCAGCCCGTCGGCGACGAGGTAGTGGATATGAAAGGTCCGCCGCTCGTCCCGGGCCCGGTACGACCAGCGGGCCGTGAGCCGGCCGGCGTCGAGGCTGATCTCGGTGGCCAGGGGCCGGTCCTGCTCGTCGGTCACCGCCACGTTCGAGATCGTGACCTCCCGGCTGGCGCCCGGCCCGTCCAGCCGCAGGGGGATGGCCACGAAGGCCCAGCTGAAGCGGCCCCGGAACTCGAAGGTCCGGTACTCGTCCACGGTGAACGTGCCGTCCTTTTGAACGGCGACCTCGACCCGGACCTCCGGAAAGAAGTAGTTCTTGTCGGCCGCCCGGGCCGCGGCGGGGCTGAAGAGCGAGAGCGCGGCCCAGAGACCGAGTCCGGCGGCCAGGGATCGGGAGAGCGGCGATCGTCCGTTCATGGGTCCCTCCTTCAGCGCCCTTTCAGGAACAGCTCGATGACCGGGATCTCGACTGCGGGCCGGGGCACGGGCAGGCGCAGGGTCAGGACGTCGTCGGGCGCCCGGTCCCTCGTCCCGGGCATGAAGCCCGTCGCCCCGCCGTCGCCGACGAAGGGGATCTCCGAGGCGTCGTGGAGGAGTTGGGCGTACTCGACCCGCCCGGCCAAGCCGTCCAGGGCCAAGACGCCGGCGGGCCACTCCAGGATATGGGCGTACAGGCGTCCGGTCCTGTCGTTATAGGTCAGCAGGACGCCCGGCGGCTTGGGGAACTCGGGAGGCGCCTGGCCGCAGCCGTGGACGGCCCGGCCGTGGAGGGCCATCCACTCCCCGATCCCCCGCAGGCGCTCCATGGCCCGGCCGTCGAAGAGGCCCCGGCCCGTCGGGCCGACGTTCAGGAGGAAGTTCCCGCCCTTGCCGACGGTCTCGATCAGCAGGACCAGGAGCTGGCGGACCGATTTCCAGGTCGATTCGTCGCGATCGTAGCCCCAGGATCCGGAGAAGGTCTGGCAGGTCTCCCAGGGAACGGGCCGTCCGTCTTGGCGCAAGCCCTCCCGGGGCATGAATTGCTCGGGCGTCCGGTAGTCCCAGCCGCCCGGCACGTCGAGGAGATCGAGACGGTCGTTGACCAGGATGCCCGGCTGCAGCTCGCGGATCATGGCCAGGAGGCTCTCGGACCGCCAGTCCCGGCGGCCCTTGCCGCCGGGGCCGGGGAACGAATAATCGAGGAACAGGGTGTCGATCCGGCCGTAGCCGGTCAACAGCTCGCGGAGCTGCCCGGCCAGATAGTCGGCATAGCAGCCCATGTCCCGGTCCCGGGCCCGTTCGACGAAGGCGGCCTCGTCCCGCATCGGGTGGAACGCGTCGATCGTATAGTCGGGGTGGTGCCAGTCGAGCAGGGAATGATAGAAGCCGACCCGCAGGCCCTCTTCGCGCAGGGCGTCGACGAGCGGCCGGACGAGGTCCCGGCCGGCCGGCGTCCGCGGGGCCTTGAAGTCGGTCAGCCGGGAGTCCCAGAGGCAAAATCCGTCGTGGTGCTTGGTCGTCACGACGACGTATTTCATTCCGGTCCGCCGGGCCGTCCGGGCCCAGTCGCGCGGATCGTAGAGGTCGGGGTCGAAGCGGGCGAAGTAGCGGGCGTAATCCTCGTCGCTCTGTCGTTCGCGGCTGCGGACCCATTCGTGCCGGGCCGGCAGCGCGTACAGGCCCCAATGGATGAACATGCCGAAGCGGGCCTCGGTCCACCATTCCATCGGGGAGCTCCTTTCGGCCGGACGTCACCCTTTTGTAGCCCAGGTCATCGGGAAAAGCAAGCCGGCCGGGGCCGGGCCGCGATCAGGCGGCCCGGCCGCCGCGGCCGCCGAAGATGTGGTCCATCAGGGCGATTTCGGTCTCGGGGTCGAGGCCCGAGAAGCGGAGCCCGGCCTCGAAGACCTCGTCGTCATAGAGGCCCCGGACCCAGCGGACCTCGGCCACGGCCCGGACGCGCCGGCGCGATCGGCCCAGGGTCAGGTCGAGCCGGACGCGTTCGCCGGGCTCGAGCCGGGCCCCGGTCATGATGCGCAACCCGCCCATCGAGATGTCGCGGGTCAAGGAAGGAAAAGAGCCGGCGACGCCCGGCCGCACTTCGCCGGTCATCCGCGAGACCACGACCTTGTTCTCTTCGACGAGGCGGAGGTCGCGGCGGCGGTCTTTCATGAGGCCGCTCGTTCGGAGGCCCTCTTCCCTTGGTCGTTCAACGCCCTCTCCCGGAAAGCGGTCGGGGCCGCATTTTTCCGTTAATTTAGTCGGTCCGGGGCCGGCGATGATGGACTTTGACTTTGGCCCCCGGCGGGACGTAGGATGGGCCTTCGATCTCCCGAAGGAGGCGGCCATGTCCGAACGGACCCTGCCCGGACTCTTCGAGGACAGCGTCCGGGCCTATCCCGCTAACGTCCTGATCTGGGAAAAGCGCGGCGGGTCAGGCTACGAGCCGACGACCTATGCGGAGATGCGGGACCTGGTCCACGCGCTGGCCGCCGGGCTCCTGGCCCTCGGCCTCGGCCCGGGCGACCGGGCCGCCCTGATCTCCGAAGGGCGCCGGGACTGGGTCGCGGCCGAGCTCGGCATCCTGACCGTCGGGGCCATCGAC
Source organism: uncultured Eubacteriales bacterium (assembly GCA_964574895.1). Taxonomy (GTDB): domain Bacteria; phylum Acidobacteriota; class Aminicenantia; order Aminicenantales; family Saccharicenantaceae; genus RBG-16-66-30. Next base: position 62,856 of record CAZNPB010000001.1, read on the forward strand.
GTGCCCGTCTCGATCAAGGTCGAGGAGCTCGCCGACCTCAAGTTCCGGCTGGCCCATTCGGGCTGCCGGCTGGCCGTCGTCTCGAGGTCCCAGCTCGAAAAGCTCCGCCGGGTCCGGACCGACCTGCCCGACCTCGTCACCACCGTCGTTCTGGACGCCGTCGAGGGGCTCGGGCCGGACGAGATCGCCCTCGGGGACGTGCTGGCCCGGGGCCGTGACCTCCTGGCCGCCGACCCGTCGGCCGTCGAGGCCGCGTTGGCCCGGCTCCGCGAGGGCGATCCGGCCAATATCTGCTACACCTCCGGGACGACGGCCGACCCCAAGGGCATCATCCTGACCCACCGGAATTATACGGCCAACATCGAGCAGTCCCGGGCCCTGGTCGACTGCCCCGAGCGCTACGTCTCCCTGCTCATCCTGCCCTGGGACCACAGCTTCTGCCACACCTGCGGCATCTACACCATGATCAAGAGCGGCGCGGCCCTGGCCGCCGTGGAGACCGGCCGGACCGGTCTGGAGACCCTCCGCAACATCCCCGGCAACATCCGGGAGATCCGGCCCCATTTCCTCCTGAGCGTCCCGTCCCTGGCCAAGAGCTTCCGCAAGAACATCGAGAAGGGCGTCCGGGACAAGGGCCCGCGGGTCGAGGCCCTGTTCCGCAAAGCCCTGGCCCTGGCCATCGACTACAACGCCGAGGGCTGGAACAAGGGCCGGGGGTTGAAGAAGCTGAAGAAGCCGCTGGTCGCCTTTTACGACCGCCTGCTGTTCCGCAAGATCCGCGCCAACTTCGGCGGCCGGCTCGAGTTCTTCGTCGGCGGCGGGGCCCTGCTCGACATCGATACGCAGCGGTTCTTCTACGCCCTCGGCCTGCCGATGTTCCAGGGCTACGGCTTGAGCGAGGCCTCCCCCGTCATCGCCTCCAACAGCCCGAAGGCCCACAAGCTCGGCTCCTCGGGCCGGGTCGCCCCGACGATCGAGCTGCGCATCTGCGACGACGGCGGCCGGGAGCTCGCCCCCGGCCGGACCGGCGAGATCGTCGTCCGCGGCGAGAACGTCATGGCCGGCTACTGGAAGAACGACAAGGCCAGCCGCGAGGCCCTGCGGGACGGCTGGCTCTACACGGGCGACCTCGGCTACGTCGATCCGGACGGCTTCCTCTACGTCCTCGGCCGGATGAAGAGCCTGCTCATCGCCGGCGACGGCGAGAAGTACAGCCCGGAGACGATCGAGGAGGCCCTGACCGAGGCCTCGCCGTACGTCGACCAGGTCATGCTCTACAACGATCAGTCGCCCTGCACCGTGGCCCTGCTGGTGCCCAATAAGGAGGCCGTCCTCCGCGCCCTCCGCGACCGGGGCCTGACCCCCCAATCCGCCGCGGGCCAGACGGCCGCCCTGCGCCTGATCCAGGCGGAGATCGACGCCTACCGCGAAGGCGGCCGGCACGCCGGCCAGTTCCCGGCCCGCTGGCTGCCGGCGGCGGTGGCCGTCCTCGGCGAGGGCTTCACCGAGCAGAACCACCTGCTCAACTCGACCATGAAGATGGTCCGGGGCAAGATCGTCGAGGCCTACGCCGCGCGCCTCGGGCACCTCTTCACGCCCGAGGCCAAGGACATCGACAACGCTCAGAACCGGAGGATCGTCTCCCGGCTCGGCGACGCGGTCTGACAAATTGACAACCCGCGGCGACTTGGGATATTTAGGAGTCCGTTACCCCAAAATACGCGACAAGGAGCTCTCCGCCATGGCTAAAAGACCTGCCACCCTCGGGGTCGGCATCATCGGGGGCGGCTTCATCGCCCGCTTCCACATCCGTTCCTGGATCGGCGTCCGCGACGCCGACATCCTGGGCGTGTTCGATCCGGACGCCCGGCGGGCCCGGGAGGCCTGCGCGCTGGCCCGGTCGCTGGGCGTCGGAGAGGCCGAGCCCTTCGCCTCCATCACCGCGATGGCCGCCGACCCGCGCATCGGGGCCCTCTGGATCTGCGCCCCCAACTTCACGCGGGGCGAGGTCATGGAAGAGATCGCCCAGGCCGTGCTCAAAGGCCGGGCCGAGCTGGCCGGCGTGGCCTGCGAGAAGCCCCTCGGACGCAACGCCCGGGAGGCCCGGCGGATGCGCGAGCTGGCCCGCAAGGCCGGGCTGCTCGACGGCTACCTCGAGAACCAGGTCTTCTCCCCGGCCGTCGTCCGCGGCCGCGAGATCGTCTGGGCCCGCGGCGCGGCCCTGTCCGGGCCGCCCTACCTGGCCCGGGCCTCCGAGGAGCACAGCGGCCCGCACATGCCCTGGTTCTGGGAAGGCACCCTGCAGGGCGGCGGCGTCCTCAACGACATGATGTGCCATTCGGTCGAGGAAGCCCGCTTCATGCTCACCCCGCCCGGCGCGCCCCGCGACGTCCTGACCCCCGTCAGCGTCTCGGCCTACACCAACTGCCTCAAGTGGCAGGAGCCCAAGTACGCCGCCATCCTGCGCAAGAACAGCGGCGGCAAGACCGATTACCTGAAGCGTCCCTCCGAGGACTACGCCCGGTCCCTGGTCGAGTACAAGGACCGCGCGGGCAAGACGCTGGTCGTCGAGACGACCACCAGCTGGTGCTACGTCGGCGCCGGCCTGCGCTTGAGCATGGAGCTGCTCGGCCCCGAGTACGCCATGCAGGTCAACACGCTCGACACGGGCCTCAAGGTCTTCTTCAGCCGCGAGGTCCGCGGCAAAGCCGGCGAGGACCTGGTCGAGAAACAGAACGCCGAGATCGGGCTCATGCCCGTCGTGGCCGACGAGGCCGGCGAATACGGCTACACGGCCGAGAACCGGCACATGGTGCGGTCCTTCCTGGCCGGGAAGCGGCCCGAGGAGAACTTCGACGACGGCGTGGCCGTGGCCGAGCTGCTCATGGCCGCGTACCGCAGCGCCGAGCTCGGCCGGACCGTGCCCTTCCCGTTCAAGGGCCTGGAGAGCTACGTGCCGCCCGTCGCCCTGGGAAAGTGGAACCCGAAGTCCCGGTAAGATCCGAGGAGGACCCATGAAGCGCGCCCTTTGCACCCTCGCCCTGGCGATCCTCGTCGCCGCCGCGGCCGGACAGGCCTGCGGCGCCCCGGCCCAGATCCGCCACATCTCGCCCGAGCTCCAGAAGGCCGTCGCGGCCGCCGACTACGCCGGCGTCCGCATCAAGCCCTTCCCCTTCGCCTCCGAGGCCTGGACCTTCCGCAAGTTCACGTTCGTCGAGACCCTGGCCAAGCTCAAAGCCCTCGGCGTCGGCGCCCTGGAGGCCTTCCCCGGCCAGGCCCTGGCGGCCGAGCGGCCCGGGGCCGCCTTCGACGAGAACATGACCGACGAACAGGCCGACTTCGCCAAAAAGGCCCTGGCCGAGTCCGGCGTCACGCTCTACGGCTACGGCGTCTGCGACCTCGGCACGACCGAAGCCAGCATGCGCAAGGTCTTCGATTTCGCCCGCAAGATGGGCATCCGCGTCCTCGTCTGCGAGCCGGCCGACGACGATTTCACCCTGCTCGAGAAGTTGGTCCGGGAATACGACGTCAAGATCGCCATCCACAACCACCCCGCCCCGGCCAAGTACAACCTGCCCGAGACCGTCTTCGCGCACGTCGACGGCAAGGACCCGCGCATCGGGGCCTGCGCCGACAGCGGCCATTGGATGCGCGGCCTGAACGATCCCCGGGAGGCCTTCAAGCTGCTGGCCGGGCGCATCCTCGACGTCCACCTCAAGGACCGCAGCGGCTTCGGGACGGCCAAGGGCGTCGACGACGTGCCCTGGGGCTCCGGCCAGGGCGCCATCCGGGACCTCCTGGCCGAGCTGACCCTCCAGGACTACGACGGCTATCTGACCATGGAGTACGAGAACGAATCCGAGGTCGGCGACCCGATGCCCGCCTTCCGCAAGTCCATCGCCTACGTCAAGAGCGTCACCTATTACGACGGCTTCACCCAGATCCTGCGGCGCGGCGGCGGCGGCTACGAGAAGTACGGCTGGAACCATTACGGCCCCGGCTACTTCGAGTGCGATCCCCGGACCGGCGTCCTCAAGGGCCAGGGCGGCATGGGGCTGCTCTGGTACGGCCGCAAGCTCAAGGACTTCGTCCTCGAGTGCGAGTTCAAGTGCTCGACGCCGACCACGAACTCGGGCATCTTCCTGCGCGTCCCCGAGGTCCCGGTGAGCGACGACTACATCTATCACGCCCTCGAGGTCCAGATCGACGACGCCTCGACCGGCATCCATCACACGGGCGCCGCCTACGACATCGAAGCCCCCCGGGTCCTGGCCTCGGCCCCGACCGGATCCTGGAACCACATGCGCATCGAGTTCAAGGGCCAGCACCTGAAGATCGATCTCAACGGCCGGACGGTCCTCGACTGGCAGGCCCGCCCCGGCGGCAAGGTCAAGGACCTCTCGCCCGAGGGCTATATCGGCCTCCAGAACCACGACAGCCAGTCGCCGCCCTACTTCCGCAACGTCTTTCTCAAGGAACTGTGACCGCCGGGAACGACCCCGGGAACCGAGAGACCCAAGGAGGATCGCCGATGACCGCCGCCAAAAGCCCTCGCAATCGACTGTTCGTCATGATGGTCCTGGAGTTCTTCATCTGGGGCGCCTGGCTGCCCCTCATTTACGGCTACCTGCCCAGCCTGGGATTCGATCCCGTCGAGCAGGCCTGGATCCTGAACGCCTTCCCCATCGCCGCCATCATCGGCATGTTCTTCAGCAACCAGTTCGCCGACCGCCATTTCGCGGCCGAGAGATTTCTCGGCTTCAGCCACCTCGTCGGCGGCCTGGCCATGCTCGGATTGGGCGCCACCCGCGCCTTTTGGCCCTTCCTGATCCTCATGTGGGTCCATTGCCTGTTCTACGTCCCGACCAACTCCATCGCCAACTCGATCGCCTTCGCCAACATGAAAGACTCCAAGAAGGAGTTCGGCATCGTGCGCATGGGCGGCACCCTGGGCTGGATCCTGGCCGCCTGGCCGTTCACCTTCATCCTCGTCGACTGGGCCCGGGTCAAGGCCGCCGCGCCGAAGGGCGCCGTCGCCTGGCTGGGCACGGTCCTGGGCTCCGGGCTGACCGGCCCGGCGCTGAAACAGGCCACCCGCTGGACCTTCGTCGTGGCCGGCATCGCTTCGCTCCTCCTGGCCGCCTTCAGCCTGCTCCTCCCCCACACGCCGCCGAAGAAGAAGACCGCCGGGGCCGGGGACGCCACCGAGCGCTTCGCCTGGCTCGAGGCCGTCAAGCTGCTCAAGCGGCCCTTCGTCCTGATCCTCTGGCTGATCGCCTTCATCGACGCCTTCGTCCACAACCTCTATTTCAACTGGACGGGGACCTTCCTCGGCACGGCCCGGACGGCCGGCGGCGTCGGCATCGCCGGCAACTGGATCATGCCGGTCATGAGCCTGGGCCAGGTCTCGGAGCTTCTGACCATGCTGGTCCTGGGCGTGGTGCTGAAGAAGCTGGGCTGGCGGTTCACGATGCTCATCGGCATCCTGGGCCACGCCGCCCGGTTCGCGGTCTACGCCTTCTTCCCCTCGCAGCCCTGGATGATCGTGGCCATCCAGGTCCTGCACGGCATCTGCTACGCCTTCTTCTTCGCCACCGTCTACATCTTCGTCGACTGCTATTTCCCGAAAGACGTCCGCTCCAGCGCCCAGGGCCTGTTCAACGTCATGATCCTGGGATTGGGCGTCCTGGCCGCCAACACCCTCGGCCCGTGGCTGCTCCAGTCCGTCTTCACCAGCGCCGGGGTGACCGACTTCCGGTCGATGTTCCTGCTGCCCTGCCTGACGGCGCTCGGCGCGGCGGTCCTGCTGGCCGTGGCCTTCCGTCCGCCGGCCCTGGATGCGCCCGCGGCCGAGACGCCGTAGACGCGGACCGGCCGGAACAGGAGGCGGGCCGCCCTTCCGGTACGGGGCGGCCCCGGGCGCCGGTCAGAAGGAGACGGCCCGGGACTCTCCCTTCGGAGACGTCCCGGACCGGCCGCTCCGTTCTTAGAAGCCCGGGCTGATGCTCAACTGGAGGTGCCAGCCGCGCACCGGCCGGTCGATTGGGTAGACGTAATTCAGGCCCAGGATGAGATAGCCGAAAAGGTTCGTTCGCAGGCCGACGCCGTAACTGCGCAGGGGCTTGCGCTGGCCGTCCCCGATGAACCAGGGCCGGACCAGGTTGGGGTCGGGCTGGCCCTCGGCGTCGTAACCGCCCCACCAGTTGCTGGGCTGGGAGGCGTAGGCGAGGCCCCAATCGTAGAAGGCGAAGGCCTCGAGGGGCCAGGCGCCGTAGAAGCCCTTGCCCAGGCCCAGCAGGCCCAGGAGGGGGAAGCGCAGCTCGAAGTTGGCCATGAGCATCCGGCTGCCGTAGAGCCGGCTGAAATCGAAGTTCTTGGTCGGGTCGTTCTGGTATTCGGTCAGCTCGGCCGTGGAGATCGAATCGTAGCCGCGGATGAGGTCCCAGTACCCGATGTAGAGCGGATAGAAGCGGGTGTCCTCGGCGTCCCGGCCGTAGCGGCCGTAGTGCATGGCCCGGAAGGCCAGGGTGAAGGGCTTGACGGGCATCAGGTACTTTCGGAAATCCAGGACCGCGGTCGTGAAGGAGACCTTGCCCACGGCCGGGGAGACCTGGATGCCCAGGTTCTGGCCGAGGATGGGGCTGGTCGCCCCGAAGATCCCGGTGTCGTAAAAATACCCGGCCGTGGCGTAGCCGTATCCCAGGCTCGACGGCATGTCGTCGGGATGGGTCTTGCGGTAATCGATGAGGTAGCCGGCCAGGTCGTAGATCCGCTCGTAGACGGAGTGCTGGAAGTCCTCCAGCCGGAAGCCGCCGCTCAGCTGGAACCGGCTGACCTGGCTCAAGGGATAGGAGCCGAAGATCGAGGCGTCGTAGTTGATCAGGCGATAGACGTCCTCGACCTCGTGGTAGAAGCCGTCCTCGCCGATGCCGAAATAATAATAGGAATACGGATAGACGATGCGCTGGGCCGCCGCGCCCCAGTTGAGCCGGTTGCGGTTGTTGAGGTAGGCCACGACGCCCGACGTGTCCGCCACCCGGGAGCCGGTGAAGGCGGTCGTGACGACCGTGTGGTACCCCAGCATGTCGCTCCAATAGGCGGCCACGCCGCCCGCTCCGTAGGTCCCGTAGCGGTCGACGCCGATGGCCACGCTCGGCGGCATGACGTAGTCCAGGGACAGCTTGGGCTTGTAGGGCACGACGGCGAAAGCGGTGTCCTTGGGCAGGCCGAAGAGCGGGTTCTTGAGCAGGCCCAGCAGCGAGCCCTCCGGCTCGTTGCGCGGCGGCAGGACCGCGGGATTGCGGTCGAACTGGGCCAGGAAGGCCTGGCCGGCGAGGACGGCCGGGTCGTCGATGGCGTAGACCGTGTAATAGCCGTCCTGGTAGCCGGAGAAGACGAGGCGCCCCGTGGCCAGGGCCAGCGAGATGGACGGGCTCAACTCGGTGATGCCGGCCACCCCGGTGTAGAGGTTGGTGACCTGGGTGATCTTGGCCGAGGCGACGTCGATCCGGTAGATGTCCGTCTTGCCGCTCTGGTCCGAGAGGAAGTAGAGGGCCTGCGAATCGGCGGTCCACTGGGGATTGATATTCTTGCCCGCGGGGAAGGCCAGGAGCTTCTGGACGCGGCCCGTCTCAACGTCGAGCAGGGCCAGCTCGTACTTGCCGAAATCGACCCACTCGACGTTGCTGGAGAACCTCTCGGTGACGAAGGCGATGGTCCGGCCGTCGGGGGACCAGACCGGCTGGAGGTCGCCGAAGACGTCCCGGGTCATCTGCTTGAGGACGTTGTCCTGAAGGTCGTAGATGAAGATGTCGGAAAGGCCGCCGGCCAGCCCCGTGAAGGCGACATAGCGGCCGTCGGGCGACCAGGCCGGGCTCAGGATCTCGGCCAGCTCGTTGAAGGGCACTTCCCGCTCGATCTTGTCCTTCTTCATGTCGATGATCGTCAGGACCGGGCGGCCCTTGGCCACCCCGGCGAAGACGAACCTGCCGCCCTGGGCGTCCCAGGCGCCGGAGGACTTGATGAACTGGATGCTCTCGAAATGGGGGTCGACGGCCGTCGAGACGATCTTGCGCCGGACCTTGCCGGTGTCGGCGTCGGCCAGGAACAAGTCGACCGAGAAGAGGTCGCGGCTCGACAGGAAGACGATGGACTTGCCGTCGGGGCTGATGGACGGGGCGATGTTGTAGGGATTCGTCTCGCTGCCCTTGAACAGGGGCCGGCCGGCCTTGTCCGGGGCCTGGGTCTTGTCGGCCAGGGGGCCGTAGGCGGCCTGGAGGGACTTGTGCCAGTCGTCCGAGAGCTGCTTGAGCTTGAGGCCGAGGACGCTCTCGAGGATGACCTCGTAGTCGCCGGCGCGGCCGACCGACTTCATCATCTTGCCGACGACCTCGTCGCCCCAGCGCCCGGTGATGTAGGCCCAGACGGCCTGGCCCCAACGGTAGGGGAAGTACTTGTAGGAGTTGTCCAGCTTCTTGAGCTGCGGCAGCTCTTTGCGGCGGACGGCGTCGCGCATCCACATCGAGGTGTTGGGGTCGACGGGGCCGATGGACAGGTACTCGGCCATGCCCTCGATGAACCAGAGGGGGATGCGCAGGGCGGCGTCGTTGCCGCGGGCCTGGTCCGAATGGCCGATGGCCATGATGTCGTATTGGAAGGCGTGGACGAGCTCGTGCCCGATGACGTGGTCGGTCTCGGCCATGGTGGCCCCGTAAGGCAGGACGACGCGGCGCTTGAACGACTCGGTGACGCCGCCGGTCCCCTCCCCCATGATCTCGGGGATGACCGTCGTCTGCTGGAACTCGGGGCCGCTGGCGTAGAGCACCAGGGGCTGGCGGCCCTTGAGCTCGTGATTGAACATGCGGGACAGGCGCGCGTACCAGCGTTCGGCCATGAGGCCGGCCGTTTTGACCGTCTCCTGGTCCTGGAGATAGAAGTAGATGTCGAAATGGCGCGTCTTCATGATCTTGAAGTCGAACTTGTTGTACTGGACCTTGTTCTTGCCGTACCACTGGGCCCGCAAGCCCGGCGCGCCGGCGCCGGCCAGGACGCCGGCCAGGGCCAGGGCGGTCAGGATCTTCGCCAACGGGGATTTCCGCATCGGGGCTCTCCTTCGATCGTCTTGTTCCGAGGGCTGACGGGTTGCTTGGAGGTCGCCCTCCCGGTCGGGAGGTCTGAGTGCGCGCATAGGTCGAAACTCCTTTCGACCCCTTTCCGCCGATATCTTAGCAATATCGTAGTCTTTTGTCCATAAGCTCCAACGCCGCCGGGGCTGGCGGCGTTGCGCGGCCGGAGGGCCGGACGGCCGGTCCTCATTTCGATTGACCCGGCCGCCGGAATTCCTGTAAGATGCGGGTCGGACATGACGACGCAGATCCTGGTGATATTGGCGGTCATGGTCGCCGCCTACGCCGCGGCCAAAGCGGCCAAGCTGTCGGTCGAGATCGGCATGTTCGCCGCGGCCGCGGCCGGCGGGCTGGCCGGGGCGGTCGTCAAGACCCCGCCTTTGGGCGAGCTGGGCCGCCACCTCGTCGAGGGCTCGATCACCTACCTCGACGTCATGCTGGTCTTCTTCACGGCCACCTTCTTCATGGCCCTGGTCGACGATTCGGGCGGCGTCGTCTACGCCGTCCGGGCCACCCTGCGGATTTTCGGCCGGCAGCGGGTCCTAGCCCTCCTGGCCCTGATGGTCATCGTCCTCATCCCCGGCGCGCTGACGGGGGCGGGCAGCGTCTCGCTCCTGGTCGTCGGCGCCCCGGTGGCCATGGCCCTGGGGCGGATGGGCGTCCCGCCGAAGCGGGTGGCGGCCATCCTGTTCATCGTGGCCGGACTGAGCGCGGCCGCGCCGCCGGTCAATATCTGGGCCATGATCCTCTGCGCCGGCACGGCCATCCCCTATGTCGGCTTCGAATTCACCCTGGGCATCCCCGTGCTCCTCCTCGGCGCCTTCACCGTGCTCGTCCTGGGCCTGAAAAGGGACCCGGCGGCCGGGACCGGCCCGGTCGAGCTGCCCGAACCGCCGGCCGGCATGACCTGGTGGCGGGTCCTCGTCCCCTTCCTTGTCTTTTTCGGCTTGGTCGCGGCCTATCGCGTCTGGCCGTTCGCGACGCCCATCTTCGGCCTGGCCCTGGAATTCGCCCTGGCCGCCTTGGCCGCCGTCCTTGTCAGCCCGAAGCGCATCGCCGTCCTGGGCTTGGCCGGCAAGACCGTCAAGCGCCTGCTGCCGCTGCTGGCCACCACGGCCGTCGTCGGCATGCTCCAGCAGATCATGACCGCCACCGGCGTCCGCGGACTGATCTCGTTCGCCGTCATCTCGACGCCGCTCGTTCTTCTGTTCATCCTGCTGCCGGTCATCATCCCCTATTCCGAAGGGGTTCTGACCTACGGCGCCGCAGCCATCATCGGCATCCCGCTCATCTGGTTCCTGGATTCGATCGGTTTCCACGCCACCGTCGTCATCGCCGGATTGAGCCTGCTCTGGCCTCTCGGCGACGGCCTGCCGCCGACGGCCCTGATCGGCCGCCTGAGCGTCATGGTCTCGGGATATCAGGGGCCCTATAAGGCCTTCCTGAAGGCCACCTGGCTGCCCTGGCTGGTCATCACGGCCGCGGCCATGGCCATGATCCTGTTCAGCGCCAAGCTGGCCTTTCTGGTCAAGTGGAGCATGTAGGAGCGAGCCCAGACCATGATCATCATGATCTCCTACTACCTGATCACGGCCGTCCTCCTCGGCCTGGCCGTCTGGAACTTCGTCCGGGAGAAGGACAAGCGCCAGGACCTCGTCCTCTACGCCCTGGTGATCATCCCGCTCCTGCTTCGGCTCTTGAGGTGGAAATGACCCCGTCCGTCAAGGGCCGGGACGCCGCCCTCAAATCGGCCCTCGCCGCCGCCGTCGTCGGCCTGGTCCTCTGGGGCGGGTTGCCCCTCCTGCGCCACCGGCGCTTCGACGTCCCGGTCGTCAAGGGGCCCGGCGTCACCCGGGTCCTGCGCTTGAGCGAGTTCTCGCCCGGCCTCAAGGGCACCCGCGCCGATACCTTCATCTACGTCCTCGAGGGCCGGGAGCCGGGCGGCAAGGCCCTGCTCATGGGCGACACCCACTCGAACGAGCCGGAGGGCATGCTGACGGCCCTCCTGTTCATCGAGAACGCCGTCGTCGACAAGGGCACGCTCTACGTCATCCCCTTCTTCAACAACAGCGGCAGCCGCAACACGCGGGCCGGCGACGGGTATCCCTTGTACTTCGACATCGCCACGGACTGGGGCCGGCAGCGGTTCCGTTACGGCAACCGCGACGCCTCGCCCCTGGACCAGTGGCCCGACCCGGACGTCTATATCCACTACCCCGAGCGCCAGCTGCTGTCCTATATCGACGTCCGCAACACCAACCGGACCTGGCCGGGCCGGGCCCGCGGACCGCTCATGGAGCGGGTGACCTTCGGGGCCATGGAGCTGATGCGCCGCGAGGCGATCGACGTGGCCGTCGACATCCACGGCGCCGAAACGATGTTCCCGGTGACCAACTGCATCGTCGCGCCGGAGAAGTCGGTCAAGATCGCCACGCTGGCCTCGCTGACGGTCAAGGCCGTCGAGGGCTTCGAGAACCACGTCGAGGCCTCGCCCTCCGGCTTCCGGGGCCTGTCCCACCGCGAGATCGGCGATCACGGCCCGTCGCTGCCCTTCCTGCTCGAAGCCCCCATCCCCTTCCTCGACCAGCCCACGGGTCCCAAAACGGTCAAGCTTCTGCTCGACGGCCGGGATCCGTTCCTGTTGAGCCTGTCGAAGAAGAAAAAGCTGTTCGTCCCCTACGACGAGAGCGGCTGGCCGCTGGAAAAGCGGGTCGGGCAGAACCTGTCCGTGACCCTCGAGATCTTCCGCCAATTCTCGAAAAAGACCCCGTCCCGGCCCCTGGCCGTCCGGGGCGTGCCCCGCTACGCCGACGTGGTCGAGGCCGGGGTCGGGCATTACCTGGCCGACCCCGCCAAGGCTCCGGCCGGCGGCGTGGTCATGAATTGATCGGGCCGGCCCCGCGCGCCGCCCGGGAGGTATCCGCGATGTTCATCAAGCGAACGATCCCCGCTCTCTTGGCCGTGGCGGCCGTCCTGCTGCTGGCCGGCGGCGTCACCCTGGACCGGGCGGCCGCGCCGGACGCCGGCGACCCGGCCTCCGAGGCCTGCACCGTCATCATGGTCGGCAAGGACGCCTCGACGGACGGTTCCGTCATGAGCACCCACGCCGCCGACTGCGGCGTCTGCGATTTCGTCTGGCGGCACGTCCCGGCCGCGGACCACAAGCCGGCGGAGAAGCGGCGGCTCTACAACATCGACCAGATCCGGACCTGGCCGCCCGCCGAGGGCGGCAAGTGGGCGGCGGTGCTGAAGGACCCGACCGCGGTCGAGATCCCCCAGCCGGCCCACACCTACGCCTACCACCACTCCATCTTCGGCTACATGAACGACCAGCAGCTGGCCATCGGCGAGTCCACGATCGGCAACGTCCGCAAGATCGGCAACCCGACGCCGACCCCGGCCACCAACATCACCATGCTGACGCTCCTGGCCATGGAGCGCTGCCGGACCGCCCGCGAGGCCATCCGGTTCATGGGCGAGCTGGCCGAGAAGTACGGCTACGGCTACCACGACGGCGGCGAGATGCTGGCCGTCTCCGATCCGCGGGAGATCTGGGTCTTCGAGATCATGCCCGTGGGGCCCCTCTGGACCCCCGACGGCGGCAAGCCCGGGGCCGTCTGGGCGGCCCAGCGCGTCCCCGACGACCATGTCGCCGTGTGCACCAACGAGTCCATCATCGGCGAGCTCGACCTGGGGGATCCCGACTTCTTCATGGCCTCCGCCCACGTCGAGTCCTACGCCGTCGAAGCCGGGCTCTACGAGCCCAAGGCCGGAAAGCCCTTCAGCTGGAAGCGGGCCTATTCGCCGGCCGAGGGCAGCGCCGTCAGCACGGCCGGGCGCCGCTCGCGGACCTGGCGCTTCTTCGACCTGGTCGCCCCGTCCCGGAAGTTCAAGCCCGAGACGCCCAACATGGACTTCCCCTTCTCGGTCAAGCCCGACCGCAAGCTCTCGGCCCAGGACGTCATGGCCCTGACCCGGGACAAATCCGAGGGCTCGATCTTCGATCCCGTCCGCGGCCTGCGCGGCGGCCCGTTCAAGAACCCGAACTATTACAAGGGGACGCGGCTCATCAGCGTCTCCAACGTCGAGTACACGACCCTGACGCAGTGCCGCTCCTGGCTGCCGGCCCCGGTCGGCGGCCTGGTCTGGGTGGCCCTGGGCGCCCAGGACACGTCCTGCTACGTCCCGTTCTACGCCGGGGCCACGGACGTCCCGGCCGCCTTCACCGTCGGCGACCATTTCGTCCTCGACCGGCGCTCGGCCCGCTGGGCCTTCGACTACGTCGACTTCCACGTCCAGGTGGCCTACAACGCGGCCATCGAGGACGTCAGGTCGGCCCGGAAGACCTGGGAGGACGGGGCCTTCGCCAAGGTGGCCGAGGTCGACACCCGGGCCGCCGAGCTCTACAAGCGCAGCCCCAAAGAGGCCCTCAAGTACGTCACCGGCTTCACCCTCAACAACGCCCAGAGCGTCGTCGACGCCTGGTGGAAGCTCGGCGACGACCTATGGGTCAAGTACAACCATCTGGCCCTCTACGACGCCGGGAAGCGGCGCAGCGGCCGCATCCCGACGGCCAACCCCGACTGGTGGAACAAAGCCGTGCGGGCCCTCGACGTCTTGAGCGAGCCCGACGTCAAGAAATAAGGTCCCCCCGAGAGAAAGGAGCGAGCGATGAAGATGAAGCATCTGGGCGCCTTGGGCCTGGCCCTGGTTCTGGCCTTCGCGCTGACCGGCCATTCCGCCCCGGCGCAGGAGCCGGCCTCGGCCGACACCGGCTTCGCGGCCGTCCACGGCGAGGGCTGCACGGTCATCATCGTCGGCAAGGACGCCTCGACGGACGGCTCCGTCATGACCACCCACACCTGCGACTGCGGCGCCTGCGACTGGACCTTCCGCCGGGTCGCCGCGGCCGACCACAAGCCCGGCTCGACGCGGAAGATCTATCACGTCTCCCAGTACCGGACCTGGCCGCCCTCCGAAGGCCTCAAGTGGGACCTCATCAAGAAGGATTACGCCGGGATCGAGATCCCCGAGCCGCCGCACACCTACGGCTACATCCACGGCAGCTTCGGCTACATGAACGACAAGCAGGTGGCCATCGGCGAATCGACGATCGGCTGCCAGCGCAAGATGGAGAACCCGACGCCCGCGGCCAAGCTCGACCTGACCATGCTGACGCTCCTGGGGATGGAGCGCGCCGGCACGGCCCGCGAGGCCGTCCAGATCATGGGCGGCCTGGCCGAGAAATACGGCTACGGCTTCCACGACGACGGCGAGATGCTGGCCGTGGCCGATCCGAAAGAGGTCTGGATCTTCGAGATCATGCCCGTCGGCCCGCTGTGGACCCCGGAGAGCGGCAAGCCGGGCGCGGTCTGGTGCGCCCAGCGCGTGCCCGACGACGAGGTCAGCGTCTGCCCGAACGAGAGCCGCATCGGCGAGATCGACCTGGCCAACAAGGACTTCTTCATGGCCTCGCCCAACGCCGTCTCCCTGGCCGTCGACCTGGGCTATTACGACCCCAAGAGCGGCAAGCCCTTCAACTGGAAGCGGGCCTATTCGCCCGTCGAAGGCAGCGCGGTCAGCACCAACGGCGGCATCCAGCGGCTGTGGCGCTTCTTCGACCTGGCCGCCCCGTCCAAGAAATTCAAGCCCGAGACCCCGAACATGGACCTGCCCTTCTCGGTCAAGCCGGACAAGAAGATGTCGGTCCAGGACGTCATGGACATGACCCGCGACCGCAGCGCCGGCACGCCGTGGGACCCGCTCAAGGGCATTCGGGGCGGACCGTTCAAGAATCCCAACTACTTCAACCGCCGCGCCCCGCGGGTGATCGACGACGGCCGGGCCGAGTACACGACCGTCACCCAGTGCCGGGCCCAGCTGCCCGACCCCATCGGCGGCCTGGTCTGGATCTCCTTCGGCTCCCAGGACACGGCCTGCTACATGCCCTTCTACGCCGGCGTGACGGAGCTGCCGAAGTCGTTCTCCGTCGGCGACCACTGGACCTTCAGCCGGGATTCCGCCCGCTGGGCTTTCGACTACACCGACTTCCATGTCCAGGTCGCCTTCTCCGAGGCCATCAAGGACGTCCAGGCGGCCCAGGCCAAGTACGAGCGCGATCTGGTGGCCCGGATCGGCGAGATCGACCAGCAGGCCCTGGCCCTGTACAAGAAGAAACCCGCGGATGCGGCCAGGTTCCTGACCGGCTTCTCGCTCAACAACGCCCAGACGGTCGTCAACGCCTGGTGGAAGCTCGGCGACGACCTGCTCGTCAAGTACAACCGGCTCTACCTCTACGACACGGAGAAGCGGAGCTACGACCGCGGCAAGCCGGCCCTGCCGGAATGGTGGAAGAAAGCCGTCCGGGCCATGGACATCCTGATGGAGCCGGACAAGAAGTAACGCGGAAGACAAGGAGACCCGCAATGAGCAAGCGCATCCTCATCGGCCTGGCCGCCGCGGCGGTCCTGGCCGTATCCCTCCCGGCGGCGGGCCAGGTCCCGGCCAAGGTCGGCCTGCCCATCCTGACGACCTCGGCCGGCCAGAGCACCGACGTCACGACCCTCAACATCGTCCTCGACGAAGCCGGGCTGTCCTACGATTATTGCGACGTCCCGACGGCCGAGATGGTGGCCGACGGCGTGGGCCTCGGCGGCCGCGAGTCCGGCCCCGGCTTCCATATCGAGTCGACGACCGACCCGGCCAAGTTCCCGGCCGGCACGCCGTACAAGGCCGTCGTCTTCGCCATCGGGGCCAGCCTCAAGGGCATGGGCGCCTCGGGCCTGACCCTCGACAGCGAAGAGGCCCGGCTGAAGAAGGTCCTCGAGTACTGCAAGCAGCACAAGATCTTCGTCATGGCCGTCCACATCGGCGGCGAATCCAAGCGCGGCCCGGCCGGCAGCGACAACGAGCGCATGATCGACGCCGTGGCCCCCTTCGCCGATTACCTCGTCGTGACCAAGGACAGCAACAAGGACGGCCGCTTCGCCAAGATCGCCCAGTCCAAGAAGATCCCGATGAGCGAGATCGACTACGCCCTGGGCCTCGTGGACATCGTCAAGCAGGTGTTCCAATAGGGCCGGAAGCGGCCGGCCGGCTAACGGATCCTCTTCAGGGCCGCGGCGGCCGTCGGACCGATGCCGACCAGCAGCCGCGGGCCTGACGGCGCGAAAGCGGCGTAGCGGCCCTTCGGGTCCCGGAAAACGGGGGCGCCGTCCGCCGCGGCCGGCGCCGGAGCGAACCTCTTCGACGCCTCGAGCGCGGCCCGCAGCTCGTCCCAGGCCCCGGCCCGGACGTCCTCCCGGCCGTAATCCAGGATGATCGAGGACGTTCCGTCCTCGTATTCGGCCGCGACCGCCGACCGGAATCCCAGGCCGCTGGCGGTGTAAAAGGGATAGACGTTGTTCAGGCCCAGCAGCCCCTTCAGGAATTTGACGCTTTTCGGCTTCAGACCTTGTGACGGCAGGGTCGCGGGCAGGTCCGGAAGGGCGGCCGTTTCCGCGATCTTCGCGTCGACCGCGCCGGCGAGGGCCTGCAGCCCGGCCAGCGTTTCCGGCGCCTGGTCGAAGCCGGTCAGGGTCGCGAGATAAGGTCCCTTCCAGAAGTTCAGGTAGTAGTCCTCGAGGTCGCCGCCCCCGCCGAGCGCGACGCTCTTCCCCTTGCCCGACCGCTTGAAGGTGTAGATGCCGTAGGCCGCTTCCGGCGTGGCCATCTCGAAGAGCTCGAGCGAGACGGAGGCGCCGGCCGCGGTCCTGTAATCCTGGACGGCGACGCGACGGAAGCCGTATTCCTGGTAGATCTCGGCCCCGCCGTCGATATAGGCGTAGAGGTCGTCGCCGGCGAACTCCTGGACCTCGCCGTCCCGGCTCCAGCCCGGCACGGCGCCGTCGGCCGGCAGCAGGTCCCGCAGGGATTCGGGCCCGACGGCCAGGCCCCCCGCCGCCCCGGCCAGACCCAGGAGGCAGGCCAGGGCCAGTCCCGCGGCCGTCCGTCGCCCGGCGGAAGTCCCCCGACAGGCGGGCATCAGGCCCTGGCCTCGCGGAGGCCCTTGGCCCCGGGATCGATCCGGCCCAGGCCCTGGGCCGCCGCGCGCTCGATCTGGACGACATCCTGGGGCTTGAGCCCCCAGAGCGAAGCGCAATAGGCGTCCACGGCCACCCGGTCCACGCCGGCCACGACCTTATGGGGCTTGAGGAGCTCGCCGGGGCCGAAGGGGCCGTTGGTGACGATGAACTCGGTCGCGTCGACGACGTTGAGGGCCGGCTGGACGGCCTTGTTCAGGTCGACGATGCACTGGTCGAGGTGGGCGATGTCGCCGGGGTCCGTCTTCCAGTTGGGACGGTGGAAGGTCCGGTTGTTCGCCGGCGAGTTCAGGCCCATGAGGTTCTTCATGGAGCCGGTGAACTCGTTGCCGGCGTGGTCCTTGGTGATCGGCATGTTGATGAGCGCGTCGTAGTCGTCGAGGGCCGCCAGGACGCGGGCCTCCGGGAGGGCGAGGCCGCCCGGCACCGGGACCGGCTTGAACAGGGACTCGTCCTTCTCGAAGATCCTCAAGCCGGCGCCTTCGGCCTCGATCACGGCCTTCAGACCGGTGTCCTCCCATTGCTTGACCGTCTGCCAGCTCAAGGCCTCGACCTTGGCCGCCCCGGCGGCCCGACAGAGCCGGATGACGGCCCGCAGGACCTCGGGCTTGGTGAACGAGCCCGGATGGCGGCTCTGGACGTTCGGCAGCAGGGCCACTTTGTCTCCCCGGGAAACGAACCTGCCCATGCCGCCCAGGAGATCGACGGCCCGGGCCGCCGCCTTTCCGAAATCGTCGCCCCGACCCACGCCGACGATCGGCCGGGCCCGGCCCGCGGCGGCCGCCGCCGACCCGAGAGGCGTTCCCAGCACCAGGGCCAGGCCGGCCCCGGCGCCGGCCTTGACGAATTCGCGTCGTCCGAGCTTACGATCCATGGCTTTCCTCCTTGGGCCGCGAGGCCCGCGGCCATTTTCGCACACCTCCGGCCGGACACGCAACGATTTGGCTTCCCGGCGCCAAGTGTGATAGATAAAAATCATCCGGTCGCGAGGAGAAGTCCCATGAGCCCCATGCCCTTCCGTCATCCCCGATCTCGGGCCGCCGCCGCGGCCGGCCTGCTGGCCCTCCTGCTCCTGGCCCCGGCCCTCCGGGCCGCGCCCCGGGCCCGCTACCTGGCCTACGCCCGGGCCTCGGCCGATTGGACCTACGCCCACAAGGCCGAGATCCTGGAGCAATGGCGCAAGACCTTCGATCCCCTCAACGTCTTCGGCTACCGGGCGCCGGGCGGCCTCCTGGAGATGGCCGTCATCTACGCCTATCTCTACGAGGCCGAGAAGAGGCCGGAGTACGCGGACCGGGCCAAGGAGATCGTCCTGACCTACGGCGACTACCGTTCCGCCTACCCCGAATCGTCGGTCAAGCTCCGCTCCGACTACGCCGACGGCGTCCCGGCCCTGTCCGACTTCTTCACCGTCATGCGCTACGTCAGGGCCTTCGACACCCTGCGCCGCCTCGGGCGCCTCTCCCCCGCCGAGGAGAAGATCGCCGCCGATCTCATCGCCGGCAGCATGCGCTACCTGCTGCGGACGGCCGAGTGGGGCCCGATGAACCGCTCGGCCCTGCGCGCCGAATCCCTGGCCTGGGCCGTCCGGGCCCTGCCGGGCCATCCCCAGGCGCCGCTCTGGGAGATGCAGCGGCGGGCTCTCGGCGACGACAACTGGGGCCACTGGCAGATCGAGGACGCCACCATCTACAACGGGGTCTGGCTCTATTCCCTGCTGGGCTACGCCGACGCCGTGGGCCGCATGAAGGACCTCTTCGCCACCCCCGAGATGCTCTACTACGCCCAATACTATTTGAACCTGATGTGCCCGGCCGGCGTCGTCCCCGATCTCGGCGACGCTCACTGGACCTCGAACTGGACCCATTTCCTGATCTATTTCGAGGCCGCGGCGGCCGCTCTGAAGAACCCGGGCCTCAAATGGGCGGCCGAGACGATCGCGGCCAAGTTCGTCGATCTTTCCAAGCCGACGAGCGCCGGCCTCGGGGCCATGCTCCTGGACGCTTACCGCTGGGGGACGGACGCCGTCCGGCCGGCCCCGCCGACGGCCCTGTCCATGGAGGTCCTGGAGGACATCGTCGGCAAGAAGATGGTCTTCCGCGACGGCTGGTCGCCGCGGTCGAGCTATCTCCTCCTCAATTACCGCGACGAGGGCGACGGCGGCCTGAACTACCGCGATTACCTCCGCGATACCATCCCGGTCGAGGAGGAGAAGATGACCCACGGCCACGCCGACGAGAACAGTCTCGTCCTGTTGATGTCCGGCGGGTCGGTCCTGCTCCACGACGGCGGCTACCGCGACTACATGCCGTCCGGGCCCTACGGGGCCTATCGCCAGGACTACTTCCACAACCGCCTCTGCGTCCGGCCGGAGAAGATATTCTGGGGCCAGGCCCAGGGCGAATTCCGCTACAGCGTCCGCGACGCGGTCGCCGGCCAGTCGCTGCTCGAGTTCATGCGCGACGCCGGCTCCTACCGCCGGGTCCGGACGCAGAAGGTCGATTTCCTGACTTTCGACGATTTCGACTACGGCCGGACGCGCGTCATCGACGACGCCTGGGGCTATCAGGCCGACCGGGTCGTGGTCTACGTCAAGGATCCCGGCCTCTACGTCGTCTTCGACATCTTCAAGGCCCTGCGCGAGGGCTATTTCACCCTGGGGGCCCTTTGGCACACCCGCCAGATCCACGCCCGGGGGCCGCACTGGTACGACACAGGTTACGACCGCATCCAGACGGCCGCCCTACCGCAGGACAAGCGCCTGCTCCTGCTCTTCCCCTCGGCGGAACCGCGCCTGGAGGGGGTCGAGGCCGAAAAGCGCCATTACCAGGACGAGTGGCTCATCCACCAGTCCTGGGCCCAGCACTTCGAGCTCGGCCAGACCTGCGCCCTGGTCAGCGTCCTCGTGCCCCACGACGCCTCGACCGACCCCCAAAGCTGGGTCGGCCGCGTCTCCATCGCCCCGGCCGACCCGTCGCCGGCCGCGGCCGGGGTGGTCATCGAGTCCGGGGGCCGCCAGATCGTGGTCGGGGTCAAGACCGACCTGCGCCGGGACATCAGCCGGGACTTCCGGAGGCCGCGCTACACCTTCGAGGCCGGCCGGATCGCCGTCGCCGGCCTGGAGACGGACGGCGATCTCCTGTTCGCCGCAGTCCGCGACGGGGACCTGGACTATACGGTCGTCAATCTGACCAAGGCCCTCTACCGGGGCCGGACGCTCGTCGCCGCCGAGGAGGGCCAGTACGGGCTGGGGTTCGACGCCCGGCCGGACCGCGGCGGCGTCGGCAAGATGAGATACTGGCGGGAGAAGGGCCGGGCCCGCTGAAACGGGATCAGACCGGCAGGCCCTGCTGCTTGCGCTGGGCCGTCTTCTGGAGCTCCTGGCCTTCGGCGACCAGGCCGGCCAGACGATCGAGGATCATGCGGATCTTGATGTTGGCCAGCTTCCGCTTGCCCGACTTCTGGGTCTCGAAGTGGGCGCCGAGATAGGCCTCGATGTCCTCGGGCCGCATGAGGGTCTTGAGAAACTCGTCGTCGAGAAGCTCCTGGCGCAGTTCCTCGGCGTTCTGGCCCCGGACCACGATCCTGTTCTCGACCAGGACCCGGGAGCGCCAGACCTCGAAATCCTTGGCGGCGTAGATGGGGATGGGCCCCAACAGCTTCTTGGCGTCCTGAAGGCTCTGGTCGAAGAAGGCCTTGCCTTCCTTCAGGAGATTGCGGGCCCGATAGTACTCGGGCGAGCCGGCGGGCGACGGCGGCTCGAGGTAGGTCCGAAAGGTCTGGATGGCCTCGGTCAGGATGGCGAACGACCGGGAGGCCCGGATGTAGATCTCGCGCTCGATCTGGACCTGCATGCTCCACCGTTCCTTGGCGGCACCATAGCACGGGGCCGCGGCGATGTCAAAACGATCCGGACCGGATGGCCGCGGCCACGACGTTGGCCACCTTGCTGCGTATGGCGATGATGTCGCCCTTGTCGTCCGGGTGGACCCGGTTGGTCAGGAAGACGACCGCCGCGCCCGTCTCTGGATCGATCCAGATCGAGGTGCCCGTGTAGCCGGAATGGCCGTACGACCGGCCGCCGAAGAGGTCGCCGCGGACCGTGGCGTAGTCGGTGTCGATATCCCAGCCCAGGCCCCGGCCGGCCGAAGCCAGCCGGGGATAGATCTCGGTCATGCGCTCGACCGCGAGCCGGCTCAAGACGCGGACGCCGTTGGCTTCCCCGCCGTTGAGGAGCATCTGGGCGAAGACGGCCAGGTCGTCGGCCGTCGAGAACAGCCCGGCGTTGCCCGAGACGCCGCCCTGAAGGCGGGCCAGGGGATCGTGGACGATGCCGCGCAGGGGCCGGCCGTCGACGACCTCGGTCGGCACGCACTGGTCCAACAGCCCGGCCGGCGGGCGGTAGAAGGTCCGGGTCAGGCCCAGGGGCTTGAAGATGTTCTCGGCGGCGAACTCGTCCAGGGGCAGCCCCGAGACCTTCTGGACGATGCCGGCCAGGGTGATGTAGTTGAGACAGCTGTAGACGAACTCCTCGCCGACGGGCCGTTCCTTGGGGATGGCGGCGATATACTTGACCAGGTCGGCCGTGGCGCAGGGATCGCCCAGCTTCTGCCCGGCCGTCTTGGCGTCCGTATAGGGGGGCAGGCCCGAAGTGTGGGTCAGGAGGTGGTAGAGCCGGGCCTCTTCGCCGGGGAGGCCTTTCTCGCCATACCAGGTCGAGAACTCGGGAACGTACTGGCGCACCAGGTCCCAGAGCCGGATGGCGCCGCGCTCGACCAGGATCATGACCGAGGTGGCCGTGGCCACCGGCTTGGTCACGGAGGCCAGGTCGAAGATCATGTCGGCGGTCATGGGCCGGGGCTCGGGCAGCCACTGGGACATCCCGAAGGCCTTCCGGTAGACGGTCTTGCCGTTGCGGGACACGAGAAGCACGGCCCCCGGAAAGTCCTTCCGGGCCACGGCTTCGGCCATCAGACCGTCCAAGCGGGCCAACTGGGCCGAGGACATGCCGACGGCCTCGGGCTTGGCCCTGGGCAGGGACGCGGCCGCCGCCGGGAGGGCGGCGCCCAGGGCCAGGACCGCGACGAGCGACCGGATCGACGAATGGCGCATCGGATCCTCCCCTCCTCCGTCTATTGGGCGGCCGTCCCGGCCGGCGACGTCCGCCAGACCAGGCCGTCCTGCCGGATGTGCCAGGCCTCGCCGCCCTTGGCCTCATAGACCGCTTCGAACAGGCTGGCCGTCGTCTGGATGAGCGGTGGGAACGACCAACCCTTGACCTTCAGGGCCGTCTCGCCCTTGAGGCCCAGGGCGCCGAGGTCGGAGGCGAAGGAGCACTTTTCGAACCGATAGGCCCGCTCGGCGTAGTAGATCCGCCGCAGGGCCCACCTGACCCTCTCCTCGGGCCGCTTGACGAACTTCTCCTTGCCCCGGCCCGGGAGCTTGGACGAGAACTGGACGTAGCTCCACATCTCGGGATAATGGATGTCCACGACGCCCTGCGGGGCCCAGGTCCAGTTGTCCTCCGGCAGGGCCCGGCCCGTGCCGGCGTCCTTGGCCTTGACGTAGGCGCCGTTCTCGACCTCGACGCGGTATTCGACCCGCGAGAAATTGACCCGCCACTGGTCGCCCGCCGCCGGCCGCTCCGGCTTGCCCGGAATGGCCTCGCGCAGCACGGTGAACGGCAGGGCGATCTCGACCGTCCAGGCCTTGTCCCGGTCCCCGGGGTCGTTGAGCGTGCCCTGGACGTGGACGCCCGTTTGGAGCCCCTGGATATCCCAGGCATGGACGGCCGGGCCGCCGTCGCGGTAGGGCCGGACGAGCAGCAGGTCCCAGACCGTGTTGAGGGCGTTCATCTCCAGCTCGTAGTAATCGTGGGTGTCACCGTCGGGATCGATGAAAACCTCGAAATCATTGTCCTGGAAGATGACGGAGTCCCGGGCCGTCAGAGTGGCCCAGACGTGGGGCTCCTCCAGGTAGGCCCCGATATAGAGATACTGGTCGTCCCAGAGCATCTGGGCCCGTGTCCGGAAGCGCGGCGCGGGCTTGGCCGGGCCCTCGATGTCGCCGAAGACCTCGGTCCAATCGGCGTCGGCCCAGGCGGCCTCGTCGAGACGGCCGTCCACCTTGATCGGGCACGGGGCCCGCCGGCAGACGTACTCGAACGGCGCGAAGGCCGTCCGGGGCTCGGGGACCCGGACGCGCGGCAACGAAGCATGAACCGCCGCGGC
Source organism: uncultured Eubacteriales bacterium (assembly GCA_964574895.1). Taxonomy (GTDB): domain Bacteria; phylum Acidobacteriota; class Aminicenantia; order Aminicenantales; family Saccharicenantaceae; genus RBG-16-66-30. The sequence continues at coordinate 86,292 of CAZNPB010000001.1, forward strand.
CAGCAGCAGGCCGGCGGCGGGCAGGGTCCAGCGGAGCGCGGGCTTCCTCATCATGGCACCTCCATCGGATCAGAGCTCCAGCCAGCGGACGGGATTGCCCCGCCAGGCCAGGAACCTCTCGAAATCGGCCAGCGAGATCTCGAGCGTGGCCGTGTTGACATTGGGATGGAAGCCCAGGGCGGCGGCGGATCTCAAGGCCATGTCGCAGACGACCCGGACCTCGCGGGCCTGGTCGTTGACGAGCCCGAAAGGCGAAACCGAGCCGGGCTCGACGCCCAGCCATTTCTTGAGCCGTTCGGCCGAGGCGAAGCTCAAGCGGTCCTCGCCGAGCTCGGCGGTCAGCCTTTTGAGGTTGACGCCCCGGGTGACGGGAGCGATGACCAGGTAGTGGCGGCTCCCTTTGTAGTTGCGCAGGAACAGGTTCTTGCAGTGGGCGCCTTTGAGGCCGGCCCAGTGGCGTTCGGCCTCCTCGACGGTCGCGACCGGCGGGTGCTCGTGGCGGACATAGGGGATGCCCAGGGCGTCCAGGGCGTCGAGGACGGGGCGTTCGATCTCGGCCACGGGCACGTCAGCTCTCCTCTCCGGGCGCCGGGGCGCCGGAACGGCCGTCAGGTCTAGCGGCCCTCAAGGCGGACCTCGGCCAGGACGGGATTGTGATCGGAGACGAAACGGCCCCCCCAGGCGCCCGGCAGGACGCCGGCGCGGAGAACCTCGAAGGACGGGCCGACGAAGATGTGGTCGATGGGCGGGCCGGGCCGGACCTCGGGGCGGAAGCCGTTGAAGGAATAGGGCGGCCCGTAGGGCACGCCGCGGGCCGCGCCGCGGGCGTCGCGCAAGACCGAAAAGGCGCCGTTCCCGAAGACGAGCGTGCGGTAGGCGGCGTCCTCGCGGGTGCAGTTGAGATCGCCGGTCAAGACAACGGGCCGCCCGGCGGCGATGATCGGCATCCTTTGAAGGACCAGGGCGGCGCTTTCCCGCCTGGCGGTCTCCCCGATGTGATCGAAATGGGTATTGAACGCGACGAGCGTCCGGCCCGTCCAGCGGTCGCGCAGCCGGGCCCAGGTGACGACCCGGGGGCAAGCCGCGTCCCAGCCCTTGACCCCCGGCCGGTCGGGCGTCTCGCTGAGCCAGAACGTCGAGGAGGCCAGGAGCTCGAAACGGGCCTTGAGATAGAAGATGGGATTGTACTCGCCGGATTCGCGGCCGTCGTCGCGGCCGACGCCCACCCAGCCGTAGTCCGGCAGGAGGGCCTGGAGATCCAGGAGCTGATCGCGGAGGACCTCCTGGAGACCGGCAATATCGGCCTTGTGAAAAGCGATCGTCCCGGCGGCGATGTCCTTCCGGAGCGGCCAGGCGTTGTCGCCGTCCGCGGGGGTGTTCATGCGGATGTTGAAGGTCATGATCCTCAGAGCGGCCGCGGCCTCGCGGGCCGGCCCGGGCAGCCGGGCGCAGCACGCCAGGAGGGCCGCGGCCAGCCCGGCGCAGATAGCCCAGCGCTTCTCTCGCGACCTCGGTCCGGTTCGAGCCATGACGGGGGCGATTATATCAGCCGGGCCCGGCCGGGGCAATGAGCGGCCGGCCGGGCCGGCCGGCGGCGGGGCGCGGAGAGTGTCGCGCCGGCCGCGATTCGGCTAGAATGGGCCCATGAGCATCCTATTCACTCCGATCGAGATCGGACGCCTGACCGTGCCGAACCGCTTCGCCCGTTCCGCCACGCACGCCTACCTGGCCGATGACGACGGGTCCGTCGGCGCCGGGGAGGTCGAGCTCTACCGCCGCCTGGCCGAGGGCGAGGTCGGCCTCATCATCACCGGGCACGCCTACGTCCAGCCCTGCGGCCAGGCCAGCCCGCGCCAGATCGCCGCGTCCGACGACCGGTTCATCGAAGGATTGGCCCGCATCCCGACGGCCGTTCACGCTTTCCCGTCGCGGATCTTCCTCCAGATCGCCCACGCCGGGCGGCAGACCAAGCCCAAGCTCTGCGGCGGCGTCCCGGTCTCCCCTTCCCCGGTCTACGACCCGGAGTCCAAGGTCATGCCGCGAGAGCTCGCCGCGGACGAGATCCGGACCCTCATCTCCGATTTCGTCGCCGCGGCCGTCCGGGCCCGGCGGGCCGGCTTCGACGGCGTGCAGCTCCACGCGGCCCACGGCTACCTCCTCTCCGCCTTCCTTTCCCCCCACACCAACCGGCGCACCGACGAGTGGGGCGGGCCCGTCGAGAACCGGGCCCGGGCCCTGCTGGAGGCCCTGCGGGGCGTCAAGGCCGCCTGCGGCCCGGACTTCCCCGTCATCGTCAAGCTCAATTCGACGGACTTCCTCGAAGGCGGCCTGACCGTCGACGACGCGGTCCGCGTCGCCAGGATGCTCGACGAGGCCGGCATCGACGGCATCGAAGTGAGCGGCGGCATGGCCGAGGCCAAGAAGGGCTCGATATGGCCCGGCCTGCGCCGCGAAGAGGACGAGGGCTACTTCGTCGAAAACGCGGCCCGGATCAAAGGGGCCGTCCGCGTCCCGGTGTTCGGCCTGGGCGGCATCCGCACCCTGGCCGCGGCCGAGCGCATGGTCGCCGACGGCCGGGTCGACCTCATCTCCCTGAGCCGGCCGCTCATCCGGGACCCCTATCTGGTCAAGCATTTCCGGGAAGGCGCGGTGGCCAGGTCGGCGTGCATCTCCTGCAACAAGTGCCACAGCCTGCGGGGCATCCGCTGCGCCGAGCTGGCCCAGGGCCGCTAGAACGCCGGACGGCTCAACGAGGCCGCCAACGCCCGCCGGGGCGGCGCCTGGCGCCCTTTTGGCCCCGGCCGGGAGTCGCCGCCGCGTTCTTCTGCGGTTCCGGGCCCGGCCCGCCGCCGACCCGCCCCTTGACCGGAGGCGCCGCCCGTCGTTCGGCCTTGGCCTGGGCCCGGGCCCGATCGGCGGCCTTGCGGCTGCGGATGGAAGCGATGCGCTCGGCCAAGGGGATCTCGAGGCGCGCCGCGGGCCGGGCGCTGTAATCGAAATCGGGAAGCGTGACGCGCGGCAGCTTTTTGCCGATGGCCCGCTCGATCTGGGCCAGGTCGCCCTGCTCCTGCGGCGAGACGAAGGTGAAGGCGTCCCCCGTGGCCTCGGCGCGGGCGGTGCGGCCGACCCGGTGGATGTACTCGTCGGGGACCATCGGCACATCGAAGTTCACGACATGGCCGAGCTCCTCCACGTCGATGCCCCGCGCGGCGATGTCGGTGGCCACGAGAACGCGGAACGTTCCCGCCTTGAATCCGGCCAGGGCCGCGGTGCGCTGCGTCTGCGAACGGTTGCCGTGGATGCGTTCGGCCTTGATGCCGTGGCGGACGAGGTGTTCCGCCAGCCGGTTGGCGCGGTGCTTGGTGCGCGTGAAGACCAGGGCGTCCCGGATCTCCCCGCGTTCGAGGAGCGCGACGAGGAGAGCGGACTTGAGGTCCTGGTCGACCGGGTAAACCGCCTGGGTGATGCCCACGGCCGGCGCCGCCGCGCGGCCCATATTGACCGTCGCCGCGTCGCGCAGCATCTCGCGGGCCAGCCCGGCGATCGGCGCGGGCATGGTGGCGCAGAAGAAGAGGGTCTGCCGGCGGGCCGGCAGGTGCCGCAGGATCCGCCGGACGTCCGGCAGGAAGCCCATGTCCAGCATGCGATCCGCCTCGTCCAGCACCAGGAATTCGAGACCGGCCAGCTTGGCGTACGGGGCCCGGAAGTGGTCGAGCAGGCGGCCGGGGGTGCCGATGATGACATCCACCCCGTTCCGGAAGGCATGTTCCTGCGGCCCCTGGGAAACGCCGCCGAAGACCGCCGCGGCGCTGATGGGCGTATGGACGGCGAGATCGTTGAGGTCCTCGAGGATCTGGGCCGCCAGCTCGCGCGTCGGCGTGATGACCAGGGCCCGCGTCGTTCCGCGAGGCCGGTCGATAAGGCGATGAAGGATCGGCAGAAGGAACGCCGCCGTCTTGCCGCTCCCGGTGACGGCGCTGGCGAGCACATCGCGCCCGGCCAAGGCCGGCGGGATCGCGTCGGCCTGAATGGGGGTCGGCCGGCTGAACCCGAGCTCCTTGAGGGCTTTGAGAAGGGTCGGATGAAGCTGCAGATGACTGAAAGGCATGATGTCCCCCGATCAGGCCCTTAAGTCCCGGGCCGCGGCTTCCATCAGGATGAAGAAGGCCTGGCCTTCCGTGGCCGTTCCCGGCTTCTCGAAGGTCGGCGAGCCGCAGACGTCCCGGACGTAGCCCAGGGCGTCGACCTTGGCCGCGGCCGCCCGGCGCATGACCGCCGCCTCGGCCAGATAGGAATTCGGCAGCCACCCTCCCTTGACCCCGCGGAAGATCGTATAGGACAGCATCTGGGCCAGGTTCGTTTCGACGAACGACTTGGGATCGTCGACGACATCGTGGAACAGGCCATCCGGCCGGCGGTGCCGGAGACAGCCGTCGACGACCTCGCGGACATAGCCTATCAGGCGCTCCCGGTCCGCGCTCATGGACCCGGGCAGGGCCCGCAGGACCCGGGTCATGCCGGCCGCGGCCCAGCCATTGCCGACGCCCCAGTGGGCCTGCCGCTCGAAGGCTTTTTTCCCGTCGTCCCAGATATGCGAAAAGAGCCGGGCCCCCTTGTCCCAGAGGATGCGGCGGAGGCCCTCGATCTGCTTCACGGCTTCGGCCGGCTCTCCGGCCGCGGCCAGGAAGGGCGGGGCCATGTACATGGAGTCGATCCAGACCTGGGGCTTGTGGTCGATATGGCAGAGCGTGCCGTCGGCCGTCCGCGGCGCGGTCTTCATCAGGTAGGCCAGCATGCCGGCGGCCCCGGCCTTGTATTTCGGGTCGCCCGTTTCCCGGGCCGCGAAGAGGACGCCCTCGCCGTTGGCGGCCGGGTCGGTGACGCCATGATTGTCGGAGACCATGCCCAGCCGGCCGTCCTCGTAGACGCGCAGCACGGCGCCGTGGGCCATCCGGATGACGCCGTCCCGGTCGCCCCATTCGAGCAGGGCCTGCATGGCCGTGCCCTGCTCCCAGGCCTCCCGCTGCATGGCCAGCATCGACACCTTGACCTTCTCGACCAAGGCCGCCGGGCCCGTGCCGGCCTCATCCGGCCCCGCCGGCGCGTTCAGGACGTCGGCGCCCATCGCCGCCAGCGCGCTCGAGGCCGCCCCGGCCGTCGCGAGATGCTTGAGGGCCTGACGTCTGCGCATGGCCTGTCTCCTTTCGTTCTTCTTCGGCTCCAGCGGCCCCCCTTCACGCCCGAGGGGCCGGCGAGAGGGATTCTAGCCCAACCAGGTCCGCGGGGCAAACGGCCGTCCGCAGCCCGGGCCGTGGCCATCGCCCCGGCTGGGGCCGCTGTGCTAAAATGCGGCCATGAGACAGCTTTCCAAGTCCGGACGCAAGACCGGCCCGGTGGTCCTTCCCCTTTTGGCCCTCGCGGCGGCCTTGGCCGCCCCCGCGCTTTCGGCCTCCGTGCCGATCGCCAGGCGCGGCCGGGCCCTGGCCCGGATCGTCGTGGCCGCGGACGCGCCGGAGGCGGAGCGCTTCGCCGCCGACGAGCTGGCCCTGTTCCTCCGCATCGTGACCGGGGTCCGGGTCCCGATCGACAACATGCCCGGCCCGGCCGGCGGGCGCCTGCTCGTGGGTCCGAAAGCCGCCGCCCAGGCCGGCCCGGACTTCGACGCGCCAGGGCTGGGGCCGGAGGAGATCGTCGTCCGCTCGGTCGGCGGCGACCTGGTGTTGGCCGGGGGCGGCCCCCGCGGCACCCTCTACGCGGTCTACGCCTTCCTCGAGGACGTGGTCGGCTGCCGCTGGTGGACGGCCACGGCCAGCCGCATGCCCTGGCGGCCGTCCCTCACGATCGGCCCGGTCGCCATCCGCTTCCGGCCGCCCCTCGAATACCGGGAGCCCTACTGGTACGTGGCCTTCGATCCCGTCTGGGCGGCCCGCAACAAGGCCAACGGCATCCAGGCCGGCGGCGACGAGCTCCGGGGCGGACGTCAGCTCTACGAGGGCTTCGTCCACACCTTTTACCGCCTTATTCCGCCGGACAAGTATTTTGCCGCCCACCCGGAATGGTTCAGCGAGATCGACGGCCGCAGGACCTTCGAGAACGCCCAGCTCTGCCTGACGAACGAAGACATGCGCCGGGAGCTGGTCCGGAACCTGAAGGAGCGGCTGCGGGCCAACCCGGAGGCGACCATCGCCTCCGTCTCTCAGAACGACTGCTTCGGCCCCTGCGCTTGCCCGAAATGCCGGGCCGCCGACAAAGAGGAGGGCGGGCCGGCCGGCACGCTGCTCCGCTTCGTCAACGCCGTGGCCGCCGATATCGAAGCCGATTTCCCGAACGTGGCCGTCGACACGCTGGCCTATCAGTATACTCGCCAGCCGCCGCGCCTGGTCAAGCCCCGGCCGAACGTCATCGTCCGCCTCTGCAGCATCGAATGCTCGTTCGCCAAGCCCCTCGGCGATCCGGCCAACAAGGCCTTTTTCGAGGACCTCGACGGCTGGTCGAAGATCGCCGGCCGGCTCTACATCTGGGACTATACGACCAACTTCTCCCACTATATCCAACCCCACCCCAATTACAGCGTGCTGGCCCCCAATATCCGGTTTTTCGCGGACCGGCACGTCCGCGGCGTCTTCGAACAGGGCGCCTACCAATCCTGGGGCTCGGAGATGGCCGAGCTGCGGGCCTGGGTGCTGGCCAAGCTCCTGTGGGACCCCCGGCTCGACGAAGGCCGGCTGCGCCGGGATTTCCTGGCCGGCTATTACGGCCCGGCGGCCGGGGCCATGGACGATTATCTGGAAGTTCTCGAGGCCGCCCTCGACAGGTCCGGCGAGGCCCTGGGATGTTACTCGCCGGCGGACGCCAAGTTCCTGTCGCTCGAGACGCTGTCCCGGTCGTGGCGGATCCTGGAGCGGGGCCGGCGCAAAGCCGCCTTCTCGGCCGAGTACCTGCGCCGGATCGACCGGGCCCGGCTGCCGGTCGCCTACGCCGTGCTGGCCAATTGGGACGCCCTGCGGGCCCGGGCCGGAAAAACCGGGCGGCGCTGGCCCTGGCCCGAGACGCGGGACGCGTTCCTGACCTGGTTCCTCGACCGGGCCCGGGCCGAGAACGTCACCATGATCTCCGAATGGCAGACGCTCGCCGACTGGGCGGCCAAAGGCGGCCTGAAGAAATAGACGCGGTCTTCGGGTCAGCGCCCGAACATCGCGGCCGTGACGCGCGTCTTGGCGATATCCGGGCCGCTCCACGAGAGGTCGAGCCCTTTGTCGCCGTCCCGCTGGAAATAGACGAGCTCGAGGACGTGCCAGCCGGCCGCCAAGGCGATCTTGCCTTTCTCCACCGACAGGCCGTGGTTGCCGTCGTTGTCGATGAGCGGGAGCCCGTCGATCGCCATCCGGCTGCCGTCGTCGGAACCCAGGTAGAACACGTAGACGCCCGTCCGCGGGGCCCGGACAAAACCCCGGAAGCGCAAGGCGAACTTCTCGGAGGTCTTGGCCGCTTCCGCGTCGGGACGGGCGGACGTCCCGGTCCGGGACGGGGTCAGGGCCGCGAAATCGGGCAGCTTGTCGAAATCGCCCTCGAAGAGCTCCCAGGCCAGGCCGCGGGCCGCGGGAGCGGCCGCCGTGGCGGCCTGCGGTTCGGCCGGCTCGAAGGTCCGGCTCTCGACCGGGCTGGCCACGCCGTCCGGCCAGAAGGCCCGGGCTTTGATCGTCGTCCGGCCGGTGATGACGATGGGCTTGTCGTACAGGGCCGCCTCGGGCCCGGGCTCCGAGCCGTCGGTCGTGTAGCGGACGGTCCCGCCGGGGCGGACCTCCAGCTGGACCTGGAACCAGGGCCCGATGAAGCGGGTCTGGTCGGTGACGAAGCGGGGCGGCAGGAAGCCGCGGTTGACCGGCGCGAACCGGGCCGGATCGAGCTTGACCACTTCGCGGTCGTAGGTCATCAGGCCGTTGACCTCGATCTCGCAGTCCGAGGTCTGGGTGTAGACCGCGGCGGCCAGGCCCTTGTCCACGAGCGGATACAGGTTGCGGAAAAGCTCCAGGTAGCGGGCTTCGAAGGCCCCGATGTCGTCGAAATTGCGGTAGCCCCAGTTGCCCTCGGCCTGCCAGAGGTGGCCGGTGAGCGGCAGGCCCAGGCCGCCGAACTCGCCCAGGACGGCGGCCCGCTTCTCCTCGACCGGGGGCATGTCGGGGCCGGGATAGCTGTGGATGTCGCTGACGTCGCCGGCGCCCTTGTCGGTCCAGCCGCTGGCGTTGTTGACCAGGCGCGTCGGATCGTACCGCCGGGTCCAGGCCGCGATGCGCTCGGTGTCGTATTGTCCCCAGCCCTCGTTGAAGGGCACCCACATGACGATCGATGGATGGTCGTGGAGGGCGTCGATGATGGCCCGCCACTCCGCCTCGAACTGGGCGTCACGGGCCGTCAGGGCCTCGGCCGAGGCCTGGTCCCGCTTATAGAGGGCGCTGGGCATGTCCTGCCAGACCAGGAGGCCCAGCTTGTCGCACCAGTAATAGAGGCGGTCGGGCTCGACCTTGACGTGTTTGCGCAGCATGTTCAGGCCCAGGGCCTTGATGGTCTCGATGTCCGAACGCAGGGCCGCGTCGGTCGGCGCGGTGTAGAGCCCGTCCGGCCACCAGCCCTGGTCGAGCGGACCGATCTCGAAGAGCGGGGCGTTGTTGAGAAAGAGCCGGTTGAGGCCGCGGTCGTCCTTGGCCACGGCGATCTTGCGCATCCCGGCGTAGCTCGCGACCTCGTCGACCACCCGGCCGCCCTTGTTCAGGACCGCCGCGACGTCGTACAAGGCCGGGTCCGACGGCGACCAGAGGTCCGGCGACGGGATGTCGAGCCCGGCGGCCGCCCCGGCCTCGACCGTGGCCGCGGCCACCTCCGTCCCGCCGCGGCGGACGGTCACCGTGACGGTCAGGCCCTCGACCGCCCCGGCGATCACGGGCTCCACCGTCAGGCGGGCGGCGTCGACGTCGGGCGTTGTCTTCAGCCGGGCGATATAGGCCTCCGGGACCGGCTCCAGCCAGACGGTCTGCCAGATGCCGGTCACGGCCGTATAGAAGATGCCGTGCGGCTTCATGACCTGCTTGCCGCGGGCGATGCCGCGGTTGTCCTCGTCGGTCGGGTCGAGGACGCGGACGACGATCTCCTGCTTCGGGCCGCGCTTCAGGGCGGCGCCGATGTCGCAGCTGAAGGGATCGTAACCGCCCCGGTGGGCGCCGACCTCGCGGCCGTTGACCCAGACCGTGCATTCCCAGTCGACCGCTCCGAAATGGAGCAGGACGCGCCCGCGGCGCCAATCCTTGGGCACCTCGACCGTCCGGCGGTACCAGAGGGCCTGGGCCGCGCCGACGGGCCGGCCGACCCCGGACAGGGCCGCTTCGGCGGCGAAGGGGACCAGGATCCGGCCGTCCCACGTCCCGGGCCGGGGCGCGTCCTTGGCCACGATGGCATAGTCCCAGAGGCCGTTGAGATTGAGCCAGCGCTCGCGGACCATCTGCGGCCGGGGGTACTCGGGCAGGGCGTTGTCCGGCCCGACCTCGGCGGCCCAACGGGTCATGATCCGGCCGGCCGCCGGTTTCCAGGCGGCCGGGGGCTCGGACTTGCAGGCGGCGGCGAGCGCGGCCAAGGCGACGACGAGGGCCGGGACGAGCGCGGACGTTCTCTTCATGACCTTCACCTCTTCCTGGCATTAGAGACCAATGGCCGCGCCCCTGTCAAGAAAATGAGAGCGGCCCGCCGTCGAACCTCCGGCGCGGTTGAATTCCGGGCCTCCTTGGATTAGAGTTCCGGTTCGAGCCGAGGTGAAACCATGACCCCAGACGCCCCCCGCCGCTCCCTCGAGGAGCTCCATCCCCGGATCCGGGCCCGCTTCCCGATGATCGATCGCGACTCGACCGGCCGCCCGCGGCTCTATCTCAACACGGGCGCCGGGAGCCTGACCGTCGACGCCGCCGCCGAAGCCGCCGGCCGGGCCCAGGGCCGGCTCAATCCGATGCCCGGCGCCGTGGCGGCCGGCGAGATCGAGACGGCCGCCCTCCACGCCCGGGCCCGGGACCTGGTCGCCGATTTCCTCCATGCCGCTTCGGGCTCGGAGATCAGCTTCCACCTCTCGGCCACGGCTGCCTTGTTCGACCTGGCCTTCGGCCTGCGCGACGTCCCCGGGACCGGCGACAACATCGTCGTCACCGACCTCGACCACATGGCCAACGTCTCGCCTTGGGAAACCGTCTTCGGCCGGGGCCGCGGCCTCGAGGTCCGCCGGGCCCGGGTGACGCCCGAGGGGACGCTCGACCTTGACCATCTCCTTTCGCTCGTCGATCGCCGGACCACGATCGTGGCCGTGACCGCGGCCTCCAACGGCACCGGCTCCCTCGTCCCGCTCGCGGAGGTGACGGCGGCCGTCCGGTCCCAGGCGCCCGGCGGCCTGGTCGTCGTCGACGCCGTCCACCAGGCCCCCCACGGCTCCCTGGACGTCCAGGCGAGCGGCGTCGATCTCCTGGTCTTCTCCGGCTACAAGGTCTTCGGCCCGATGCTGGGGGTGGCCTACGGCCGGGCCGAGGTCCTGGAACGCCTGCGCCCTTATCGCGTCGAAACGAACAAGGACGTCCCGCCGGGCCGGTTCGAGATGGGCATGCTCAACAACGCCGCTCTGGCCGCGCTCGAAGGGGCCCTGGGGTACCTGCTCTGGCTCGAGGACCTGATCGCGGGGACGCGGCCGGCCGCGCCGGACCGGGCCTCGCGTTTCCGGTCCGTCATGACCGCCATCGCCGCCTATGAGGCCGCCCTGACCCGCCGCGTTCTCGAGGGCTTCCGCCGCGCCGCTCTCCCCGGCTTCCGCCTGTTCGGGATCGCCGACCCGGACCGGTCCGGCCGGCGCGTCCCGACCTTCGCCTTCGACGCCGCCGGCCTTTCCGCCACCGAGGCCAAGCGCCGGCTCTGGGACCGGGCCGGCATCCTGATCGCCGACGGCAACCATTACTCGGCCGCCGTCTACCGCCATCTCGGGCGGCCGGAGGGGATCTGCCGGGCCAGCTTCGCCCATTACGACGACGCCGCCGCCGTGGACCGCTTCCTGGCCGCGCTGGCCGAACTTGGAAGTTGAACTGAAAGCCCGAAAAATCTAGAATGGACCTTCTCCGACATCATGAGACCGGTTGCCGACACCCTGTTCCCCGTCCGCGGGCCCGGCCCGCGCGCCGGACGACATTCCCTACCGACAAGGAGCATGACATGAGAAAGACCTCGCGGTCCGCCGCCCTGTTCGGCCTGATGATGGCCGTCCTCTTCGTCGCCCGGGCCCTGCCCCAGGCCCAGCCCCAAACGGCGCCCGGTTCGCAGCGCCTGATCGGCAAGGCCCTCTACGAGAAGCTGTCGCGGGAAGGCCGCCGGACGATGGGCGGTCCCGGCGGCATGGGCGGCGGCGTGATGTGGACGCCCGACGGCAAGGCCACCTACGCGTTCGAAGACGGCACCTTCAAGCGGACCGACCTGGCGACGGGCGAAAAGACCCCCCTGTTCGACGACGCCAAGCTGCTGGCCGCGGTCAACGCCATGACCGGCCGCCAGGAAGCCAAGCTCTTCTTCCAGCGCTTCCAGTACCTCGACGAAGGCCGGCGGATCCAGTTCCAGGCCTTTAACAAGGTCTTCCTCTACGATCCGGCCTCCGGGAAGCTGGCCGCCTACGAGCCCGAGCGATCCGTCACCGGGGTCCGCGGCCGGGCCTATGGCGACGTCCTCTCGCCCGACCTCAAGTACCGGGCCTTCACCCGCAACTACAACCTCTTCGTCAAGGACCTGGACGGCTCCGAGACCGCCCTGACCACGAACGGCCACGAGGACCTGCGCAACGGCTATCCCGACTGGGTCTACCCCGAGGAGCTCGGCCAGTACCAGGCCTTCTGGTGGTCGCCCGACTCGAAGAAGATCGCCTTCCTGCAGTTCGACGAGAGCCCGGTCTTCAAATATCCCATCGTCCACGACACCGCCGCCCAGCCCCGCTACGAGCTCCAGGGCTACCCCGTGCCGGGCGCGAACAACCCCATCGTCCGGCTGTTCATCGCCGACGTCGCCTCGAAGAAGCTGGTCCGCCTGGAGACGGGCGACGACCTGGACGTCTATCTCTACCGGGGCCAGTGGACGGCCGACGGCAAGGAATTCACCTACCACCGGCTCAACCGGCTGCAAAACAAGGTCGAGCTGTTCGCCGCCGATCCGGCCACGGGCAAGACCCGCCTGTTCCTGACGGACACCGATCCCTGCTACGTCGACGAATCGACCGACCTCGTCTTCCTGAAGGACGGCAAGCGCTTCCTCTGGACCTCCGAGCGCAGCGGCTGGCGCGAGATCTATCTCTACGACCTGGCCAGCGGCAAGCTCCTCAAGCAGCTGACCAACGCCAAGCTGCCGGTCCGCGGCCTCCAGGGCGTCGACGAAGCGCGAGGCCTGGTCTATTTCTCCGGCTTCGAGGCCAACGGCACGGAGAGCCACCTCTACCGGGTCAAGCTCGACGGCACCGGGTTCGTCAAGATGACCAAGGAGCCCGGGACGCACATGGTCAACCTGTCCCCGACCTTCGACTATTACGTCGACGGCTACTCGAATTTCGACCGGCCCATGACATCGACCCTGTACAAGACCGACGGGACGACGGTCAAGGTCCTGGCCGACGGCGCCGTCAGCCAGGAGTTCCGGGACCTCAAGCTGATCAAGCCCGAGCACTTCCTGTTCAAGTCGGCCGACGGCCAGTACGACCTCGACGGCCTCCTTTACTTCCCGGCCCATTTCGATCCCGGCGAGAAGTATCCCCTCCTCCTGACCCCCTACGGCGGCCCGGGCTCCAAGGGCGTCAGCAACTCCTATAAGATGGCCGACGGCAACCAGGCCCTGGCCCAGCTGGGCTTCCTGGTCGCGGTCTGCGACTACCGCGGCGTCTCGGGCCGCGGCAAGGCCTTCCAGAACCTCCACTACATGAAGCTCGGCCAGGTCGAGATCGACGATCACGTCGCCTTTGTCAAGGCCCTCGGCCAGCGGCCCTACGTCGACACCTCGCGCGTCGGCGTCACCGGCCACTCTTACGGCGGCTACTTCACCTGCCTGGCCCTGTTGCGCTACCCCGACGTCTTCCATGTCGGGGTGGCCGGCGCGCCCGTCACCGATTGGCGGAACTACGACTCGATCTACACCGAGCGCTACATGCGGCGCCCCCAGGACAACCCGGACGGCTACGACAAGGGCTCCTGCCTGGCCTACGCCAAGGCCCTCAAGGGGCGCCTGGCCATCCATCACGGCACGGTCGACGACAACGTCCATCCGACCAATACGATCCAGCTCGTCCAGGCCCTTCTCAAGGAGAACAAGAAATTCGACTTGATGATGTACCCGGAGCAGCAGCACGGCATCGGCTTCCAGCGCTATCCGGAATCGCGGGTCGAGTATTTCGTCGAACACCTGAAGCCGGTCGTCAAGTAGGCGGCCCGGCGAGAGAAAAGGAGCAACCCGATGGCCAAGTTCGAAGGCGTGAAATGGTCCCCGCGGCAGATGCGTTATCTCCTGCCGGGGAAGCAGTTCGCCATCCTGGCGTCCGACGCCCAGGTCTACAGCGTCAACCGGTCGATCTTCTACGCCAACTTCCTCTGTTTCGAGGGGGTGCGCTTCTTCGTCAAGAAGGGCGCCGCCGGGCGCCTGGAGGTCAACTTCCTCAACTGGCACAAGAACCTGGAGCGGCTGCGCCGGGGCATGGCCTTCAATCTGAGCCAGTCGCAGGCCGAGCTCATCCCTTCGGTCGAGGAGCTCGAAGGCCTCATCATCCATCAGTACTTCAAGGATCCGGCCATCCGGGCCTTCCTCGAGAACATGGCCGAGAACGGCCAGCAGGGCTACCTCCGGCCCTACACGGTCGACGAAGAGCAGTCCATGGGCGTGACCTTCCCCGGCCAGCCGGCCCTGCGGGCCATCTTCTGCAGCTACGACAATTACCTCGGCGAGCCGTTCACCGGCGTCATCATCCCCCACCTGGTGCGCGCCGTCGGGCTGAACAAGACCGGCTGCCTCAAGCTGGGCATCAACTATCTCATCAGCCTGAAGGCCCTCGAGGCGGCCAAAGAGGTCGATCCCAAGGCCGCCGCGGCCCTGTTCCTCGACGACCAGACCCATCGGCCCCTGGCCGAGCGGCGCATCACCGAATGGGACTCGTCCTGTTGCTTGTTCGGGCTGCGGGACGGGACGGTCGTCAAGATCCCGGAGAGCGAGCTCATCCTGCCCTCGGTCACCATCCAGGGCCTGGTCGCCATTCTCAAGGACATGGGCGTCAAGATCGAGGAGCGCCACGTCGCCTACGGCGAGCTCGTCGAGTGGGTCAAAGCCAGGGAGCTCGTCGTGGCCGCCAGCATCGGCACGGCCGGCATCATGAACCGCTGCCAGAAGCTGATCTGCGTCGACGAGAAGAACGCGGCCGCGGCCACCCACGTCCCCGACACCGGCCACCCGCTCTACGCCAAGCTGGCCGAAGCCAAGGCCGCTTATTGGGACATCTACAGGGAGAAGACCAAGCTGCCGGCCGGAATGAATCTCTACAAGTATTCGCTCTAGAAGATAATAAAGAGGTTCTTCTCCCGATTCCGGGAGAATCCCTCTCTCCGGCTTTGCTCAGGGCATTGCCTCTGGGTCCCCGGCCCCCCTGGGAACCAGTTTGCACGGTTCCCCCCCGCTGCACGGGCCCCCCTCTCCAGCCACGGGGACCTTCGAGGCAACGCCCTTCGCCGCCGCGAGAGGGAAACCCGGAAATGGGAGAAGAACCATAAAAAAGAGACGCTCCCGTTCTTCCCGGCCGGGCGGCCGGCGCGGAAGAGAGGGAGCGTCCCCTGTGTTTTGGGCCTTCCCTTTACAGGGACATGGCGATGAGCATCCAGAACTTGTCGCCGAGCTCCATGTACCTCTGAACAGCCGAGCGGGCCATGTCGTTGGTGTACTTGGTCAGATAGCGCTCGACCGTGAAGGGCTCCTTATCGGGGGTCTTGCTGGCCAGGATGTCCTGGACCTTCTTCTCCAGGAAAGGCAGGTCGGCGAAGGCCTTGTCCTCGAACTCGGCGATGACGCCCTCGACCGTCTTGCGGGTCTGGCCCCATTTCAGCGTGGCCAGGCGGTTGGCCCGGCGGAAGGCCCAGGCCGCCGAATCCAGGCGGAAGTTGTGCTGGGCGCAGATCTCGAAGCCGGGCGGCAGCTCGGTCGTGCCGGCGAAGATGGGGATGCGGGCGCTCATGGCCGGGTTGTCGAGGGCGAACCAGCAGATGGCGCCGACGGACGGGGGCAGCCAGCCGCGGACCTGGAGGACGGTGGCGTAGGCGCAGCCGGAGATGGGGATGGTCCGCTGGGGGACGATCGTCCCGGGCTTGAGATTGTTGACGATATTGATCAGGTCCCGGGGCATCCAGGCGCTGACGATGCTGCTGGGGGCCATCTGCGGCGGGGCCGCGGGCTGGGCCGGCGGCGCGTTGCCGGGCCGGCGGCGCTGGCCCTGCGGGAAGAGGGGCATGTTCTTGGTCAGGTCGAGGTCGGTCCCCTCGTAGGGGTTGCGGTAGATGGCCAGGACGTCGCGGACCGAGAGCTTCTTCTCGGGCTTGACGGAGAAGGGCAGCTCGGGCATATCCATGGTCAGCTTGAGGGAGGGGGCCAGCGTGCTCAGGACGAAGAACTCGCGGGTGGAGAAGGGCCGGCGGCCGTTGTAGGCCTCCCAGAACTTGAACGGCTTGCCGCTCTTGGGGTCCCACCAGCCCATGTCCTGGGCCAGCTGGAAGACGTTCTCCGAGGCCATGTAGCGGTCGGGGTTCTTGAGGTCGATCTCGGCGATGCGGGGGATGTTGGCCGAGATGCCGACGTGGTCGTCCGGGATGCGGACGGCCGCCCAGACGGCGCCTTTCTCCAGGGGCCCGGCGCCCATGAGCTCGAAGTGCCAGACCTCCTTGCCGTCGGCGATGGTGAGGCACTCGCCGAAGTCGCCGTAGCCGTACTGCTTGACCAGGTCGCCGATCAGCCGGATGGCCTCCCGGGCCGTCTTGCAGCGCTCCAGGGCCAGGCGCTCGAGCTCCTCGATCATGAACATGCCCTCGTTGTTGACCAGCTCCTGGCGGCCGCCGATGGTCGTCTCGCCGATGGCCAGTCCCATCTCGTTGAGGGCCGGATAGGCCGTGTTCAGGAACCGGTAGGTCTCCGCGACCTGGGGGATCTCGCCGGTCTGGACGATGCCCCGCAGGTCGGTCGAGGTCTCCGTGTGCATCTTGCCGGAATAGATCTTGTTCATGGCCTTGTCCGGCCATTTCTGGCGGGGCACGATGTTGACCCACTGGCGGTAGGGGCCGTCGCAGGTGTGGCAGGTGATGACCGAGCCGTCCACCGTGGCCAGGCGGCCGACCTGGATGGACGTGCAGCTGTCCGGCTCCTCGACCCAGGCCTTGGCGGCCGGGCCGGCGGGCGACGAGGACGTTTGGGCGGCGGCCAGGCCGAGGGCGGCGACGAACGCCAGTCCGGCGGCCAGGCCGAGGCCCAGCACCTTCTTCGACCGTTTACGATTCACGAGGACCTCCTCTTCGGGTGTTGGATTAGCGGACATCCACTCTAAGCAATCCCCGGCCGGGCTGTCAACCGATTCCTGGCCGGATCAGCGCGGACGGCCCGGCCCCTCCTCTTTGCGCATGGACAGGACGAGCGTGACGACCGTGCCGACGATGAGGGCCGGAAAGACGAGATCGAACATGACCCGGTTGAAGACCGGAAGGGCCGGGCTGGCCCCGGCCCGCATCAGGGTCCAGACGATGTAAAGGACATAGCTGCCCAGGAACAGGGCCCCTTTCCAACGCGTCAGGCGATAGCCGGTCCGGAACAGGGGCAGACAGGCCAGGGCCACGACGACCATGAGCGGGATATCGGCCGTCAGGAGGCCCGGGGCGACTTGGAGCTTCCCGCCGACGGCCAGCCCGCTGAAGCCCAGGACGGAGAAGATGTTGAAGATATTGCTGCCGACGATGTTGCCGATGGCGATATCGCGGGCGCCTTTGAAAGCCGCGACGACCGAGGTGGCCAGCTCGGGCAGGGACGTCCCGGCGGCCACGATGGTCAGGCCGATGACCGCGTCGCTGACCCCGAAGGCCCGGGCTAGACCGGTAGCGGCCCAGACCAGGGCCCGGGAGCCGAGGACGAGGGCCCCGATCCCCAGGACGATCAAGCCCAGGTTCGGCAGGAGGGCCAGGCGCCGGGCCGTCGAAGGGCCGGCGGCCTCCGGCTCCTCTTCCACCCCGGCCGCGGCGATCCTCTCTCGCCGGGCCTCGGAGACCAGGAAAAGCGTATAGGCGACGACAAGCGAGGCCAGGAGCAGGCTGTCGAGAAATCCGACGGCGCCATCGGCGGCCAGGACATAGAGCAGGACCGAGGCTCCGATCATGACCGGCACGTCGAGGCGGACCAGTTGACGATCGACGGCCAGCGGCGCGACCAGCGCCGAGAGGCCCAGGATGGCCAGGACATTGAAGATATTGCTGCCGACGACGTTGGCCACGCTCAAGGTCGAGGCCCCCGAGAAGGCCGCGGCCACGCTGACGGCCAGCTCGGGGGCGCTGGTGCCGAAGGCGACGATGGTCAACCCGATGACGAGCGGCGTGACTCCGGCGGCCAAGGCCAGGCGCGAGGCGCCCTTGACCAGCGCGTCCGCTCCCAGGACGAGAACGGCCAGCCCCGCGGCCAGGACGGCGAAATGGGCCATCATCCGGGCCTCCTCTCCCCTGTCAGGACCGAATACATCTCCGCGGCCGTGGTCGCCGGCCCGACCGGCACCGTCAGGACCTCGGCGCCCCGTTCGCGGTAGTACCCGACGAGGGGCGCCGTCCGCTGCCGGAAGATCTCGAGCCGGCGGCCGACGGAGGCGGGGTCGTCGTCCGCCCGCCCGGCCCGGTCGCGCCCGGGATCGAGCCGCAGCCGTTCGATCAGCGCGGCGGGGTCCGCTTCGAGCGAAACGACGGCCCCGACGGAGATCAAGCCGGACAGGGCCTCGGCCTGGCTCCGATGCCGGGGCAGGCCGTTGAGCGCCAGTCCGTCGCCGGGGGCCCGGAGACGTTCCGCCGCGAAACGGGACAGGATCTTGAGGATCAGGGGCAGGTCTCCGGCCTCGAACAGGGCGCCCGTCGCGAGCGAGTTCCGGATGGCCGCCAATTCCGCGGGCGCGAGACCGCTGGCCGCGTCCGTCAGGCCGGCCTGGGCCCGGAGCCGGGCCCCGAAATCGAAATGGACGAACCGGCGGCCCCGGAAGCCGCGCCGCTCGATCTCCTCGCCGAGCGGGGTTTTGCCCGAGCCCGTCGGGCCGACGAGAAGGAGGGCCGGCCAGGGCGGGGACGGCGCCGGGCCGCGACTCAAGCCCCGCCGCCCGGGGCGACCGGGGGCTCCAGCGGCCCCTTCGCCAGGTAGTCGAAGGCCCGGTCCATGTCCCTGTGGTTGGCCACAAGGACCAGGGTATCCTGCTCCCGGAGCTCGAAGTCCGCGCCCGGGCTGGCGAAGGAACGGTCGTCGCGGACCACGGCGATGACCGTGGCCCCGGTCCGGCCCCTCAGGTCAAGCGCGGCCAGCGTTTGGCCGGCCGGCCAGGCCCCGTGCCCGAGATAATAGGTCTCGGTCGTCCCGGCCGTCAACAGGTCGGCGATCCGCTCGGCCGCCGGCCGGACGGCGTCGCAGGTGCCGCGGAGCATGCCGTAGCATTCGCCGCGAACGACCTTGACCTGGGCCTCGATGATGTTCCGGGGGATATGGAAGCGGTCGAGCACCCGGGCGAAGATCTCGATGGAGGTCTCGAACTCCTCGGGAATGACCACGTCCGCGCCGAGCGCCGCGATCTCGTCGACATCGGCGGCGAAGCGGGCCCGGGCGATGATGTAGAGGTCCGGCGCCATGTCCCGGGCCGCCCGGACGGCCCGCCGGGTGGCATTGGAGTCCGAGATGGCCACGACCATGACCCGGGCCCGGCCGACCCCGGCCTCGCGCAGGACGGTCCGGCTAGCCACGTCACCGAAGATGACCGGCTCCCCTTCGGCCTGGGAGGACCGGACGGTTTCGGGATTGAGCTCCAGGACGACATAGGGGATGCCCGCTTCCTTCAGGACCTTGGCCAGGTTGCGGCCGTTCAAGCCGAACCCGGCGACGACCACATGCCCTTCCAACGGGACCGCCGCCCCGCCCTTGGGCGTCCGGGCCTCCCGCCACTTGAAGCGGCGCCCCAGCCAGTCGGCCCAGCGGTCGCCGCGCTCCAGGAGCAGGGGCGTGATCAAAATGGTCAGGATCGAGGTGGTCATGAAGGCCTGGAAGGGGGCTTCGGCGAGCAGGCCGGCCGTCCGGGCGATGCCGGCCAGGGCGAACGAGAACTCGCCCAGGGGGACGAGCCCGATGCCGGTCAGGAACGAGGTCCGCGGCGGCAACCGCAGGGCCCGCCCCGCCCAGTAGCCCGTCACGAGCTTGAGGACGACCGCGACGGGGATGAGAAAGACGATGATGTTCCGGGCCGCCCAGGCGTCCCGGGCGTTGAACAGCAGCCCGATGGAGACGAATAGGAGGCTGCTGAAGACGTCCTTGAACGGCAGGATGTCGGAGACCACCTGGTGGCTGTAGGGGGATTCGGCGATGACGATCCCGGCCAGGAACGCGCCCAGGGCCAGCGACAGGCCCAGGGCCGAGGACAGCAGCGACATCCCCAGGCAGATGAAGAGCGACATCAGCAGGAACAGCTCCCGGAGGCGGGTCCCGACGATCTTGAAGAGGACCTCGGAGATGATGATCCGGGTCACGAAGAACACCGCCGCCAGGACGACGAAGCTGACGGCCAGGCCGCCGGCGGTCCGGCCGAGCGTGGAGCCCCCGGCCCTGGCCAGGACGGGCACCAGGGCGGCCATGGGGACGAAGCCGATATCCTGGAACAGGCTGATGCCCAGGGCCGTCCGGACGGGCGGGGCGTTGACCTCGCCCCGGTCGCCGGCGACCTTCAACAGCACGGTCGTGCTGGTGTGGGACAACAGCAGCCCGAACATGAGGGCCTCGGCCGGCGGGCGGCCCAACAGCATCAGGCCGCCGAAGACCAGGCTGATGGTCAGCAGGACCTGGACGCTGCCCCCGAGGAGGAAGATCTTGCGGATCCGGCGGACCGTTTCCGGCGTGAACTCGAGGCCGACGGTGAACAGGAGCATGACCACACCGATCTCGGCCAGAGCCCAGATCTCCCGGGCGTCGCCGACGACCTTCAGGGTGCTCGGCCCGAGGAGCATGCCGGTCAGGAGGAACCCGATCACGGTGGGCAGCTTGAGCTTATTGAAGACGTAGGTGATGAGGACCGAGGCCCCCAGGACGATAACGAGTTCCTTGAGCAGGGGGACGTTCATGTCATTCCTGATCGGCAGAGTTTGAGGGCGCTGTGGTCATCATCGGGATCATGTCCTTTTATAACAGGCCCGGACGGAACGGTCAACCGGCGGTAGTGGGTCAGTTTGAAAAAGGAAAGACTAGACAACGGGGATAGCGGATGTTATATTTAGGGTATGCAAGAACGCTCAAGCAAGGACACGAAGGACATAAACCAGCTGGCGGCCTCGATAGTAGATCAAGCAACGGGCCAGGAAAGGCCCAAGAACCCCGCCGCTGTGGCCCTTGGGAAGCTCGGGGGCCTAAAAGGCGGCAGGGCCAGGGCAGAGAAGCTATCCCCCGAGAAGCGGCGGAGAATAGCCAAGAAGGCGGCCGCGGCAAGGTGGGGGAAGCCTCGCCCCTAGGGGCTATTGACTTTAGCAAACTTAAGGGATATTTATAGGGCGTCTAATGGGCGGCACGAGATTCGAACTCGTAAGAGGCTACGCCTCGCTACCGTGCAAGAGTAGTGCGTATGCCGATTTCGCCAGCCGCCCACTAGGCGTCCAAAGTGCGGAGGGAGCAGGAATCGAACCTGTTGCCCGGGCAGAGCAAAGGAGTTTATAGGACTCCCGCCACTACCAAGTGGCCCCTCCCTCCGCGCTTTCTTTTTTTCAAAACGATGGAAAATCATCCGCTTTCGGATACTCCTCTTTCTCAACTAAATCGTATGTCCCCTTGCCGACCCGCTTGAATATATCCCGGTGAAGGCTCAGGGTGGCCGTCATGGTAGCCCCCTGGTCCTTCGCCCCCTCAAATTTCTCGGCCCCGGTTTCAATTAGCCGAGATATGATCTCCTTGTAGTGCATGGGCCTTCCCGCTTCTCTCAAAACGGCGATGGTCTTCTGAACCCTCCCCGCCGACGCCGGTTCGGTCTTTGTCCTCCCCGGTTCTTTCCCCTCTGCCCTGGCGTAGTCCAGGCGGACCCTTTCCAGGGCGGAAATCCGGCGGTCTAGGGATTCCCGTTCTCTGGTGAGTTTCTTGATTTCCCGCTCAATCTGACTCAGGAAACTAGCCATTTTCGCCTCCGCAATAATTCCCCGGATGGCATTATGATAGCAATTGCGGATTGCCTTGTCAAGTTGTGAAATGCGAATTATTCGCCGTATAGTTAACATAATAAATTGATAAAATTATGTAAACCACAAATAATATCTATTGCGAATTGTAGAAAATGCTTGACAATGCTTGAGCGGTCATGTATTATATAGGCATGAATCAGCTGAGCAAGGATAAGCGCGTTGCTGTTATCTCTGCCTTGGTAGAGGGGAATTCGATCAGGGCCACCAGCCGGATTACGGGGGTAGCCAAGGGGACGGTCTTGAAGCTCCTCCGCGATGTCGGCAGGGCTTGTGCCGAATACCAATGGGGAACCATTAAAGATATCGCTTGCCACCGGGTCCAATGCGATGAGATTTGGTCTTTCTGCTACGCCAAAGAGAAGAATGTTCCCAAAGACAAGAAGGGCGTATTTGGATTCGGCGATGTTTATACATGGACGGCGATCTGTGCTGAATCCAAACTGATTTTAAGTTGGTTCGTGGGGAGGCGTGATGCGATCTCGGCCCATTGGTTTATCAAGGACGTAGCCTCCCGCCTCAAGAATCGCGTCCAGCTGACAACGGACGGCCACAAGGTCTATCTAGAGGCCGTCGAGGCCGCCTTTGGCGCGGATATTGATTACGCCATGCTGGTGAAGATATACGGCGGAGAGGACAAGGAGGGGGCCGTCAGGTATAGCCCCGCTCCGTTTATTGACCAAATAAAAACCGGGATTATCGGGAACCCTGACCCCAAGCATATCTCTACCAGCTATGTAGAGCGGCAGAATCTTACCATGCGGATGAACATGAGGAGATTCACCCGTCTTACTAATGGGTTCTCAAAGAAGGTTGAAAACCTGGAATACGCCGTAGCCCTGCACTTTATGTATTACAATTTCTGTCGAATCCACCAGACGTTACGGGTTACGCCCGCTATGGAGGCGAGGATTACAGATCACGTTTGGGATATTGGGGATATCTTAAGCTTGATGAATGTTTCGCAAATCGAATGATTAAGCCGGTCATTTGCCAAGCGGATCGCTTCCAATTCTTCTTTTTTTAACCTTTCCGGTCGCGACCCCGGCTGAATGGTGGCAAGGCGAATCTCTCCGCCCACGGCAGTATTCGTGGCGGCGGTTTCGGCTATCATTCTATAGGCCAGGAGGGACGCCCTCTCCCTGGAGAGAGATTCATCAAAATGCCTCATGCTGAGATATTGGACATTTTCTCCGTGGCCAGAAAAGGCCGGTGATTTACCCTGGGGGGCTGGATGGAATCCCTCCGCGCTGTCTAGGGAGTATATTACTGGCTCCTCGTTCTTATAGCCAGCCAAAAGAATAGCTAGGCCGGGTTGCTGAAGGCCAGAACCAAAGGGGAACCACTCTTGATATGAGCCAGAAAAAAGACGCCAAATTTCTGAGGCGGCCTCATCTATGGTCTGAAAGTTGCCTCGCAATTTCTCGTCGTGCTTCCTCAGAAGGCCCATGCCAGTATTCCCTCGTCCCGCCATGCCCAGTATATAGCTGTCGTACAGGAATAATTTTTCAGCGCCGTCTAAAAACTGATTCTTGGGGTTCAATTCCCGGCTATCGCTCCCCATAACAATAGCCCCTTGGGCCTTAATCCCGACAACGAGGGTCATGTCTTGGTTCACCCAGGATATATCTTCGCTAATACTATTTCCGCCATCGCCCCGTGTCAACAAGATGTTCTCGCCGCGATCACCGGCGCGGCACCCGGATTCAAACTGACCCATTACCCAACCGGCCCTCCCCTCCCCCGATGAGGCGGCCAGGGGGAATTTCACCCCGGCTTACCCCCCGAGGGGCGATGGCGTCGATATCCGGCGGATCTAGACTGGGGACGACCGCCGAGAGCGGTGAATCTCAAAAGTTCCTTTAGGAGGCTGATATGAAGAAGTTCCTGGTCGTTGCCCTGGCCGCTCTTTGCGTGGCCGCCGTTCTGCCCCAGACCCTGTCCGCCGGCGTCGGCATCAAGGGCGGGCTGTCCCTGTCCAAGTATACCTACACCTCCCCGGATCCCATGCCGTTCGCCATGGAGAACCTGACCGGCCTGGTCGGGGGCGTCTACTTCAACATGGGCCTGGGCCCGCTGTCCTTCCAGCCCGAGATCCTCTACGCCCGGATGGGCATGAAATACTCCTTCGAGGGCGCGACGATCGAGTATCAGACCAACTATATCCAGGTGCCCCTGCTCCTCAAGGTCAGCGTTATCCCGGCCGGCCCCATCCGCCCGGTCGTCTACGCCGGCGGCTACGGCTCCTACCTGCTCAGCGCCAAGGGCGTCATGACCTCCGAAGAGGGCTCCGATTCCGGCGACCTCGACGACATATACGAGAAGTACGATTACGGCCTCGTCGGCGGCGCGGGCGTCGAGTTCAAGCTGCCCGGCATCAAGATGTCCCTCGAGGGCCGCTACAACCTCGGCCTGGCCAATGTCCTGAAGGAAGCGGAGTCGGACACGTCCCTCAAGAACCGCTCCATCATGGTCCTGGTGGGCGTCGGCTTCTGATCCCGACCGACAACCAAGTTCCCTCCTGTCGCCCCACCCCCCGCGGGGTGGGGCGTTTTTTTTTGGCGGGCGGCCGTCCGTCACGTTCCGTGGTAAAATGGAGCCGGGGTTAAGGCAACGGAGGTGGCGCAGATGAAGAAACTTATCCCGCTTTGCCTTTTGGCGGCCTTATTGGCCGGGGTCACGCCGCCGGCCTTCGGGGCGGGCGTCGGGCTCAAGCTCGGCTTCTCCCTCTCCAAGCTGGTCCAGGGATCGGCCGTCCCGCCCGCGCTCGAATGGGCCAACGTGCCGTTCTTCGCCGGCGGACTGTCCTTCGAGAGCCGCTGGGGCCATCTGTCGCTTCAGCCCGAGATCCTGTTCGTCCGCATGGGCGGCCGCTACGAGATCGACGCCGACAACGGATTCGAGAATCGCTTCACCTACATCCAGGTGCCCCTGCTGATCAAGGTCAACGCCCTGCCGCGCGGCTCGCTGGACCCGTTCATCTGCGCCGGGGGCTATGGCGCCTACCTGATCAAGGCCCAGGGGGTCCTCGAGGCCGCGGGCGAAACGACCAAGGCCGACCTGACGGACGAATATGAGCGGTTCGATTTCGGAGTGGTCGGCGGGGCCGGCCTGACCCTGCGCGTCCGGGGTCTGGCCCTATCGATCGAAGGCCGCTACGTCCACGGCTTGGCCAACGTCTTCAAGGACCCCGGCGAGGGCGAGACCCTGAAGAACCGCAGCCTGATGGCCCTGGTCACCATCGTCTACTGAAGATCGGCCGGCCGGGGCCCCTCCTTTACCTGCGGCCTTCGGTTGATCTATCCTGTCGGAGAGCGGAGGTCACCATGTCGTCGATCAAGATCGGGCTTGTCGGGACCGGCTATATCGGCCTGGTCCATCTGGAGATGCTGCGCCGCCTCGGCGGCGTCGAGGTCGTGGCGGTCGCCGACGCCAATGAGGCGCTGGCCCGCGCCGCGGCCGAGCGGTTCGCCGTCGGCCGGATCTACGGCCGGGCCGAGGATCTCATCGCCGATCCGGCGGTGGAGGTCGTCCATGACTGCGCGCCGAACAACGCCCATTTCGACATCAACGCCAGGGCCATCCGGGCCGGCAAGGAGCTCCTGTCAGAAAAGCCGCTGGCCCTGGACTCCCGGGAGTCGGCCGAGCTGGCGGAGCTGGCGGCCCGGCACGGCACGCTGACGGCCATCGATTTCTGCTATCGCTATTACCCCGTCGTCCAGGAGGCGGCCGCCCGGGCCCGGCGGGGCGGCCTCGGCGACGTCCGGGCCTTCATGGGCCACTTCCTCCAGGACTGGCTTTTTCTCGAGACCGACTGGACCTGGCGCCTGGATCCCCGGGTGGCCGGCCGGGCCAACGTCGTGGCCGACCTGGGCAGCCACTGGTTCGACCTGATCCAGTTCGTCACCGGGCAGAGGATCGTCGAGGTCATGGCCGAGCTCCACACCTGCCTGCCCAAAAGGCGCCGGCCCAAGGGCGGGGTCCTGTCGTTCGGCGCGGGCGGGGCCGGGGAGACGGAAGAGGTGGCCGTCACGCTCGACGATTACGCGTCGGTCTTCCTCAAGCTCGAGAACGGGGCCCGGGGCAGCTTCACGACCTGCCAGGCCGCGGCGGGCCGCAAGGTCGACCTGGAGTTCCAGGTCTTCGGATCGAAGGAATCCTACGCCTGGAGCCACGTCCACCCGAACGCCTTATGGATCGGGCACCGGGAAAAGGCCAACGAGGTTTTCTACGAGTCGCCGCAGCTTCAGACAGAGGAGACGCGGCGCTACGCCCTGCTGCCGACGGGCCACCCCATCGGCTATCACGACGCGCTCTTCAACCTGTTCCGGGATTATTACGAGGCGCTGGCGGCCAAGCGGGACGGCCGGCCCTATCGGGCTACGTTCCCCGATATCCGGACCGGCCACGAGATGATGTGCGTCATCGACGCGGCCGTCGAATCGGACCGGGCCGGGCGCTGGGTCCCGGTCCGGAGATAGGCGGAGGGCTTCCGGGCCTTATTCGGCCTTGGCCGGCTCGGCCTTCTTCTCTTCGGCTTTCTTCTTGGCGGGCTTGGCCTCGCCCTTGGCGCCTTCGGCCTTCGGCTTCTTGGCCTTGCCTTCCGCCGGCGCGCTCTTCTTCTGGGCCTTGGCGCCCTCGTCCTTGGGCTTCTTGGGGGCGGCGGCCTTCTCGGCCTTGATCCGGGCCATCTCCTCGGTCCGCTTCCCGATCTCGGCGATGCGGGCCAGGCGGCGGTTGACGGCCTTGACCGAGGCCTTCAGGCTCCGGACGATGGGGTCGCGGTCGGTCTGCGGGGCGGCGACGCCTTTGCCGGCCAGGAGCGCCAGCCTGTCCTTGAGCTTCTGTTCGAACGCCGCTTTCTGGCGGGTGACGATCTCTTTCCTCATGATGCCCATGTGGTCCTCCGTGAGAGTCTCTCGAGGGCCGGAAAGCTCGTTCCGGCTTTGTTCTTGACGCTCTTTTATAGCAGGAATCCGGCCAAAAAGCCACAAGAAGCGTCGCCGCGGCTCAACGGGGACGAGGAAAAAGAAGATCGCACCCGGTGTGACTCGAAAGGGCGCGATTACCGCCGTTCTTCGTAACCGCATATGCTTAACGGGACGTCCGACTTGAAAATCAGAAAGATGTCGGTGCCATTTTCCTAATATTTCCACACGACAGAATAGCGCTTCACGACCTCATAGCCTTCGTCATCGGCTTCGACGGTGTATAACTTGTTGCCTTTGAGAATGGTCGGCGTCGGGTTGATGAGATCGGGATGGGCGTTTAGTGGGAGCTGTCCGATAAACCGTCCTTCAGCATCATAAACGTCGTGAATGTCTTGTCTGCCGTTTGGAGTACGCTCCCAGGTCTGCACGAAGAGTCTGCCGTGATCATCGCCGAAAAAACTGCGAAAGGCCGCATGAACCGAGGGGCAAGGGAATCTCGGCGGGGCGGATGATCCCGGCGGGTTGGATCGCTTCAGGTATATCTTCCTATCTTCATCCGTCACTTTGGCTGGTTCATATTCCCGGCGGATCCTTTTGACTTCCTTAAAATGTCTATCATAGAGAGAGATTTCATAGGTTTTGGGATATCCGAAGATCAGTTGGTCTTGAGGATCAAGGATCCAAAACTCCCGTGGCGAATATAAGTTCAAATCGGGGGGCTGGGGAATGGTGGCTATATCGGCAAGGACCGTCGCCATGTCAGAGCCGAAAATGCGATAAACAACCCGTCTTTCACGAGGGTCACGAATGCTGAGATAAACGTTTCCCCGTCCGTCGGCGAATCCCGAAGAAAGGAAGCCCTTGGTCGCTATGTTCTTTTTAAATCGCCCTTGAAGATCGAATACGACCAGCTTGCCGATATCACCGACGACGAGTTCCTGTCTCTCCTGGCTGATGGTGATAGAATCCACCAAGCTCAGTTCACCCGGCCCTTGTCCTCCTCGGCCGATCGTCCTTATATATGCACCGGCTTTGTCAAAAACCTTAATGCATGATCGCTGAAGATCACCGACGTAAATATTGCCCTCGTTATCGACGGCAATTCTCCAAGCCCTGGAAAATACGGCTTCTCCCTGAGCTTTTGCCCCACCCAAAGCCAAGTCCTCTTTGAGGATCAGAATCGGTTCCTTGTAGATTGGCTCTCGTGGATTCAGGACGATCGTGACATCGCCCTCTTTGACGATCTTGCCCTTCCACTTGAGCTGAGCGGCGGAGGTGGCCATTAAAGCCAATAGGAGGATGGCTGCGGCAATTCCCTTGCTCTTTTTCATGTATGACCCCCTTTGTCTCCTTTGCCCTGCTTCCGAGCGTCCTACTAGATAAGGCGCGATCACCGCCCTTAACCTGCGTCTAATTGATCAATCGGGCCCAGCTGGGGAGCCCCGACAGTGAATAGCGAACCAGCTCCAGGGTTTCGGTCTCGGTCGGAACAAGCACATACAATCCATGGTCATGAAGGGTCAGAGGCGCATAGCTGAGCCGCATCCACTCGAGCCCTCGGGGTAAGGGGAGCATCAGGGATCCCAGGAAGGAGCCTTTCAAGTCATAGATATCGATTCGGGCGAGCCGCCGCGCCTCATCGAAGGTCGAGGTAAGGACCCAGATCCTCCCGTTCAGGACCCAAATCCTCAGCACGTCGTCCAGCGTCTCATGTTCGAAGGATTTGACCTCGCTCCCGCTCAGCGTCAGACTGGGCGCGTAGAACTTATCTCGGGGCGACTTCCATTCGGGCCGAATCTTGACCTTCGGATAGTCCCGGCTGATGAAGGGCGAGATCTCCATCCGGCCCAGGTCCAGGCGTCGAATGTCGTAGCCCCCGTTATCCGCGATAAGGAATGTCGATTCATCGGCTCTGGCGATCTGAACGTAGCACACGTTCTTGAGATAGCTCGTATCGCGGACAAAATAGCGCTTGGGGAACCAGGGGCCTTCCGTGCGGGCTTCCGCGTCGCCGGGCGCGGCGGACAACAGACGCACCGGGACATCAAGGAACGTCGCTTGCCCGCCAGTATTCTGGAAAAATTCGCGGAAAAAGAAGAAGCGCCCGTCCCGGCCGCCGAGCAGACCGGCATGTCCGAGCGTCGAGGGCATCGATGCTTCCTGCAGGACGTTTCCCTCGCGGCCGAAGATGATCATCTTGTTCGGATTCCGGTTGAAAACGAGAACGCGGTCGTTTTCCGGGATAAATCCGGCGAGATCGCTCAGCTCTCCAGGTCCCTGGCCTCTCTTGAAGAAATTGCGCAAGAATCTCCCCTGAGGAGAGAAAAGGAGCAACTGTCCTTCGTCGGCGACCCAGACAAAGCCGCGCTCGTCGATCTGGGGCGGATCGGGAGAGGAAAAATAGAAGGCGCCGGGCCGGTCGACGACCCGCCACGTCTCCTCCAGAACGACAACAGGGACTTTATCTGCGCCGGGGATACCATTGCCTAGACAAAGAAAGGCAAGGAAGGAGCATGCCCCAGTCCGGACGATACTCTGCCATCTTGATTCTCGCAATATTCTCTCTCTCCCAGGAACGTCTCTCGCTATGAGGCGCGATATCCGCCCTGACCGGCGTCTCGGTAGCTACTCCCATTTCATTTTATAAACTGTTAGCGCCACGTAGCCGCTGTCCTTTTCTCTGAGGCAGTAGAGGTGGTCGCCCTTCGCAAGAACCCCCAGAGGACTGGCACTGTATCTTCCGCCATCGACGTACTGAATCCGGACGTTATCGAGCTGGAACCTTCCGATGAATACGCCGCCGTTTGTGAAGATATCGTACCAATACTCGCGTTCCCCTTCCCACTCGTTGCTCATGACGTATAGACGGCCTTGATCGTCTGCGAACAGAAAGCGGAAAGGTGGCAGATACGTTGCCCAGTCAAGCTTGTTCAGCATCTCCTGCCCGTGGGTGACGCGGCTCATGACCTTCACGAGAAGCTCTTTATATTGCTCGGGAACAGGGACGGGGCGATATTCCTTGCGGAGCTTCCTCACGAGTCTCCCGGAGAAATCGAAGACGGAGATCTCGTAGCCCCCCGTAGAGTCCCCGACGAAAATGCGGTCGTTTGAAGCGCCAACGATTAATGCCCCGCCGACTGGTCTCCAACGGGGAGCCTTCAGCGCATCTTCAAACTCATAAGTGTAGAATTCCCGATTCTCGGTAAGAGCATCGTTAGAAATGTAATAGTGATTCCTGAGCACAGGTTCCGCTGGGTCCTGTTCCTGCCACCAGGTCAGGTACTTGTTGCTGCCCAAATATTGCCCAAGCGAAATATTCTTGCTGAGCTTTGTCTCTTGAAGTAGGAGGCCTTCTCCGCTGAAGGCATAGAACTCCTTCTTGGTCATGTCTTTGGCGAGAACGCGGTTCTGCTCATCGATCAAGATATCCCCGCCCCAGTCGAACTCACCGGGTCCCTGACCCTTACGCCCGAAGGACATCAGGAACTTCCCCGATTTATCGAATTTATAGATAAAATTCTCGGGACTCTGCCGCATCATGCAATAGATGTTTCCGTCGCGGTCCAGGCAAAATGACTCGATCATGGTCAAGCCTGTCTGCACGATGCTGTCTTTCTCGGTGTCGATGGAAAAGACCTCCTCGAGTTTGAGGGTGGAAGGCACGCCCGGAAGAGAATAGGGCTCGACATGATTGACAATGACCTCGACCCCGTCTTCGATGATCTTGTCGACCTGGGACTGTTTGGCTTTACAGGACACGAGGAGAGCAATGGCCAGAAAACAAGCAGGTATTTTCCTCATCTCTGCCGTTCCCCTTGGATAACCCGATTATTGATCAGCTCCGTCCGGAATACAATCCCTCTCCCCGTCCGATTCTGGGGCCCTATATCCTCCTTGGGAAGGGTCTCTCTATATGCCTCGCAATACCCGCACCAATCGGCGATCATGGAGCCGGGTCCCATGATCAGGACCTCACTTCCACATCATTCGATAGGCTACAAGCTCCTTATAGCCGCTGGGTTTTTCGCGGATGGCATAGAGACGGTTCTTCTTGGAAATGATCCACGAGTCCATCGGACTGCCTGGCGCAAAAGGATCGGCTGAGAGGTAAGCGTTAACGCTCGTCCTGGCAAAGAATATTCCCTCAGGAGTGAAGATGTCGAAGATGTATTCCCCCGGTTTCTCTCCGGCTTCATAGGTCATGACGAACAATCGTCCTCTGTCATCACAAAAAAGGTGCTGAAAAGGAGGGCTGGCCTTGGGAAAATCCAGCTTGGCCTTGAGAGAAGAAAGCTGGGGGGAATCAAGCGCCTTGAGTATTCCCTGTCTCTTACTCTCCGGGAAAGGCGCTTCGACGAATTCTTTCCTAATCTTTCCAACAAGATTTCCGCTCTGGTCATAGACACGGATTTCATAGCCCTTGTCGGGATTCCCCAAATAGATCCGGTCCCGCGCCACAGCCCAGCAAGTGAGCGAATAAGGAATCTGGATCTTCGAGACACCGAACGGATGTGGTAAAACGACCCGATCGAGCTCGCAAATGTTCCGTAACTCACGGTCGATCAGGGAATATCCCATGACAAGGCCTGGAAATCCTTTACCCGCCTCCAATCCGGTCTTTCGGTAGAGATTGTTCCCGGAAGCTAATTGAAGAAGAAGGAAGCCGCCTTTGATATCGAGAGGCAATTCGGCCTCTCGCAAAATGGCGCCATGTTGGTCAAAGACAAAGAGCTTCTTCGTCATCATATCCATTAAGGAGAGTTCTTCATCGACAGTAATCCTTTGGTAGATCGGCCATTGGATCTCACCCGGTCCCTGGCCTTTCGGGGCAAAAGACCTAAGAAATCGTCCCGACGCATCGAATTGGGAAATGAATGTACCATTGCTCAGCGGAGACTGGTAAACATAGATGTCGCCCAGAGAAGTCACATCAAAACCCCAGATATCGACAATACCCTTTTCGGCTAGATCAGAACGCTCCGTGTCGATTGAGAATTCCCGTTCCAAGGACAGGGACAAAGGCGCTCCCTCAACAAGATATGGCTGGGTGTGATTGACAATGATTTCAACGCCATTCTCGACTATCCTATCGACTTGAGCATGTTGGGATCTACAGGAAACAAGTAGAGCGATTGGCACAAGGAAAGCGGCTAACCTCTTCATCTCGGCCCTCTCCCAATAGTCACGCCCTCAACGAGCCTAATGTCCGGTTCTTCTCTTTTCGCGCGAGCCCATTCCGTTCTCCGCATTAGCCGAGCCCAGGATTTACAGAGCCACCCCGCTCGAATCCTGTTCTTCGTCTCGGGCATTAGAAACCGAAGCTCACGGAATACCTGACGATAGACGGAAATCCGGCCTCATCCTGTTCGACAGTGTAGAATTTCCCGCCTTTCCACAACATTGGCTTCTCGATGAGTGCTGTAAATGGGTGGCGGATCATAGCGATATAGCGGCCTTCTTGATCAAAGACATCGAAGACCGTCTTCCTCTCCTTGCTCGGATCATCCGCTATACTGGAGAAGGAAAGGACGAAAAGCCGCCCCGAATCATCACATTTCACGACACGATAAGGAGGATGGAACCGAGGGAATTCGAGATGGATGGGATCGGACGGATTTCGCTTCTTATGCTCGTTGACGATCGCTTGTTTTTCTTCATCGGCAACAGGATTGGGATCCCAGTCCTTGAGTATCCTCTTCTGCAAGTGCCCTCGGGCGTCGAATATTCGTATCTCATATCCTTCGGTCGGACAGCCATAAACGAGCCGATCGTCGGGCATCACCGCGAAAGACATGATTGGATCGAAGATACTCACTCTTTTGGGATCAGGCATCGGCAGCGGCCACGTCGCGAGAACTGCGGCTTCTTCCGTCCTGCTGTCGAGACGGGACAACTTGAAACCGGGGGGCTCCATGGAAAAATCCATGATGTAATACACGCCCTTGGAATCGTAGTCCACTTTGATGGGAGAGAAGGCCTTGAGCAAATACTGCCTCAGATATAGTCCGTCCGGAGCGAAATATTCAATACTCCTATTTCCTTCGCAAGTAACCATGGTCTCGCCGTTCGAGCTGACGTGAAGGTTGCCGGCGCCGCTGAATTCGCCGGGACCCTGCCCTGGACGACCTACTGTCCTTAAGAAACGGCCATTTCTGTCGAACACTCGGACGTCATCACCTTTGAGGTCGATAGCGTAGATACTGCCGTCGTCGCCCACGGCGAGATCTGTGATCTCCGTAAACAAGTATTCCTGATCCCCTTCGGGCGCGCCGATCTTTAGATCTTGGACGATTTTGATTTCCGCGTTTTCATACAAGGGGTTCTTTGGATTGCTGACTATAACAACGCCATCCTTCTCGGTAATCGTGCCTTCCCACGCGCCCCTATTTCCCCCACAAGCAGCGCAGGCCCATAGAAGAAGAATCGTAGCCCGCCATCCGACGGAGTGCTTGAATGCCATCGCCCACCCCCTATTCTGAATACGCCCGACTGGCCTCCAAATCCCTCTCGATTTCGGTTAATTGGAATATTAACATCGCAGACCTTCAAAAGCCAATCTCCCGCCGCTGTTGGAATCGAAATGAGAAAGAATTAAGAGGCGTGACCGATAAAGGTATGAAAATAAAGAGGAATAGGAGAGCGCGCCCGGGGTGACTCGAACACCCGACCTGCTGATTCGTAGTCAGACGCTCTATCCAACTGAGCTACGGGCGCGCAGGGCGGAAAAGCGGGGATAATATAACCGAAATCGACCGGCTTTGCAACGGGCCGGCGGCGTCAGCCGGCCACGATCAGGACGGCGGCGGCGTCCAGGCGCCCGGAGCGGAGGTCGTCCAGGGCCTCGTTGGCCGCCTCGAGAGGATAGGTCCTGACGGTCGTCTGGACCGGGATCTCGGCCGCGACCGCCAAAAGCTCCTCGCCGTCCCGGCGGGTGGCGTTGGCGACGCTCGACATCCGGCGCTCGTGATAAAGAAGGCGGTCGTAATCCAGCTCGGGAACGGGCGACATGTGAATGCCGGCCGAGACGACCGTCCCGCCCCGGTCCATGACCCGCAGGGCGTCGAGATAGAGGCGTCCGGCCGGGGCGAAGATGACGGCGTTGGTCAGCCGGGCCGGCGGTTCGTCCCCGGCCGTGCCGACCCAGTCCGCGCCCAGCTCCCGGGCCAGCGCCTGGTGGCGCGCGCTCCGGGTGAAGACGAAGGCGCGGGCGCCTTGATGCCGGGCGATCTGGAGGGCGATGTGGGCCGAGCCGCCGAAGCCGTAGAGGCCCAGGACGCCGCCCGGCTCGATGCCGCTCAAGCGCAGGGCCCGGTAGCCGACGATGCCGGCGCACAGGAGCGGCGCCGCTTCGGCGTCCCCGAAGCGGTCCGGCACGGCGTAGGCGTATCGTTCGCCGACGGCCATGTATTCGGCGTAGCCGCCGTCGGCGTGGTAGCCGTTGAAGCGGGCCGACTCGCAGAGGTTCTCGCGGCCTGTGGCGCAGAACCGGCAGGTCCCGTCCGTCGAGCGCAGCCAGGCCGCGCCGACGCGCTGCCCGATCGCGAACCGGCCTGCCCTCTCCCCTTTCCGCTCGACCCGGCCGACGACCTCGTGGCCCGGGATGAGCGGCGGGCGGGCGTCCGGAAGCTCGCGCTCGACCAGGTGCAGGTCGGTGTGGCAGACGCCGCAGCAAAGGACCTTGATGAGGATGTCGTCCGGCCCGATGCCGGGGACCGGAACGTCCCGCATCTCGAGCGGCCGCTCGGCCGGCGGCCGGAAGCCCGCCAGGACCATGGCCTTCATGGCCGCGCCGGACCCTTCCCCTTGGCCATTTTGCCCCGGAGGCGGGTGATGCGCTTCTCGAAGTCCTTCTCCGCTCCGAGGGAGCGGCCCTTGGCCACAGCCAGCCCTTCGGTGGCGACCCGGATGGCCTCGCCGAAGTCCTTGGCCGTGTGCTCGAAATACATCGACAGCTCCCGGAAGCAGTCGCAGTCGACCGCCTCCCCGGCCGCCATCTCCTGCCAGAACGGCAGGGCCTTGTCCCAGTCCTTGGCCTTCTTGAAGTGATGGGACAGCTTCTTGCGGGCGACGTGCGACGCTTCGGCCGTCAGGCCGCCGCTCCCCGACAGGGCCTGCTGGAGCAGCGCGGCCGAGGTCGCCGTGTCCCCCGACCGCTCGAACAGGTTGGCCACCCCGTAGAGGTCCATGGGATCGCCCGGGCCCGACTTCGCGGCCTCGCGATGGCGCTCGACCAGGATGGCCCCGGCCACGACGACGCCCAGGAGCGACAGCAGGTCCTCCTGGTTGTGGTAAATGATCGGATCGATGAGCGAGAAATCGCCGTTGCGGATGTATTGGAAATAGCGGAGCGGGATCTGCTCGCCCGGAATGTCCTCGGACCGCTCGGCCTGGACGACCTGCTGGGCCAGGTGGAACAGCCGGCAGCTGTCGTGCTTGTGCTTCCACAGGCTCCGGGCCGAGAACAGGAAGTCGAGGTGCGGCAGGCCCCGCAGGGGGCAGGGCGTGCGGTGCAGGGCGAAGCGGGTCTCGACCAGAGGCACGTCATAGGCCTTGCCGTTGTAGGTGACGAGGGACTTGAAGCCCATCTCCCGGACGAACCGGTCCAGCTCGCGGATCATCCGGTCCTCCTCGGCCATCTCGTGGAGGAAGAACTGGGTGACCTTGAACCGGTCGTCGTGGTAGTAGGCCAGCCCGACCAGGAACGGCAGCGTGCCGGTCCCCCCGGCCAGGCCGGTCGTCTCGAGATCGAGGAACAGGGCCGTCGAGAGGTCGAGGCCTTCGAACGCGGCGTCGCGGCTCAAGAAGCCGACGACATCGGCCGGGATCTGCAGCCCCATGGAGATGGGGATCTGCCCGTAGCGGGACCCGAGGGCGAAGGCGTTCTCGAAGACCTGGACGGGCTCGCGCCGCTTGGCCTCGACCGGGCGCTCCCTGGCCCCGGCGGCCGGACCGCGGCCCTTGTCGGTCAACGCGATCAGGCGCTCGAGCCTCTGCTTGACCGTCAAGCCGGCGTCCTGGCCGATCTTTTCCCAGGCCGACTCGACCGTCGTGCCGGCCGGGGACGCCTGGGACCGCGAGCGGGCCTCGCGCTCGCGGCGCAGCTGCTTCAACTTGTCTTCGAGTGCCATGGAACCTCTGGGAGCGTGTCGTCGATGTCCGCAGGACATTGTAGAAGAAACGGCCCGGTTTTCAAAGGGCCCGGGGAACGAAACCCGGCGGGCCCGTCCTCGGTTTTTCCTTGAAATGGCGGGGCGTTGCGAATATATAAGGGGTCCGGGTTAATCCATGCCGCCCACGAACGACGCCGCCCACTTCCTGGCCTTCGACCTCGGCGCGGAGAGCGGCCGGGCCGTGCTCGGCGCCCTGGCCGGCGGCCGCCTGGCGGTCCACGAGGTCCGGCGCTTCCCCAACACGCCCCTGCCCCTGGCCGGGCACATCCACTGGAACGTTTACGCCCTGTTCGACGAGATGAAGGCGGCCATGCGCGACGCCGCCGCGGCCATCGGGCGCCGGCCGACCAGCCTGGGCGTCGACACCTGGGGCGTCGATTTCGGCTTGTTGGCCCGGGACGGCAGCCTCCTCGGCCTGCCGTTCTGCTACCGCGACCACCGCAACGCCGGAGCCATGGAGGAGTATTTCAAGATCGTGCCCCGGCCGGCGCTCTACGAAGCGACGGGCATCCAGTTCATGCCCTTCAACTCTCTCTTTCAGATCTACGCCCTGGTCCGGGAGCGTTCGCCGTTGCTCGACGCCGCGTCGGACCTGTTGTTCATGCCCGATCTGTTCAACTTCCTTCTGACCGGCCGGAAGGCGGCCGAGGCCACCATCGCCTCGACCTCCCAGTGTCTCGATCCCCGGACGAAGGGCTGGATCCCCGGCCTGTTCCAGGCCATGGGCCTGTCGAAGAGGATCCTCCAGGACCTCGTCGAGCCGGCCACCGTCCTCGGCGAATTGACGGAGACCCTGGCCGCGGCCACCGGCCTGCGGCACGTGCCGGTCGTGGCCACGGCCGGCCATGACACGGCGGCCGCCGTGGCCGCCGTGCCGGCCGAAGGCGGGGCCTGGGCCTACATCTCGTCGGGGACCTGGTCGCTCGTCGGCGTCGAGCGGCGGGAGCCATTGATCACCGAGGCGTCGCGGGAGGCCAACTTCACCAACGAGATCGGCTTGGGCGGGACCATCCGCTTCCTCAAGAACGTCTCCGGTCTCTGGCTCGTCCAGGGCTGCCGCCAGGCCTGGTCGGCCGAAGCCCCGGCGACGTATGACGACCTGACCCGGGCGGCCATGGACGCCCCGCCGTTCGCCGCCCTGATCGACCCCGACGATCCGTCGTTCCTCAATCCGCCCGACATGCCGGCGGCCATCACGGCCTTCTGCCGCCGGACGAAGCAGTCTCCGCCCGCGACGAAGGGGGCCATCGTCCGGTCGCTGCTCGAGAGCCTGGCCCTGAAGTACCGCTTCGTCATCGAGCAGCTCGGGGCGGTCCTGGGCCGCCCGGTCGAGACGATCCACGTCATCGGCGGCGGCTCGCGCAACGCCCTGCTCTGCCAGCTGACGGCCGACGCGACGGGCCGGCCGGTCGTGGCCGGGCCGGCCGAGGCCACGGCCATCGGCAACATCCTGGTCCAGGCCCTGGCCATGGGCCGCGTCGGATCGCCGGCCGAGATCAGGACCGTCGTCCGCGAATCGTTCCAGCCCCGGACCTTCGCGCCGGCCGCCCGGACCGGGGACTGGGACCGGGCCGCGGCCCGGTTCCGGGACGCCCTGGAGCTTGACAGCCCCTGACGGGCGGCATATAACCATGGCGTTCCTTCGAGGAGGGGTGAGGATGGATCCGAGCGCGATAGAAAAGAACTATCTTCTGGCCCGCGAGCGCTATGCCGAGCGCGGCGTCGATACCGAGAAGGCGCTGGCCCGCCTCCAGATCCTCCCTCTGTCCCTGCATTGCTGGCAGGGCGACGACGTCGGCGGCTTCGAAAAGCAGGCCGGCGGCCTGGACGGCAGCGGCCTCCAGGTCACGGGAGGGGCTCCCGGCAAGGCCCGGACCGTGGACGAGCTGCGGGCCGACCTGGAGCAGGCCTTCGCCCTCATCCCCGGCCGCCACCGGGTCAACCTCCACGCCATGTACGGCGAATTCGGCGACCGGCCCGTCGACCGCGACGCCATCGAGCCCGAGCACTTCCGCGGCTGGACCGAGTGGGCCAAGCGCCGGGGCCTGAAGCTCGATTTCAACGCCACCTGTTTCGCCCACCCCAGAGCGGCCTCGGGCCTCACCTTGAGCTGCCGCGAGAACGGCATCCGCAAGTTCTGGGTCGATCACGTCAAATGCTGCCGCCGGATCGCCGCCTCGATCGGCCGGGAGCAGCAGGCCTCCTGCCTCCACAACCTCTGGATCCCCGACGGCTCCAAGGACGTTCCCACGGACCGCTGGGGGGCCCGGGCCGCCCTGCTCAAGTCCCTCGACGAGATCTACGAAATCGAATACAGCCCTCAGCAGATGAAGGACGCGGTCGAGAGCAAGCTGTTCGGCATCGGCAGCGAGTCGTTCGTCGTCGGTTCGCACGAGTTCTACCTCGGCTACGCCCTGACCCACGGCAAGATCGTCTGCCTCGACCTCGGCCATTTCCATCCCACCGAGTCGGTGGCCGACAAGATTTCGGCCCTCCTGCCGTTCACCGGCGAGATCCTGCTCCACGTCAGCCGCGGCGTCCGTTGGGACAGCGACCACGTCGTCCTGCTCAACGACGAGGTCCGGGAGCTCTGCGCCGAGGTTGTCCGCAGCCAGGCCCTCGACCGCATCCATCTGGCCCTCGATTATTTCGACGCCAGCTTCAACCGCGTCGGGGCCTGGGTGCTCGGGGCCCGGTCGGTGCTGAAGGGCCTCCTGCTGGCCCTGCTCGAGCCGGCCGACAAGGCCCGGGAGCTGGACCGGCCGTCCAAGGCCCTGCAGCGCCTGGCCTTCCTCGAGGACCTGAAGGCCCTGCCCTTCGGCCCCGTCTGGGACGCCTACTGCCTGCGCCACGGCGTCCCGCCGGGCGAGGACTGGCTGCGCGAGGTCGAGGCCTACGAGCGCCGGGTTTTGAGCCGGCGCTGACGCCCGTCCGCCGCGCCGCAACGGCGGCCCGCCCAAGAACCATTTGACGCCCGGGCCGAATTGAATAAACTGAGGGCGATGATCCCTGCTCCGACCGACATGTCCGACGCCGCCCGGCTCGAGAAGGCCAAGGACCTCCTCCACAGCCTGGCCAACACCGTCTCGGCCATGAAGATCTTCCCCAACGAGCACGCCACGGTCGTCCATTTCGTCGACCAGCTGACCCGGAGGTTCACGGATTTCCTGGATGTCCATCAGAAGCTCCAGATCGGGATCGAGGAATACACCTTCACCTATGACGGCAAGGCCGTTTACACCGACGAGGTGGCCGTCAAGAGCCTGCCTTTCTTTTTCTTCAAGGACGGCCTGCAGATCCTCTTTTTTTATCAGGGCCTGGACCGGTCCGAGATCCTGGAGCTCCTCGAGCTGATCAAAACCGAGGCCCAGAAGCCGGCCGAGGACGCCGACATCGTCGTGGCCCTGTGGGAGCGCGACTTCCCCAACATCCAGTATTACGCGCCGGACGAATTCCTGGAGAACCGCATCCTGGGCGAGACGCGCGAAGCGCGGGCCATGCGGAACGCGCCCGACCTGCCCGATGACCTGGCCTCGGAAACGATCGAGATCCGGGTGGACACCTCCAAGTTCAGCCAGGGCCGCATCGAGCTCGGCCCGGAGGACCGGGAAGCGGTCGCCGAAGCCGCGGCCCGTCCGGCCGAGGACGACCCTGACCTGGCCCCGGGGCCCGCGGAGGCCGGGGCGCCGCCGCCGGCCGCGCCCGAGGAGAAAGGCCTGATCAGCCCGGCCGCGGCCATGGACCCGACCCTGACCGAGGACGAGCTGCTGTCGCTCGAGTCCATGGTCCGGGCCAACCGGACCATCTCGCCCCAGGAAGAGTATGTCAACCTGATGGTCGAGATCGTCTACCTGGAAGCGGATCCGGCCAACGGCCAGGCCACTCTGGACACCCTCCTGGAGTACCATTTCGACCAGATCCAACACGGCCGCTTCGACGTCGCCGTGCTGATCATCCAGAAGATCCACGAGCTGCGCCGCCATCTGGACGGCCAGCCCGAAAAGGCCGCGCTGCTCGACGGGTTCCTCGTCCGCACGGTCAGCCCCCAGACGGTCGAGGCCGTCAAAGCCCTGCTGGCCCAGAAGAAGGCTCCGGACTGGGAATCGCTCCTCGGCTTCTTCGGCCTGCTCGGCCCGCCCGGCCTGGGCTTGGCGGCCGACCTCTATGAAGTGGCTCCCGACGGCCAGGCCCGCGCCAGGATCGTCGAGTTCATGGGCGGGACCGGCGCCGCC
Organism: uncultured Eubacteriales bacterium; assembly: GCA_964574895.1. Taxonomy (GTDB): domain Bacteria; phylum Acidobacteriota; class Aminicenantia; order Aminicenantales; family Saccharicenantaceae; genus RBG-16-66-30. The sequence continues at coordinate 126,125 of CAZNPB010000001.1, forward strand.
CAGCCGGCCCTTCTGGCCGGTCTGGCCGAGCGCGCCCGGCCCGGCCTGGCCCGGGAGATCGTCGGCCTGCTGGCCCGCGTGCCGGGAGGGCGGGGCATCCCCCACCTGGCCGCTTTCCTGAACTTCCCCAATAACGAGATCAAGTCCGCCGCCATCCGGGCCCTGAGCCGTTCCGGGGGCGCGACGGCCCATCACATCCTGGCCGGCTTCCTCAACGATCCCGACGAGGAGATCAGGATCCAGGCCATCATGACCCTCGATCCGGCCCAGGGCGGCGGCCGGGTCCGTCAGATCCTGCAGGAAGCCACGGCCAGGGAGTTCCGCTCGAAAAGCCTGAAGGAAAAAGAGGCCCTGCTGGCCTTCCTCGGCCGGACGAGGTCGGCCGAGGCGCTCGGCTTCCTCCGGGGCGCCCTTCTCCGCGCGCCGCTGTTCCCGTCGAAGGGGACCTTGGAGACGCGCCTGGCCGCGGTGGCCGGGCTCGAAAGCATGGTCACGCCGGAAGCCCTCGCGGCCCTGCAGAAGGGCGCCATCGGGCGGACCCGGAAGGTCCGGGAGGCTTGCGCCGCGGCCCTTCTGCGCCTGCCGTCGACCGGGGAGCCGGGGACCTAGGATCCGGACATGAACGATAAGGCCCTCCTCCGCGCCGCCGGGGGCGCGGCCAAGCTCCGGCAGAGGGCCGGGGTCGAGCTGCTGACCCGCTTCCACGTCGTCGACAAGATCGCCAAGATCTACGATACCCGGAACAAGGCCTTCCAGGTCCAGGGCCGGCTCCTGTTCGAGACGCTGACCGCCCTCCTCGAAACCGGGGGCGAGGCCTCCCTCCGCCTCCGCCACGGCGTCCTCCTCCTCGACGGCGTCCGGCTCAAGTTCGGCGTCGGGACCTACGGCATGTTCAAGTCGGTCATCGAGGAGTTCCGGGCCCGGAGCGTCGAAGCCGTCACCTTCCTGTCCGGTCTGACGCTCGACGAGCTCTACGCCTTCATGTCCGTCTTCGCCAAGCGCGACAAGGCCGAGGGGGACGTCTTCGCCCGCCTCCAGGCCGACCTCTCGGCGGCCGGCATCGACCACGTCGAGCTCGAGAAGTCCGCGGGCGAGGAAGCGCCCCAGGGCCTGCACCAGAGCTCGACCCGGCTGTTCTTCCTGAGCATCATCCATCTCAAGGAGTCGTTCGCCCGCGACCAGCGCAACGAGCCGATCAAGATCAGCACGACCCGGCGCCTGATGCAGTCCATCTACAACCACATCGTCGAGGACGAGGGCTTTGTCTACGGCCTGACCAACATCAAGAACCACGACGAGTACACGCTCAATCACTCCGTCAACGTCTGCCTGCTGGCCACGGCCCTGGGCCGGCGGCTGGGCTTGAGCCGGGCCGAGCTCGTGGACCTGGGCATGGCCGCTTTCTTCCACGACCTGGGCAAGACCGAGACGCCGCTCGAGATCCTGAACAAGCCGGGCCGGCTGACGGACGAAGAACGCGGCATCATGGAGCAGCACCCCTTCCACGGCGCCCAGAAGCTGGCCCTGCTCAAGGAGTTCCGCCGCCTGCCCCTGCGGGCCATCCACGTCGCCATGGAGCACCACATCAAGGAGGACCTGTCCGGCTATCCCCACTACTTCAAGAAGGACGACGTCAACCTGTTCAGCAAGATCGTCAAGGTCGTCGACGTCTTCGACGCCATCACGACCCGCCGGATCTACCGGGCCAAGGACTTCACCCGGGCCGAGGCCTTGAGCCTGATGCTCGAGCAGAGCGGCACCGAGTTCAATCCCGTCATCCTCAAGGCCTTCGTCAACATGATGGGCGTCTTCCCCATCGGCACGCTGGTGGCCCTGTCGACCGGCGAGCTGGCCATCGTCCAGGACCTCAATCCCGACCCCAAGCTCGTCCTGCGGCCGGCCGCCAAGCTCATCACCGACCCGGACGGCAACAGGATCGACGGCCCGGTCGTCGATCTGGCCGAGCGCGACCCGGCCAGCGGACGCTTCCGCCGGACTATCGCCACGCCGCTCGATCCGTCCAAGTACGGCATCGAAGTCTCCGACTACTTCCTGGCCCAGGCCGCCGCCGCCCCGCCGCCGCCGCCCGCCGCCGCGTGAGGCCTCTATGACGCCCCTGCCGCCGGTCCGGCTTCGCTGCGAGTACCTGGTCGAGCCCCTCGGCGTCGACACCGCCGCCCCGCGCCTCTTCTGGCACGTCGAGAGCCCGGAGCGGGGCGAACGATCGACGGCCTTCCAGGTCCTGGTTTCGTCTTCCCCGGAGCTTCTCCGCCGCGACACCGGCGACTTCTGGGACACGGGCCGAGCGGACGCCGCGGCCGGCCCCGGCCTCGCCTACGCCGGCCAGCCGCTGGAGAGCCGCGCCCGCTACTTTTGGAAAGTCCGCTGGTGGGACCGCGAGGGCCGGGTCAGCGCCTGGAGCGAGCCGGCCTCCTTCGTCACCGGCTTTCTCCGGCCCGGGGACTGGGAGGCCAAATGGATCGGCGCGGCCCGGGTCACGGAGTTCCGGACCAAGGGGACGGTCCTGCTCGGCCACCCGGGCCCCGACGAGACCCAGGCGTGCGCCGTCTATCTGCGCCGCGAGTTCGCCCTCCATGGCCGGCCCGCGCTGGCCCTCGTCTTCATCTCCGGGCTCGGCCATTACGAGCTCCGGCTGAACGGGGACAAGGTCGGCGCCAGCGTCCTCGACCCCGGCTGGACGGACTACCGCAAAAAAGCCCTCTACGCCACGCACGACGTCACCGCGCTCGTCCGCGACCGGAACGCCGTCGGCGTCATCCTCGGCAACGGCCGCCACATCCGGAGCTTCGGCTACGACGCGCCGAAGCTGGCCTGCCGCATCGAGGTCGAGTACGAGAGCGGCGGCCGGGAGATCGTCTTCGCCGACGAGACCTGGCGGACGGCGGACGGCCCGGTTCGGGAGAACGGCCTCTATTACGGCGAGCGCTGCGACGCCCGCATCCTGATCGACGGCTGGGACCGGCCCGGCTTCGACGACCGGGGCTGGGCGCCGGCCCTCCCGGTCCCCGGGCCCCCTCTGGCCTCCCAGATGCTGCCGCCCGTCCGGGTCGTGGAGACCCTGGCGCCGCGGTCGGTGCGCCGGCTGCCGAACGGCGCGGCCATCTTCGATTTCGGGCAGAACTTCTCCGGCTGGGCCCGGCTGAAGGTCGAGGGGCCGATGGGCGCCGAGGTGCGTCTCCGGCACGCCGAGCTCCTCCGCGAGGACGGCACGCTCAACCTCGGCCCGAACGAGAACGCCGAGGCCACGGACGTCTACATCCTCCGCGGCGGCGGGCCCGAGATCTACGAACCCAGGTTCACCTATCACGGCTTCCGTTACGTCGAGATGACCGGCTACCCGGGCGAACCCGGGCCCGATGCCCTGGAGGGGCGGTTCGTCCATTCGGACGTCGGGCGAACGGGAGCGTTCCGCTCGTCCAACGCGCTCATCGACGCCGTCCACCGCAACGTCCTTTGGGGCCAGCTGTCGAACCTCATGAGCGTCCCGACCGACTGCCCCCAGCGGGACGAGCGCCACGGCTGGCTCGGCGACGCCCATCTCTCGGCCGAGGAGGCCGTCTTCAACTTCGACATGGCCGCCTTCTACGCCAAGTTCCTCGACGACATCCGCCTGGCCCAGCGCGAGGACGGCAGCCTGCCCGACGTCGCGCCGGCCTACCTGCCCCGCCTCTACCCGGCCGACCCGGCCTGGAGCTCGGCTTACGCCACGCTCGTCGAGCTCGTCTGGGACCATTACGGCGACCGGCGGGCCGTCGACGCGCATTACGCCCCGCTGAAGCGCTATCTCGATTTCCTCGGGCGGAACGCCGACGGCCACATCATCCGCGGGCTCGGCAAGTACGGCGACTGGTGCCCGCCCGGCGGCGTCGTGCCCAAGAAAACACCCGTCGAGCTGACCTCGACCTGGTATTATTACCACGACGTCCTGATCGTGGCCCGCCTGGCCGGGGTGCTGGGCCGCGAAGCCGAGGCCCGGGAGTACGGCCGGCTGGCCGAGTCGATCAAGGAGGCTTTCAACCGGGCCTTTCTGGGCGAAAGCCAGTACGCGGCCATCCGGGTCAGCCCGGTCGACAACCTCCCCAATCAGACCTCCAACGCCCTGCCCCTGTATCTCGGCATGGTCCCCGACGACCGCAAGGACCGGATCGTGGCCAGTCTCGTCCAGAGCGTCGTCCGGGTGCAGGACGATCATGTCGATACCGGCATCCTCGGCACCCGCTACATCCTGGACGTCCTGACCGAGAACGGCCAGGCCGAGACCGCCTTCCGCATGGCCACCCACAAGAGCTATCCGGGCTGGGGCTACATGCTGGCCGAGGGCGCCACGACGCTCTGGGAGCGCTGGGAAAAACTGACCGGGTTCGCCATGAACTCGCAGAACCACATCATGTTCGGCAGCATCGACGCCTGGTTCTACCGGGTCCTGGCCGGCCTCTCCCCGCTCCGGCCGGGCTGGCGCGCCGTCCGGGTCCGGCCGCACGTCCTCGGCGACCTGACATCCGTCGAAGCCGCCTTGGAGACCGTGGCCGGCCGGGTCTCGGCGGCCTGGCGCAGGGACGGCGAAGGGCTCTCGCTCGAGTTCGCGATCCCCGTCGGCGCCGTCGGCGAGGTCCATGTGCCCCTGCTCGGGACCGGGGCCGTGGTCTTCGAGTCCGGACGACCGCTTTGGCGGGCCGGCCGGACCGTCGGCCAAGCGCGGGGGGTCGAGCCGGCCGGGGACGAGGCCGGCCGGGCCGTCTTCAGGGTTGAGAGCGGGACCTACAGGTTCGAGTCGAGAAAGCCGGATTGACGTCCGGGCCGGCCGCGGCGCCGGGCGGTCAATCCAGCGAGGCCGCGAAGAGCCTGGCCGCCGCCGCATAGGCGGCCAGGGTGGCCTCGATCTCCTTCGGGCCGTGGGCGGCCGAGACCGCCCCGCCGCCGTGGACGACATTGACCCCGTTGACGAGCAGGGCCAGCTTGAGCAGGTCCTCGCGCATCGGGATGTCCGAGCGGTCGGGATCGTGGATGTCCTCGGGCCGGTCGTAGGCCAAGCCGGCCCGGAGCGGGAAATGGATCATGAACAGGGAGCTCCCGGGGACCACGTCGTTGCCGTCGCCGGTCGCCCGGACGGCCAGCCCTTCCTTGGCGAAGGCCGCCTCGATGCCGCGGCGCAGGCGCTCGCCGAGCGCCCCGATCCGGGGATAGACGGTCCCGGCCCGGGCCGCCAGCTGGCCGAGCATGATCAGCCCGGCCTTCATGTATTCGGCGTGGGCCGAGAAGGTCCCGCCCTCGAAATAGACGCGCCCGCCCCCGTCGCGGCCGTGCTCGCACTCGTCCATGATCTCCCCCGGCCCGGCGACCGCGGCCACGGCGTGTCCGCCGCCGATGATCTTGCCCATCGTGGTCAGGTCCGGGCGGAGTCCGTAAAGGGTCTGCACGCCGCCGGGACAGAATCGATAGCCGGAGATGATCTCGTCGAAGATGAGGAGCGCGCCATGCTTCCGGGTCAGGCGGCGGGCGGTCTCCAGATAGGCCCGGCTGGCGGCCAGGAAGCCGCCCACCCCCAGATAGGGCTCGACGATGAAGCAGGCGATGCGGTCGCCGTGCTCGGCCATGACCCGCTCGAGGTCGTCGACGTCGTTATAGCGGGTGACCAGTGTGCGGCGGACGATGTCGTCGAGCAGGCCGGCCGATTCGCGGCCTTCGAAGCCCTGGCCCCGGCGGTACTTGACGCCTTTGAGGAGGTAGGGCGACGCCCCGTGCCAGCCGCCGCCGACCTTGAGGACCAGGTCCCGCCCGGTCAATCCCTGGGCCATCATGACGGCGTACATCGTGGCCAGCGTCCCGGAGGTGGTGAAGCGGACCCGGGTCCCGCGGCCGCCGAGCCCGCGCACCAGGGTCTCGGCCAGCTCGATCTGGGCCCCGGCCTCGAAACCGGTGTGCAGGGTGCCGCGGGACAGGGCGGCGGCCATGCCCCGGCGCACGACCCGGGGGTTGTGGCCCAGGATGTTGGCGTAGTGGCCCTGCCAGTAGTCGATATAGGCGTTGCCGTCGAGATCGCGGACGCACGGGCCTTCGGCCGTCGCGGTCGAGAACGGATAGGGGCGCCACAGCCGGATGGTGTGACTGCCGCCGGCCACCATGACCTTCCCAGCCCGGCGGAACATTGCCCGGCTGCGGGGGGTCTTGGCCTCGTATTCCCGGACCAACCGGGCCCGGAGCTTGTCGAATCCTCTCATGGGTCCTCTTTTTGGGCCTCATTAAACAACTGCCGCCCCCCGCTTGTCAACCCGAAAGGCATTGACCGGGCCCGTATCTTAAGGTAAAATTGGCATTTCCGGGACAAGAAATACCGACCATGGCCGTTCTCAAAACGAAAAAAACCGAGCGCGCCTGCGTCATCGGCCTCGACGGCGTCCCCTACGGCATGATCGTCGAGCTGGCCCGGCGCGGCGTCATGTCGACCATGGCCCGGCTGATGGACATCGGCAAGATCCATCAGATGCGGGCCAGCCTGCCCGAGATCTCCTCGGTCTCCTGGACCGATTTCATGACCGGGACCAACTCGGGCACGCACGGCATCTTCGGCTTCACCGACTTCAAGCCCAAGTCGTACGGCATCCGCTTCCCCAACTTCCTCGACGTCAAGGCCCCCACCCTGTGGGACAAGCTCGGGGCCAAGGGCAAGAGGAGCATCGTCATCAACCAGCCCTCGACCTATCCGGCCCGCAAGACCGACGGGGTCCTCATCTCCGGCTTCGTGGCCTTGGAGCTGGCCCGGGCCGTCTGGCCCTTGAGCTACCGGGCCGCCCTGGAACAGATGGGCTACCAGATCGACATCGACATCCTCAAATGCCGGGAGCGGCCCGAGTTGCTGTGGCAGGAGCTCAACAAGACCATGGCCGGCGGCCAAAAGGCCCTCAACTTCCTCTGGGAGGAGGGTTGGGACTACTTCGAATACGTCGTCACCGGCACCGACCGGCTGCATCACCTGCTCTGGCGGGCCTACGAGGACCCGGACCACCCGGCCCACCAGACCTTCCTCGATTTCTACCGCCACATCGACCGCCTCATCGGCAAGATCGTGGCCGCTTATCACAAGCTGACGAACAGCTACGCCGGGTTCTACATCCTGTCCGACCACGGCTTCTGCCGGGCCGACCGCGAGGTCTATCTCAACGCCTGGCTGGAGCAGAACGGCTACCTGCGCTTCCTCAAGCCCGAGCCGGAATCGCTCGAGGACATCCACGGCCGGTCCCGGGCCTTCGCCCTCGATCCCAACCGCATCTACCTGAATTATAAGGGCAAGTTCCCGAAGGGCTCCGTCGAGCGCACCGCCCGCCGGGCCCTCAAGGACGAGATCGCGGCCAAGCTGTCCAAGCTCGAATGCCAGGGCCACCGGGTCGTCCGGAAGGTCTTCACGGCCGAAGAGGCCTACGCCGGGCCGCAAGCCTCCAAAGGTCCGGACCTCATCGTCGTGGCCGAGCCGGGCTTCGACATGAAAGGTTCGGTCCGTAAGAAGGAGATCTTCGGGCGCCCCGGCCTGCAGGGCATGCACACCTGGGACGACGCCTTCTTCTGGGCCTCCGAGGACCTCGGCGACGGCCTCAAGATCTCCGACGTCGCCCCCATCATCCTCAAGAATTTCTGATGAAGAAGCCCGGGACCGCCGTCGCCGCGACGCTCCTCGCCGTCTGCGCCCTGGCCGCGCCTCTCGCGGCCTACATCGGCCCCGGGGCCGGGTTCGCCTTCCTGTCGTCGTTCCTGGTCTTCTTCGTGACCTTCCTGCTGGCCCTGTTCTCCCTGCTGTCCTGGCCCTTCCGCTTCCTCTGGCGGACCCTCCGCGGCCAGCGGGCCTATCGGAAGGGCCCCGTCGAGCGGGTCGTCGTCCTCGGCCTGGACGGGATGGAGCCGACGCTGGCCGAGAAGTTCATGGCCGAAGGCCGGATGCCCCATCTGGCCCGGCTGAAGAAGGAGGGCTCCTACGCCCGCCTGCGGACGACCACGCCGGCCATCTCGCCGGTCGCCTGGTCCTCCTTCACGACCGGCGCGGAACCCTCCAAGCATAACATCTTCGATTTCCTGAGCCGCGATCCCCGCACCTACCTGCCCGACCTGTCCTCGGCCCGGATCGGGCGGCCCAAGCGGACGCTGGCCCTGGGCCGGTATCTCATCCCGCTCTCCAAGCCCGAGATCCGGGGCCTGCGCAAGAGCGTCCCGTTCTGGAAGATCCTGGGCGACAAGGGCATCGCCTCGACCGTCCTGCGGGTGCCCATCACCTTCCCGCCCGACAAGTTCAAGGGCCACATGATCTCGGGCATGTGCGCTCCCGACCTCAAAGGCAGCCAGGGCACCTTCGCCTTCTTCACCGAGGACGCCGAGATGGTCCGCAAGCACGAGGGCGGCGTCGCCGTCCTCGTCAAGCGCGAGGGCGGCGTCATCCGGACCGAGCTCGCCGGGCCCGAGAACTCCCTGCTGCGGCAGCCGGAGGAGATCCGCCTCCCCCTGACCATCACCATCGACGAGCCGGCCGGCGGGGCCTGGCTGGCGCTCAAAGGGCAGCCCCGGTTCTTCCTCAAAGAAAAGACCTTCAGCCCCTGGATCCCGGTCGCTTTCAAGGCCGGCCTGGGACAGAAGGTCCGCGGCACGTGCCGCTTCCGCATCGCCGCGCTCGGGCCCAAGTTCGAGATGTACGTCACCCCGATCAACATCGACCCGGAGAAGCCGGCCCTGCCCATCTCGCACCCCTTCATCTACGCCGTCTACCTGGCGAAGCTCCTGGGCCGCTACATCACCCTCGGCGAGGCCAACGACACCTGGGCCCTGAACGAAGGGGCGCTCGACGAGGCGGCCTTCCTGGAGCTGACCTACGCCAACCACGCCGAATGGGAGGCCATGCTCGACAACGCCCTGGCCAAGACGCCCCGCGGCCTGGTGGCCATCGTCTTCGAGACGACCGACAGCATCCAGCACATGTTCTTCCGCTACCTCGACAAGGCCCATCCGGCCCTCAAGGCCGCTCCGGCCAAGATGAGCCCGGCGGTCATCGAGGACCTCTACAAGAAGATGGACGGGCTCGTCGGCCGGGTCGCCGCCGGCCTCGGCCCCAAGGGCGCCCTGTTCGTCATGTCCGACCACGGCTTCAAGTCCTTCCGCCGCGGGGTCAACCTGAACGCCTGGCTGCATCAGAACGGCTACCTGGCGCTCGTCGAGGGCCGGACCGAAAGCGGCGAATGGTTCAAGGACGTCGATTGGGACCGGACCCGGGCCTACGGGCTCGGGCTCGGCGGCGTCTACCTCAATCTCAAGGGCCGCGAGGCCCGCGGCACGGTGGCCCCGGGCGAAGAGGCCCGGGCCGTCAAGGCCGAGCTCTCGCGCCGCTTCCTGGCCCTGAAAGACGGCCCGAACGGGCCGGCCGCGATCACCCATGTCTACGACCGCGACGCCGTCTACGCCGGGCCGTACATTGACAACGCGCCGGACCTGATCATCGGCTACAACGAAGGCTACCGGGCCTCCTGGGACGGGGTCACCGGCGTCGTCAAGGCCGCCGTCATCGAGGACAATCCCAAGGCCTGGAGCGGCGACCACTGCATCGATCCGGTCCTGGTGCCCGGGGTCTTGTTCTCGAACCTCAAGCTCAAGCGCCCCGACCCCTCCATCATGGACGTCGCGCCGACCGTCCTCGAGCTCTTCGGCCTGGCCGCGCCGGCCCATATGGACGGCCGGGGCCTGGTCGACGTGGCCGCCCTGGGCGGGGCCAAGCAGGGGAAGACCTCATGAGCGAAGATATCCGCCCGGCCCTCACCCGCCGGGAATTCCTCAAGGCCGGGATGGCCGCCACGGCCGCCGTCGGCCTGGGCGGCCCGGCCCTTTTGTCCCCCAAGGCCTACGGCCGGGGGCGCTCGGCGGCCAAGATGATCGTCCTGGGCCTGGACGGGCTCGACCCGGTCCTGACCCGGCGCTGGATCGACGAGGGCCGCCTGCCGGCCTTCCGCCGCCTCCTCGAAAAGGGCGGGGACTTCCGGCCTCTGGGGACGAGCCTGCCGCCCCAAACGCCCGTGGCCTGGTCGAACTTCATCACCGGCATGGACCCGGGCGGCCACGGCATCTTCGACTTCATCCACCGCGACCCCAAGTCCTATCTGCCGATCTTCTCGGCGACCGAAACGACCGGCGCGGCCAAAACGGTCCGCATCGGCAAAACGATCTTCCCGCTGTCCGGCGGGCAGGTCCGCAACCTGCGCCGCGGCCAGGCCTTCTGGCAGCTGCTGGAGCAGGCCGACGTGCCGGCCACGGTCTTCAAGATGCCCTCCAACTATCCCCCCGTCGAAAGCCGCCAGAGGACGCTGGCCGGCATGAACACGCCCGACATCAAGGGCTCCTACGGCATCTTCAACTACTACACCAACGCGGGGACGACGGTCGTCCAGGAGGCCGGCGGCGGCGGCCGGGTCCACGACGTCTTCGTCGTCGGCAACCGGGTCGAAGCGGAGCTGCCCGGCCCGACCAACACCTTCCGCACGGACGCGCCCGAGGCGGTCCTCCCCTTCCAGGTCTTCCTCGATCCGTCCAACGCGGCGGCCAAGATCGTCATCCAGGGCCAGGAGTTCGTCCTGAAAGAGCGGGAGTGGAGCGGCTGGGTCCGCGTCCGCTTCAACCTCATCCCGACGCAGAGCGTCCACGGCATCTGCCTCTTCTACCTCAAGGAGGTCCGGCCCCAGTTCAAGCTCTACGTCTCGCCCGTCCACATCGACCCGGCCCGGCCGGCCCTGCCGCTCTCGACGCCCGAGTCCTACGCCCGCGAGCTCGAACGGCGCTTCGGCCCGTTCTTCACCAAGGGCCTGCCGGCCGACACCAGCGCCCTGGAGAACGGCGTCCTGGACGAGGAGGAGTTCCTCCATCTCGACAACCGGGTCTACGAAGAGAGCATGGCCATGCTCGAATACGAGCTCGGCCGCTTCGACGACGGCCTGCTCTTCTATTACTTCTCCAACGCCGACCAGCGCCAGCACATGTTCTGGCGCCTGACCGATCCCGGCCATCCGGCCTACGACGAGAAGCTGGCCGCCCGTTTCGGGGACGTCATCGCCCGGACCTACGGCGAGATGGACCGGGCCCTCGACCTGGCCCTCCGCAAGGCCGACGAGGACACGGTCGTCCTGGTTATGTCCGACCACGGCTTCAACACCTTCCGCCGCGGCCTGAACCTCAACACCTGGCTGCTGCGGGAGGGCTATCACCGGCTGAAGAGACCCTGGAAGCAGGAAGAATCGGCGCTCTTCGACAACACCGACTGGGGCAAGACCCGGGCCTACGGCGTCGGCCTCAACGGCCTGTACATCAACGAACGGGGCCGCGAGGCCGAGGGCACGGTCGCGCCCGGCGCGGACAAGGACAACCTCGTCCGCGAGATCGCCCGCAAGCTCGAGGCCATGGTCGATCCACAGACGGGCGAACGGCCGGTCCTGCGGGCCTTCGTGGCCAAGGACACCTACCGGGGCACCCACCTGGAGCACGCCCCCGACATCGTCCTCGGCTTCAACCGCGGCTACCGCATCTCGTGGCAGTCCCCGCTCGGCGGCTTCCCGAAGGAGACCGTCGAGGACAACACCCAGCGGTGGAGCGGCGACCACATGTCGGCGCCCGACGTCCTGCCGGGCATCGCCTTCTGCAGCCGCGCCTTCACGGCCGAGGCCCCGGCCCTGCACGACCTGACGGCGTCCGTCCTGGGCGTTTTCGGCGTCGCGCCGCCGCCGGAGATGATCGGCCGGGACGTCCTGGCGAAGGGTTGAGAAAGGAGCATCCGATGGCCAGCGTGAAGGTCAAGGTCGACAAGGACCTGTTCGACAAGATCAAGAAGCTCGCCGAGATGTCCGGCTACTCCTCGGCCGACGAGTTCGTCGGCCACTGCCTGGAAAAGGAAGTGGCCAAGTTCGAGGAGGCCGATTCGGAGGAGGAGATCAAGAAGAAGCTGAAAGGGCTCGGCTACCTCTCCTGATCGTCATGGCCATCGTCAACCTCGTCTTCGGCGCGATCGTCGGGGCCCTGCTGTGGCCCTTCCGGGGCCTGTCGCCCTGGGCCGGGATGATCGCCGTCTCGTTCCTGACGGCCCTGCTGATGCTGGCGGTCTACAAATGGACCTCCGACCAGGCGGCCATCCGCCGGGCCAAGGACCGCATCAAGGCCCACCTCTACGAGATGCGGCTGTACAAGGACAACATGCGGGTCACCCTGGCCTCGCAGCGCGCCATCCTCAAGGCCAACCTGTCCTATCTGGCCGCCAACCTCAAGCCGCTGCTGGTCATGATCGTGCCGCTCGTCCTCATCCTGGCCCAGTTGAGCGTTTGGTACGACCGGGCCCCGCTCGTCCCGGGCGACGAGACCCTGGTCAAGGCCGCGCTCGAACCCTCGGCCGACCCCGTCGCGGCGGGCCTCGAGCTCGAGGTCCCGCCCGGCCTGGAGATCACCGCTCCGGCCGTGCGCGTGGCCGATCTCCACGAGGTCGTTTGGCGGATCAAGGCCCTCTCGCCGGGCTCCGGCCGGCTGATCCTGCGGGCCGGAGGGACGAACCTCGAGAAAACCGTCGTCGTCGGCGGCGGACCGATGGGCCGGGTTTCGGGCCTGGCCTCGCGCGGGTCCTTTTGGCGGCGGCTCCTCTATCCCGGCGAGCCGCCCCTGCCGTCCGGCACGCCCGTCCGGGCCATCGAGGTCCTCTACCCGGCCCGGAGCCTGCCGGCCTTCGGTCTGAACGTCCACTGGCTCGTCGCCTACCTCGTCCTGTCCGTCGTCTTCGGCTTCGCCTTCAAAGGCGTGTTCAAGGTCGAGATCTGAACATCCCCCGAGCGAGAGGTTTCCCATGCACATCGACACCTTCAAGATGGAGCGCATGCAGTCCACCTGGGAGAACGTCGTCGACTACAACCTGTCCGAGAGCGGCGTCCATCCCCTGACCCTCAAGGAGCTCCTGACCCCGGCCGAGATCGAGTCCCTGACCGGGGTCGAGCTCGGCTATACCCAGACCAACGGCACCCTGCCCCTGCGCCAGGCCATCGCCCGCCTCTATCCCGGCCTCGGCCTGGAGCAGATCCTGACCACGGCCGGCTCGTCGGAGGCCAACTTCCTGCTCATCTGGAGCCTCATCGAGCCCGGCGACGAGGTCCTGTTCGAGCTGCCGAACTATATGCAGATGGCCGGCCTGCTCAAGGCCTTCGGGGCCCGGGTCAAGACCTTCCGGCTGCGCGAGGAGCTGGGCTGGCAGCCCGATCTCGACGAGATGAGGGCCCTTGTCACGCCCAAAACCAAGATGATCGTCCTGACCAACCCCAACAATCCGACGGGCGCCGTGCTCTCTCCCGAAGCCATGAAGGGCATCGTCGACCTGGCCGCCGGCTCCGGCGCCTGGATCCTGGCCGACGAGGTCTATCAGGGCGCCGAGCTCTCGGGCCCGACGACGCCGAGCTTCTGGGGGCTCTGGGAGAAGACGCTGGTCGTCAGCGGCCTGTCCAAAGCCTACGGCCTGCCCGGCCTGCGGGTCGGCTGGATCGTCGGCCCCGAGGAGATCGTCAAACGAACCTGGCCCTATCACGACTACACCACCATCTCGCCTTCCGCCTTGAGCGATCGTCTGGCCGCGCTGGTCCTCGCGCCGGGGACCCGCGAGCGCATCCTGGCCCGGACCCGCGGCATCCTGAACGCCAATCTCCCGGTCCTGTCGACCTGGCTCGGCGACCACGGCGGCCTGTTCACGTTCCGGCCGCCCCAGGCCGGGGCCATCTGTTTCGCCCGTTACGGCCTGGCGGTCAATTCGACCGAGCTGGTCGAGCGCCTGATCCGGGAAAGGAGCGTCCTGGCCGTTCCCGGCGACCACTTCGAGACGGACGGCTACCTCCGCTTCGGCTACGGCCCCGAGAAGGGCTATCTTCTGCGGGCTCTGGGCCGGATCGACGAGACCCTTAAAAAAATCGCCTAATCGTGGTAAGATACCGCATCCATTCCCGGGCGGAATGAGTTCATGGTATTACGGACTTGAGGAGGCCGCATATGAAAAGAATCCGGGCCATCGCCCCACTCGTCATCCTGGCCGTCTTGGCCGTCGCCGGCGCGTCCTACGCCCAGCAGGTGTCCAAGATCGCCATCATCAACTCCCAGAAGGCGTTCGAGACCTCGACCGAGGGCAAGAAGGCCCTGGCCCAGCTCCAGGACCTCGACACCAAGATCAAGGCCGACATCCAGAAGATGGACGACGCCATCCGGCTGCTCGAGAACCGGATGAACACCGGCCGGCTGACCATGACCCAGGAGGCCCTGCTGGCCCTGCAGGCCGACATCGACAAGAAGACGACCGAGCGCAAGCGCTACGAAGAGGATAAGGCCCGCGAGGCCCAGACCCTGTCGACCAACCTGATCCAGAAGATCCGCGTCGAGATGGTCGCCGTCATCGAGGGCCTGGCCAAGGAACGGGGCATCGACCTGGTCCTGGACGGGGCCACCAGCGGCGTCGTCACGGCCGCCCCGACCATCGACATCACCGACGAAGTCGTGGTCCGCTACAACCAGACCCGCGCCGGGACGCCCCCCGTCAAGAAGTAAGCCCGCGCCCCGATCCCGGGGGGAGAGGGGCCGTCCCTTTCTCCCCGGTTCCCTATTCCTCCCCGGCCCCCCGTGCCAGACCCGGGCGCGGCGCGTCCGTCAATCCGCTTCGGTCTTGAACGCGATCCTGAAGCGGACGATCTCGGCCCGGCTGCCGATCCGCAGGGGCGGCCCCCAGGTCCCCGCCCCGCTGGTGACATAATACTGCGTCCCGCCTTTTCGTTTGAATCCCCAGTTGACCTCGTAGATCAGGCTGTTGATGAGCCCGATCGGGAACATCTGCCCGTCGTGGGTGTGACCCGAGATCTGAAGGGCCGCCCCGGCCCGTTCGGCCTCCTCGAGATGGACCGGCTGGTGATCGAGGACGACCACGGGCAGGCCGGCCGCCAGGCCGCTCCCAGCCAGGATGGCCCCGATCGGACGCCGCACTTCGCCCCGCGGCAGCGAGCCGGCGTCCCGCCTCCCGACCAGGAGGAACGCTCCGCCGACGGCCGCGGCCTCGTCCTGGAGCACGGTGATGCCGCAGGCCCGCAGGCAGGCCACGTTCCGTTCGAGGCCGCTGTAGGTCTCGTGATTGCCGGGGCAGGCGTAGAGGCCCAGCGGGGCCCGCAGCCGGCCCATGATGCCGGAGAGCTTGGCCTCGATGGCTTCGGTCACGGTCTCGTCGACGATGTCGCCGGCCATGAGGACGACGTCCGGCGCCAGGGTGTTGATCCGGGCGATCACTTTTTCCAGGCGGGAAGGCCCGACCAGGGCGCCGAGGTGGAGATCGGAGACCGCCACCACGGTCAGGCGATCCACGGTCCCCGCCCCGCGCGGCAGCTCGAGGTCGAGGTCGACCGTCCGCAGCCGGGTCGCGTTCCAGATCCCCGCCGCGATGGTCAGCAGGACCGCCCCGGCCACGGCGGCGAAGAGGACCGGGCCCGTCTTCGAGCTCGCCGGGAGCGACTTCGGGAGGAACGGCACGATGGCGTTGGCCAGGCGGACGAGGTCGACGGCGACAACGGCCATGAATCCGTAGAGCATGACGCCCATGTGGTAGGTCCCGGCCTCGACCAGGAGCGAGGCCAGCCGGCCCGGGGCCGCGCTCATGAGGATCCGCCCGACCGGGAACAGGAGGGCGGCGAAGATGAAGACGGCCAGGAAGGCGCGCCGCGCCCCCGGGACGGTCGACAGCGCCTGGCCGCCCCGGCGGGCGATATAGAAGTTGATCAGGCCCCAGACCGTGAAGGCGATGGCCAGGAAGGCGAACATTCGCTGTCCTTTCATTCGGGCGGCACCTCGTTCGACGCGGCGATGCCTTCGAGCGTCCGGCGCGGCGGCTCCCGCAGCGGCCGCTTCTCGGCGTACCCGAGCGGCATGAGGGCCACCAGCCGGTAGGACTTGGGGATCCCCAGGGACCGGCGGACCCGGCGATAATTGAACCAGCCCATCCAACACGTGGCCAGGCCCAGCTCCTCGGCCTGCAGGACGATGTGCTCGCCGGCGATGCCCATGTCCAGCAGATAGAAGGGCACGCCCTGGATGCGCGAGCCAAGCCGGACGACGGCCCGGCCGGGCCGGGCCAGCAGGACCAGGACGACCGGCGCCTGGGCCGCGAACCGCGAGGTCTTGTACAATCCGCCGAAGGCCGCATCGGCCAGCTTGGCCTTGAGGGCCGGGTCGTCGACGACCATGATCCGCCAGGGCTGGACGTTGTGGGCCGAGGGGGCCAGGCGCGCCGCCTCGAGGCAGGCCCGGAGCTTTTCGGGCTCGACGGGCGCCGGCGAGAAGCGGCGGATGCTGCGCCGGCCGCGGAGGATCGTCTGGAACGGCGTCGGTTCGAACAGCCTGTTTTCGTCCGTCATGGCCTCCGGCCTCCTCGTCCGCCGGTCCTCCTACTTGACCAGGATGAGCTCGGTCTGGCGCCGGTCGAGAAAACGCGGGCCGTTCGCGGTGAAGGCCGCGTCCTGTTCCAGGGCGATCTGGGCGTCCTGGCCGCCCCACTCGGCGACCGCGGCCCGGACGTTGAGCTCGATCGAGTGGACGGTGTCGGGGTAGAGCGGATAATCGCCGGCGCCCGGCACACCGCCCTGCTTGTCCCACAGGCCGATCGTCGGACCGGCGGCGTGGCCGTGGAGGCCGAGCGGATGGGTGTAGATGCTCGGCCGCAGGCCTTCGGCCTTGGCCTTGGCCAGCGCGGCGGCCAGGATCTGGTTGCCGGTCCGCCCGGCCGCCATCTCGCCCAGGAGGATATCCTGGAGCCGGTTGCCCTGGGCCAGCCCGGCCCGCAGCCCGGCCGGGGCCTCGGTCTCGCCCGGCCGCAGGACGTAGGCGTGCTGTTGGGTGTCCGTATCGAGCCGCAGGTAGTTGAAGCCGATGTCGCAGTGGAGGAGGTCGCCGGGATGGATGACCGGGCTGTCCTTGAAGGGGCTCGAAGCCGGCCGCTGCAGCGAGATGCCGGGGCCGAACCAGGCCGTCTGGCCGAGGGAGCGGAACTTCTCCCAGATCCACCACTCGACGTCGGCGGTCGTGGTCAGGCCGGGGGTGATGACCTGGCGGGAGAAGGCCTCGGCGATGACGGCGTGGGCCACGGCGCAGATGTGGTCGTAGACCTCGATCTCCTCGGGCAGCCGGCGCTCGAGCCAGCCCACGGCCAGGCGCTCGGCGCTGACCAGCCGTTTGGCGTATTCGGGGCCGAGGGCCTGGACCAGGCGCGTCTTCATCGTCGAGCTCAAGCCGTCGCCGAAGGCGAAGACCTCGGACTCGTCGATCCCGATGCGCCGGGGGTCGCGGGCCTTGACCGCCCTGGCCAAGGCCTGCCATTGGCCCTCCTGGTCGGCCTTCCAGACGGTCGGATAGAGATCGCCGACGCCGTAGCGGCTGACGGCGAAGCGCTCCACGCCTTTGTCCGGGCCCCGGTCGAAGAAGACGAGCAGGCTCAGGCGCCGGGCCGACAGGCTGGCGAAGGGCACCAGCGAGAGATAGACCGGGTCCTCGTTGTATTCCTCGCAGAGCACGAGCCACATGTCGATCTTCTCCCGGCGCATGAGCTCGGGCAGGACCCGGTCCAGCTTGACCTTGAGCCAGCCGTCGCAGATCGCGGCCTGCTCCTTGAGGCCGAGGACGGCCGGGATCTCGGCGCCTTTAGCGGCCGGCCCGAGGGCCGTCAGGACGAGGAGTCCGAGGAGGAGGGACGGGAAGAGGCGGCGCGTCATGGTTCGTGCTCCTTTTCGTTCCCGGCCGCTCGAGGCCGGACCGGGGCCCTTATAAATATCTCAAATCGGTCCGGCGGGCAACCCGGAGAAGGCCCGGAGCGCCCGCCGCGGCTTCCTCTCCGGCCGCCTCTCCCCCGCCGCGGTCGGTTGCCGCCTGGCCGCCGATAGTGGTATAGTCCGAGCACCCCCAAGGAGGTTCCAGCTATGAAAAGAGCGACGGCGATCGGTTCGGTCCTGCTTCTGGCGGTCTTTTGCGCCGCCTGCGCCTCGAGCACGGGGCTCAAGTCCGGCGCGGCGGCCGGCGAGGCCCTGACCAAGATGATCCCGGCGTCGGCGACGGGCGTCGTGGCCATCGACGTCCAGCGGCTCATGGGGACCGACGGGGCCCGCAAGGCCCTCCAGGATCCCAAGGCCAAGGAGAAGCTCGCCGAATTCGTCCGCATGAGCGGCATCGATCCGGCCAAGGACATCTCCTATATCGGCATCGGGCTCTCCGGCGCCCCGGCCGGCGGGACCAAGGGATTGGACGGCGGCGTCGTCGTCAGCCTCAAGTACGACAAGGCCAAGCTTCAGGGCCTGATCAAGGAGAAGGCCCCCGAGGTCAAGGAAGAGATCTACGACGGCGTCACGATCTATACGAATCTCGACGGCGGCCAGGGCGCCAAGCAGACCATGCGGGCCGCCTTCCTCGACGACTCCCATATCATCCTGGGCTCCGAGGGCGGCCTCAAAGGCCTCATCGACGTCCACAGGAAAAAGGCCGCCTCGCTGGCCAAGAACGCGGAGATGGCGGCCATCCTCAAAACGGTCGACAAGTCCGGCCTGCTCTGGGGCGCCGTCGCCATCCCGCAGGAGCTCCTCCAAAAGGGCCTCGAATCCAGCCCCCAGCTCAAGGCCCTCGAAGGCGTCAAGGCCGTGACCCTGATGTTCGACGACCGGGTCTCGGGCGTCGTGGCCGACATCCGGACGCTCGGCGGCACCAAGGACCAGAACGCCAACCTGGCCGCCGCCCTCAACGGCCTCAAGGCCCTGGGCGCGATGTCCGCGGCCCAGCGACCGGCCTTCGGCGAGGCCCTGAACGGGATCCAGATCACCTCGGGCGACGACTACACCCGCCTGGAGCTCACCATCTCCCACGAGGTCCTGGACAAGCTCGGCGAAATGGCCAAGGCCAAGGCCGGCGATCTCATGAAGGACAGGAAGAGGGACGAGCCCCCGGCCGAGGGCGCGATCAAATAGCCGGGCTAATCTTCGGGCAGGTATTCCTTCGTCCGGAAGACCCAGACGGCCAGCGCCAGCAGCGCGGCCGTCAGGGCGGCCAGGATCAGCACGGCCGCCAGGGGCTTGCTCGGCTCCAGCCGGAACAGCAGCAGGGCCACGCCGCGTCCGCCCCCCGCTCCGGCGGGCGCCGGGTGGTACGGCAGGAGCGACTTCAGGTAATGGACGATGGAGAACTTCTGCGTCGAGCCGGGGAAGTACTGGATGACGTTCTCCCAGCCGAAGCCGAACACCAGCCCGACGATGATGGAGCGCTTGAGGACCGCGCCCAGGAACGTGAAGAAGGCCATATAGGCCAGGACCCCCAGGACCAGGACCCCCAGATAGCGCAGGAAGGTGGCGTAGAGGTCCGCCTGCCCCAGCCGGGCCGCGTTCAGGACGAAATAGGAAACGGCCAGGCTGACCGCGACCAGGACGGCGATAAGCGAGGCGTAGGCGGCGGTCTTGCCCACGAGGATGGCCGACTTGGGCAGGGGCCGGGTGACGAGATACGACAGGGTCCGGTTCTCGACCTCTTCGGCCGCCACCGAGGTGCCGTAGAAGAGCGACAGCAGGACGATGTAGAACTGCAGGAAGAAGACCATCAGGATCTCGGTGAAGACGTCGGCCATGAGGCCCGTCCGGCCCCGGAGGAATATGCGGGCCATGATCGCCAGGGCCACCGGGATGAGGCCCAGGACGGCGAAGACCCGGGTTCGCCCCGTCCTCCGGCCGAGAAAGGCGAAGAACCCGAAGACGCGGCGGGCGGCGTTCGCGGCGCTCATGTCACTTCTCCACCAGGTACTCGAAGACGGACTGCAGGTTGTCGTCCGGCGAGGAGATCTCGTCGACCTCGATCCCGGTCTCGAGGACGGCGCCGGTCAGCCGGCCGAAGAACTCGTCCCGCTTGTGCGTCTCGACGACCAGGGTCCGGCCGTCGGCCCCGAAGGTCATCTTCTGGATGGACCGGTCGCCGACGAAACGGGCCGCCAGGGCCCGCGGATCGCTCGAGCGGACCGAGATCTGGTGCGGGTGGGACTCGATGAGGTCGCGGATGAACGGGATGTCGCCCTGGGCCAGGATCTTGCCCTGGTGGATGAGGACGATCCGCGAGGTCAGGGCCTCGATCTCCGGCAGGACGTGGCTGGAGACGAGGACCGTCCGGCCCTGGTCCCGGAAGCCCTTGATGAGCCGGATGAGCTTGCGCTTGCCCAGCGGGTCGAGACCGCTCAGCGGCTCGTCGAGGACGAGGATGTCGGGGTCGTGGGCCACGGCCTGGGCCAGCTTGATCCGCTGGCGCATGCCCCGGCTGTAGCCGCGGATGAGGCGGTCCTGGGCCCCGGCCAGATCGACGACGTCGAGGGCCCGTCCGGCCCGTTCGGCGGCCTCGGCCCGGGAATACCCGGACAGCCGCAGCAGGCCCCGCAGGAACTCGGCGCCGGTGACGTCCTCGTAAAAGGCGTCCGGCTCGGGGCAGAAGCCGATCGTCCGGAAGATCTCCGGGTCGTTCCAGACCCGCCGGCCGCGGACGGTCACCGTGCCGATGTTCGGCTTCAGCTGGCCGGTGATGATCTTCATGAAGGTCGATTTGCCGGCCCCGTTCGGCCCCAACAGGCCGGTGATGCCCGGCTCGATGTCGAGCGTCACCTCGTTGAGGCCGAGGATGTTGCCGTAGTACTTGGACAGCCCGGCGGCCGAGATGACGGCGCTCACTGGATGACCTCGACGCTGCGGATCTTGCGGCCCAGGACGGCCGCGGCCAGGACGCAGAACGCCGCCAGGACGGCGAAGGACCAGACGGCCGGCACGGCCAGGGGCGGCTTTAGCCCGAACAGGACGGCCCCGGCCTGCTTGAGGTTGGAGGGGACGGAGAAGAGGGCCAGGGCCGGATGATGGAAGACGCCCCGCAGGATGCCGGAGAGCACCTCGGAGAAATAATAGACCCCGAAGACCAGCACGAAGACGTAGCGGTTATTCTTGCTGACCGACGACAGCAGCATGATGTAGAAGCTGAAGAAGACGGCCAGCAGGAGCGACGCGGCCAGGACCGACAGGACGAGCCAGGGGTATTGGAGGAAGAACTTGAAGCTTCCGGCGAAGATGAGCTTGAAGACGATCAGCAGGAGACCCGGCACGAGGGTGTAGAGCAGGACGAAAAAGGCGGCCACGGACATCTTGCCGAGGATGTAGTCCTTCTTGCCGAGGGGCCGGGCGAAGTAGAGCTGGAGCGAGCTGTGCCGCAGGTCGTCGGCGATCAGGCCGCCGGCCCCGAAGGCCAGCACCAGGGCGATGAGGAAAAGCAGGGAATCGTTGTTGAAATAGGCGGCGAAGTATTTCGGCCCGATGTTGAGCAGGCGGTCGCTGTTCTGGACCAGGGACTTGAAATCCTCCAGCCGCTCGGAGATGTAGAGCCCGACGAGGAAGACGAACGAGGGGACGAAGGCCCCGGCGAAGACGAGCTTGAAGCGCTTCTTGCGGAAGGCCAGCTGGATGCCCATCCGGGTGATGGGCCACCAGGGCCAGCGGCGTTCCGCCAGCCGGCCGTCCCAGTGGCTGTAGCCCCGTTCCCGGACCGTGGCCATCAGTCCACCCCCACGACGCCGGCGAAGAGGTCCTCGAGCGAGGTCCGGCTCTTGACGAACGAGCGCAGCTGGACGCCCGTCCGGGCCGCGGCCCGGAAGATGTCCATGCGCTCCCCGGCCTCGGGCAGATAGATCTTGATGAGCCCGTCCTCCATCTCGTCCACCTTGCCGCCCAGGCCCTCGAGGTCGCGGCGGAAGGGCCCGGGATCGCCCTTGATCCGGACCTCGTAGAGGCTGTAGGACAGCGTCCGCAGATCGGCCATGCGGCCTTCGGCGGCCACCTTCCCCTGCTTGAGGATGACCACGGACTCGCAGAGGGCCTCGATGTCGTCGAGGATATGCGACGACAGGAGGACCTGGATCGACTTGTGGGTCGAGATGTCCCGGATGAGCTCCAGGACCTCCTTGCGGCCGGTCGGATCGAGGTTCGAGGTCGGCTCGTCGAGGAACAGGATCCGGGGGTCGTGGACCAGGGCCTGGGCCAGCTTGAGGCGCTGCTTCATGCCCGAGGAATAGGTGTCGAGGAGCCGGTAGCGGGCCTCGCCCAGCCCGACGTAGAAGAGGACCTCGTGGGCCCGCTTCATGGCCTCCTGTCGCGGCATCCCCGACAGCTCGCCGAAATAGGCCGTGAACGTCACGGCGTCCATGCCGGCGATGAAGCAGTCGCTTTCGGGCATGTAGCCGACGGCGCGGCGGATGAGGGCCTGCTCGCGGCGGATGTCGTAGTCCAGGACCTTGCCGCCGCCCCGCTCGGGCACGAGGAAGCCCAGGAGGATGCGCAGCAGGGTGCTCTTGCCGGCCCCGTTCGGGCCGAGGAGCCCGACCGCGCCCTGGCCGAGCCGCACGGTCACGCCGTCCAGGGCGACGATCTTGCCGTAGCGGAAGCGGAGGTCCGTGACTTCGATGCTCATCGGAGGCGCCAGTTTATTCTCAATCGTAGACGGAACGCAAGGGCCGATTGTTCCATGGGCGACGCCATCCTTCGATCCCTTATCCTCGGCCCGGCCCGACGGCCCCGGGAGGCTCGCGGAGCGAGAGAAGGATCATTCGACGCCGCCTTGCAGGGGCAGACGGAGCATGGCTTCCGGGTCGACGCGGGCGCCGAGGATCTTGAAGGACCAGTGGAGGTGCGGGCCGGTTGAGCGGCCCGTCGTGCCGCAGAGCCCGATCGTCCGGCCCTTGGCCACGACGTCGCCGCGCCGGACCTTGAGCTCCGACATGTGGCCGTAGCTGCTGAAGACGCCCAGGCCGTGGTCGATGATGACGGTCCGGCCGCCGAGGTAGAGGCCGCTCGCCAGGACGACGCGGCCGGCGTTGGCGGCCCGGATGGGCTCGCCGAACGGGACCCGCAGGTCGAGCCCGGTATGGAGCGAGGCCAGGACGTTGTTGTTGAGGCGGCGCTGGCCGAAGTTCGACCACGACGGCGCCCGGTGCGGGACGGCGAACGGCCCGTCGCCGAGCCAGGCCGGGGTGACCACGCTCATGGCCAGGGCCACCAGCTCGGCCTCCCGCTTGATCCGGGCCTGAAGGGCGGCGGGCGGGGTGACGTAGTTGGGATCGAAGGTCAGCTTGGCGGAGGGGAACTTGCGGTCCCCGATCTGGAGGTCCCGGCGGACCGTCTCCACGGCCCCGCCGGTCCGCCGGACCTTCACGGTCAGCACGGCCGGGCCCGGTTTGGCCTGAACGTCAATGCCGATAAAGGCGAAGACCCGGCCGCCGGACGGCGCCCCGGGCGCGGGGCGCAGCTCGACGGTCTCGCCCAGGAACGACACGGCGGCCGAGCGGACCGTCCGGTCCGCGTCGAGGAAGACGAGGAGCGGCTCGCCGGGCTGGAGGGCCCGGTAGGCCAGCCGGATGACCGGTCCCGGGGCCGCGGCCGTCGTGGAGGCCGCTTGGGCTCGACCGCCGGGGCCCGGCCCCGGCCCGGCCCCGGCCCGGACGGCGAGAACCGATAACGCGGCCACGGCCGCGGCGGCGGCCCGGAACGGGGACCGCGGCCCGGGCCTCATGCCACGGCCCCGCCGGCGCCCTTCCGCAGCACCCGGCCGGGCAGCTTCCCGGTGTGCGCGCCGTCGGCGACGACGATCTGGCCGTTGACGACGACCTGGCGGATCCCTTCCGGATAGGCGGCCGGCTCTTTGAACGTGGCCTTGTCGATGATCCGGTCGGGGTCGAAGACGCAGATGTCGGCGGCCCAGCCGACCTTGAGCCGGCCGCGGCGGACGAAGCCCATGTGGTCGGCCGGCAGGGACGTCATCTTGCGGATCATCTCTTCGAGCGGCACGATCCGCTCTTCGCGGACATATTTGCCGAGGACGCGCGGGAAGGTGCCGTAATACCGGGGATGGGGCTTGCCCTTGCTCAACGGCCCGTACGGCGCGACCGCCTCGCTGTCGGCCCCGATCCCGACGTAGGGCCGGCTCAAAATGCGTTTGAGGAGGTCCTCGTGGCCGTAGAAATCGACCATGCCGACCCGCGACCCTTCCTCGACGAGCAGGTCGCGCACGAACTCGTAGGCCGGCTTTCCGGCCCGGGCCGCGGTTTCGGCGACGTTCAGGCCTTCGACGGACCGGTTCTTGTCCGTGGCCACGGACGTGATCAGGACCTTGTCCCACGAGCCGAGCAGCTTCTCCTTGTCGGTCAGGGCGGCCCGCAGCGGGGCGTCGAGCGTCCGGTTCCCGAGCCGGGCCAGGAAGTCCTCGGTCGTGCCTTCCCGCGACCAGAGGGGAAAGAGCAGGGCCAGAGTGGTGGCCCCGGCGATGTAGGGGTAGCGGTCGCAGCGGAGGTCGATCCCGCCCTGGCGGGCCTCCTCCAGCTTGGCCATCAGCGCGTCGATCTTGGACCAGTAGGCGGCGTGGCAGATCTTGAGGTGGGAGATCTGGAGCCGGACGGCCGCCTCCCGGGCGATGCGCAGGGCCTCGTCGACCGCTTCGAGAACGGTCACGTCCTCGTTGCGGATATGCGTGGCATAGACGCCGCCGCCGCGGGCCGCCACGCGGGCCAGCTCGACCAGTTCCTCGGTCGGGGCGAAGCTGCCCGGCGTGTATTCGAGCCCCGAGGACAGGCCCAGGGCGCCGCCGGCCATGGCCTCGGCGACGAAGGCCTTCATCTTTTCCATCTCTTCGGCCGAGGCCGGCCGGGCGTCGTAGCCCATGGCCGCGGCCCGGACGCTGCCGTGGCCGACGAAGGCGGCGAAGTTGAGGGCGGTCCCGCCGCGCTCGACCCGGGCCAGGAAGCCGCGGATGTCGGTCCAATCGGCGTCGCTCACGCCGTTTTCCCGGAGCGTCCGGCGCTGGGCCGCCAGGTCCTCGCCGGTCAGGGGGAACGGCGAGCCGCCGCACTGGCCGCAGATCAGGGTCGTCACGCCCTGGCGGACGGCGCTCTCGGCTTTCGGATTGACCAGGATGTTGGTATCCGTATGGTCGTGAACATCGATGAAGCCCGGCGAAACGGCCTGCCCGTCCGCCTCGATCACGGTCGCGGCCCGGGAGCGCCGGATCCTGCCGATCTCCCGGACGGCCCCCCCCGAAACGCCGACATCGGCCCGGACGGGCGGGCCGCCGGAGCCGTCGTAGACCAGGCCGCCCGCGACGAGCAGGTCGAGGTCGCGGCCCTTGGAACAGCCCTGGAAGACCAGACCGGCGCCGCCGGCGGAGGCCACGGCCGCGGTCGTCAGCGCGCCTTTGAGGAAAGACCGTCGTTTCATGGTGTCCATATCAGCCGCATCATAATCAAAACCGCCCCCCGAGTAAACCGCCGGCTTGCCTTCCCGGACCGTTTCTGATAGATTACCGTTCGCGGCGGCGCTCCGCAGCCCCCCGTAGAACTCGAAAAGGAACGACCCATGGCCGACGAAAAGCAGGACACCACACCCAAGCGGAAGAAGATGAACGCCCTGACCCTGGCCGAGATCGAGGCCAAGCTGACCGAATGCCGGGACAAGCAGGGCAGCCTGACGTCCAAGTACGCCCGCCAGCTCCAGGCCCGCAAAAAGGCCCTGGCCGCCTGATCTCCGGACCCCTCCCCCGTTCCTCCGACCGCCGCCGACGGAAAAATCTTGTCATTCCGCCCCGTTTCTGTTAAAATAGCCCGGAAAAAACATCAGGAGAATAGAAAAGCGTGATTAGCAAGGAACAGAAGACGAAGATCATCAAGGACAACCAGGCCCATCCCACCGATTCGGGCTCGCCTGAGATCCAGGTCGCCTTGCTGACGGAGCGGATCAACCTGCTCGTCAAGCATTTCGGCGATCACAAGAAGGACTTCCACTCCCGGGCCGGCCTCATGAAGCTGGTCGGGCAGAGAAAGCGGCTCCTCGAATACGTCAAGAAAGACGATGTCGGCCGCTACGAAAAGCTCATTCAGAAGCTCGGCCTGCGCAAGTAGGCCCCGCCTCCAAAGGACCCCCTTATGTCAAACACTATCAGTCTAGAGATCAACAAGCGGACCCTTTCGGTCGAGATCGGCCGGATCGCCAAGCAGGCCGACGGCTCGGCCCTTCTCCGTTACGGCGACACGATGATGCTGGTCACGGCCACCTCCCGCAAGGAGCTCAAGGAAGGCAAGGACTTCCTGCCCCTCATCGTCGATTACCGCGAGAACACCTATGCCGCCGGCAAGATCCCCGGCGGCTTCTTCAAGCGCGAAGGCCGGCCCTCGGAGCGGGAGATCCTCATGGCCCGCCTGGTCGACCGCCCCATCCGGCCCCTCTTCCCCGAGGGCTATTTCTACGACACCCAGATCGTCGGCCTGCTCCTGTCGGCCGACCTCGAGAGCGAGCCCGACACGCTCGGCGTCATCGGCGCGTCGGTCGCCCTCTACTTCTCGGACATCCCCTTCACGACGCCCCTCGGCGCCGTCAAGGTCGGCCTGGTCGACGGCGCCCTGGTCGTCAACCCGACCGACAAGGAGCTCGACCGCAGCCCCCTCAACATGACGGTCGTCAGCAACGAGAACGGCATCATCATGATCGAGGCCGGGGCCCAGGAGATCGAGGAGGACCTGGTCCTCCAGGGATTGGACCTGGCCCATCGGGAGAACCAGCGCATCATCCAGGCCCAGAAGGAGCTGTTCGCCCGGCTGGGCCTCAAGAAGCGCGAGTTCACGCCCAAGGCCGTCGACCCCGACAAGCTGGCCAAGCTCGAAAGCGAACAGGGCCCGGCCATGCTCGAGGCCATGCAGGTCAAGGGCAAGAAGGCCAGCGAGGCCGCCCTGCTGGCCGTCCGCGACGCCGCCCTGGCCCAGGTCCCCGAGGACAAGCCCGAGGAGAAGCTCGAGACCAAGGCCCTCTTCGGCAAGCTCGAGGAGAAGCTCTTCCGCGAGCTCGTCCTGAAGAGGAAGCTGCGGACCGACGGCCGCGGCTTCGACGACATCCGGCCCATCACGGCCGAGGTCGGGCTGCTGACGCGGACCCACGGCTCGGCCCTGTTCACCCGCGGCGAGACCCAGGCCCTGGCGACGGTCACCCTGGGCACCTTCGAGGACGCCCAGCGGCTCGACAGCCTGGGCGAGGAATCCAAGAAGCGGTTCATGCTCCACTACAACTTCCCGTCCTTCTCGGTCGGCGAGGTCGGGTTCCTGCGGGCCCCCGGCCGCCGCGAGATCGGGCACGGGGCCCTGGCCGAGAAATCCATCCTGCCGGCCATCCCGGACATGGACACGTTCCCCTACACCATCCGGATCGTTTCCGACATCCTCGAGAGCAACGGCTCCTCGTCGCAGGCCACGGTCTGCGGCGGCATCCTGGCCCTCATGGACGCCGGGGTGCCGCTCAAGATGGTCGTGGCCGGCATCGCCATGGGCCTGGTCACCTCCGACTGCGGCGACTACGCCATCCTGACCGACATCGCCGGCCTCGAGGACCACTTCGGCGACATGGACTTCAAGATGGCCGGCACGGAGAAGGGCGTCACGGCCATCCAGCTCGACCTCAAGATCGCCTGCGTCACGCTGCCGATGCTCCGCGAGATCATGGCCAAATCCAAGTCCGCCCGGCTCAAGGTCCTGGCCCGCATGAAGGAGGCCATCGCCGAGCCGCGCAAGGATATCTCGATCTACGCGCCGCGCATCCTCATCCTGAACATCAATCCCGAAAAGGTCGGCGAGGTCATCGGCCCCGCCGGCAAGATCATCAAGAAGATCATCAGCCAGACCGGGGCCAAGATCGACATCGAGGAGGACGGCAAGATCCTCATCGCCTCGACCGACATGTCCGCCGCCGAGGCGGCCAAGCAGATGATCCTCGACCTCACGGCCGAAGCCGAGCTCGGCAAGGTCTACACGGGCAAGATCGTCCGGCTCGAGGAATACGGCGCCTTCGTCGAGATCATGCCCAACCTCGTCGGGCTCCTCCACATCTCGGAGGTCGCGCCCAACCGGATCGAGAGCATCCACGACGTCCTCCACCTCGGCGACACGATCACGGTCAAGGTCATCAGCATCGATCCGGCCGACAACAAGATGCGCCTGAGCAAGAAGGCCTGCGAGGAGGGCGGCGGGGAGAATCCCGACTCGACGCCCCGCCCGGAGCCCCGGCGCTACCCCCGCGAGCACTCCTCGGACCGCCGGGGGGGACGCGACCGCGGCGGGCGCGGCCGGTATTGATTTCCGCGGCCGTTGGCCTATAATCCCGGTGAGCCCCCGCATCGCCCGCGGGGCTGAGGCAATGACTGTGCGCAGACGCGACGCCCGCGGTTTCACCCTGATCGAGA
>CAZNPB010000002.1:0-143173 GCA_964574895.1 uncultured Eubacteriales bacterium
CGACGCCGGGGTAGTTGGTGATGACCGACAGGCGGGGATAGCTGATGTCGGGCAGCAGGTCGACCGACAGCTCCCGGAGCGAGACGAAGCCGAGGAGGATGACGGCCAGGTAGAACATGTAGACCGTCACCGGCCGGTCGACGGCCATCCGGGCGAGCTTCATGACGGCCTCCTCGGGCTCGAGCTCATGTCCGCCTCCTTGCCTTTACCTGTCGCCCCGGCGCATCGCTAAAGGAACACGCGATACTTTCTTATCGTGGACGTCTCGTCTTCGGCCCGTTCGACGACCCAGAGTAAATCGCCGTCGAGAACACACTGACCTGGCGACCCGAGGCTTGTCAGGGCCGCCTCTTGTAGCTTGAGCCAGAAACAGTCCCGATAAACGCCTTTCTCGTCGAAAACATCGATGAGAATACCCTTGTCTTTGTCCTTCGTCGAGGTCACGACCCAAATCCCGTCCTGGCGGGCCAGGAGGTTCTTGATATCGTTCTCGAACTTCCGTTCGGGCCGGGTGTAACGCTTGCCGTTGATGATGATGCCGCCCTTTTTCTCCGCTTCGGTCAGCGGCTCACCCTTGACCCGGGGATAATCGCGGCGGAATTCCCGGACCACGGCACCCGCCGCGGGATCGTAGAGCTTGATCAGGTAATCCTCGGTGTGGACGAGGGCCAGGTCCCGGTCCTGGAAGGGGGCGGCGATGAGACTGGTGATGTCGAACATCCCGCCGCCCCCGTCGGCCGCGACCACGAAGGCGCGCGTGACGAAGGTGGCCAATGTCGCGATCGAACCATCGGCCTCGCCCACCGCCAGGAGGATCTGGGGATTGTCGATGAAGCTCGGGCCGCCGGAAACGGGCGGGAACTCGGACCATTTGAAATAGAACCGCCCAGCCTGATAGCCGATCAGAGTTGGCCCGCTCCGTCCTTCCGGCCGGACCGGGATCTCCTTTTCGAAGCGGCCGGTCCCGTCGAAAAAGACCAGCTTATCCGGAGAATGCGCATAGACGACAAGATATTGCGCCGTCGCGAGGGGAGTCCCGGGCCAGGGCATCTCGCCGGGGCCCTGGCCCTTCTTGAACAGGTTCCGCAGGAACTTGCCGTTGGCGTCGAATTGGAGGACCTGCTCGCTGTCTCGAAGGAGAAGCGAACTGTCCGGCCCGATGGCCAGCGCATTGGGCCATTTAAAAAAGTAGGCGCTTGACCCTTCATCCGAAATGACCGTGACCTCCGTTGGCGAGATCACGCGGGCGGCGTTGTCTGCCTTCGGCCTGCCCGGGTTCTCGATGACGGTTTGGGCGAGAGCGGCGGCGGCGAGGGCCAGAAGCAAGGTCGGCACCGCTCGTACGAGGTCGCGTTTCATGCCCGGGACCTTCCTATTTCACCAGCCAAGTAACGGCGTAGACCAGCTCGGACGGTCGGCTTCGCGGTCATTTTTCGACGATCCGGTACTGGTAGACCGTGACGCCGCGCTCGCGGTCGATGAGGAAGAGGCGGTCGCCGGCGATGCGGATGATGTCCGCGAAGTGGGTGAGCGGGACCTCGCCGAGGAGGACGCCGTCCGGGCCGAAGACGTCGAGCCGCAAAGCGTCCGTCGTCCGGAGGTCGGTATTGCCTTGGGTCTTGACCGAGATGCTGTTCATGCTCCCGGCCATGTCCCCGCTCTGCATCGTGGTCTGGACCTTTTCGTCCTCCTTGAGCTGGCGGGCATAGGTCACGACCCAGGCCCGGCCCTTGCCATCGACAGCGACGCTGACCGAGCAGCGGTTCATCTCGGGGGGCGAGAACGAGATCCCGCCCTCCCGCTCTTCCATCTTGCCCTTCTTCTTGACCTCCGTGCCGTAGGCCAGCGGCCGGTCGGACCGCCAGAGGAGCCTCCCGTCGGGCGCATATTTTTCGACGCGGTTCTGAGCGTTGAAGCTGACCAGGACCGCGCCTTGGGCGTCGACGTCGAACGTGCTGGCGTTCCCCATGGCGGTGGTCGTGGGCTCGCCGAAATCGGTGAGGAGGCCGAACGAACCCGTGATCCGCCCGTCCGCCCCCACGCGGCGGAAGAGGCGCATTTCCGAGACGGCCTTGATCGGCTCGCCGGGTCTGGAGAACGCGCTGGTCGAGGCCCTGCCCGCGAAATCTCCCGCGGGCAGGGGGCGGACGCCGCTGACGGGCCCTTCGCCGACGACGATCGAGCGGACGTCCTGGCCGCCGCCGATGATGACGTGGATGCGGTTCTGGGCTCCGTCCCCTACGACGAGATTCCCGTCTCTGTCGAGCGAGAGCGCTTCCGGGAAGATGAACTCGCCCGGCCCCTGGCCCTTGCGGCCGATCGTGGCCAGGTATTTGCCGTCGGGCCCGAACTTCTGGACGCGGGCGTTGGCCGAGTCGAGGACGTAGATATTGCCGGCCGCGTCGACGGCGACGTCGCCGGGATAGTTGAAGGCGAAATGCTCGTCCTCGGTGTCGACGTCGCCGATCTTGCGGACGAGCTCGAGCGCGACCTTGGGCGTTTTCCCCCAGACGCCGCCCTTCTCGTTGTGGACGACGCGGACGCCGTCGACGGTCTCGACCTTCTGCGCGGCCAGGACGGCCGTCAGGACCAACGGCGCCGCGATCAGGATGAAGAAGCGAAGGCTCGATCTTTTCATGGCCGCCTCCCCGTCCAGCGCCTACTGGACGACGGTAACCTTGGTGTCGTGGGCCAGGGTGATGTGGCCCTCGACGATGACCGTGTCGCCCGCGGCGACGCCCCAGCCGGGCTCCTTGCCGGGCAGGACCTCGGCGAAGCGCTCGTTCTCCAGGCCGACCTCGATGTAGCGCCACTTGGCCGTGTCGCCCTCGACGGCGAAGACGAGCTTGCGGCCGCCGCGGACCAGGATGGCCTGCTGGGGCACGAGGAGGCGGCCGGTGAAGATCTCGGTCGGGAACTCGACCTCGGCGTGCATGCCGGGCTTGATCTCCTCGGACGGGTTGTCCAGGACGACGTAGACGCCGCAGGTCTTGTCCTCCGTGTCGATGACCGGGCTGACCGCCTCGATGCGGCCCTTGAAGGAGCGGTCGGGGAAGGCGCTGAAGCGCAGGTCGACCTCGCGGCCGGCCACGACCTTGCCGACCTCGCTCTCCAGGACCTTGGCCTTGACCTTGATGCGGCTGATGTCGACCAGGGTGAAGAGCTCGCGGCCGGCGTCCAGACGCTCGTTGGGCGAGAGCTTGAGGTCGGTGACGATGCCGGCGAAGGGGGCCCGGATGCGGGTTTTCTCCAGGGCCAGGCGGGCGATCTTGACGTCGACCTCGGCCTGGGTCAGGCCTTTGGTGGCGGCCTGGACCTCGTCCTTCTTGCGGCCGGCCTCGATCAGGGCCAGTTCCAGGCCGGCTTGGGCCCGCTCCAGGTCGGCCTGGGAGGCCACGCCGGCCTTGAAGCCCTCCGAGACGCGGTCGTAGTCGGCTTGGGCCTTGGACAGCTTGTCGACGATCGACGGAGCGGGCGGCTCTTCGGCCACCGAGAACTGCCGCTCCAGGAAGAGCTCCGACAGGTAGCGCAGGCGCTGGGCCTCGAGGCGTTCGAGGTTGAGGCGGAACTCGCGGTCGTCGAGCTCGACCAGGAGATCGCCCTGGCGGACGTGCCGGCCCTCGGCGGCGAAGAGATCCTTGACGATCCCGCCGACCTCGGACTTCAGGACGACCCGCTTCTCGGTGTAGGCCTCGCCCGGCGATTTGAGGGTCATGACCAGGTCGCCGACGAAGGCCTTGGAGACCTTGACGGGCAGAGGCGCGGCTTCCGTCTTCTGGTCGGACGCGGCGGGAGCCGAGCCGGCGGCGGCCGTGGAAGAGGCGGCGCCCTCGGAACTCCCCGCGGCGGCAGGGCTTTTATGAAAGACCAGGAAATAGGCGCCGGCGGCGACGATGACGACCAGGGAACCGGTCAGCACGGCCTTGGGAATGCGCATCAACCACCTCCTGATCCAATGGAGCGGGCGAGTTGTTCGAGATCCGGCTGCTGTAATCGGCGAAAATCATAACTTAGGGACATGAATTATGCAATTTTCCGGAACGAGACTCGGAACGGCCCTCTCTTAATAAAGACCGCCGCGGGAAGCGAAAATTCCCACGGCCTTCGGAATAATTACGCCCGGGGCGGCAGGGATGTTGCGGCCGGATGCTAAATAATCAGCATTTTTCGCCGCCTAGCGCCGGGCCGGGGGCATGACCCAGCGGCGCGAGACGGCCTCTTCGCGAGGATTTTGAGACGCGGAGGGCGCGCCTCGCCCCCCGGCCATGTCTGACGCCGGGCCGGCTTTTCTGCTAGAATTGGCGGGAAAGGCGGTACCGCGTGATCGTCCTGGCCATCGAAACCTCGTGCGACGAGACGTCCGCGGCCGTGCTGCGGGCCCCCGACTTGGAGACACGTACCGGCGGCGCATGTCCCCCTTCTTCGCCCGCCGCCCCCGAGGTCTTGAGCAACGTCGTCCTGTCCCAGGACGAGGTCCACGCGCCCTACGGCGGAGTGGTGCCGGAGCTGGCCTCGCGCCAGCACATCAAGTCGATCACGCCCGTCGTCGGAGAGGCCCTGGAACGGGCCGGGACCGGGCTCGAGGCGGTCGATCTTTACGCGGTGACGCAGGGGCCCGGGCTGATCGGCTCTCTTCTCGTCGGCCTGTCGTTCGCCAAAGGGCTGGCCTATTTCCATCGGAAGCCGCTGGTCGGGATCGACCACCTCGAGGGCCATCTGGAAGCCTGCTTCCTGGAGACCCCGGGCATCGCCTACCCGGTTCTGGGGCTGCTTGTCTCGGGCGGGCACACGGCCCTCTACCAAATGGACGAACCGCTGTCGTACAAGCTCCTCGGCAAGACCCGCGACGACGCGGCCGGCGAGGCCCTGGACAAGATCGCCAAGTTCCTCGGCCTCGGCTATCCCGGCGGGCCGGTCATCGAAAAGCTGGGGAAGACCGGCGACGCCAAGGCCTTCCCCTTCGCCGTGCCGCGGACCAAGGACCACAGCCTCGATTTCAGCTTCAGCGGATTGAAGACGGCGGCGCTCAAGGTCATCCGCGAGAACGGCTTGACGAAAGAGGACGCGCGACTGGCCGATTTCCTGGCCAGCTTCGAGGAGATCGTGGCCCGGACCCTTGTCGACCACGTCCGGGCGGCGGCCGACCGGGTCCAGCCGCGCTCGCTCGTCCTGTGCGGCGGCGTGGCCCGGAACACCCGGCTGCGGACGCGGTTCCAGGAATACGCCCGGCGGGCCGGACTCGACGCCTACGTCCCTTCGCCGAAGCTGTGCACCGACAACGCGGCCATGGTCGGGGCCGTGGCCCTCAAGCGCTTCGCCCGCGACCCGGGGATGACGACCGACCTCGACCTCGACGCCTTCGCCCGCTGAATCGGCCCCGGAATTCCGGCCCCGATTCAGCGGACGTCGTAGCGGACGAAAATGACGAAAGCCGCGAAATAGATCGCGCTTAGCATAAAGACATTTATTATCAGATACTTGAGCGCGGGGCCGAGGCGGTCGGCGAGCGACATCGGCCGCTCCTCGAACTGAGGCGCCTTCTCGAAGGCCACGGGCTTCCTCGTCGTCGAGATGTTCTCGTTCGGGTTGTACCAGTGGGGGCTGCCGGTGTCGGCCGCGTCGAGGGCTTTGAAGAAGTTCAGGAACTGGGCCTGGTAGATATGCATGTCGTCCCAGGCCTTCCGGAACCTCAAATAGCCGCCCCCCGCCGCGGCTTCGGCCAGATATTCGAAAACCGAGACCGGCGAGATCGCGGTCACCAGGCGCGTCCGCTCGAATTGGCCGAACATCTTCCGGTAGTACGCGTCGCGCAGGCCCTTCTCGGCCGCCATCCGCTTCATCTGCAGGTTGGCCCGGAGCTCGTGCTGCGGCAGGAAGGGGTTGCCGCCGTTCATCATCCAGCTCCCGGGGGGGGCGTTCTTGTTCAGGTCGTCGAAGGCGGCTGCGACGTTGCGAGCGATCGTTTCCGAGCTCTCGATCGGAAAGAAGGTCTTGGCGACGAACGCTCTCGAATTGGGGATGATGACGGAGAAGGCGAGCCAGAAGGCCAGCGCCAGGAGCAGGCTGACGTTGGAGCTCCGGGCGACGACCGAAGCGAACAGGCCGCACGCGGCGAATGTCCCGGCCATGAGCGCGGTCACCGCGAGAAAGGCGGCGGCCTCGCCCGCCAGGGCGGCCGTGAATCCGGCCCCGCCGAGGACCAGGACGATGACCAGGCTCGTCAGGGTCCCGATGAGGACCATGGCCATGACCGAGAGGACGGCGCTCGCGAGCTTCCCTGAGAGGAGCGTCGCCCGCGGCACGGGATTGGCCAGCGACAGTGCCAGCGTCTTCGTTTCCTTCTCGCCGGAGACGGCGTCGAAAGTGAAGAGCAGCGCGATGAAGCTCACGACGAGGGCGGCGATGTAGGTCCAACTCAGCTCGTCGAAGCGGACGAGGAAGGGATTGGCGCTGCCGCTCCGGTTCTGGAAGCCGAAGACGTTCCAGGCGCTGAACTCGATGGCGTTCGGCAGGTGGCGCTCCTTGGCGTCGGCGATGAAGCCGCTCGCTCGCGGCCTCAGGGTGAAGGTCTGATGGCGAACGGCCAGCTGCGTGGCCCCCGATCCGGCCAGGTTGCGCATGTTCTCGAGATACTGGTTCTGTGTCTCCCGGTATTTCTCGAGGACCTGGGCCTGGCTTCGGACGAACGAGACAGCCCCGGCCGAGAAGACGGCCAGGATCAGGATAAGCGAGATCAGGAAGCGGAGGCTGTAGAGATTGTGCAGGAGCTCGCGCTTGAGAACGACCCGGAACATTCCTTACCTCACATCGAAGCGGATGAACGCGACATAGCCGAGGGCGAAGAGGAAGACGGCGGCGACGAGGAGCGCCCCGGCCGGCGGCACGGAGGGCTCGAGGCCGGCGAGGAGGCGCCCCGGCTGGTCCTGGTAGCGGGGCATGTCGGAGAGATCGAGGAACGGGAAATCCTCGGGGCCGTCGCCGGGCAGGTGGACGCTGCCGAGCTTCTCCCAGCGGGCCCGGGCGTCCGTCTGTTTGGCCGCCCAGGCGTCGATCTCGGCCTCCGTTTTGAACTCGCCGCCGGTCCGCCCCCGGACGAGCTCGTCCTCGGTCTTGAACGAGGAGGGGTCGGCGGGGGTGATCCAGCGGTAGGACTTGAAGATGTCCTTGCCCTTGAGCCAGGCGACGAAGCCCTCCCGGTATTGGCGGACCCGCCCCATCCGCCTCTCGGTGGCGGCGAGATCCGTCCGGCAGACGGCCGAGGCGACGGCCCGGAAGATCCCGGCCGGGGAGAGGAGCGAGAGAGTCTCCGCGGCCCTGGCCTGCCGGGCCAGGCTGTCGAGGTAGGCCTGTTGGGGGGCCCACTTCAGGTCCGCGTAGTCGAGGCGGATCGGCTCCGAGATCGCGGCCCGTCGGCGAAAATTCTCGAATTCCCGGCGGTTGTTGCCGTAGGTCTCCATCTGGCCGTCGTTGTCGTTGGAGCACCACCAGCAGCTCCAGCCCTCCGGGATCCCCTGCGCCTTATACGCGGCGCTGATGGCCTCGTCGCGCTGCTCGTCCATGTCCTTGAGGACGCGGTCGAGATTGTCCCGCGACGCGGCGCCGACGAAGCTCTCGGCGAAGTTGGCCGTCACGGCCGGCAGGACGAAGACGAAGAGGACCCACAGGAAGAGACACACGACCAGGCTCGTCACCGAGCTCTTGGAGCGGGCCGAGACGAGGACGCCGAGGAAGACGAAGACGGCGAGATAGATCACGCTCAAGCCGAACAGGAGGACGATGCGGCCCCAGTCGGCCGCGGCGAAGGCGACGTCGCGCGAGAGAAGGACCAGGACCGCGCTCAGCGCGAAGGAGAAGACGAGGACGGGCACGACCGTGGCGAAGATGCCCAGGAGCTTGCCGGCCAGGGCCGTCGAGCGGCCGAGCGCATTGGACATCTGGAGCTTGAGCGTGCCGTCCTCCTTCTCGCGGGTGAAGGCGTCGTAGCTGAAGAGCAGGGCCAGGAGCGAGAAGACGATGGCCGCGACGTCGACGAAATCGACGGAGACGAACGAGGCCAGGAACGGGTTGTCGCCGGCCGCGGTCTTGCCGGTCGCGAGGAGGGGCTTTTCCCCGAGCTGGAGCCTGACCCGGCTCCCGACCTGTCCGGACAGCCCCTTGCCGAAGACGCTCAGGGGCTCCGGCGGGAAGACGATCTCCGGACGAAGCGTCGAATAGACGCGGACCTCGGCGGCGGCCTTCTCCGCGGCGGCCGTGTCGATCCGGTACTGGGCCGTGCGCTCACGGAAACCGCTGATATTGAGCAGGACGCTGAAGGGGACGAGGACCAGGCAGAGGACGAAGCCGATGACGAACCGCGGCGCGACGATGTTGGTCAGGAATTCTTTTTTAACCAGCGTGCCGATCATGTCCCGCTTGTCGCCTCCCCGGAAAATCGGGGACAGGGTCTTGTGTTCCCCATCTTGTCCCCATCTTAACGGACGTCGTAACGGATGAAGGCGGCGTAGGCCGCGGCGAAGAGGAGGGCGGCCATGCCGGCCAGCGCGGCGAACGGCGGCAGGGCGGCCCGGAGCCGGCCCCCGATCCCCTCCTCGACGTACCGGAAGCGCGGCGCGTCGGACATGTCGACGGCCGTGTTCCAGGCGTCCACCGTCGGGTCCAGGGCCCGCATCCCGGCCACTTTGTTCGGCCGGTAATCGTCGTAGAAGGACCGGGACCACAGCTGGGACAGCAGGGCGAAGTGGGCCTGGTTGCGGATCCCCGTCGAGGACAGGTCCGTGGCCAGATAGCCGAAGTCGGCCAGGGGCGAGACCATCGAGAGCGCCCGGGCCAGCCGGGTCTGGGCCGCCTCCTTGCGCTCGAGGTCGCGCCGGATCGTGTCCGCCTTTTCGCCCTGGACCCGGTTGGCCTCGCGCCAGGCCCTTTCGCCGGCCTCCCGCCGGGCCTCGAAAGCCGTCCGGTAGAGGGGGTCCGCGGTGACGCGCCGCTTGACCTCGTCCTCGGTCAGCCGCTCGGCCAGCACGGGATACTGCTTGAGGACGCCGGCCTGGTACTCGGCCTGGAGCCGGCGGCCCAGATCGTCCCGGTCGGTGTCCATCAGCCGCCGCGTTTCCCGGGCCATTTCGATCCGCGACGGGGCCGGGGCCAGGAACGAGGCCACGTACGGGCTCATGTTCGGGACGACCAGGACGGCCAGCGTCCAGATGAAAAGCGAGGTCATGATCGACGAGGCGCTCGAGCGGTGGAGCGCCGAGACCAGGATGCCGAGGAGCAGGAACACGCCGCCGTAAAGAACGGCCCCGGCGACGATCAGGCCCAGGGCGGCCCCGTCCACCCCGCTCCAGTCCACCCGGGGATGGAGCAGGATGACCAGCAGGCCCGCGGCCAGCGAAACGGCCAGAGAAACGGCCAGGGTCAGGCCGGCGCCGGCCGCCTTGGCCAGGACGATCTTCGAGCGCGGCAGGCCGTTGGCCAGCATCAGCTTGAGCGTCCCGTCCTCCTTCTCGCCGCAGACCGCGTCATAGGTCAGGATGAGGGCCAGCAGGCTGACCAGGAGGCCGACGATGAAGACGAGGTCGATGAGCGGGAACATGACCGGCAAGGGGTCGTCGTCGAAGGCCTCCATGTTGACCTCGGCGGACAGGCCCCGCACCAGGGCCCAAAAGGGAATGGGCGGCAGGCTGGGTTGCAGCACCCCGCCGATCCGGTTGAAGTGGGCGTACTGGCGCAGGTAACGGTCGATCTCCGTCTGCCGGGCCGAGTATTCGTCGAGCTTGCGGACGTAGTCGCCGGTCAGGACGACGGCCGTGACGACGACCAGGACGAAGATCAGGGCGAAGCCGGCCAGGAAGCGGAACGACGTCAGGTGGCCCCGCAGCTCCTTGAGGACGAGCGTCTTGGTCATGGCCTCACCTCACGTCGTAGCGGACGAAGCCGGCGTAGGCCAGGGCGTAGGCCAGGAGGTTGAAAACGACCAGCCAGACCGCGTCGAACCAGACGCCGGCGGCCAGGACCTCGCCCAGCCTCCGCGGCCGGTCGACGAAGGCCGGGTAGCGGGCCTCGCGGCGGTCGGCCAGCTGGTCGTCGATGAGGCGGTCGATGATGGCGTTCTTGTAGCGCACGACCTCGGCCTTGAGCCGGATCTCGTCGTCCAGGCCCGTGCCGGCGATCGCGGTCGCGGCGTCGAGGAAGCCGGCCGCCGGCGACAGGCGGTTGAGGTTCCTCGACAGCCGGACGAGGCGCTCGAACCTCAGCCGGTAGTCCTCTTCCAGGCGGTCGTTCTCGCGGCCGATGGTCCGCCAATGCTCGGCCATGTCGCCGCCCTCGCGCTTCAGCCCGAGCAGGACCTCGCGGGTCCAGGTCTGCTCCCGCTTTTCGCTCAGGGCCTGGACCGAGGGGACGCGGACGAACTGACGGGCGACGAGCGTGCCCAGGTTGGGCAGGACGAAGACGAGGACGGCCCAGGCGAAGAGCAGGACGACGACCGAGGTGGCCGCCCGGCGGGTCAGGGCCGAGACGAGCAGGCCCAGGCTCAGGAAGAAGCCCAGGTAGAGCAGCGACAGGGCCAGGAGGAGGCCCAGGCGCCCGAACGAGGCGGCCGTGAAGCGGATGTCCGGGTCGAAGAGCAGCACGGCGGCGCCGAGGAGCGTCGCCAGCAGGAAGGGCACGGCCAGGCTGGCGAAGTTGCCGAGCCACTTGCCCCACAGGACCGCGGCCCGCGACACGGGCCCGCCGAGCAGGAGCTTGAGCGTCCCCTGCTCGCGCTCCCGGCTGATCTGGTCGAAGCCGAAGAGCAGGGCCACGAGCGACAGGACGACGCGGACGACGTAGAGGAAGTCGGGGGCGGGGAAGAAGGCATAGATGACGTTCCCCGAGGATTGCCCGGCCCGGACGTCGACGCCGATGACGCCGATCTCGAAGGACCGGGTCATGGCGTTCTCCAGGCCCTTGGCGAAGATGGACAGCGGGTGGGGCGGCACGACGGCGATGGGCTCGCCCGGCTTCGGCCGGATGACCTGATAGTCGGCCATGCGCTGGGAGTAGTCCCGGTGCATGACGAACAGGCTGGTGGCCACGAGCAGGACCATGAGCAGGAGGACGATCAGGAACTTGTAGGACAGGAGATTGGCGACGATCTCCTTGCGGGCGACGGTCCCGATCATTTTAGGCCGCCGGGTCCGCGGCCGCCGACTCCATGTAATCGATGTACAGGCGGTTGAGGTCCTCGTCCATCAGCCCGGCGCGGGTCCGCTCCATGACCAGGCGGCCTTCCTTCATGATGCCGACCCGGTCGCCGATCTCCTTGGCCCGGAAGATGTCGTGGGTCGACATCAGGACGGCCTTGCCCTCGGCCCGGAGCTCGGCCATGATGTCCAGGAACTCGGCCGCGGCCTTGGGGTCGAGGCCCGAGGTCGGCTCGTCGAGGAGTACGGCCGGGGCGTCCTTGACGACGGCGATGGCGATGCCGAGCTTCTGGCGCATGCCCTTGGAGAAGGTCTTGACCCGCTGGTCGAAGGCCTTGGCCTGGAGCGAGACCCGGGCCATGGCCCGGTCGTAGTCGGCCCGGGTCAGGGCCGTCCGGCCGCCGAGCTTGGCGAAGAAGTCGAGGTTCTGGCGGGCCGTGAAGTTGCCGTAGAGCATGACGTTCTCGGAGACGAAGGCGACGTGCTTCTTGGCCTCGAGGGGGTCCCGGGCCACGTCGACGCCGTTGATGAGGCACCGCCCCTCGGTCGGCGGGATGAAGCCCAGGAACAGGTTGATGGTCGTCGTCTTGCCGGCCCCGTTGGCCCCGAGCAGGCAGTAGATCTCGCCGGCCCGGACCTCCAGGTCCAGGCGGGCCAGGGCCAGGACGCCGTCCTCGTAGCGCTTCGACAGGCCGTCGGCCTTCAGGATGACAGCGGAATCCGTCATGAGCGCCTCCACCCTATATACCCAGGCCGGGGGCAAAAGGTTGACCCGGCCGGGGCTTTTCGCGCCCGGTTCAGCGCCGGGTCAGCTTGATGCCGAAGACGACGATGCCGACGAGCAGGCCGACCAGCAGCAGCACCAGGGCGCCGATGCCGAGGATGTTGGTCTTGGAGGAGATGTGGATGCGGACGATCTTGTCCTCGGACTCGACCCGCCGGTTGTCGGCCAGGGCGTCGGTGCGGATCTTGGGCTCGTAGTCGCCGACCGAGACGTCGTCGGGCGGCAGGAACTTGATCCGGACCACCTCGTCCTTGTTCTGCTCGAGCGCGGCGACGAGGTCGGGCACGATCTCGACCCGCCAGTTGAGCGGCAGGTCGCAGAAGACCCGGACGTTGTTGAGCCGGCGCGTCCCGGTGTTCCGGATGGTCACGTCCATGGCGATCGTGTCGCCGACCTTGATCTCGTGGTAGAGGTTGACGGCCTGGACCTCGACCTTGGGCACGCCGCGCGGGATGAGCTCGAGCTTGACGTACCCGGCCTTGAGGCCGTCGGCGGCCGCCGCGTCCAGGCCCGCCGCGCCGGCCGCGGCCTCGAGGGCCCGGAGCCGCTCGGTCTGCTCGTTGTCGAGGGCCAGGACGAAGAACTCGAGCGGCCGGTCGAGGACGACCCGCTCGTCGGGGTTCTTGGGCAGGAAGAGCTTGAGCTGGAGCTTCAGGCTGGTCACGCCCTCGCTGAACTTGATCTGCGACAGGCGGGCGCTCGTGGTCGGGTCGCTGAACTCGTAGGTGATCTGCTGGGGCAGGTTGACCGCCTCGAGCTTGAAGACGTTGGCCTCGCCGCTGAACTTCTCCAGCGACAGGTCGTAGGTCGCCGTGCTCTCGAGGTCGGCCTCCTGGGAGAACTGGGCCGAGTTGACCGTGACCATGTTGGCGCTGACGCCCTTCTGGAGGAAGACCGAGGTCGTCTCGGTCTTGCCCGAATAGGAGACGTTGATGTCCAGGTTCTCGACGTCCTTGAGGAGCTGGAAGGTCACGTCCCGCTCGGTCTCGATGGGCATCGAGGCGACGGACTTCTCGTAGGGGTCGGAGATGATCTTGCCCTCCGACAGCAGCGAGACGTAGACGTCCTTGATCTCCTTCATGAAGTCGAGCGGGAAGAGGTCCTCGGCGCTGATCTTGAGGTTGGCCAGCTCCTTGAGCTCCTTCGACGCGTAGCGGAGGGAGACGCGGACGAACTTCTTGCCGCTGCGGTCCTGGAACTTGACCGCGCTGGCGACCGAGATGCGGGCCTCGCTGCCCATGAAGCTGATCAGGGCCTGCTGGTAGTCGACCTGGGCCTGGAGATAGGCCGTCTGGCGCTGGGCGTAATCGGCCTCGGAGGCCAGGCCCTCTTCCTTGAGCTTGAGGTAGCGGTCGAAATCGGCCTTCTTGAGCTCGAGCGACAGCTGGGCGCTCTTCAGGCGCAGCAGCTTCATGTTCTGGGATTCCTGGGTTTGGGCGGCGGCGAAAGACGACGCCAGGCCGAACATGACCAGGAGGGCGGCGATCAGGCCGGCAGCGCGGCGAAC
The DNA here is from genome assembly GCA_964574895.1 of uncultured Eubacteriales bacterium. Lineage (GTDB taxonomy): Bacteria > Acidobacteriota > Aminicenantia > Aminicenantales > Saccharicenantaceae > RBG-16-66-30. The sequence goes on from CAZNPB010000002.1 coordinate 13,472, forward strand.
GTTCATGGACGGGCCTCCTCTATCAGGGCTATCATAACGCAAACGCGGCCGAAAAGGCGTCCCCCGGGCGAAATCCGCCGCCGGCCTCGACTTGATATACGGTCCCGTTTTCCCTTTGGTTACGGGGAACCAAATTCCGCCGCCAGCGTATAATGAATGGACGACGGCGGATTCTATGTTCGGAGGACGATCATGATCAAGAAATGCCTCTCCGGCGCTCTGATCGCGCTGGCCGCGCTGGCCCTGACCTGCGGCTCCGGCCTGGCCCAGGACACCAAGGACCTCAGCCTGACCCTCGAGGAATCGATCCTCCGGGCCCTCAAGAACAACCTCAACGTGGCCGCCGAGGTCATCAACCCCAGCCTGGCCTCGGCCACCGTGTCCCAGGCCAAGCAGATGTTCACCCCGACCCTCCAGTTCGACGTCGGCCGGGACCGCTACGAGCAGCTCTCGACCTGGTCCCTGCAGCAGGCCGGCACCTACATCAACAAGGCCGCCAGCGCCTCGACGTCCGTCGTCCAGAAGATCCCCTTCGGCGGCAGCCTCCAGGCCTCCTTGAACTACGACAAGAGCGAGAACAACCAGCTCTTCCAGAACTACAACCCGTCCTACACCAGCCGCCTGAACTTCGTCCTGACCCAGCCCCTGCTCAAGAACTTCGGCTGGACGGTCAGCCGCAAGGAGATCGTCGTCGCCCAGAACAATTTCGAGGTCAGCCGCAGCCAGTTCAAGAACACCCTGATCGAGACGATCTACAACGTGGAATCGGCCTACTGGAATCTCGTCTACAGCATCGAGAACCTCAAGACCCTGCGCCTGTCCCTGGAGAGCGGGCGCGACCTCCTGGCCAAGACCAAGCGCGAGGTCCAGGTCGGCACCAAGGCCCCCATCGAGGTCCTCAACGCCGAGGCCACCGTGGCCCGCCGCGAGGCCGACATCCTCCAGGCCGAGGCCGCGGTCAAGCGCAACCAGGACCAGCTGCGGACGCTCCTCAACCTCGAGGCCGATCCGGCCTCCCTCGGGGCCACCCTCATGCCGGCCGACAAGCCCGAGTTCAAGCCCTTCGCCATCACGCTCAAGGAGGCCCTGACCCAGGCCCTGGCCCGGCGGCCCGACCTCGAAGTGGCCAAATCGACCATCGAAGCCAAGCGGATCAACTTCCGCGTCGCCAAGAACCAGCGCCTGCCCCAGCTCGACCTCCAGCTGATCAAGGCCAGCCCGGGCATCTCGGGCCGGCAGTACATCTACGATCCCGCCAATCCTTTCGGCGATCCCATCGACGTCATCGAGGGCAGCGCCTCGAAGGCCTTCAAGGACAGCTTCAAGTTCCTCTACAACAACTGGACGGCCGGGCTGACGCTGACCATCCCCTTCGGCGACGTCTTCGGCAAGGCCCAGTACGCCTACGCCAAGCTCGACCTCCAGCAGGCCCAGGCCCAGCTCAAGACCCAGGAGCAGCGGATCTTCCTCGAGGTCAGCGACGCCGTCCGGACCCTCGAGACGGCGGCCAAGAGCGTCGACGCCTACCGCGTCGCCCGCGAGCTGGCCGAGAAGCAGCTGGAGGCCGAGATGAAGAAGCTCAACGTCGGCATGTCGACGAACTACTTCGTCCTGACCTACCAGGACGCCCTGGCCAGCGCCCGGTCCATGGAGATGCGGGCCCTGGTCGACTACAACGTCGCCGTGGCCGCCATCGCCAAGGCCACCGGATCGACGCTCGAGACCCGCGGCATCACCCTGTCCGACTACCTGAAGTGAGGGCCGCGGCGGGCGGCGGTTCCGCTCGCCGGCCCTCTGTGCTAAAATCGCGGCGTGAGCGTTTTCCTCGTCGACGCGGGCCGGGACTGGCGCGAGAGCCAGCGCCAGATGCTGGCCGTCGCCCGTGAGCTCGGCCTCAAAGGGCTCGAGGCCCTGCTGATCGTCGAACCCGGGAGCGACATCCTGCGCCGGGCCGCCGAAGAGAAGCTGCCCGTCCTGCCCCTCCACATGCACGGCCGGATGGCCTGGCTCGTCCGCCGCAAGCTGGCCGGCCTGATGAGGGCCCGCCATTGCCGGGTGGTCCACGTCCACGAGACCTTCGGGGCCTCGCTCGGCCTGGCCGCGGCGGCCGCGGCCGAGGTCCGGGTGCGCGTCCTGTCGCGGCCGGCCGACTCGTCGCCGCTCGAAGGGCGCCTGACGTTCGCGTCCGTCGACGCCGTCATCGCCGGGACGGAGGCGGTCAAATCGATCCTGCTCCAGGGCGGGGTCGCCGCGAGCGCCATCGAGGTCGTGCCGCCGGGGGTCGATTTCTCGCGCTTCACGTCCCAACCGCGCGACGACCTGGCCCGCCGGGCGCTTGGGCTGGACGACGGCGACTTCCTGGTCGGCGCGGTCCTGCCGCTCGAGGACGAACGGGGCCAGCGGGCCCTGCTCGAGGCCGCCGCGCTGGCCGCCGCCCAGTCGCCCCGCATCAAGGTCGTCGTCCTCGGCGAGGGATCGCTCCGCCTCGAAGCGACGGAGGGGGGCGAGCCCGTGCCCACGGACAGCGTGCGCTATCTGCTCGGCCTCCAGGACCAGGCCCCGCGCCTGCTGGCTTCCCTGGACATGTTCGTGGTCTTCTCCCATCTCGACGGCCTCGGCGGCCGGCTTATCGAGGCCATGGTCAGCGGGCTGCCGGTCGCGGCCGCCGACGTCGGACTGGCCCGAGACCTGATCGTCCACCGCGAGAGCGGCTTCCTCGTGCCGCCCCGCAACGCCAGAGCCCTGGCTGACGCCATCATCAAGGTCCACTTCGACCGCAACCTGGCCGCCCGCCTGGCCGCCAAGGGCCGGGAGATGGTCCTGGAGAGATATTCGGAAGGATCCATGGCCCGGCGCATCGTCGGCATCTACGAGCACCGGGCCCATCGCAAGGGCCTCAAGCTGGCCTGACGGTCCCTCGCCGAGCGCGCCGGACCTCAGGCCTTATCCAGGAACTTCTTGAAGCGGGACCTGTAGGCCTTGTAGGCCGCCGCGCCCGCGTCGGTCAGGCGGACGAGCGTCAGCGGGACGCGCCCGCGGTAGGTCTTCTCGATGGCCACGTAGCCGGCCTCCTCGAGCTTAGCCAGGTGCGAGGACAGGTTGCCCTTGGTCAGCCCGGTCTCGCGCTGCAGGTAGAGGAAATCGGCGCTCTCGACGACCGACAGGATGGCCGTCAGCGCCAGCCGGGCTGGCTCGTGGATGACCTTGTCGAGGTCGGAGAGAAGGCGGACGTCAGCGGACATCGGGCGCCTCCGGGCCGTCGGCGCCGGGCCGGGGCGTCCCGCCAAGATAGACGAGAAGAGCGGCCACCCCGGACACCAGCCAGGCCAGGCCGAAGAGGGCGAAGAAATAGCTGAGGCCCCGGGTCATCTCGGTGCCGGCCGCGGTCAGGGCCAGGCCGATCACGGCCGAGGCCCCGGCCAGGATGTGGAAGCGGATGAGGCCGACGCGCTGGGCCAGCAGCAACATGGCGACCGCCGTGAGGAGCCCGGCCCCGGCCGGCCAGAGCGAGCGGGCGGCCGGCGACAGGCTGAAAAGCGCCGCCAGGGAGCCGCCGATAATGCCGGCGACGATCATCGTGGCCGTCCGGCGCCGGGGGTTGACCGCCTTGTTCTTGAAAGCGACATAGCCGGACCTGGGGTAGGTGACGCGCCGCTTGAAGAAGCGGACGAAGAGGTTGACGAGGAAACCCGACGAGACCAGGACGAGGACGAAACCTGAGGTCAGGATCAAATGGACCAGAGATCCGTCCGGGAGGACCGACTGCCAGTACAGGAGGGCGCCGACGGCGAGGAGGGCCAGCCCGAGGGCGATCTCGAAGAAGCCGTCCTCGTAGAAGCTGCGGACCGTCCGTTTCTCGATCTTGGCGATGTCGACCATGCTCTCGCTCCTTATGGTTTGTTATACAAACTAGTTTGTATAATAACATGATTTCCGCGCTTGTCAAGCCGTTCCGGATTGGATTATGTTAGGCGCTAATCCGGCCCGCGGAGGAGTTCCCATGGCCCTCGAGCGCATCGAGATCGATCTCGTCAAGCTGCCCTTCGTCCATTTCTTCGAGACCAGCGTCGGCCGGGCCTACGACCGGACCTTCAGCCTGGTCCGCGTCTATGAAGGGGGCGTCTGCGGCTGGGGCGAGTGCGTAGCCGAAGAGGAGCCCCTCTACAGCGGCGAGACGACGGAAACGGCCTGGCACGTCATGAAGGACTTCCTCGTGCCGCTCGTCCGGCGCCGGGGCCTGGTCGAGCCCGAGGACTTCGCCCGGGAAGCGGCCCTCTATCGGGGCAACCGCATGGCCAAGGCCGGGATCGAGCTGGCCTTGTGGGACCTCAAGGCCAAGAAAGAGGGACAGCCGCTCCACCGGCTCTACGGCGGCGTCCGGGCCGAGATCGCGGCCGGCGTCAGCTGCGGCATCGAGGATTCCCTGGCCGACCTGGTCGCGGGCGTCGGGCGCTACCTGGACCAGGGCTACCAGAGGATCAAGATCAAGATCAAGCCCGGCTGGGACGCGGCCGCCTGCGCCGCGATCCGGGAGCGCTTTCCCGACATCATGCTCCAGGCCGACGCCAACGGCGCCTACGGGATCGCGGACCTGGAGGCGCTTAAGGCCCTGGACGCCTTCGACCTGCTCATGCTCGAGCAGCCCTTCGGCTACGAGGACCTCTGGGACCACGCCCGGCTGCAGCGGGAGATGACGACGCCGGTCTGCCTCGACGAGAGCGTCGTCTCGTTCGACACGGCCCGGGCGGCCCTGGAGATGGGCAGTTGTCGCATCATCAACATCAAGGTCGGCCGGGTCGGCGGCGTCGTCGAAGCGCGCCGGATCCACGACCTCTGCGAAGCGCGGGGCGTCCCGGTCTGGTGCGGCGGCATGCTCGAGAGCGGCATCGGGCGGGCCCACAACCTCCACATCGCCACCTTGCCCGACTTCCGCCTGCCCAACGACCTGAGCGCCAGCCGCCGTTATTTCGAGGAGGATCTCATCGACCCCTTCATCGAGTTGAGCGGCCCGGGCACGATCCGGGTGCCGGACGGCCCCGGCATCGGCGTCCACCCGGTCGAGGCCCGCATTGCCAAGGCCCGCCTCCGTCGGGAAGTCTTTAAATAAGAAAGAATTAGAGAGGGTCAAACCTACCTTTTACCCGTTTCGCGATAAAACGGGTAAAAGGTAGGTTTGACCCTCTCTGGCCTCTTAGGCGGTGCGGACGGTGCTCGGGTCGACCGCCGCGCCGCAGGAAGGACAGGTCTTGACGCCCGGGAGGACGGGACGGCCGCAGGCCGGACATGGCCCGTCCCGTCCATCGCGCTGTCCCTTGTTGGGGCTGACGGGCCCGGCCGGCGGACGCTTCGCCGCGTCTTGCCGAGATTGGGCTTTGGGCTTATTCCTCGTTCTCGCCATCATCCTCTCCTCCGCGGCCGTTCGGCCAAACCCCAGCCTCTCGGGGGTCGTCCCCCTCATAACGTTGTCGCGGCGCCCCCCTAGGCCTCGGCGGTGAAATGCTCGGCCAGGATGTCCTGGGCTTCCGTAGCCCGGTCCGCGGGGACGAGAAGGGCCGCCCGGCCCATCCCGTCGACGGTCATCCCGAGAACCCTGCCTACGGCTTCGGCGCTCACCCGCGCGGGGATGCCGAAGGACTCGAGCATGGTCTTGAGGATCTCCGCCTCCGTGACACCGTTGGAAGTATGGACGGTGACCCAGTTCATACCGCCATCATAGCACGTTCCCCGGCCGGCTTGAACGGGCCGTCCCGCTGGGGTATCTTGGCCCCGTGAAGTACGGGGCCCACTGTTATCTCTTCACCCGGAGCTGGTCGGACGCGGACCTGCCCGTCCTCGACCTCATCCGCGAGCTGGGCTTGGACATGTTCGAGCTGTCCGTCGGCGACGACGTCGTCTTCGACCCGCGCCTCACGGCCCGCCGGGCCGCCGCGCTCGGCCTGGATCTAGTCGTCGGCCCCGGCGGGGCCTGGCCGCTCGACGCCGACCTGTCCGCCGACGATCCCGCCGACCGGGCCCGCGGCCTGACCTGGCACAAGCGCCAGATCGACCTCACGGCCGAGGTCGGGGCCTGGGCCTATGCCGGCTGCCTCTACGGCCACCCCGGCGTCGTCCGGCGCCGCCGCCCCCCGGACGACGAGCTGTCCCGCGCGGCCGACGGGCTCCGCGCCCTGGCCGAGTATGCCGCGCCGCTCGGGGTCACCCTGGTCCTGGAGCCCATGAGCCGCTTCCGGACCCACCTCGTCAACACGCCCGCCCGGCTCATGCGACTTTTCGACCTGGCCGGCCACCCCGGCCTGAAGGCCACCTTCGACACGTTCCACGCCGTCACCGAGGTCCGCGATTACGCCGCCGGCCTGCGCGAGCTCGGCCCGCGCCTGGCCCTCGTCCACGCCTGCGAGAACGATCGCGGCGCGCCCGGCGGCGGCCTGGTCCCGTGGGAGACGGTCTTCCGGACGCTCGCCGAAATGGGCTACGATGGCACGATCGGCCTGGAGACCTACAACACGCGGCTGGGGGATTTCGCTTTCGAGCGGGCCATCTTCCAGGACCTTTGTCCGGACGGCCGCGCCTTCGTCGAGCGGGGGCTGGGGTTCCTGCGCGGGCTCGAGGCCCGCTTCGCGCCGGCTACTTCCCGGCGTCCTTGATGGCCTGGACGTAGTCCTGGACCTGCTTTTTCAGCTCGCCGTCCTCGATCTTCGGCAGGACCGCCTCGAAGACGGCCCGGGCCTTGGCCCACTCGCCGCTGTTGAAGAAGGCGATGCCCAGGTTGACCTGCAAGCCGATGTCGCCCGGCTGAAGGACCAGCCCGGCCTGGAAGGCCCCGGCGGCCTCGGCGTACTTGCCCCCCTGGTTGAGCAGGACGCCCTTGAGGTTGTAGGCCTTGGCGCTCTGCCCGTCCTTCCGGATGGCCTGAAGGGCGTAGCCCATGGCCTCGTCGAACCTCTTCTGGGCGTAGCAGAGCTTGCCGAGCGCGTAGGCCGCTTCGGCGTCGCCGTTCGCGTCCAGGGCCTTCTTCAGGGCCGTTTCGGCTTTGGCCGTCTCGTCGAGCCCGAGATAGATGAGACCGAGCTGCCTCTGGACCGCGGCTTCACCGGGTTTGAGCGCGGCGGCCTTTTCGAAGGCCTCGGCCGCCCGGGCCAGCTCGCCCTTCTGGGCGTAGGCCGAGCCCAGCAGGTTCCAGCCGTCGAAGGAGGAGGGGTCGAGGGCCACCGCGGTCTCGCCGTACCGGACGGCTTGGTCGGGCAGCCCGTAGCGCAGGGCGACGACGCCCAGCTCGCACTGGTATTTGGGGTCTTTGTCCTGGGCGATCTTCTTGCCCTTCTTCTGAGGCCCGCCGTCGCCGCCTTCCGTCCCGGCCGGCCCGGCCCAGGCCCCGGCCGCGAGCCCGGCGGCCAGGCCGAGCGTCAGCAACGTGCGAGCCAGCCGGCGATTCCTCTTCATGGGACCTCGAAAATCTATGATGGCACATCGGCCGGAACCGGTCAAACCGCCCCGCCTCCGGCCCCCGCCCGGGCCCCGCCGCCCCGCCCTTGTCGGGAGGCCGCGTTCGGTCTACAATGGTCGGACTGGAAAGCGACCATGGACAAGCCCGCCCTGACCGAGGCCGAGACCGCCGCCCTGAAGCGGCGCGAGGCCGAGATCGTCGTCCGCATCGACCGCCTCAAGCGGACCATGAGCGAGACCAAGGCCCTCGACACCCTGGCCTTCAAATCCAAGCTCTTCCAGGAAGCGCAGGACGAGCTGCGCCGCGTCCAGGACAAGCTGGCCGGCCTGACCGAGGACTGATCCCCGTCTCGGCCCAGGCGCGGCCCTGTAAATCCCTTTTACGGCGTTCTTGACGCCTTCGCCTCGCGTCGGGGGCGGTCGGCTGGCCCTGCGGCGGGTCCTGGCCCAGACCCGGGAGATCATGCCCGACACGCGCTTCTTTCACGGGACGCTCGGCGTCGGCCTCCTGACGCAGTGCTCGCGGATGACCCTGAATTTCGGGTCCATGAGCTTCCTCCTGGAATGAGCCGGCCGGGGGGCCGCGAAAAAACCGGGCCTTCGCCATTTCCCCGCTTCGTCCCGCGGCCGGCGTGGTATAATCTTTGGCCGAGAGAAACGACCTATGAGCGCCATGGCCCGGCCGATCAAGAAGAAGACCCCGACGGGAAAGCCCCGCCGGCGCCTGCGCCGGGCCGCCGACATCGCCCTCATCGCCCTGGCCGTCGTGGCCGTCGGGCTGTTCGCGGCCGTCAAGATCATCGGCGGCCGCGCCGAGTCCTCCGGCCCCGGGACGGCCCAGACGGCCAATGGCGCCAACGGCGCCCGGCCTGTCGCGGCCTCCATCGGCCCGGACGGCTCGGCCGGCCTGGCGGACGATTTCGGGGACCTGGAGACGGGCCCGGACGACCTCGACACGGACGACGCCGGCGAACCGATGCCCGGCCCGGCCATGATCTCCGACCCGTCCGCGGCCCGGCCGTTCGCGCCGGTCGACGACGCCCGCCTGGCCGCCTTGCTCGATCCCGAGATCGAGCGGGCCCTCAAGCTCGGCCGCATCCCGTCCATGGCCGTGGTCTGCTTCTCCGGAGATCGCATCGTCTGGACCCGCTCGGCCGGCCTGTCCAACGTCCGGGTCAAGACCCCGGCCGCCTGCGACACCGTCTATCTCATCGCCTCGACCTTCAAGACCATGTCGGCGACCGCCCTGCTGCAGCTCATGGAGCAGGGCAAGTTCAAGCTCGACGACCGCGTCAACGACTATCTGACGGAGTTCCAGATCGAGGGCGAGAACAAGCGCTATCCCGTGACCTTCCGGAACCTCCTGACCCACACCTCGGGCCTGCCGACCGATTTCGGGCGGCACGCCGTCTGGGAGGACCAGGTGCCGTCCTCGCTGGCCGATTACCTGCGCGGCAAGATGCGGCTGGCCCGGCGGCCGGGGACGCGCGTGCTCTACTCGAACATCGCCTTCACGCTCGTCGCCTACCTGGTCGAGAAGTTCTCCGGCATGCCCTTCAAGGACTACATGCGCAAGAACGTCTTCGGCCCGATCGAGATGCGCGACACGGCCTTCGAGCCCCGGGCCGACATGGCCGAGCGCCTGGCCATCCCGTATATGCCGGTGCGGCGGCGGCCCGGCCTCTTCCGCCCGGTGGACTGGGTCAAGGCCGACGCCTGGCCGGCCGGCGTCGTCTACGGCACGGCCGTCGACCAGGCCCGCTGGCTCATGGCCGCCGTCAACGGCGGGGCGTACAAGGGCCGGCGCATCCTCTCCGAGTCGACCTTCCGGGAGATGACCCGGCGGCAGTACGACCGCTTCGCCGGGCCGATCAACGGCGGCTGGCTCAACGAGACCTCGGGCTACGGGCTGGCCTGGTGGGTGTCGACCTTGGAGGGGCAGAAGATCATCGCCCACAGCGGCAGCGTCAACGGCTACACGGCCTTCCTGGCCGGCAACCTGAACCGCAAGACGGGCGTGGCCATCCTGACCAACGGCAACAAGGCCCACCGCTGGCTCTACGGGCTGGCCCTCAAGGCCCTCGGCGCGCTCTAGTCGGCCGGCTCGCGGCCCCGGCGTCCGAGCCCGAAGCCGATCGTCATCGCGGCCACGACGTCCTTGGCCGTGCTCAAATAATACAACGACAGCGTCAGTCGGCCGGGCCCGGCGTAGTACCCGATCTGGGCCTTGGGGACCAGCCAGCCGCCGGCCATGGGCCGCCAATCGGAGACCCGGCCGACGGCGCCGGCCCCGATGGAGAAGCTCCGGAAGCGCAGGTTGACCGTCGCCCCGGGGATGACGCTGACGGCGGTACCGGCGTTCTGCCGGACCCACAGCGCCGCCTCGGGATTGAACGTGACAAGGCGTCCGAGCCGGAACTCGACCTCCGGGCCGAGGCTGATCCATTTCGGGTAGGAGAACAGGTTGACGTAGCCGAAATCGACGTAGAGCCGGATCGGCCGCGTGTTCGGGCCGGGCTGGGCCGCGGCCGGCAGGGCCGTCCCGGCCGCGAAGAGCAGCCCCGCGGCGGCCGCCGTCAGGATAAGGGGTTTGCGCATGTCGGCCTCCTCGTCGCTACGGCCATTATACCCCGGCGGACGAACGTCCGTTGCGGGACGGGGGCCTCGGAGCCGCCCGGGCGGCCGTTCCCGAGCCCGGCCGCGGGGCTAGCGCTTGTAGAGGACCCGCCCGCCGACGATCGTGTAGAGGACCTCGGTCCCGGGGATGTCGTCTTCGGGGCAGGTCAGGATGTCACGCGACAGGACGGCGATGTCGGCCAGCTTGCCCGGCGCGAGCGACCCCTTGAGCCCGGTCTCGAAGGCGGCGTAGGCGCCGTTGATGGTGTAGCCGCGCAGGGCCTCTTCGCGGGTCAGGCGCTGGTCCGGGACGAAGACCGTGCCGTCCTTGAGCTTGCGGGTCACGGCGGCGTAGACGTTGGCCATGGGGTCGATGCGTTCGACGGGGACGTCCGTGCCGACGGGGATGTTCGAGCCGGCGTCCATGAGCTTGCGCCAGACGTAGGAGGTGGCCGCGGCCCGCTCCGGGCCGAGCCGCTTGGGGACCCAGGGGGCGTCCGAAGTGCAATGGATCGGCTGCATGGCCGGAATGACCCCGAGCTTGGCGAAGCGGGGGATGTCGGCGGCGTCGAGGTGCTGGGCGTGCTCGACGCGCCAGCGCAGGTCGGTCTTGTCCGGATGGGCCCGGAAGGCCGCCTCGTAGATGTCGAGCGTCTCGCGGTTGCCGCGGTCGCCGATGGCGTGGGTGGCCAGCTGGAAGCCGTTCTCGACGGCCCAGGCGGCCGTGGCCTTCATCTCCTCGATCGATTCCGTGTTCAACCCGGTCGAGGACGGCAGGTCGGCGTAGGGCGCGAGGAGCCAGGCCCCGTGGGCCCCGAGCGCGCCGTCGATCAGCCGCTTGACGGTCCGCACGGTCAGGTGGTTCCCCGCCGCGCCGATCATCCGGTAGCCGGCGCCCCTCTCGGCCAAGGCCTTGCTGTTCGCGCCGAGCATGACGTAGAGGCGGACGGGGAGGGCCCCCTCGTCCGCCATGGCCTTGTAAAGGTCCACCGTGCCGAACGAGACCCCGGCGTCGTGGAAGCTGGTGACGCCGTGGGACAGGCACTCCCGCGCCGCGAGCTCGACGAGCTTGCGGCTCCGGGCCGCTTCCTCCTCGGGCGTCGCGTGCCCGGCTTCGTAGCGGAGCAGGCTCTGGGCCGTCTCGATGAAGGCGCCGGTCGGCCGGCCCTTGGCGTCGCGGACGATGCGGCCGCCCTCGGGGTCGGTCGTCGTCGCCGTGATGCCCGACAGGATCATGGCCTTGGCGTTGGCCAGACAGGAATGGCCGCTGGCATGATCGAGCAGGACCGGGTTGTCCGGGGTGGCCGCGCTCAAGGCCTCGTGCAGGGGCAGGCCCTCGACATTGGGCTGGGGGGCCCGGTCCCACTTGTCCTGATGCCAGCCCCGGCCGAGGATCCATTCTCCGGGTTTGGCGGCCCGGGCCGCTTCGGACACCTGGGCGACGATGTCGTCCCAGGACCGGGCCCTGGTCAGGTCGAGGATGGTCAGGGACTGGCCCAAGCTCAAGAAGTGCCCATGGCTCTCGATGAGACCCGGCACGACCAGCGCGCCGCCGACGTCGATGATCTCGGTCCCGTCGCCGACGTGCCGGTTGAAGCCCTTGGGGTCCGACCCGACGGCGGCAACGCGGTCGCCGGCGAGGGCGATCCAGGAGGCCGTCGGGAACCGGTCGTCCACGGTCGCGATCTTGCCGTTGACAAGGATCAGGCTGGCCGTCTCGGCGGCCGGCTTTTGCCGGCGATTGACGAGGAACAGGACCGTGAAGACGGAGATGAGGACGACGAATAATCCCAGGCGGCGGTTTTTTGCGGACATGACGATGGACCCTCCCGGCGGGGAATTTTCGGGCGGGCCCATTATAGCCCCGGCCGGGAGGGAAAAAAAGCGCCCCGGGGACCGGCCCCGGGGCGCCCGTACGCTGCGCGCGGCAGGCGGCTTATTTCTTCCTGCGGATGTAGATGTCGCCGCCGAAGGTGTTGAACGAGACCTCCTGGCCGCCGCCGTTGACCAGGCCGAAGAGGGACCTGTCGAAGGCGATGCGGTACTTGCCCTGATCGGTCTTCGCGGCCGCTTCCGTCCGGGCCGGCTGGCGGGTCATGTCGATGTCGAAATCGCTGTAGATCTCGCCCTGCTCGGACTTCATCTTGAGGTTGGCCTTGACGTCGGCCGGCAGGGTGACGTCGATGTCCCCGCTCATGGTGCTGAAGGACAGCGGCTTGCCGGCCGCGACGCGGGTCAGGACGACGGTGATGTCGCCGTTGACGGTGTGGACGAGGGTGTTGCCGGAGACGTTGGTCAGGGTCACCGGGCCGTTGATGTTGTTGATGTCGATCTCGCCGCTGACGCCTTCGACGACGACCGCGCCGTCCATGGACGACTGGATCTCGAGCGAGGAGGCGACCGGCACCTGGATGACGAGATCGGTGGCCGCCTTCCAGGACTGGGTGTTGATCTGGACGACGTTGCCCTCTTCCTCGACCTCGAGGCCGGAGGAGGAGCCGGTCAGCTGCTTCATGCCGGCGATCTTCTTCTCTTTCTCCTCCCGGGCCTTTTTGTCGTTCCCGGAGAAATAGTAATTGAGGCTCCCGGTCGAACGTTCGTGGTCGCGGACGATCTTCTTGGCCAGCCTCTCCTGGTCGGCCAGCGTGGCCGCGAGCTGGGCGGCCATCTCCGCCTGCGCATTGGCCGACAGCTGTCCGGACGCCCGCGGCGTGGGGGCGACGGCCGGCGCGGCCGCGGGAGCCGGCGCCGCGGGCGGCGCGGTCCGGTCGAGGAGGGCCCAGGGCGCCCCCGGAGCGTTGAAGTTGCCAAAGTCCGACAGGACCCTCTCGCGGACCCGGGCCTCGACGATCACCTCCTTGCCCGAGGTGCCCTTGATGGTGATGCTGCCCCGCATGACCGACACCTCGATCTTGGCCGGAGCGGCCGGGTTCGAGAGCGGGACGACGGCCCGGTCCGGGGCCGGCTCGGTCTTGGCCTGGGCCAGGGCCCAGCCGCACGTCCCGGCCGCCAGCAGGGCCAGGACCGCGATGTTCGCGATTCTCTTTTTGTTCATGTCGTTCTCTCCTTGTCCTTTCAGGACGTCGATTTCGATCTCTTGGCGATCAGGATGTCGCCGGTCAGGGTCTCGAGCCTGATCTCCGGGCCGCCCCGGCCGACGCGGACGCCGTCGAAGCCGTCGCTGCGATAGACGAACCTGCCGCCCTTCCCGGGGCGCTCCTGGCGGACGGGCGCCGCCTTGGGCAGGGCCGTGACCTCGAAGTCGGAATAGATCCCGCCGTTTATCGTCTTGAACCGGAGGTCGGCCGAGGGCTCGCCGGGGAGGTCCACCTCGACGTCCCCGCTGACCGACCTAAAGGAGCAGGGCCCGTCGGGGTGGCGCCGGAAGGCGACGGTCACGCCGCCGCTCACGGACCGGGCCTCGCCCGAGCCGGCGGCGTCGATGATCCCGACCCGGCCGGTGACGTTGCGGACGTCGAAGGTCCCCTCGACGCCCCGGACCTCGACGTCGCCGTCGAGGACGGTCGACAGGACCAGGTCCGTCCGGGCCGGGACCCTGATCGTGAAGCCGTAATAGACCCGGTAACCGGGGTCGCGGCGCATCCGCAGGCCGCCGTCGCGGCCGGCTTTCTCGTCCTCCCGGAACGGGCCGTCGACATAGGCCTCGACCGTGTTGCCTTTCTCGGCGAGATCGAGGCGGACCTCCGCCTCGGCCTTCCTGGCCCGGGCCTCGTCGCGGGCGTAGACGATCCTCCGGACCTCGAGAACGACGTCGCGGCCGGCGTAGGCCTCGACCGTGATCGGGCCGAAGACGTTGTCGACCCGGAGCTCGCCGGGCTTGGCGGGATCGGCGAAACGCAGGGTCTTGGCGATGGTCTCGGTCCGGAACGAGGCCATGTCGTTGTCCCGGTCCCAGACGGTCTGGGCCGGGGCGGCCGGGGCCGTGACGGTCAGGAGCGCCGCCAGAGCCAGGGGGCCGGCCGCGGCCGTGAGATTTCGGATCTTGCGGTCCATGATCGTCCTCACAGCGCGATCTGCTTCAGGCCCTGCTCGGCCCGCTCTTTGACGTCGGGGGTCAGCTCGCCGGCCTGGAGGAGGGACTTGAGGGCGTCGACGGCCTTGGCCTCGCGGACCTCGACCAGGAAGTCGATGAGCGCGACCTGGACGAGGGGATAGCTCTGGAGCGACAACGACCGGACCAGGCTCTCGCGCACGCCGGGCCGGTCGCGGAAGAGGTAGAGGGCGTCGACGGCGGCCAGCCGGACGTTGGGATTGGGATCGGTGTCGACGGCCTTGAAGAGCGCGGCCAGGGTCGTGTCGCTGGGGGCCTTGACCTCGGCCGTGTAGCCGACGCCCTGGATGCGCTCGGAGGCCGAGGGCCGGTCCAGGAGGGACAGGGCGACCTGCTGGCGCATGGCCTCGACTTCGCTCGACAGACGGGCGTAGCGCGTGCCGCCGGGCCGGGCGCCGCTCAAGAACCAGCCGGCCGCGAGGCCGGCGAGGAGCAGGACGGCGGAGAACGACGCGGCGAAGGCGGGCCGGCGGAAGCTGAACCAGTCGGCGAAGCGGGCCCGGGACGCGGCCGCATCCGCGGCGGCCCGGGCGGCCTTCCGCTTCTCGTCCTCGAGCAGGGCGTAGAAGCGGGCCCGGACGGCGCCGCCGGGCTGCTCCTCGGGCAGGACGCCGAGCTTGGCCCAGACGACGGTCAGGTCCTCGAGGTCGCCGCGGCAGGCCGGGCAGTCGAGGATGTGGGCCCGAACCTCGGCCCGGCCGGCCTCGTCGAGGTCGCCGGTCAGGTAATCGGCGAAGCGTTCCTGGGTCTTTTCGCAGGTCATGACAGGTCTCCTCGCTCGAGCTCGAGATAGACGCGGCTCAAGTCCTTGAGGGCCCGGTGGACCTGGGCCTTGACGGTCCCCACCTGGACCCCCAGGAGCTCGGCGATCTCCCGGAGCTTGAGATTCTGGAAGCGGAAGAGGACCAGGATCTCCCGTTTCTGGACGGGCAGGCGGTCGAGGGCCCTGCGGACGAGCTCCGCGTCGCGGTCGGCCTCGTAGGCCGCCTCGGGACGGGGCTCGCGGCTGGGGGTCTCGGCGTACTGTTCGTCGAGCGAGAGGGCCGGTTTCTGCTTCCGCAGATGATCGATGTGGGCGTTGCGCGCGATCTGGAAGAGCCAGACGTTGAAGCGGCTCTCGGAAAGATAGCCGGCCCGGTATTTCAGGACGCGGACGAAGACCTCCTGGACGAGGTCTTCGCTGGCGGCCCGGTTGCCGGTCAGGCGGAGGAAAAAGTTGAAGAGCATGGTCTGGTATCTCTCGAACAGGACGGCCAGCTTCTCGACCCGGCCGTCCCGGACGTCTTCCATGAGTTGGTTGTCTGTCGGCGACATGCGTCCGTTCTTCTCTATCCTCGGATCATCGGCGTTCATGGGTAATTACCGCCCCCGGTCTAAAAGGTTACACCCGGGTTGGGAGAGGGTCAAACCGTGATCCCCGCTTCCAATCCCCGATCCGTTTTCTGAGGATATCTCTCGGGATCGCGTCTCCGAGTCGCTCCGACGCGCTCCCGACGGTCGCTCCGAAGCCTCCGCGACCTACTTGGATCGAACCACAGTTCAGCTTCCGGTCCCCGATCCGCTTTCTGAGGATATCTCTCGGGATCGCGTCTCCGAGTCGCTCCGACGCGCTCCCGACGGTCGCTCCGAAGCCTCCGCGACCTACTTGGATCGAACCGCAGTTCAGCTTCCGGTCCCCGATCCGCTTTCTGAAGATATTTCTCGGGATCGCGTCTCCGAGCCGCTCCGACGCGCTCCCGACGGTCGCTCCGAAGCCTCCGCGACCGGATGTAGGTTTGACCAGCTTTTTATGCTATAAAAAGGCACGGAGAATCGTCATGTCGCCTGTCACCTATAAGAAAGCCGGCGTCAATATCGACGCCGCCGACCGTTTCATCGGCCTGATCAAGCCGCTTGTCCGGACGACCGGCCGGCCGGAGGTCCTGGGCGGCCTCGGCGGTTTCTCGGGGCTGTTCCGGCCCCGGTTGAAGGGCCTGAAGAAGCCGGTCCTGGTTTCGTCGACCGATGGCGTCGGCACCAAGCTGTTGATCGCGGACCTGGTCAAGAAGTACGACACGGTCGGCGTCGACCTGGTGGCCATGTCCGTCGACGACGTCGTCGTCCTGGGCGCGGAGCCTCTCTTTTTCCTGGACTACATCGCCGTCGGCCGGGTCGTCCCGTCCATGCTCGTCGACATCGTCAAGGGCGTCGTCCGGGGCTGCAAAGAGGCCTGCTGCGCCCTGGTCGGCGGCGAGACGGCCGAGCTGCCCGGCCTTTACGGCCCCGGCAAGTGGGACCTGGCCGGATTCTGCGTCGGCCTGGTCGACGAGCCGAAGATCATCAACGGCCGGACCTGCCGGGCCGGCGACGCGGTCATCGGCCTGGCTTCGAGCGGCCTCCACAGCAACGGTTATTCCCTGGCCCGCAAGGTCTTTTCGGCCAAGGAGATCAAGGCCGGCCTGTGGCGCGAGCTGCTGCGGCCGACCCGCATCTACTGCACGGCCATCCTCGAGGTCCTCAAGACGGTCCCGATCAAGTCCATGGCCCACATCACCGGCGGCGGTTTCTACGACAACATCCCCCGGGTCATCCCCGAGGGCTTCGGGGTCAGGATCGAGACCGGCTCCTGGCCCATTCCCCCCATTTTCGGCAAGATCCAGAGGGCCGGCGACGTCGACGACCGGGAAATGTTCCGGACCCTGAACATGGGCATCGGGATGGCCTTGGCCGTCGCTCCGGGGGACGTGGACCGGACCATTGCCGGGTTTGACAGGCGGGGCTTCAAGGCTTGGACCATAGGAGAAGTGGTCCGCGGCCCTCATGAAGTCGTTTTAATGTGAAAGCGGGCCCTCTCCGGGCACGTGACATATACTGACATAATAGGACATCCCGGAAAACCGTATTGACATCGGCTCCAGATGAGATAGGCTCCTCGTGCGGGAACAAAGAAGGTGCGGTTCTCGGACCCCAAAAAGGTGAGGAGCAAGGGGGGGGGCCTTTTTCGCCTTCCCGGCCCGGGTTTAGAGGAATAGCCCCGAACGGGGCGGAACCCGGCGGCCGTCGACCTTTTTCTCCAGATCGGAGAGGTTGAGGGCCAGCCTTGTCTCCCCCGGCCCCGGGCTCCGGCCCGGTCCGGAGTTCCTGTCGACGACGAAAACGTCGGTCCCGAGCTCCCCCAGAAGCCCCGACACCCGGACCCGGCCGCCCCTGAGCGCCAGGACCCTCCGGAGCAGATCTCGTTCCCCCAGCCCCAAAAATGCCAGCCGGTCGCTGTCGACGACCATGTTGTCCAAAGCCCCGGCGGCCAGGGCGTAAAGCTCCCTCTCGTTCCGGGTCAGCTCGATCTCCCGGTCCCGCAGCAGGAGACAGTCCGGATCGTTGAGCCAGAAGGCCCGGTGCATGAACTGCCGCGTCAGGGCGTTCTTCAGGGCGAAGTAGGCGCTCGGTCCCTGGAAGGGCGAGGGCTTGGTCTTCCAATACGGCGCCGTGTCTTCGCCGACACGCATGCCGTCGACCAGCCCGACGGAAGGCCAGAGGGGCGCCCCGCAGCCGAGGATGAAGCCCCGGCCGGCCGCCCGCCGGATCGTCCGCATCCCTTCCCGGTAGGCTTGGATCGGGGTGACGCGCTTGTGACGCCCTCCCGGCATGGCCGCCGCGAAGAGGAAATCGATCTTGAGATAGGAGAATCCCGCCCGCCTCAGGCTCCGGAACGTGGCCTCGAGCCACCGCCGGGCCCCGGGATGGGTCGTGTCGAGGGCGTAGATCGTCCGGCCCCAACCCTTGTAGCAGGGCTTGGGCCGGCCGCCTTCCGCGACCATCCAGTCGGGGTGCTCGGCGAAGAGCCGCGAGCTTTCGGAGGCGCTGAACGGGGCCGTCCAGATGCCGGCCCGGAAACCCCGGTCCTCGATCGCCCGGGCCAAGCCCCCCAGGTCCGGATAGCCCGGCTTGGGCGAGGTCCAGTCGCCGATCTCGGTTTCGTAGCCGTCATCGACCTGGAAGACGTCGAAGGGCAGCCCCGTCCGGTCGGAGGCCGCGACGTCGAGGTTCTCCAGGACGTCCGGCCAGCCGAGCCGGCCGAAATAATGGTACCAGCTGCACCAGCCGGCCGGGTTCCAGGGGTTGATCCGGACCCGATGGGCCCGCTTGACGAGGCGGGCGTAAGCTTCGAGGAGATCGGCGGCCGGGCCGTCTTCCAGGACGGCCAGCGGCTCGAGCGCGACCGGCCGCGCGAACCGGGCTTCGAAGAACTCGAGCCAGCCGACGAGTTCGCCGCCCTCGACGGTGAAGAACGGGTGGGCGACCCGCGACGTCAGGAACCCGGCCAGCCCGCCGTCCCAGGCGGCGACATAGTCGCTGACCGGGTGGCGCAAGATCTCGTCGCCGAGCGGCGAGAAGAGCCAGGGGCTGTAGTCCCGGACGACGGCCTCGAGCTCCGGGAAGCGCGTCGCCGGCGTAGCCGGCTGCGCCGGGCCCCACGACTGCCAGTTGTTGAGCAGAAAGACCGGCGGGGCGGGGGCCCGGAAGACCTCGATCCGGCCCGGCCGGCCCGAGACCGCGCCCTTGACGAGCCAGCCGCGGGCCGTCCGTTCGACGACCGCCTCGAGGCGCGCGCCAGCCGCGCGCCGGACCAGACGTCCGGCCCGGGCGGGCTGGCCGAAGAGCCGGAACGTCATGGCCGGACGATGTTGTTCTTCCGGTAGAAGTTCTCGATCTTTTCCAAAAGCGCGTCGGCCTTGCCGATGGCCCGGGCCTCGGTCAGCTTGTTCCGGAGCGCTTCCAGCTCGGCCCGGATCTTCTTCATGGCCGTCACGGCGGCGTCGGCGTCCCCGATCGCGTCGGCCAGGAGGCCGGACCGCCCGGCGGCGCTGGCGAACTGGTTGACCACGGCGGCGTAGCGGTCGCGGAGATGCGTCACCAGGTATTCCTCTTCGGACGGCGTCCGGCCGACCTGCTGGTAGACGAAATACCCGGCCGCCGCGATCAGGATCAAAACAACGATGGTCTTGCCCATGGCGAACCCTCCGGGGACCATTCTATGCCAGGGGCGGGCGGGGTGACAAGAGAGCCGTCGAGGCCCGGCCTCTGGGCGTTTTTGACGGCGGGTCGAGCACGCGCCTATAATGGGGCCGTCGTGCTTCCGACGCGCCGCGTCGATGGAGGTTCCCGCCGATGACGAAAAGAGAGAAGGCCCCTTCGGGCGCGACGGCCTTGGTCTGGAGCCTCTTCGGCTGCGCCTTTTTCCTCGTTTCCGGGCAATCGGCTGAAAGATCCGGGCCGCGGATCGAAACGGAAAACGGCGTCAGGATCGTCCACAACACCAAGGGCGGCGAGTGGGGGAACGCCCCCAAGGCCGCCCTCGAGTTGGTCCGCAAGATCGGCGACGTCGACGCCGACGACGAGAACGTGGCTTTCGACATGCCGGTCGACATGGCCGTGGACGCCGGCGGCCGGCTCCACGTCCTCGACAGCGGCAACGCGCGCGTCCAGGTCTTCGGCCCGGACGGCCGGTATGTCCGGACGATCGGGCGGAGAGGCCAGGGTCCGGGCGAATTCGCCGATCCGAATTCGATCGCCGTCGACCGCCAGGGCCGTATCTATGTCCTCGATGACGCCCAAAAGAGGGTCCAGGTGTTCACGCCGGCGGGGGAGGTCGTCAGGACCATCCCCGTGACCAGGCTCCGGCTCGAGCGGCTGCGCCTTCTCGGCTCCGGCTCCCTGGCGACCCTGGGTTATGGGTTCCTGGGGACCCAGGGGGTGGCCAAGGAAAAGACCCCGCCCAAGCTGGTCCGGCTCCTGGGGCCGGACCTCGAGGTCGTCGGGGAGTTCGGGGACCCGTTCGATTACGGCGAAGAGCTCACCAACCGGATCGCGAATTCCGTGTCTTTCGAGGTCGACGACCGGGACCGGATCAGCCTGGCTTTCTTCTTTCAGAACCGGATCGAACAGTATTCTTCCGCGGGCCGGCTCCTTTGGCGGGCCGACCGCCCGCTCGACTATTCGACGAAGCTCATCGAGAAGGGACGGCAAGAGGTCACGGCGACGAGTGTCCGCTACTTCGGCCCCAAGCTGAATCGCGTGGCCGACGGCCTCGCCGTCGACGGCCGGGACAGGGTCTGGGTCCTGACCCGCGGCCGGCAGATCCGGAAAGAGGAAGAGATCACGTTCACGATGTCCGGATCGGTCGACGGCGGCTCGACCCGGAAGGTCACCGGCGCCGCGGACCTCCGGACGACCGACATGTACAAGCTCGAGGTCTTCGCTCCGGACGGGGTCCTGCTCGGCGCCATCCCGCTGACGCACTTCGCCGACGGGATCTGGATCCGCGGCGACCGCCTCTTCCTCCTCGACCGGGACCGCGGTGTCTGCTTTTACGAGTACAGGATCGTCGAGAAATAGCCGGGCCGGCCGAGGCGCGGAGCCGCGTTCTCCATGGGCGCGGCCTGATGGCCTCGGTTGGATCGGATAGGACGGGATCCCGGCGACGCCCCGTTACGGGGGGCCGGTCGTTCTGGGGCTTATCGAAAACAGGACATAATCACGTTGCATTGACAGGGGCCGGCGGACGGTTGAAGGCGCGTGGCCGTTCTGTTATCATGAGGGGGCTTTTTGTGGGCGGTTAGCTCAGTTGGGAGAGCGCGGCGTTCGCAACGCTGAGGTCGGGAGTTCGAGTCTCCTACCGTCCACCATCCTTTTCCCCCTTGGCCTGTCCGGGCGCGGGGGGCATGGAGGGGGACGCGTACCGGGTACATGTCCCCCATGACGGAGGGGCGATGATCGGTCACGACATCTGGGTGCTGGCCGGGACCGCGGCCACGCTGGGATTGGTCCACACGATCATCGGCCCCGACCACTACCTGCCGTTCATCGTCATCGGCCGGGCCCGCAACTGGACCCTGCGCAAAACGCTGGTCGTGGCCTTCTTCGCCGGCCTCGGCCACATCCTGAGCTCGATCATCCTCGGCTTTCTGGGCCTCGCCCTGGGCCTGGCCGTGGCCAAGCTCGAGGGCGTCGAATCGGCCCGCGGCGCGATCGCCGCCTGGCTTCTCATCGGCTTCGGTTTCGCCTATTTCGTCTGGGGGATGCGCCGGGCCTGGCGCGGCAAGCCCCACGTCCACCCGCACCTCCACGACCACGAGGACGCCGTCGTCCATCCGCACGGGCCGGACCAGGGCCCGCACGACCCCGCCCACGCGCACGTCCATCAGCACGCCCATCCGCATACCCACGAGCTGGCCGAGCACGCCCATCCCCACGGCGAGGACCCCAAGAAGGCCAACATCACGCCCTGGGTCCTGTTCACCATCTTCGTCTTCGGGCCCTGCGAGCCGCTCATCCCGCTGGTCATGTATCCGGCCGCCCGCCACAGCACGGCCGGCGTGGCCCTGGTGGCCGGGGCCTTCGGCCTGGTGACCGTGGCCACCATGCTGATCATCATCGCCGCCGCCTCGTACGGGGCGAGCTTCGTCAAGCTGGGCAAGCTCGAGCGCTACTCCCATGCCCTGGCCGGCCTGATGATCTTCGTCTCCGGCCTGGCCGTTCAATTCCTCGGCCTCTAGGGGGGCCATGACCTTCGTCGCCGACTGCATGCTCGGCAAGCTGGCCAAGTGGCTGCGCATCCTCGGCTTCGACGTCGCCTACTTCGCCAAGGCCGAAGACCCCGACCTCGTCGCCCTGGCCCGCCGCGAGGGCCGCGTCCTGCTGACCCGGGACACCGGGCTCATCGAAAAGACGGCCCGGCGGCCCGACCGCCTGTTCGTCCGCGGCCAGGCCTGGGAAGACCAGGTCGTCCAGGTCCTCGACGAATTCGGCCTCTGGGACGAGGTCCGGCCGAACACGCGCTGCCTGGCCTGCAACCTCCCGCTCAAGCCGCTCGGCCGGGAGCAGGCCCGCAACCTGGTTTCCCCCTTCGTCGGCGAGCACGCCGCCTCGTTCGCCGTCTGTTCCGGCTGCCGGCGCGTCTTCTGGCCGGGCACTCACTACGGCGACATGGAGCGCCGGATCGAAGGGCTCCGGGCCCGGCGCGGCGGCGGCCGCCGGACCTGATCGCGGACCCGGCTAACCCCCGGCCCCGTCCCGAGGTGATTGACTTTCCGGTTTCGTTCCTTTAGAAGGGAAAGCGGACTCGCCTATCCCACTGCCCCGAGGAGGCCTCCATGAAAGGTCCGATCCTCCCGATGCGGGCCCCGGCCCGACTCCTGGCCCTGACGCTTCTCGTCTCGCTCGCCGCGACCGCCGCCGCCGGCCCGTCCGGTCCGGGCGCCTACCCCCGCGACGAGCTGACCCTCTCCGGGCCCGTCCGGACCTTCGAGGGCCGGGCCCTCGGCGAAGTGGCTTTCCCGCTCGGGGGCATCGGCACGGGCACTATCTCCCTCGGCGGCCGCGGCAACCTCCGCGACTGGGAGATCTTCAACCGCCCTGGCAAGGGCGTCCACATGCCCTTCACCTTCTTCGCCCTGTACTGCGAGCAGTCCGGCCGCAAAGTCGTCCGGGTCCTCGAGGGCCCGCTCGAGCCGCCGTTCACGACCGGCTTCGGCTTCAAGCGCGTCTTTGTGCCCGGCCTGCCGCGCATGGAAAAGGCCCGCTTCAAGGGCGAGTACCCCTACGCCGAGGTCGAGCTTTCCGACAGCCAGGTCCCGCTGGCCATCACCCTCGAGGCCTTCGATCCCCTCGTGCCGCTGGAGCCGGACGATTCCGGCATCCCGGCCTTCGTCCTGCGCTACCGGGTCAGGAACACGGGCGCCGCGCCGGCCAAGGTCACCGTCGCCGGCTCGATGATCAATCCCGTCGGCTACGACGGCGTCGGCCCGGTCGACGGCCTGGGCCACGACAAGTTCGGCCAGAACGTCAACGAGATCCGGACCACGCCGGCCCTGCGCGGCCTGGCCATGTCCTCGGGCCGGGTCAAGCCCGGGGACGCCGCCTTCGGCACCATGGCCCTGACGACGCCCTGGCCCGACGTCACCTATCTCTCCCACTGGGTCCGGGGCGAGTGGTGGGACGACCTGCAGATCTTCTGGGACGACTTCGCCGCCGACGGCCGGCTCCGGGACCTGGCCGAGGCGTCCCCCTCGCCCGACAAGCAGACCGACGTCGGGACGCTCGGCCTGGCGGCCACGCTGGCCCCGGGCCAGGAGGTCGTCCTGCCGTTCATCGTGTCCTGGAATTTCCCCGACGTCCTCAACTATTTCGACGTCGTGCCCGAACAGCGGGGCCGCCTCTTCAAGAACCACTACGCCATCCGGTTCGCCGACGCCTGGGCCGCCGCCGAATACCTCCAGGCCAACCTCGACCGCCTGGAGAAGCCCAGCCGGGCCTTCCACGACGCGTTCTTCGCCACCACTCTGCCGCCGTACGTCCTGGACGCCGTCTCCAGCCAGGCCGCCATCATCCGCACCACGACCGGGATGCGCCTGGAGGGCGGCGCCTACTTCGGCTTCGAGGGTTGCGGCGACCAGAGCGGCTGCTGCCCGCTCAACTGCGCCCATGTCTGGAACTACGCCCAGTCGCTGGCCTTCCTCTTCCCCTCGCTCGAGCGGACCATGCGCGAGACGGACTTCCTCAACAACGTCAAGCCCGACGGGGCCATGATGTTCCGGACCTCGCTGCCGCTCGGGAGCGGCGTCCTCTGGGACTTCAAGCCGGCCGCCGACGGCCAGCTGGGCCGGATCATCAGCCTCTACCGCGACTGGCAGATCTCGGGCGACACGGCCTGGCTCAAGAAGCTCTGGCCGCAGGCGAAGAAGGCCCTCGACTACGCCTGGAAGTCCTGGGACGCCGACCGCGACGGCCTGCTCGAAGGCGAGCAGCACAACACCTACGACATCGAGTTCTACGGCCCCAACAGCATGTTGAGCGGCTTCTACCTCGGCGCCCTCAAGGCCGGCACGGCCATGGCCTACGCCGCGGGCGACATCGTCTCGGCCAAGGCCTACCTGGCCATGTATGAAAAGGCCCGGACGGCCTACGACGCCAGCCTGTGGAACGGCGAATATTACGTCCAGAAGTACGACCAGGTCATGGAGAAGAAATACCAGTACGGCGAGGGCTGCATTTCCGACATGCTCCTCGGCCAGTGGCTCGGCATGGTGGCCGGCCTCGACCGCTTCCTGCCGGCCGAACGCATCAAGTCGTCGCTGGCGGCCATCTACAAGTACAACTTCCTGTCCGATTTTCGGAACTTCTCCAACGTCCAGCGGACCTACGCCCTCAACGACGAGAAGGGCCTGCTGCTCTGCTCCTGGCCCAAGGGCGGCCGGCCGCCGCTGCCCTTCCCGTATTCCGACGAGGTCTGGACCGGCATCGAGTATCAGGTCGCCTCGCACCTCATCTACGAGGGCCTGCTCGAAGAAGGATTGAGCATCGTCAAGGCCGTCCGCGACCGTTACGACGGCCTCCGCCGCAATCCCTGGAACGAGGTCGAGTGCGGGCATCACTACGCCCGGGCCATGTCCTCGTGGGGCGTCCTGCTGGCCCTGGCCGGCTACGCCTATTCCGGGCCGGAGATGCGGATGGGCTTCGACCCCAAGATGAACGCGGACGACTTCCGGACGGTTTGGACCGCCGGCTCGGGCTGGGGCACGTACGGCCAGAAG
Source organism: uncultured Eubacteriales bacterium (assembly GCA_964574895.1). Lineage (GTDB taxonomy): Bacteria > Acidobacteriota > Aminicenantia > Aminicenantales > Saccharicenantaceae > RBG-16-66-30. The sequence goes on from CAZNPB010000002.1 coordinate 38,174, forward strand.
CTCGACGCCGCCGGGGCGCTGTCGCTCCGGCTCGAGGCCGGGGCCGGCGCGGTCGAGCTCAAGGAATTCGATTTCGTCCTGCCGCCCGGGGCGGCCGGCAAGACCCTCCGGTCGATCAAGGCCTCCCTGGCAGGGGCCCCGGCCGCGGCCTCGGTCCGCAAAGAGGGCCAGACCATCCGGGTCATCCTGATGAAGGCCGTCCGCGTCGAGCCCGGCCGGCCGCTGGCCCTGACGGTCGCCTTTTGAGGATCAGCCCGGCAGCGCCTTCTCGAGCTCGACGAGCGGGTAACGGGGATCGGGGCCGCCGGCGAAGCGGCGCGTCTCGCCGAAGCCGAGGGACCGGTACATGGCCAAGGCCGGGGCGAAGAAGGGGTGGCCTCTCGTTGTCACCCGGGCGGCCGCGATGCCCTCCTCCCGGAACCTCCGCAGGACCTCCGCGATCTGGCCGCGTCCGATGCCCCGTCCGCGGAATTCGGGCAGGACGCAGTTCTGGCCGACGACGCCGTAGGCCGGGGCCGGCCGGGGATCGTAGGACGCCAATCCGACGATCGCGCCGTCCAGGCGGCTGACGAAGAGACAGCGACCCACGGTGTCCGGGCGGGCGAAGGCCTCCCGGTCGAAGTCGGCCCACTTCTCGCGCTCCCCGTCCCAGACGCCGGGCCAGCCCTCGACCAGGGCGGCGTAGCCGCGGCCGACGATGGCCGCCAGGTCGCCGGGAGAGAAGCGCGACAGGGGTTCGAAGACGAGTCCGTCCATGGGTCTGACGCCCCTTCTCTAACAGAAGCGGCCCGGCGGCGTCAACCGGGCCCGCCCGGCCCGCGGCGCGGCCGGTCCGGCGGTCGAATTCGATAGCGACAGGCGCGGCCGCTTTTTGATAAGATACCGCCCTTGAGATCGCCCATCCCCGGAGGAAGAGCTTGAAAAAGAACCCCGCCGCCTTCCTGTCGCTCGTCCTGGTCGCCCTGGCCGTCGCGGCCTGCGCCCCGAAGGCCCCGGCCCCCGCGGCCGCCCCGCTGCCCAAAGGCCAACTGTTCATCGTCGGCGGGGGCGACCGCGACGAACCCCTGATGCGCCGCTATGTCGAGCTGGCCGGGGCCAAAGGCCCGGCCAAGGTCGTCATCTTCACCATGGCCAGCGGCGTGCCGCTCGAGACCGGGCCGGCCCTGGTGGCCGAGTTCAGGAATTACGGCGTCGCCGATGTCGCCTACTACCACCTGACCCGTGAGGAGGCCCTGGACCCGGCCAACCTCGAGATCCTGGACGGCGTCACGGCCGTCTGGTTCTCGGGCGGCGACCAGGCCAAGCAGACGGCCGTCCTGCTGGACACGCCCCTCCACAAGCGCATGCTCGAGCTCTATCGGGACGGCTGTCTGATCGGCGGGACGAGCGCCGGCGCGGCCGTCATGAGCGAGTTCATGATCACCGGCAACGAGAAGCGGGCCGGCGGCGAGGAGGGGACCTGGGAGGTCATCCTGGCCGACGACGTCGAGCACACGCCCGGCTTCGGCTTCGTCACGCAGGCGGTCATCGACCAGCACTTCGTCACCCGGCGCCGCCACAACCGGCTGCTCGCCGTCGTCCTGCAGTACCCGACCCTGGTCGGCGTCGGCATCGAGGAGTCGACGGCCGTCCTGGTCCGGCCCGACGGCAAGTACGAGGTCCTCGGCGAGGGCCCGGTCGTCATTTACGACGCCCGGAAGGCCGAGACCTTCCGGTCGCCCGATGGCCGCCTCGGCGGGCACGGCCTGACGACCCACATCCTCCTGGCCGGCGACGTCTATGACATCGCTTCCGGACGCGTCGAGGAGCCCGCCAAGTGAAAGCCGGGAAGAAGGTCTTGCGGCTGCCGCACACCCTCATCCTGATCTACGTCATGGTCGTCCTGACCGTGATCGCCACCTGGCTCATCCCCGGCGGCGAATACCAGCGGGTCGAGAAGGACGGCCGCCTGGTCCCCGTGGCCGGGTCTTACAGCCGCATCGCCAACCAGCCGCAGGGGCTCGGCGGCCTGCTCGTCTCGCCCATCCGCGGCTTCAGGGAAGCCGGGGCCATCATCGCCATCCTGCTCGCCGTCGGCGGGGCGTTCAACGTCATCCAGCGGACGGGGGCCATTTCCGGCGTCATCCGCAACATCACCTACACCTTCGGCCGGAACAAGGCCCTGCGGGTGCTGCTCATCCCCGTCGTCATGCTCATCTTCTCCCTGGGGGGCGGGGTCTGGGGCATGTGCGAAGAGACCATGCCCTTCATCCTGGTCTTCGTGCCGCTGGCCCTATCGCTCGGCTACGACACCATCACCGGCGTGGCCATGTGCTTCGTCGGCGCGGCGGCCGGGTTCGCCGGCGCCTTCTTCAATCCCTTCACGGTCGGCATCGCCCAAGGCATCGCCGGGCTGCCGATGTACTCGGGGCTCGGCTACCGCGTCATCGTCTGGGCCGTGGGCACGGCCATCGCCATCGCCGTGGTCATGCGCTACGCGGCCAGGATCCACAAGAACCCGGCTTTGAGCCCGACCTTCGAAGAGGACCGGGAGAAACGCAAGAAGCTGAGCGTCGACGGGCCCGTCCTCGACAGGGTGGCGTTGACGAAGCGCCAGCGGCTGGTGCTGGGGGTTTTCGCGGCCGGCTTCGGGGTCATGGTCTTCGGCATCCTCAAGTACCAGTGGTATATCGACGAGATCGGCGGCGTCTTCCTGGCCATGGGCATCCTGTCCGGCCTGGCCGGCGGGCTCAAAGGCGACGAGTTCGGCCGGTCCTTCGTCGAGGGGGCCAAGGACATGGTCAACGCCGCCCTGATCATCGGCACGGCCCGGGCCATCCTCATCGTGGCCCAGGACGGCAAGATCATGGACACCATCCTGGCCGGCCTGGCCGGGGCCATCTCGCGTTTCAGCCCGGTCATCTCGGCCCAGATCATGTTCGTCTCCCAGTGCGTCATCAACTTCTTCGTCCACTCGGGCACGGCCCAGGCCGCCCTGACCATCCCCATCATGGCCCCGCTCGGCGACCTGGTCGGCATCACCCGGCAGACGGCCGTATTGGCCTTCCAGTTCGCCGAATATATCAATCCCGTCCTGCCGACCTCCGGTGTGACCATGGGCGTCCTGGGGCTGGCCGGCCTGCGCTGGGAGAAATGGGCCAAGTGGATGGTGCCCCTGCTCATCCTCTGGGTGCTTTTCGCCGTCCTGGCCCTGATCCCGCCGGTGCTGACGAACTGGGGCCCGGCCTGAGGGCCTGGCCCCGAAGGAGAGCCTCATGTCCGATCGTCCCGCGTCCGGGCCCCGCGTCAAGGTCACGAAGGACGGGCCCTACCTCGTCAGCGGGGATGTCCCGCTCGACGAGCAACGGGTCTCTTATGGCCCCGACGGCGAGCCGGCCGAGTGGGTCAAAGGCCCGGCCTACCCGGAGCAGGAGAGCTACGCCCTGTGCCGGTGCGGCGCCTCGAAGGACAAGCCCTTCTGCGACGGCAGCCACGTCGAGACCGGTTTCGACGGGACGGAAACCGCCGGGCACGATCCCTGTCTCAATACGGCGGAACGGACAGTCGGGCCCGGCGTCGACCTGACCTGGTCGCCGAAGTTCTGCATGGCCGCCCGCTTCTGCCACGGCGGAAAGGACGCCTGGACCTACGCCGAGGCCTCCGAGGACGCCGCGGCGCGGGCCAAGGCCGTCGAAGAAGCCGGCAATTGCCCTTCCGGGGCCCTGGTGGCCTGGGACAAGTTGACAGGGGATGCCATCGAGCCCGCCTGCGGGCCGGAGATCAGCTTGATCGAAGACCCTCGAACGGGGCTGGCCGGCCCGATCTGGGTCAAGGGCCGGATCCCCGTCGAATCGGCCGAAGGCCGGGAATACGAACGGCGGAACCGGGTGACGCTGTGCCGATGCGGCCGGTCCGCGAACAAGCCGTTTTGCGACGGGTCGCACACGGCGGCCGGATTCAAGTCCAAGCCCTAGCCCCCCCCTGCCCTGGCAACCTTTTCCGGCCCGTTTTCATCTATACCGGTGTGAACGAGATGACCGCCTGCAGCCTCCTCCTGGCGATTCCCGGCCAAATCGGGGATAATGGATTCCGTGGCGATCTCAAATCCTTCCTCGAGGCGGCCCTAGGCATGGAGCGCCTGCGCCGCGAAGGTCCCGTCTGGGGGACGGCCGATAAGGCCCGCCTGGAGGACCTGGTGGCTCGCGGCCGGGCCGGCGAAATGGCGGCCCTGGAGGCCATCTACGAGATGTTCAAGGGGCCGGTCTTCGGCCTCGTCTACCGCCACGCCCAGGACCGGGCCGCCGCCGAGGACCTGCTCCAGGACGCTTTTATCAAGGTCTTCAGCCATATGCGGGAAGTGCGGGACGCGGCCACGTTCCCGGCCTGGGTCTATCGCATCTCCCTGAACACGGCCTACAGTCATCTCCGCCAGAAGAGGACCCAGGCGGGCAAGGTCGTGCCGCTGGCCGACGTCGAAGGCCGGATCGAAGAGCCGGGAACGGAGCCCGTCGAGAGCGACCTTCAGGGGCCCCTCGAGGAAGCCATCCGGGCCCTGGCGCCGCGGCTGCGAACGGTCTTCGTCCTTCATGACGTCCAGGGCTTCAAGCACGAGGAGATCGCCCGGACGATCGGCTGCGCGGTCGGGACCTCCAAGTCGCAATTGTTCAAGGCCCGGCTCAAGGTCCGCGCCCATCTGCGGGCCCGGCAGGCGGTCTAGAGGAGCGACCATGAGATGCCGCCAAGCCATGAGAGAGATCAGCCGTGCCGTCGACGGCGAGCTCGACGGGCGGAAGCGCGCCCGGCTGGAGCGCCACCTGGCGGCCTGCCCGGAATGCCGGGAGCTCGAGGCCGATCTGCGGAAGATCGTGGCCGGGGCGGCCGGGCTCGGCGCGCCGGAACCGTCGGGACGGGTCTGGGCCCATATCCGGAACGGCCTGACGCGGGAAGCCGCGGGACGCGAGCGGGTCCGGGCGGCGGCGGCGCCGGAGCGGCCGGCGTTCGGGTTCGGGCGGCCGGCCTGGCGTTATGCCGGCGTCGCGGCCGCGGCCCTCGTCCTGGTCGCGGCGGGGATCGTCGTCGGGGGCCGGCTGGGCCGCGGATCGGCCGAGGTCCGGCCTGGGCCCGAAGAGCGCGAACGCTACACGCTGGCCAAGCTCGACGAGGCCGAGCGGCACTACCAACAGGCCATCCAGGCCCTGGCCGAGGCGTTCGGCGCCGAGAAGGGCGCGCTCCGGCCCGAGGTGGCCGAGCTCTTCGACCGCAACCTGACGGTCATCGACGCCACCATCCAGGCCTGCCGGCAGGCCGTGCTCGACGAACCGGACGACCTGGGGGCCCGCGATTTCCTGATGGCCGCCTACACGCGAAAGATCACCCTGCTCGACGACGCCCTGGACCTCCAGCGGAGGGGCCGGGACGCGGCGAGCGGGCGGAAAATACTCTGACCTGACAAGCGAATGAGAAGGAGGACGCCATGATCGAGAGATTCAAAGGACACGGCTTCGCCGTTCTGGCCGCCGCGGCCGTCGTCGTCGCGCTCGTCGCGGCCCCGGCCCTGGCCGAACAGAAGTTCGAGGAGAAGTTCGAAAAGACCGTGCCGCTGGCCAAGACCGGGCGGCTGTATTTGAGCAATATCTCGGGCAACGTCGAGATCATGACCTCCAAGGAGGCCCAGGTCCGGATCGAGGCCCTGAAGACCTCCAAGGCCGGCTCCCTCGACAAGGCCAAGGAGAACGCGGCCAAGGTGACCATCGAGGTCACGGCCGAGGCCGACGCCGTGCGCGTCGAGACGCAGTATCCCAAGCGCCAGGGCGGCTTCTGGGGCGGGGACTCGCTCAACGTCTCCGTCGACTACAAGGTCTGGGTGCCGGAGCAGGCCGGAGTCGAGCTGCGGTCCGTCAGCGGCGATGTCCGGGTGGCCGCGATCGGCGGCGCGGCCAAGATCAAGAGCGTCAGCGGCAACGTCGGCCTGGACGGCGCGGCCGGCGCGGACGTCGACCTGGTCAGCGGCGACCTGATCCTGAAGGCCATCGCCGGCGACGCCCGCATCAAGGCCGTCTCGGGGAACATCGAGGCCACGGCGGTCAAGGGCTCGGTCGACGTCAAGGCCGTCAGCGGCGACATCAAGCTCCTGGACGTGACCGGGGCCCAGACGGTCAACGCCGAGAGCGTCAGCGGCAACATCACCTACGCCGGGGCGGTCGTGGAAGGCGGCCGGTACGAGATCAAGACCCACAGCGGCGACGTCCGCATGACCATCCCGGCCGGCTCGTCCTTCGACCTGGAGGCCAACACCTTCAGCGGCGACATCGACAGCGACTTCGAGATCACGGTCGTCGGCAAGATCTCCCCGCGCGAGATCCAGGGCAAGGTCGGCAAGGGCGGGACCACGCTGGTCCTCAAGACCTTCAGCGGCAACGTCGATCTGAAGAAGAAATAACGGGATGGGGGACACGATACCCTGTCCCGGCTTTTCCGTCCGCCGCCCCTAGCGCCCGGGCGTCGAGAACGGGAATAGCCGGGACAGGGTATCGTGTCCCCCGTCTTTTCCCCCCTTTTTTGTATAATGGCCGGCATGCGCCGCGTTCATGCCATCAATTTTATCCGCACCATGACCCTGGTGACGGTCGCCTTCCTGGCCCCGCTCCGGTTCCTGGAGCTCGGCTTCGGCGGCCCGGCCATCGGCGCGATCGTGGCCCTGCTGGCCGCCGCGCCCATCGTCTTCGCCTTCCCGACGGGCTGGCTGAACGACCGGGTGTCGATGAAGAAGGTCATCGGGGCCGGGCTCACGGCGATGGCCCTGGCTATCGCCGCCGTGGCCCTGGTCCGGGGCGTGGCCCCCATGGCGGCGGCCTTCCTCCTGCTCGGCGTGGCCAATAGCGCCATCAACGTGTCCATCAACAGCCTTTATTACAAGGACGGCCGCGAACCGGACTCGAACCGGAAGTACGGCCGTTTTGTCGGCTGGCTGTCGCTCGGGCCGCCGGCCGGACTGCTGCTCGGCAGCCTGCTCGTCAGGACCATCGGCTTCCAGGCCTTCCTCGGGGTCCTGGCGGCCCTGACGGCCCTGGCCGCGCTGGCCGTGCCCGGCCTCGGCGACGAAAAGTTCGCCGTCGTGACCGTCCGCGAGTACCGGTTCGGCCTCTTCAACCGGCGGGCCCTGCTCTTTTCGGTCTTTCTGGTCCTTCTGGCCCTGCATTGGGGCACCGAGCAGACCGTTTACGGGCCGTTCCTGCGGACCTGTCTCGGCCTCGGGGATTCGGGCGTCGCCCTGTACATGGCGGGGGCCTACCTGGGCCTGGCCCTGGCCGCGTTCCTGGTCGGCCGGCTGCGCGACGACCCGGTCCGCGACCGCCGGCTCTTCCTGCTGGGCGTGGTCCTGTCGGGCGGCGGGCTCATCCTCATGACCGTCCGCAACCTCCCGCTCTCGTTCGCCTTCCGTTTCATCCATGAGTGCGGCGACGGGCTCATGGGGGCCTTCGTCGTGCTGACGATCTCCCGTCTCTTCGCCAAGAAGACGGTCGGCGGCAGCGCCGGCGTCATGACCGCCTTGCAGACCTCGGGCCACATGGCCGGGAGCCTGCTCTTTCCCTGGCTCGGATTCCGGGCCGGGCTCCAGGTGCCGATGATCGCCGCCGGCGTCGTCCTCCTCGCCAACGCCGCCTTCGGCCTCGTCGCCGTTCCGAAAAGATAAGACGGGATAAGACGGGGGACACAATACCGTGTCCCTACTTTTCCCCCTGATGATAAGCAGGGACACGGTATTGTGTCCCCCTCTTCGCGTTTTCGGGTATCATGGGTAAGATGATCGCGACCAAGGGCACGGGCTTCGATATCGTTCTCGTCAGCGGCGAGCCCTACGCCGATCACCCCCTTTCGCCGGTCGGGATGATCGCCCGCGTCCTCGACGCCGAAGGCTGGAAGGTCGGCGTCATCGAGTGCCCGGACTGGAAAGGCCGGGACGACTTTCTCAAGCTCGGCCGGCCGCGCCTGTTCTTCGGCGTCACCTCGGGCTCCATCGACTCCATGCTCGTCAACTACACGCCGCTCAAGCGCGAGCGGGCCGTCGATCCCAACGCCCCGTTCCAGTCGCGGCTGCCCGACCGGGCCGTCATCGTCTACGCCAACCGGCTCCGAGAGCTCCACAAGGGGGCGCCCATCGTCCTCGGCGGCATCGAAGCGTCGCTGCGGCGTTTCGCCCATTACGACTACTGGGGCGACGACGTCCGCCGTTCCATCCTGCTCGACACCCGCGCCGACATCCTGGTCTACGGGCCGGGCGAGCTCCAGGCCGTCGAGATCGCCCGCCGGCTCGACCGCGGCGAGGCCCTCGACGGCATCCGCGGCACGGCCGTCATCCGCCCGGAACCGCCGGCCGGGGCGCTCCTCATCCCGTCCTACGAAGAGGTCGCGGCCGACAAGGACAAGTTCTGCCAGGCCCAGAAGCGGCTGACCAATCGCAAGACCATCGCCCAGAAGCACGCCAACCGCTTCGTCGTCCAGTACCCGGCCCCGGACACGACGCCGGCCGACCTCGACCGGGTCTACGGCCTGCCGTTCACCCGCCGCATCCCCGAGGGCTTCCCCGAGCTGGCCATGGCCCGTTTCTCGGTCCAGACCCACCGCGGCTGCGTCGGCCGCTGCTCGTTCTGCGCCCTGTCGCTCCACCAGGGCGACCGGATCGTCTCGCGGACCGAGGCCTCCATCCTGGCCGAGATCCGGAGCCTGACCCGGCACCCGGAGTGGAAGGGCTTCGTCGACGACCTCGGCGGTCCGACGGCCAACATGTACGGGCTGGACGGGGCGCACGTCGCCGGGGCGCATCGCCGGCTCCTGGCCCTGATGCGGGCCGCCCGCAAGGTGCCGGGCGTCAAGAAGGTCTTCGTCCGCAGCGGCATCCGCTACGACCTGGCCGCCGAGTGCCCCGATTATGTCCGCGAGCTCGCCCTCCACCATGTTTCCGGCCTGCTCAAGATCGCGCCCGAACACGTCGCCGACGGCGTCCTGCGCCTGATGAACAAAAGCGGGGGTCGTCGCCGGCTCGAGGACTTCCGCAAGCTCTTCGCCGCCGTCGCCAAGTCGAAAGGCGGCCCGCCCGTCCACCTCAAGTATTATTTCATGGTCGCCCATCCCGGGACGACGGAGAAGGAAGCCCGCGAGCTGGCCGATTACATCCGCGTCCTCGAACGGAGCGGGGAGAGGCCGGTCGAGGGCGTCCAGATCTTCACCCCGACGCCCATGACCCGGTCGACCTGCATGTACCACACCGGGACGGACCCGATCACCGGCGAGGCCGTCTACGTGCCGCGCCCCTACGCCGAGAAGAAGGCCCAGAAGCGGATGCTCGGCCCCTCGCCCGATGAAGAAAAAGAGAGGGTCAAACCTGCCTTTTACCCGAAAACGGGTAAAAGGCAGGTTTGACCCTCTCTTTCATTTGACCGTCAGGACGCCCTCGAGGCGGATGTCCCGGGACGAGCGGCCGACGAAGATCCGGAACTCCCCCGGTTCGACCGTTTCCCTCATGTTCGCGTCGAGCAGGGCCAGCTCCCGCGGGCCGATCTCGAACTCCACGCGCGTCGATGCCCCCGGCGCCAGTCTCACCTTGCGGAAGCCCTTGAGCTCGAGGACGGGCCGGACGACCGAGGCCAGGATGTCGTGGACGTACAGCTGGACCACCTCGGCCCCGGCGCGCGATCCGGCGTTCGTGACCGTGCAGCCGACGCGGGCCGTCCCGTCCGCCCCGATCGCCGCGGGCTCGACGGTCAGGCCCTCGCACCGGAAGTCCGTGTAGCTCAAGCCGAAGCCGAAGGGGAAGAGCGGGTCGCCCGGCAGATCGAGATAGCCGTCGAAGCGGCCGGTCGGCCTGTGGTTGTAAACGAGCGGCAGCTGGCCCGCGGCCAACGGGAAGGTGAGGGGCAGGCGCCCGCCCGGATCGGCGTCGCCCCACAGAACGTCGGCCACGGCCCGGCCGCCTTCCTGGCCGGGGTACCAGGCCATCAGGATCGCGTCCGCGTCGCCGATCCAGTCCCGCATGTCGACCGCGCTGCCGCCGTAGATGACGACGACCGTCGGCGTGCCCGTCGCCGCGACGCGCCGGATGAGCTCCGCCTGCCGCCCCGGCAGCCGGATGTCGGAGCGGTCGCGGGCTTCGCCCTCTTCGAGGCCGGCGGCGACGATGGCCACGTCCGAGGCCCGGGCCAGCCGGACGGCCTCGTCGATCGCCCTTTCTATGTCCGCCGAGCCGCCGCTCCCGCCGCCGTCCCCGCGGCCGCAGCCGGCGGCGTAGCGGACCCGCGCGCCCTCCCCGGGCCGCTCCCGAAGGCCGTCGAGGAGCGCGACCTTGCCGTCGCCCGGCCCGCTGTACCCGCCCAGCCGTCCTTCGACCGCGTCCGGCCCGATGACCGCGATCTCCCGCGGCCCGCCCGCCGTCCGCAGCGGCAGCGCGCCGGCCTCGTTCTTCAACAGGACGATCGACTCCCGGGCCGCCCGCCGCGCCAGCTCCAGGTGCTCTTCGGAGCCATTCGTCCGCGCCGCCGCGTCCGGGTCGATGTACGGGTCCTCGAACAGCCCCAGCTCCATCTTGGCCCGCAAAACCCGCCGCACCGCGTCGTCGACGCGCGCCGCCCCCACCCGGCCCTCGAGGATCGCCGGGCCGAAAAGCGCCGCGTGCCCGATCTCGGTCTGGAAGACGACGTCGAGGCCGCTCTCCCAGGCCTGCCGTCCCGACTCGGGATAGGAATCGGCCGTCAAATGCAGGCTGTAGGCGCCCCCGACCGCGCAGGCGTCCGAGATGACGAAGCCCCGGAAGCCCCACTCGCCCTTGAGGATGCCCTCGAGCAGCCGCGGGTTCATCGAGCACGGCCGGCCGTCCCAGGAGTTGTAGGCGGTCATGATCGAGCGGGCCCCGCCTTCGCGGACGGCGGCCAGGAACGGCGGGAAGTCGACCTCGCGAAGATAGCGCTCGCCGTCGGCGACGGGATAGCTGTCCCGGCCGCCCGCTCCGACGTTGGCCACGAAGTGCTTGGGCGTGGCCACGACGCCGCGCTCCTCGAAGGCCTTGACGAAGGCGACGGCCAGCCGCGACGCGAGATGCGGGTCCTCGCCGTAGGTCTCCTCGACCCGGCCCCAGCGGACGTCGCGGGCGATATTGACGACCGGCGACAGCACCTGCCGGATGCCCCGGCTCCGCGTCTCGGCGGCGACGGCCCCGGCCACCTCGTTCATAAGGTCCGGGTCCCACATCGCGGCTAGGCCGATGGCCTGCGGGAACGCCGTCGCCCCCGGGGCGACCAGGCCGTGCAGGGCCTCCTCGAAGGGCACGATGGGGATCCCGAGCCGGGTCCCTTCGACGAAGAACTTCTGGATGGCGTCGATCTTCGCGGCCGCGGCGCGGGCGTCGGCCGGGCCGCGCACCTGGAGCCCGAAGATCCCGTCCCCGTAGGCCGCCGTCCCGGCGTCGAGGTCGCCGGCGACCATGAACAGCTGCCGGAACTTCTCCTCCGGGGTCATGCGGGCCAGCAGGTCCTCGACCCTCCGGTCGATGGACCGCCGGGCGTCACGGTAGGGGAGCGGCCCGGCCCCCGAGTCGCCGGGCCGGCCGCAGGCCGCAAAGCCGAAGAACAGGAGCGTGATCGGGACCAGCCGCGGATCGGCTCGTTTTCGCATGCCCCGATTTTAGCCCCGATTCAAGACCTGAACAAGGTCCGCCCGTGGTCCCGCGCGGGCCGGACGCGTCTTGACAAGGGTCCCGGCCGGCTCTAATATAGTTGACGATGTCAACTAAAAAGGCGGCGCCCGCGAAGGTCAAGCCCGTCCTGGTGGCTTTGGTCGACAAGCTCCAGCAAGCCGCATGGATCTTCGGGAACCGGGCCTTCGACGGCTCCTGCTGCGAAGGCCTGTCCTTCCTGGAATATCAGGCCCTGTCCGCGGCCGCGATGTCCACACCCTGTTCCATCAAGGACGTAGGGAGGGCCATCAAGTTCAGCAAAAGCGGGGCGACCAGGATCATCAACCGCCTGGAGCGGAAAGGCCTCGTGGAACGTCGCCGGGCGCACGCCGACGGCCGGGTCTGTTGCGTCGTCTTGACGCGACGCGGCCGGGCCGTCACGGCGAAGATCCTGGCGAGTTATGCGGTCTACGTCAACGAGGTCCTGAAGGACCTGGACGTCCGCTCTCTCGAGACGATCGCCCGGGCCCTGGAGCGGCTTTTGGCCGCTGTCCGCCCGCCCGGGCGAAACTCCCCCTCCGTCAGGACTTGAAGATGAGGACGAGCCGAGGATGAATACACTGTCCAAGACTCTCGGATACTTCGTGACCATCATGGCCGAGCTCGTCGGGCTTTTCCTCGCGATCAGCACGATCGTCGCCCTCATCTTCCTTTATGTCCCGCAGGATAAGATGAAGAAGTGGATGTCCGGTAAAGGACTCTGGGGGAACCTCCTGGGGGTCCTGTTCGGAGCCCTGACGCCTTTCTGCGCTTGCTCCACGGTCCCCATGACCATCGGCTTCCTCCATGCCGGGGTCCCGTTCGGAACGGTCATGTCATTCGTCATCTCCTCCCCCTTGATGGACCCGCTGATCTTCGCCCTCTTGGTCGCCTTTCTCGGTTGGAAGGTGGCGGCGGGCTTTCTCGTTTTGACGTCGGCCTTCGCCGTCCTGTTCGGAGCCCTGCTCGAGAAGGCGGGATGGTCCGACCAGGTCAAGAACGTTCGATTAAGATCGGTCGGGCCGCACATGGAGCAAGCCATCTCCCGCGGATTCAAGTGGCGTCTCATCGCGGCGTCCCGGAAGGCTTGGGGGGACCTAAAGTCCGTCATCGCTTATATGGTGATCGGCGTGGCGATCGGCGCGGCTATCTACGGATACCTGCCGGCCGGCCTTCTGACCCGGGCGGCCGGGACCGGCCGCCCGCTGGCCGTGGTCGTCGTCGCTCTGATCGGACTGCCCCTGTATATTCGCGTCGAATCCGCCGTTCCTATCGGCTTGGCGATGATGGACAAAGGGGCCAGCATCGGGGCCGTGGTCGCGCTGATCATCAGCGGAGCGGGAGTCGCCATCCCCGAGCTGACGATGCTCGCGGGCGTCTTCAAGAAGAAGGTCATCATCGCTTTCGTGGCCATCGTTTTTGTGTCAGCCGTGCTGTCGGGGCTGATCTTCAATATGCTGGCCTGAGCCCGGCCGACGAGGCCGAGGACGCCTTGCGGCCCGGAATATCGAGAGGAAGGAGCGACATCATGAACGATGCGGCGAAGAAAAAAGGCATTTTCGGCAGGTTATTCAAGCCCAAACCCAAAAAGACCCACGCCTGCTGCGGCGGCTATGTTATTGAGCCCGTGAAGGATGACGAGCCTGGCGCGGAGAAGAACAACCCGCCGTCCCAACCCAAGAAACCGTCCTGTTGCGGCTGAGTCTTCGGGGCGGCCCGCCGGCCGGCGGCCCAGGTGCCCGCGGCATTGACAGAGCTTCCGAAATGATATATGAATATATCTTCATATGTGGATATGAGCCAAGCCAAAGCATTTGGTCTGCACATGCCGGAGGGGACGGGACGCCTGAACTCTCCCGAGAAGGGCGAAAGGGCCTTCTGTCGCGGCCTGCGGGACCCCGGCCGGAGCGTTTTTTCGCTCCGGGTCGAGGCCGGCCGCCTGGCCGTTCCCTCCGAGCTCGAGAAGAAGCTGGGGCTCGAGCCCGGCGCCCGCCTCGAGGTCGTCCTGGACCACGGCCGGGCCGAGATCCGGCCCAACATCCACAGCCTGAACCGCCTCTACGTCGAACCCACCTCCCTGTGCAACCTGGCCTGCAAAACGTGCATCCGCAACACCTGGGAGGAGCCGATGGGCCATATGGACATGGCCGTCTTCGAGCGCCTGGCCGGGGGGCTCGGCCGCTTCCCCCACCTGGAATCGGTCATGTTCGGCGGCTTCGGCGAGCCGGCCTTCCATCCCCGGATCCTCGAGATGGTCCGGGCCGTCAAGGCCCTCGGCCTGCGGGCCGAGATGACCACCAACGCCACCCTCCTCGACGACGCGCTCGTCGCCGGCCTGCTCCGCGAGCGCCTGGACACCCTCTGGATCTCCCTCGACGGCGCGACCGAGGAGAGCTTCACGGCCATCAGGCCCGGGGCCGGCCTGGCCCGGGTCCTCGAGAACGTCGACCGGCTCGGCCGGGCCAACGGCCGCGACGGCCACGTCATCGACATCGGCCTGGCCTTCGTGGTCATGAGGACGAACCTGGCCGACGTCAAGCATCTCGACCGCCTGGCCCGGTCGGTCGGCGCCCGCCGCATCCTGGTCAGCCACGTCCTGCCCTACAGCGCGGCCATGGAAAAGGAGATGCTCTGCCTCCAGACCCTGACCCTCGAGACCTTTACCTTCGCCCCGGGCAAGACCGAGCTGAGCCTGCCGCGCCTCGACGTCAACAATACGACCAAGGAGGCCTTGTTCAGCCTCCTTCAGGGCTTCGAGAACCTGACCTTCATGGGCAACCGCGTCGCCGTCGACACCCGGCGCTGCCGTTTCGTCGGCGATCGCACCTCCTTCGTCCGCTGGGACGGGCGGGTCGCCCCGTGCATGGGGCTTCTCCACGATCACCGGACCTACCTCTACGGCCTGGAGCGCCGCGTCCGGGCCCACGCTTTCGGCGACGTCCGGACGGAGGACCTCTTCGACATCTGGAATTCGAAGGCCTACGCCGATTTCCGCGACCGGGTCCGGGCCTTCGAATATTCGCCCTGCCATGTCTGCGGCGGGTGCTCGCTCCTCGAGTCGAACGAGGAGGACTGTTATGGCAACGCTTTTCCGGCCTGCGGCGGCTGCCTGTGGGCCCAGGGGATCATTCAATGCCCGTGAACGACACCATCAAGCTCTTCAAAGCGCTGGCCGACCCGACCCGGCTGCGCATCATGCTCCTCCTCCAGGTGCGCGACCTCTGCGTCTGCGAGCTGACCTACATCCTGGGCCTGGAGCAATCGCGCGTTTCGCACCATATGCGGATCCTTCGCGAGGCCGGGTTGACCGAGGACCTGCGGCGGGGACGATGGATGATCTACCGGATCCCGGCCCGCCTGCGGGCCTTCATCGACGAGCTCTTCGCCGGCCTGTCCCGGGCCCGCCTGGGAGGTTCCGACTGCGGGTCCGGGGACGCCCGGAAGCTCGAGGACTGTGTGCGGCGGGACATCCGCAACCGCGGCGTCGGCCGCCGCCGGCCGGCCGCGAACAACGCCGGACACCGAGGGAGGGAGGCCCATGGCTAAGAAGACGGTCCTGTTCATCTGCGTCCACAATGCGGCCCGCTCGCAGATGGCGGAAGGCCTGGTCAACGCCCTGTACGGCGATCTCTACGAGGCCGTGAGCGGCGGGACGACGGCGACGCGGGTCCATCCCGCCGCCGTCAGGGCCATGGCCGAGATCGGGATCGACATCGGCGGCCACCATTCGAAGAGCATCGATGTCTTCGAGGGCCGCCGCTTCGACGAGGTCGTCATGGTCTGCGACGACAAACAGGCCGACTGCCCCTTCTTCCCCGGCGGGAAGGACTACATCCACCACGCCTTCGACGATCCCGCCGCCTGCGAGGGGACCGACGAGGAGGTCCTGGCCTGTTTCCGCAAGAGCCGGGACGAGATCCGGGCCTGGATCGAAACGTCATTGGTCCCGGGTCAACGGGAGGCATCATGAGCGACAAGGGCCTCGAGGTCACGGTCGATAAGTTCACCTTCCGCTTCCCGCGGGATCTCTTCTACAGCGAGGCCGGGGTCTGGGCCCGGTTCGAAGGCCCGCGGGCCCGCATCGGCCTCTCGGATCTGGCGCAGCAGCGGAACGGGGACGTCGCCTTCGCCGAGGCGAAGGAGCCCGGGACCGCGGTCAAGACCGGCGATGAAGTGGCGGTCGTCGAAACGATCAAGGTCAACCTGACCGTCCCGTCTCCCGTCGACGGGCGGGTCGTCGAGACGAACGGCGAGCTTCTGAACTCGCCTGAGCTCGTCAATCAAGATCCCTATGGAAGAGGCTGGCTGGCGGTCCTCGAGGTCGACGATGCCGAGCAGGCCCGCAAGGCGTTGCGGACCGCGGAAGACTATTTGGCTCTGGCCAAGGCCCAGGCCGAAGCCGAGGTCCTGCGGTGAGCGGCGAACGAAGGAAGGTCCCGGTCGCCGCGTGCAGCGGGATCGGAAAGAGCTTGGGCGCCGCGGCCCGGGAAGCGGCCCTCCTCCTGGCCGAAGACCTCCGTCCCGAACGGGCCCGGGTCGTCGCGCTGGGGCTGCTGGTCATGGGAGACGAGGAGGCGGGACGCGAGGTCGCGGGGCGCGAGACCGTCGCCATCGACGGCTGCAAGCTCGAGTGCGCCGCCAAGGGCCTGGCCTGTGCCGGCGCGGCGAAGGTCCGCAAGATCGCCGTCTTCGACGTCGTTCGCCGCCATCGCGGCCTCAGGCCCGAGGGCGTCTGCGACCTCAACGAGGACGGGTTGAAACTGGCCCGGGCGACGGCCGAGGAAGCCGCGAAGGCCGTCGACGAGATCGATCCGGAGGGCCGTCATGCCTGATCTGCCGAAAAGAAAGGTCGGACTGATCTCCTGCTCGGGCGAGGAGCTTCCCGAGGGCACGGTGACCCGGAGGGCCGTCCGTAAGGTGCTCGAGACGCTGAGGCCCGACGAGACCGTCACGCTCTGCCTGCCTCTGTTCCTGGCGGGCGGCGAAGGGGAGCGGGCTTTTGCCCGTCACTACCCGACCATCGCGGTCGACGGCTGCGACAAGCGGTGCGCGGCCCGGGCCACGGAGAGATACAGCGCCCCGCCGGCCGCTTCGATCGTGGTGACCGAGGTTGCCAAGGGCCGCCCCAAGGAGGCCATCGGCACGGTCCGGCGCCTCAATCAGCGGGGCTTGGCCCTCGCCGAGGAGACGGCGGAGAAGATCGCCGAAGAGGTCGACCGCCAGCTCAAGTCGCCGCGCCGGGGCCGGACCGCCGGGGAGAAACGCTGATGGCGGCCAAAACCGGGACCTATACGGCAGCGGTGTCCTGGACGGGCGGCCACCGGGGCCGTCTCAGGCTCGGCAACGGGCCCGAGATGGACTTTTCCGCGCCGCCGGATTCTCAGGGAGAGGCGGGGGTCTTGACCCCGGAAGACGCCTTCGTAGGCGCGGTCAATACCTGCGTCATGCTCATGTTCATCTGGGCCGCCGAGAGATTCCGCCTGGATCTCGTCTCCTACGATTGCCCGGCCGAGGGCACCAAGCTCATCGAGCTCGACCGGACGGAGATCTTCACCAAGGTCGTGCTGCGCCCGCGCATCGTCGTCCGGGCCGGAAAGGAGTCCCCCGAGGCCGTCGAGAAGCGGATCCGCCGGGCGCTCCTGTCGGCCCGGAAGTTCAGCCTGGTCGCGAACTCGGTCAAGAGCGAGGTTGTCGTCGCGCCGGACATCTCCGTCGAGACGGGAGCCTGATCGTGGATCCGCTCAAGATCCAAGTCCTCGGCCCCGGCTGCCCGAAGTGCGATCTGGTCGCGCGGCGGGTCCGGGAGGCGCTGGCGGCGTCGGGGCGGGCGGCCTTGGTGGAAAAGGTCGCGGACATCGACAGGATGCTGTCCTTCGGCATCACGGCGACCCCGGCGGTCGTCGTGGACGGCCGGGTCCGGTCATCGGGCCGCATCCCGCGCGTCGAGGAGATCGAAGCCTGGATCGGCGAAGCCGCGAACGAGGCGGGTCTGGCAAAGGCCCGCTAAGGAGCAAGACATGATGGGTATACCGAGAAAGACCGGGATCGCCGTCACGCTCGTGTCGTCCCTGATCCTGGCTGGATCCGCGGCCACGGGACGCGTCGGTCAGTCCGAGCCGCCGATCTTCGCGATCAAGGGGGAAGTCCTGACCACGAACCGCCTGGACGTCGATTTCTCGAAGTTCCAGATCACGTTCCTCGAGCTCGGCGCCGACCGCTGCATCCCCTGCAAGCAGATGCAGCCGATCATGAAGGAGATCGCGGCCAAGTTCCCCGAACGGGTCCAGGTGGTCTTTTACGACGTCTGGAAGGATCCCAAGCCGGCCGAGAGATACCGCATCCAGCTCATTCCGACCCAGGTTTTCCTCGACCAGAAGGGCCGGGAGCTCGCCCGGCACGTCGGGCTCTTCCCCAAGGAGGAGATCCTCGCTCTCCTGAAGAAGCACGGGATCCAGTGAGCTAGGCGAGATGGAAGGGCTCTTCGGCGATATCCCGGCGCTCCTTCCCGGCAGCCCGTGGCTCGCGATCGTCGCCGTATTCCTGGGCGGGGTGACCACGGCCCTCAATCCCTGTGTCCTGGCCATGATCCCCCTCCTCATGGGCGTCGTGGCGGGGAACCGGGAGACGAGGACGGTCCGGCGCTCCCTCGTCTTCTCCCTCTTCTTTGTCCTTGGGCTGGCCGTCACCTTCACCGTGCTCGGGCTCGTTTCGGCCCTCATGGGCCGGATGTTCGGCGCCGTGGGCTCGTTCTGGAAGTACCTCGTCGCCGGCGTCTGCCTCGTCATGGGCCTTCACCTCCTCGGGCTGTTCACGTTGAACTTCCCCGTCCCGAAAGGCCTGAGGGTGAGGACGAGGGGCTTCCTCGGGGCTTTCCTTCTCGGCCTCCTGTTCGGCGTCGTCTCGACCCCCTGCGCCGTGCCCATCCTGGCCGTGCTCCTGGCCTTCGTGGCCGAGAAGGGGAACGTCCTCTACGGGGGCGTCCTTCTCTTCGTCTATGCCCTGGGCCACTCGGCGCTCGTCCTGATCGCCGGGACATCGGTGGGGGCGGCCAAGGGGCTCCTTGAATCCAGGGGCCTCCGCAGGGCCCATGGCATCCTGCAGAAGGCCGCCGGCGTCCTGATCATCGCCATGGGGCTCTATTTCCTGTTCGGACGTTGACCAGACGGAAAGGAGATCACGCATGACACCCGGCACTCCGCGGCTCAAGTTCCTCGACCGTTATCTGACCCTGTGGATCTTTCTGGCCATGGCCATCGGCGTCGGGCTCGGTTATTTCGTCCCGGCCGTCGTCGGCTTCATCAACACGTTCCAGTCGGGGACGACCAATATCCCCATCGCCATCGGGCTCATCCTGATGATGTATCCGCCCCTGGCCAAGGTGAAGTACGAAGAGCTGGGCGACGTCTTCAAGAACGTCCGCGTCCTGGCGCTCTCGCTCGTCCAGAATTGGATCATCGGGCCGCTCCTGATGTTCGCCCTGGCGGTCCTCTTTCTCCGCGACAAGCCCGAATACATGTACGGGCTGATCATGATCGGCCTGGCCCGCTGCATCGCCATGGTCATCGTCTGGAACGACCTGGCCCGGGGGGACCGGGAGTACGCCGCGGGGCTCGTGGCTTTCAACTCGATCTTCCAGGTCCTGTTCTTCTCGGTCTACGCCTACGTCTTCATCACCGTCTTTCCGACCTGGCTGGGCCTGGCGGGCACGGCCGTCGACGTGACCATGCGGCAGATCGCCGGGAGCGTTTTCATCTACCTCGGCATCCCCTTCCTGGGCGGGCTCATCACCCGGTTCGGCCTGCTCAAGCTCAAGGGCAAGACCTGGTACGAGACGAAGTTCATCCCGCGTATCAGCCCCGTCACGCTCGTCGCCCTGCTCTTCACCATCGTCGTCATGTTCTCGCTCAAGGGCGAATACATCGTCAGGATCCCGCTCGACGTCCTGCGCATCGCCGTGCCGCTGCTCATCTATTTCGTGGTCATGTTCCTGGTCTCGTTCTTCCTCAGCAAGAAAGCCGGGGCGGACTACCCCAAGGCGGCGACCCTGTCGTTCACGGCGGCCAGCAACAACTTCGAGCTGGCCATCGCCGTGGCGGTGGCCGTGTTCGGCATCGATTCGGGCCAGGCCTTCGCCGCGGTCATCGGGCCCCTGGTCGAGGTGCCGGTCATGATCGGGCTGGTCAACGTGGCCCTCTTTTTCAGGAGACGCTATTTCGCCGGGGAGCGTCCCTGATGCCGCGGAGCCCGGCCGGGGTGGTCGCGTTCCCCGATAGGGACGAGATCAGCGCGCTCATCCGGAAGCTCCGTCAGGAGCTGGCGGAGAGCGACTGATCCGCGCCTTTAGCGCCCCGGCTTGACCGCGCTGACGGCGAGGCTGACGACCGAGCCGATGTGCTCGCGGAGCTCCCGCGGCGAGAGCTTCAGCTTCTTGACGGCGTCGCCCGCGAGCGAGTCCTCGAGGACGAGCTCGGCGGGGAAGACCTTTTCGCTGACGATGTCGACGCGCTCGAAACCGGCCTCGCGGACGGCGCCGAGATAATCCTCCTTGACCAGGGCGCCGGCGACGCAGGCCACGTAGGCGTCGATCGAGGCCCGGATGGCCTCGGGCAGCGGCTTTAGGAGGACCAGGTCCGAGACCATGATCCGGCCGCCGGGCTTGAGGACCCGGAAGGCCTCCCGGAAGACGCGCGGCTTATCGGTCGAGAGATTGATGACGCAGTTGGAGATGATGACGTCCACGGTGCCGTCGGCGACCGGCAGGTTCTCGATCTCGCCCAGCCGGAATTCGACGTTGGCCGCGCCCGTCTTCCCGGCATTGCCGCGGGCCCGGTCGATCATATCCGGGGTCATGTCCACGCCGATGACCCGGCCGGCCGGGCCGACCTTCCGGGCCGCCAGGAAGCAGTCGATGCCGCCCCCCGATCCCAGGTCGAGGACGGTCTCGCCGGGCTTGAGCCCGGCCAGGGCGGTCGGGTTGCCGCAGCCGAGGCCCAGGTCGGCGTCCTCCGGGATGGCCGCCAGCTCCTCGGCCGAGTAGCCGACCATTTGGCTGGCTTTGCCTTCGTCCAGGGCTGGCTGGCCGCCGCAGCAGGGGCTGGGCGACGGGCCGCAGCACGACGAGCCAGTCTTGGCCGCCCGGGCGTAACGGTCCCGGACGTGCTTTTTGATGTCGTTGTCTTTGACGCTCATATCGTTCCTCCTTCAGGATAGGATGTCTTTCATCAGGGGCCCGAGCTTGCCCCGGACCAGGCTCTTGAGCTCGTCGGCCTTGATCAGGGACATGCAGCAGATGGCGCCGTCCTTCTTCCAGGCGATCAGGGCCAGCTTGTCGCCCGGGCGGATGCCGGCGGCCTGCCGCACGTCCTTGGGCAGGACCATCTGGCCCCGCTCGTCTACGGTGATCAGGGCTTCGACCGCGCAGCAGCCTTCGTCGGTCTTGTCGCGTTTGGTCACGGCGGCGCCTCCTCCGGGGTCTGGATAATCAATACAAACTGAATTATCAGAAAAATCCAATTTTTTGTCAAGTCTTTTTTTTCTTGCCGTATTCTTCCGGGGCCGGCTCTTGCGGTCAGTTCGCCATCTTGATGGCGGCCAGCCGCTTCATCGTCTCGACGTCCCGGGCCGTCCGGACTTCGAGCCGGAAGCCGCGGCCTTCGGCGTAGACGGGCGCCTCGTCGATGGTCTTCAAGACGGCCTTGGGCAGGCGGCTTTTTCGGGCCTCTTCCGTGGCCTTGGCCCCGAAGACGAAGGCGCACAGAAATGTCCCGTCCCGGGGGAGCAGGTAAAGGACGGTCCGTTTCCTGTGCTTGAGGCGCAGGGACCAGGACTTATAGAAGGTCCATTCCCGGTCGACCGGGGGATAGGTCGCGACGACGTGACCGACGAGCCCGTCCCACAGCGGCTTCGACGGTCCGAGCGCCGCGGCCAGGGCGGCTTCGCCGGGCTCCCGGGTCTTGTCGTCAAAGCTCACGGGCCACCTCCTGGCGCTTGTGAAACGCCTCACCGGAGTCGTATTATAGGTCCGACCCGCGGGAGCGACAAGATGATGATCGGCCCGATCGCCGTGGAGATGATGTCCGCGGAGGCCCTTCTCTGGCGCTGTCTTCACGGCGGATCTTTGACGGCCGCCTCCGTCGACGCTCCCGGGCCCGATGGGAGCGTCCCCTTCCGGAGCTTCCGGGCCCGCAACCTGAGTTTCCTTCGGAACGTGGCCAGGACCTACGGCGCCAGTGCCGTCGTTGCCACTCGGAGCGAAGCGATCGTCGGACACCTGCGTTTCTACCCCAAGGCGGTCCGCGAGCTGGCCGCCCCCGCGATCGGCTTGTGCCTCCAACAGGAGTTCCCGTGCGGGCCGGCCGACGACCTCGGAGGGATGAGGTTCCCGCCGCTCGCCGAGATCGCCGACAAGACGCTCTTTGTGCACTGCATGATGGTCGCGCCCGAAGGCCTCGGCGGCGATTCCTTGCGGCGCCGGGGGATCGCCCGGCGGATGGCCGAGCGGCTGGTCGAGTGGGCCGGCGCCAACGGCTGGCGGGCCGTCGAGGCCACCGCCTACGCGCCGGTCCCCGTCGTCTATGCGATGTCCGGCCAGGCGGGCCGGAGCTTTTGGGAGTCCCTCGGCTTCCGGCTCGCCGGGACGAGGCGCGAGCCCCTGCTCGAAGCGGAGAGCGATTTTGTCCGGACCATGCGCGAACAGGCCGCCTCGCTGGGCCTCGACCCGGCCTCGATCGCGGCCGCATCCACGATGAGGCGCGAGCTCTGAGCCGGATCTCTCCCTTGCCAGGAGGGCCCCGCTTGGCCAATAATGGCGGTCGCATGGAAGACATCTCGCGGGGCGTTCGCTCGGTCGCCGTCGGCACGGCCCTCAGCCGCGTCCTGGGCCTGGTCCGCGAGACGGTCATCGCCGGCCTGTACGGCGCCGGCTTCGCAGTGGACGCCTACAACGTCGCTTTCCGCATCCCCAATCTCCTGCGCGACCTGTTCGCCGAGACGGCCCTGTCGGCCGCCTTCGTGCCGGTCCTGACGGCCGAGAAGGCCAAGGGCCGCGAGGCCCAGAACCGGCTGGCCTCGAACATCTTCAACATCCTCTTCGTCGTCGCCGGGGCCGTCTCGCTGGCCGGCCTGCTCCTGGCCCCCGTCCTGGCCAAGGTCATCGCCTTCGGCTTCGGCAAGGTGCCGGGCAAGATCGACCTGACGACCCAATTGACGGCCATCCTCTTCCCCTTCCTCCTGTTCGTCAGCCTGGCCGCCTGGGCCATGAGCTACCTCAACACGGAAAAGTCGTTCTTCGTGCCCTCCGTGGCCCCGGCCGTCTTCAACGTCTTCTCCATCCTGTTCCCGCTCCTCACCTTCGGCTGGTACACGGCCCGCGGCAAGAACCCCATCTTCGGCCTGACCGTCGGCGTGCTGGTCGGCGGGCTGATGCAGTTCCTGGTCCAGGTGCCCTCGCTGCGGCGCAAGGGCTTCCGCTGGGTGCCGGTCTTGAGCTTCCGGGATCCCGGCTTCCGGCGGATCATGGCCCTGTTCGTCCCGGTCGCCATCGGCCTGGCCGGGACGCGCATCAACGTCCTCGTCAACACCATCCTGGTCACGCCGCTGGCCCAGGGCAGCGTCAGCTGGCTCAATTTCGCCTTCCGCATCATGCATCTGCCGCTCGGCCTGTTCGGCATCGCCGTCGGGACGGTGGCCCTGCCGTCGCTCTCGAAGATGGCCCTGGACAACGACGTCGCGGCCGTCCGATCGACGCTGGACGATTCGCTCAAGATGGTCCTCTTCCTGACCGTCCCGACGTCGGCCCTCATCGCCGGCCTGGCCATCCCCCTGACGCGGGCCATCTACGAGCGGGGGCAGTTCACGGCCGCCGACACGCTGGCGACGGCGGCGGCGCTCGTCCTCTACACGGCCGGCATCCCGTTCGCCTCGGCCCTCCGCAACGTGGCCGCCGTTTTCTACGCCTACAAGGACGCCCGGACGCCGATGCTGGCCAGCTTCGCCTCGATCGGCCTCAACCTCGTCCTCAACATCACCCTGATGGGCGTCATCGGCTACCTGGCCTTCCCGCTGTCGACGTCGCTCGCGGCCGTCCTCAACGTCGGTCTCCTCTACGCCCTGCTGCCGCGCAAGATCGGCCGGCTCGAGGGCCGGACGTTGGCCGCCTACGCGGGCCGGCTCGTCCTGGCCGCCGCGGCCGGCGGGGGAGCGGCCTGGGTCGTCAACCGGCTCGTCGTCGGCCGCCTCGGCGTCTCCTTCGCCGGATCGGTGGCCAGCGTCGCGGCCGGCGGCGCCATCGGCCTGGCCGTCTTCTTCGGGGCCTCGCGCCTCCTGGGGCTCCGGGAGGCCGGCGACTTCCTGCGCCGCTTCCTCAAGAGATAAGACCGGCCCATCTGCTATAATCCTCCCATTATGGAACGATCGCAGCGGCGCACGGCCCAGGCCGTCTCGATGGTCTCCTCGTTCCTGACCCCGTTCATGGCCTCCAGCATGAACCTGGCCATGCCGCTCATCGGCCGGGAGTTCGGCTTGAGCGCCGTCACCCTCGGCTGGGTCCTGACGGCCTACACCCTGGCCGCGGCCATGTTCCTCGTGCCCTTCGGCCGCCTGGCCGACCTCCACGGCCGGAAGAGGATCTTCGCCTTCGGCCTCGGCCTCGACATCGCCGGCGCCTCGCTCGGGGCCCTGGCCCCCACGGCCCCCGTGCTCATCGCCGCCCGGGCCGTCCAGGGCGTCGGCGGGGCCATGATCTTCGGCACCGGGGTGGCCATCCTGACCTCGATCTTCCCCCCCGGCGAACGCGGCCGGGCCCTGGGCCTGAACACGGCCGCCGTCTATACCGGCCTGTCCCTCGGCCCCGTGCTGGGCGGCTTCATCGTCCAGGCCGCCGGCTGGCGCGCCGTCTTCCTGGCCACCATCCCCATCGCCGCGACCGGGCTGGGGCTGGTCCTCTTCCGTCTGAAAGGGGAGTGGGCCGAAGCCCGGGGCGAACGCTTCGACGTCCCCGGCGCCGCCGCGTTCGGCCTCGGCCTGGTCTCGCTGATGTACGGCTTCTCCCGCCTGCCCTCGGCCTTGGGCTTCTCCCTGGCCGCGGCCGGCCTTCTGGTCCTGGCGGGGTTCGTCGTCCTCGAGCTGCGCCTGCCCTCGCCCCTGCTCGATCTCCGCCTGTTCCGCCACAACCGCATTTTCGCCTTCTCCAACCTGGCCGCGCTCCTGAATTACGGCGCCACCTCGGCGGTGGCTTTTCTCATGAGCCTCTACCTTCAGAACGTCAAGGGCCTGCCGCCGCAAAAGGCCGGCCTGGTGATGATCGCCCAGCCGATCGTCATGGCCGTCACGTCGCCCCTGGCCGGCCGGCTGTCGGACCGCGTCCAGCCGCGGATCATCGCCTCGACCGGCATGGCCCTCTCGGCCGCCGGCCTGTTCCTCTTTTCCTTCCTCCGCGCCGGGACCGGCTTCGGGGCCATCACGGCCGGCCTGATCTGTCTCGGCCTCGGTTTCGGCTTGTTCTCGTCGCCGAACACCAACGCCGTGATGGGCGCGGTCGAGCGCCGCCACCTCGGGCTGGCCTCGGCCTCGCTGGGGACCATGCGCCTGACCGGCCAGATGCTGAGCGCCGGCACGGTCATGATGATCTTCGCCCTGTTCCTGGGCCGGGCCCCGATCGAGCCTTCGTCCTTCCCGCTCTTCCTGCGCAGCGCCCGAGCCGCCTTCTCCTTCTTCGCCGCCCTCTGCGTCGCGGGGGTCTTCGCCTCGCTGGCCCGCGGCGACCGTCCCTCCGGCGCCCGGGACTGACGTCCGCCCGGGCCGGCCCCCGGCGGCCGCCGGCGGGCCCTTGCCAAGACGGGCTCCGGGCGTTTAGAATGGGCCCGCCGGTCTTCGCGACGCAATCGAAGTCGAGGAGGTCTCATGAGCCTGTCCCGCCACAGCTTCCTGAAGATGTTCGGCCTCGGCGCCCTGGCCGCCGGGTCGAAGGCCTACGGCCTGCCGTCCCCCGCGCTCGAGAAGGCCCGGGCAGAGGCCAAGAAGCTCAAGATCAGCGGCGTCGAGATTTACCTCTTCGACATCCCGCTGAGATCGCCCTTCCGCATCTCCATCGGCGAGGTCAACGCGGCCAACGACCTGCTCGTCCGGGTCCGCACCGACCAGGGCGTCACCGGGGTCGGCGAGGCCTGCCCCTTCCCGCCCATCACGGGCGAGACCCAGGCCACCAACGCCGCCGCGGCCAAGGCCATCCGCGACATGATCGTGGGCCGGGACCCGCTGGCCATCGACGACCTGTTGCGCCTCATCGGGCCCATCGTCCACTCCAACCCCAGCGCCGTGGCTGCTTTCGACATGGCCCTCTTCGACATCCTGGGCCGGGTGGCCGGCCTGCCTCTCTTCCGCCTGCTCGGCGGGACCAAGAGCGTCTTCGAGACCGACATCACGACCAGCATCGACACCCTGGAGAAGATGACGGCCGAGTCCCGGGGTTACGCCGACCTGGGCTACAAGACCCTCAAGGTCAAGGTCGGGCTCGATCCCGACGAGGACTTCGCCCGCCTTCAGGCCATCCGGGCCGCCGTCGGGCCGAAGGTGGCCATCCGCATCGACGCCAACCAGGGCTGGTCCGTGCCCCAGGCGGTCCACGCCCTGCGCCGCATGGAGCCGCTGGCCATCCAGTTCTGCGAACAGCCGGTCCTGGCCTCCGACACCGCCGGGATGGCGGCGGTCCGGGCCCAGGCCCCGATCCCGGTCATGGCCGACGAGGCCCTGTTCGGGCCGGCCGACGCGATCAAGCTCATCCGGGCCGGGGCCTGCGACACCTTCAACATCAAGCTCATGAAGGCCGGCGGCATCCTCAACGCCGTCCGCATCGCCCATGTCGCCGACGCGGCCAACATGCGCTGCATGGTCGGCTGCATGATCGAGTCCAACCTCGGGCTGACCGCCGCCGCCCACGTCGTGGCCTCGCAGGCCAACATCGTTTTCGCCGACCTCGACGGCAACACGGACCACGTGATCGATCCGATCGCCGGCGGGATGACGGTCAAGGCCGGCGCCCTGACCATGCCGGAGGCGCCGGGCCTCGGCTGCGACATCGACCCGGCCTTCGTCAAGAAGCTGACGAAGATCTGACGGCCGGATGCGCGGGCCTTGGCCTAAGATGGGAGCCGAAGGAGAGCGACGATGAGCGGCGAGCGCAAGGTCCGTTGGGGCATCCTGGGTTGCGCCGGGATCGCCGAAAAGGCCTTCATCCCGGCCGTCCGGGCCTCGCGCAACGGCGCCCTGGCGGCCATCGCTTCCCGCGACGGGTCCCGGGCCGCGGATTGGGCCCGCCGCTTCGGCTTCGCCCGGGCCCACGCGTCCTACGCGGCGCTCATCGACGACCCGGCCGTCGAGGCCGTCTACAATCCGCTGCCGAACGACCTGCACGCCCCGTGGTCGATCCGGGCCCTGCGGGCCGGCAAGCACGTCCTCTGCGAGAAGCCCATGGCCCTGAACGCCGACGAGGTCCGGGCCATGATCGAAGCGGCCGAGGCCGGCGGCCTGCGGCTGATGGAAGGCTTCATGTACAAGTTCCACCCGCAGATCGCCGCGGCGCTCGATCTGGCGCGCCGCGGCGCGCTCGGCGACCTGCGGACCATCCACGCTTCGTTCACCTTCCGCTTCGCCCGCGACGGCGCCAATTACCGCTGGTCCCCGGCGCAGGGGGGCGGGGCGCTCTACGACGTCGGCTGCTACACCGTCAGCATCGCCCGGCTGTTCTTCGGCGCCGAACCCGTCGCCGTCTCCGCGGCCGCCCGCGTCGACCCCGCCACCGGCGTGGACATGACCACCGCCGCCCTGCTCGAGTTCCCCGGCGGACGCTTCGCCCACTGCGACGCCAGCTTCGAGGCCCAGTTCCAGAGCCGGCTCCTGGCCGTCGGCGCGGACGGCCTGCTCCGGCTCGACCGGGCCTTCTCGGCCAAGGACTTCGATGTCGCGATCGAGGTCCTGCGCGGCGACGCCGCGGAATCCCGGCGCGTCCCCAAGGCCGGCATGTTCGTGAACATGGTCGAGCACTTCGGCGACGCCGTTCTCGGCCCGGCCCCGCTCGCCGTACCGGTCTCGGACGCCTGGCACAACATGCGGGTCCTGGACGCCTGTTCCGAGTCCGTCCGGACCGGCGCGCGGGTCCTCATCGCTCCCGCCGCGGGCCCGGGCCGCGGCCCGTCCTGACGCCCGCGCGGCGCCCGCTCCGCGCCTCCGGACCCGCGGAAAATTTACGTCCGGCAGCGAAAAAAAATTGACAACGCGCGGTTCGTGTGCTTTTATGCGCGCGGAGTCGTCCATGAAAAAGAACACGTCCTGCATCGTCCCGTTGATCGTGGCGCTGTCGATCGCGCTGGCCGGTTGTCCCGCCTGCCAGTCGGGCGGCGACGGCGGAACGGACCCGGGCGTCACGCCCGAGGAAAGCTTCCAGAGCGTCATCCCGGCGCTCATGTCGAAATGGAACATCCCCGGCGGGTCCGTGGCCCTGGCCCGGAACGGGGCCGTGGTGCTGGCCAAGGGCTACGGCCAGGCCGACAAGAGCGGCCCGACGCCGGTCACGGCGTCCTCGCTCTTCCGGCTGGCCAGCCTGTCGAAGCCGGTCACGGCCGCCGCCGTGCTCAAGCTGGCCGAGGCCGGGGCGCTCGACCTCGAGGCCAAGGTCTTCGACATCCTGAACGACGTCGTGCCGCTGCCCGGCGCCAGCGTCGATCCGCGTTTGGCCCAGATCACGGTCCGCGACCTGCTCCGCCACTCCGGCGGCTGGGACCGGGACGTCAGCTTCGACCCGATGTTCCGCTCGCGCGAGATCGCGGCGGCCGTCGGCGTCGCCCCGCCCGCGGACGCGGCGGCCATCGTCCGCTACATGATGGGCCAGCCCCTCGACCGCGATCCGGCGACGCGCTACGCTTACTCGAACTTCGGCTACTGCCTGCTCGGCCGGATCATCGAGAAGGTCACCGGCCAGGCCTACGAGGCCTACGTCAAGTCGGCCATCCTGACGCCGGCCGGGGCCAACGGCATGGCCCTCGGGCGCTCGCGCGCCGACGAGCGGGCCCCCGGCGAGGTCGTCTATTACGATTACGACGGCGCACCGATGGCCTCGTCCGTCTTCGACGTCGACCCGGCTTCCGTGCCCTGGCCTTACGGCGGCTTCGCGATCGAGCCCATGGACGCCCACGGCGGCTGGCTGGCCTCGGCCACCGACCTGCTCGAGTTCCTGCTGGCCGTCGACGGCCGGGCGACCCCGGCCGACCTCCTCCAGCCCGCCACCGTCGCCCAGATGGTGGAACGGCCGCCCCTGGCCGAGTACCAGGGCGCCGCCGCATACTACGCGCTGGGCTGGCAAGTCCGGCCCACCGGCGCCGACGCGAACTGGTGGCATACCGGGTCGCTGCCCGGCACGTCGACGATCATCGTCCGGGCCGCCAACGGCCTGAGCTGGGTGGCGCTGTTCAATTCCCGCCCGGCCGCCGCCGACGCCTTCTTCAACGAGCTCGATAGCGAGTTGTGGCGGGCCGTCAACGGCGTCACCGACTGGACGTCGGGCTCGGCCGCGCCGCCGGCGAACCGCTGAACGATTTGACTTCCCGCGCCGCGGGATGATTGAGAGCCTATCCCGATGCTGACGCTCACCAAGCCCACGCTGGTCCTCGACGAGGGCCGGGCGAGGCGGAATATCGCGGCCATGGCCGCCCGGGCCGAGGGCCTGGGCCTGCGCTTCCGGCCGCACTTCAAGACCCACCAGTCGCGCCATGTCGGTCGCATCTTCCGCGAGTTCGGCGTCGAGGCCATCACCGTCTCTTCGGTCGACATGGCCGCCTACTTCGCCGAGGACGGCTGGCGGGACATCCTGGTGGCCTTCCCGCTCAATATCCGGGAGGCCGCCGAGATCGGCCGGCTGGCGCTCCGGGTCCGCCTCGGCGTCCTGGCCGAGGCGCCGGATAGCCTGGCCGCCCTGGCCCGCCGGGTCGAGGCCCCGCTCGACGTCTGGATCAAGATCGACATCGGGGCCAACCGGGCCGGCGCGGGCTGGGACGACCGGGCGCTGCTGGCCCGGATCGCCCGCGAAGCGCTCCGGCACCCGGGGTTCCGCCTGCGGGGCCTGCTGACGCACAACGGGCGGACGTACGGCGCGAGGACGCCCGGCGCCCTGGCCCGGCTGCACGCCGACGCCATTCGCAAGATGGTCCGGGCCCGGGACGGGCTGGCCGCCGCGGGTTTCCCGGGCTTGGAGATCTCCGTCGGCGATACGCCGGCCTGCGTCCGGAGAACCGACTTCGGCGGGGCCGACGAGATGCGGCCGGGCAACTTCGTCCTCTTCGACGTGCTCCAGCTCGAGCTCGGCACCTGCCGCGAATCCGAGATCGCCGCGGCCGTGGCCTGCCCGGTGGTCTCGACGCACCCCGCGCGCAACGAGGCCGTGATCTACGGCGGGGCCATCCACCTCTCCAAGGAGGACCTCCTCGTCCGCCGCGCCGGCCGGATCTACGGCCGGGTCTGTCGGCCCCGCGGCAACGGCTGGGGCCCGGTCCTCGCGGACACGGCGATCGCGGCCGTTTCGCAGGAGCACGGCGTCGTCCGGACGACGGCCGGCGAGCTGAAAAAGATCAAGGCGGGCGACGTTCTCTTCGTCCTTCCCATCCACTCGTGTCTGACGGTCAATCTGTGGGACCGCTATGTCCGGCTCGATGGGGGGGTTATCCCGACGATCCGCGCCTGTTCTTCATAAGTTATTCATTTTAGATAAATAAATAAAATTTGCCCGATAGGATTTATCCCCTTGACATAAACGAATATATTTTATATTATGCAGTGGAACCATGAAAATGGATTGGCGGCCCACCGATCTCCAGGTCCCGCAGACCTTGAGCGAGACCATCTTCCAGTCCCTCAAAAAAGCCATCATCGACGGCCAGATCAAGCCCGGCCAGCGGCTCCAGGAAAAGGAGATCGCCGCCCTTTACAACACCTCCTCGACCCCCGTCCGGGAGGCCTTTTTCCGCCTGGCCGCGGAGAAGTACCTGGTCCTCAACGCCCGGCGCGAGGTCCTGGTCCAGGACACCACCCGGGAAGAGGTCCGCGAGCTCTACGAGATCGTCCGGACCCTCGACATCCTGGCCCTGCGCCTGTCGATGCCCCGGCTGGGCGACGACGACGTCGAGGAGCTGCGGGCCATGACCGACGAGCTGGGCCGCTTCTACGACGCCGACGACCACCGGAGCTACCTCGACCTGAACCTGCGCATCCACGACCGGATCTGGAGCCGCTGCGGCAGCGCGTCGCTCTACGAGACGCTCCGCGAGCTCATGGCCAAGATCGGCATCTACCACCGCAAGACCGACTTCGCGCCCTTCGCCGATCCGCCGGCCCTGGAAAAATCCTATCGAGACCACCGCGAGATCTTCCGCCTCGTCGAGCGCCGGGATATCGACGCCCTGGAGACGCTCATCGAAGCTCATTGGGGGGAAGAGTTCTCCGTCGACATGCCGCCAGCGCCGAAACGCGGCCTGGCCCCGAGGAGGTGAGAATCACGGAGCGTTCCCCCGCCCCATCCCCAGGCTTTCACGAGATTCCGCAGATCCCATTCAGGAGGTTCGGATAATGCGATTTTTTAAAGTCTTATGCATCGCCGTGCTGGCCCTGTCGTCGGCCGCCGCGGTCTTCGGGCAGATGATCCCGACCGGGCAGCTCGTCGGCACGGTGACCGATACCGAGAAGGCGCCCCTGCCGGGCGTCAACGTGACCATCAGCAGCCCGTCCCTGATGCTGCCCCAGATGGCCACGACCACGAGCGAGAACGGCTCGTTCCGCTTCTTCTCCCTGCCCTCCGGCACCTACAAGGTCGTCTTCGAGATGCCCGGGTTCCGGGGCGTCGTCCGCGAGGGCATCATCGTCAGCGCCTCCCGGACGGTCTCCCTCGACATCGCCCTCGAGCAGGGCGGCATCGAGGAATCCATCACCGTCATCGGCGAGTCCCCGACGGTCGACCTGAAGCAGACCCAGACCGGGACGACCTTCACCAAGGACCTGATCGCCGCCCTGCCGCTGTCGCGCGACCTGGCGTCCATCTTCAACTCGGCGCCCGGCATGTTCGCCCGGACCTCGTTCGGCAGCGACGCCCGGTCCAATAACTTCGTCGTCGACGGCGTCAAGATGCAGGACCCGGTCACCGGCGACCCCTACCAGACGGTCCCCTGGAACGCCATCGACGAGGTCTCCATCGAGACCGGCAGCCAGAAGGCCGAGTACGGCGCCGTCAAGGGCGCCCTGGTCAACGTCATCACCAAGGCCGGCGGCAACATCTTCTCCGGCGGCCTCAACTTCTACTACCGCAGCAAGTCCCTGCAGTCCGACAACACCCAGGGCACCCCGTTCGAGGGCCAGTTCGTCGGCTTCCGCTACCAGTACCTGCCCGGCTTCTCCCTGGGCGGCCCGATCATCAAGGACAAGGTCTGGTTCTTCACCAGCCTCGACTACGACAAGTCCTCCTCCTACACCCAGGGCTTCCCGGCCCCGGCCACCTACGGCGGCGCGCAGCCCGAAGCCGCGCCCATCGGCCAGACCACGATCGCCCCGTTCGGCAAGGTCACCTTCCAGCTGAGCGACCGCGACAAGCTCATTGTCTCCGGCTACTGGCGCGGCTACAAGTGGGACCATCGCGACGCCAGCCGTTGGACGGTCCTGAACGCCAACCCCAGAGAGGACAGCGCCGTCACCATCGCCACGGCCCAGTGGACCCGGACGATGTCCAAGGACGTCCTCTTCAACCTCAAGGGCTCGTGGTACTCCCTCCACCAGTACCTGCTGGCCAACGACAGCCTGTCCCCCCTGGTCGACGAGGCCACCGATAACATCAACCACGGCGGCTACGGCTCCGACTGGTGGTACACCCGCCGCCGGGCCGAGATGACCAGCGACCTGACCTGGTACAAGGACAACTGGCTCGGCAGCCACGAGTTCAAGTTCGGCGCCGACGCCGAGTTCTCCTTCGACGGCACCGAATGCCAATATTATCAGGACCCCCATTTCGAGGGCGTCTTCCCCGAGGGCTTCAAGGCCGTCGACATCTTCCTCTGGGACGGCGCGCCGAATTGGGCCTGGGTCGGCACCGAGCTCAAGCAGAAGAACAATCTCGTTCAGGTCGGCGGCTTCCTGCAGGACACCTGGTCCCCGGCCAAGCGCCTGACCGTCAACCTCGGCGTCCGCCTGGATTACTCCCAGGGCAGCTATCCGCCCCAGAAGAAGCGGAACTCGGACGAGTGGACGAACGAAGAGACCATCCGCGCCATGAGCTTCACGATGTTCTCGCCGCGCGCCGGGGCGACCTACGCCCTGACCCCCGACGGCAAGACCGTCCTCAAGGCCAGCTTCGGGCGCTATTACGCCCCGATGCTCATGATCTATTACTACTTCAACAATCCCAACCAGCGGTCCTCCTTCATGGCCCAGCTGAACCCCGACTGGTCGGTCAACTATACGACGCCGGTCCAGTCGCCGGGCACGACGGCCGTCGACCCGAACATCGAGTCGCCCTTCGCCGACGAATTCAGCGTCGGCATCGAGCGCGAGCTCTTCGAGGACTTCTCCGCCTCGGCGACCTTCATCGCCAAGTGGGAGAAGAACCTGATCGACGACGTCGACCGGGCCCACCTCGATTGGGAGCACTACGTCCAGACGGGCGAGCTCGTCTGGAGCGGCTACACGGCCGTCCAGGGGACCGACCCCTTCACCGGGGACCCGGTCACCTTCTACGAGATGAACGACACCTTCGGCAACTACGGCTTCGTCTTCCAGAACGTTCCCGGCACGGCCCGCAAGTACACCGGCCTCGAGTTCAAGCTGACCAAGCGCCTGTCCAACCGCTGGGCCATGCAGTCGAGCTACGTCTGGTCCAACGGCCGCGGCATCCTCAACACCTCCCGGGACCAGAGCACGGGCTTCACCGGCTTCTACGACGATCCCAACTCCATGATCAACGCCTACGGCCGCCTCGACTACCAGCGCGAGCACCTGGTCAAGGTCCAGGGCACCTATATGGCGCCCATGGGCATCACCATCAGCGGCTATTACCAGTTCGGCAGCGGCGTGCCCTACACGCGCGTCATCCGCAGCTATGAAGCCGGGCTCGGCAGCCTCTACCAGGGCGGCGTCTCGATCTTCGCCGAGGCGCGCGGCAACCGGCGGCTCCCGGACCAGCATCTGCTGGACCTGCGGATCGAAAAGGCGTTCAATGTGGGACGGGGCGAGATCGCCCTTCAATTCGATGCCTACAACGTCTTCAACAACAACAAGGCCACCAGCGTGGGCAACGTCACCGACTACGACATGTTCCTCGACCACCAGGCCGTCTACGGCATCATGGGCCCGCGCTACTTCCAGCTGGGGGTCATTTACCGGTTCTGATCACCGCACCTTTTTGGTTCCCGGCAATCAGGAGGCCGGCGCCCCGGGCGGGGCGCCGGCCTCCACCTAATCCGAAGAGGAGGACCACGATGAACGACGAGCACAAGACCGACGGAGCGACGGCCCCGAACCCCGGCCGGCGCGAGTTCCTGACCAAGTCCCTGGCGGGATTGCTGGCCCTGAAATACGGCTCGTTCGGGCCGCTTTTCGCCGGCGACGAGGCGCCCCTCGGACAGGCCCCGGCGCCGGCCGGCGGCTGGATCATGGAGAGCGCGCCCGGCCCGGAGACCGTCATCAACGGCAAGCGGGTCCTCTATTTTGGCGGCACGGGCTACTTCGCCCTGCACGGCCACCCCGAGGTCATCGAAGCCGGCATCGCCGCCTTCCGCAAGTACGGCGTCCACCCGGCCACCTCGCGGACCGGCTTCGGCAACTGTCCCGTCCAGGTCGAGCTGGAGCGCCAGATCGCCCAGTTCTTCGGGACCGAGGACGCCATCCACTTCGTTTCCGGCTACCTCGACAACCTCTTCCTCGTCCAGGCCCTGAAAGGCCAGGTCGGGGCGATCTTCATCGACGAGACGTCCCACTTCAGCATCCGGGACGCCGTGTACTCGGCCCTGCTGCCCGTCTACACGTTCAAGCACCGCGATCCCGAGGACCTGACCCGCCAGCTCAAGGCCCATCTCAAGGCCGGCGACGTCCCCCTGGTCATGAGCGACGGCATCTTCCCGACGTTCGGCGTCATCGCCCCCGTTCCCGACTACCTGAAGGCCATCGAGCCTTATAACGGATATCTCTGCCTCGACGATTCCCACGCCGTCGGCCACCTGGGCCCCCACGGCTGGGGGACCTACGACTATTACGGCGTCAAGAACGATCATTGCTTCTACGCCGGGACCATGAGCAAGGCCTTCGGCGGGCACGGCGGCTTCATCCCGGCCAGCAAGGCCTTCATCGACCACATCAAGGCGACCTGCGGCGCCTACCCCGGCGCGACGCCGAGCCCGACGCCGGCCATGGCCGCCTCCCTCAAGGGCCTGGAGATCGTCCGACGCGAGCCCCAGCGGCGCGAGCGGCTGCTTCGCAACGTCGCCCGGATCAAGACCGGCCTGAAGAAGCTCGGCTACGACATGAACGACAATCCGGTGCCCATCGTCACCTGGACGCTCAAGTCTCCCGAGGCCATGAAGAAGGTCCAAAAGGAGCTCTTCGACCGGGGCATCGCCATCGCTCTCCTGAATTACGTCGGCGCCCCGGAAGGCGGGGTCCTGCGGGCCTCCATCTTCTCCGAGCACACGACCGGGCAGATCGACCATCTGCTCGACGAGATCAAGCGGCTGGGCTGACGCGCCGGCCGGATGGGGCCTCCGGGCCGGGCCCGTCGCCCCGAGAGAGGACATCATGATCAGACGCACTCCCCCTGCGCGCGCCGCCGCGGTCCTGCTGGCCCTGGCGCTCTTCGCGGCCGGCCCGGTCCTGGCCGCGGCCGATATCGACCCGGCCGGGCTCCGGGCCCGGGTGGCCGAGCTCCTCAAGGCGCGGGGCCTCGTGGGGCTTTCGGCGGCCGTTTATGAGCGCGGCGTGCCCGCCCTGGCCGAAGGCTTCGGCGTCAAGTCCGTCGCCGGCGGCGAGCCGGTGGCGGCGGACACGATGTTCGCCATCGGCTCCATCACCAAGCAGTTCACGGCGGCCTGCGTGCTGCTCCTGGCTGAGGACGGCAAGCTGGCCGTCACCGACAAGGTGGCCAAATACTATCCCGCCCTGACCCGGGCCGCCGACATCACCCTGCTCGACCTGATGAACCACGTCTCGGGCTATCCCGATTACTACCCGCTCGACTTCGTCGACCGGCCCATGGCCCGGCCCACGCCGAGCGACGAGGTCATCCGCATGTTCGGGACGCGGCCGCTCGACTTCGAGCCCGGAGCGCGCTATTCCTATTCGAACACCGGCTACCTCATCCTGGGCCGGATCGTCGAGAAGGTCGGCGGCCGGCCCTTCGGCGAGTTCCTGAAGGCCCGCATCCTCGACCCGCTGGGGATGGCCCATACCGCCTACCAGCCCGATCCGGAGTCGCCCGGCTGCTCCCGCGGCCACATGACCTTCTGGCTCGGTCCCCCGGCCATCGTGCCCCTGGAAGGGGAGGGCTGGGTGGCGGGCGCCGGGGCCCTGTTCTCGACGCCGGCCGACCTGGCGGCCTGGGACCTGGCCCTGATCGACGGCAAGGTCCTGAAGCCGGAGTCGTTCAAGCTCATGACCTCGCCCCGCCGCCTCAACGACGGAACGGTCTCGAACTACGGCTGCGGCCTGGCCATGGGGGAGAGGGGCGGGGTGCGCTTCCTGTCCCACAGCGGGGCGGTCAACGGCTTCAACGCCCAAAACATCGTCGTGCCCTCGACCCGCTCGGCCGCCATCCTGTTCTCGAACCTGTCGTCCTTCAGCGACACCAACGCCGTCTTCGCCGAGCTCACCTCGCTCATCCTGCCCAAGCCGGCGGCCCCCGCCGCCTCCGTCCAGCCGGCCGCCGCGGACAAGCCCAAGCCGCCGGCTCCGAAGGCCGGCATCCCGGCCATCGCCGGGCCGGCCGCCGCGGAGCAGGCCCGGGCCTTCTTCACGGCCCTTCAGGCCGGCCGGGTGGACCGCCGGACGCTGGGTCGGGAGTTCGACTTCTTTTTAAAGAGGGACGCCGTCGCCCCGGCCGCGGCCCGGATGAAGGCCTTCGGCGCCCCCGTCAACACGGTCGTCGAGTCCATCGGCGAACGTGGCGGCATGGAGGTCTCGACGACGCGGCTCGAGTTCGCCGGCGGCGCGTCGCTCAAGGTCCTCATGTACCGGACCCCGGACGGCAAGATCCAGCAGCTCTTCATTCAGAAGGGCTAGACTGAGCCTATTTCAGAGGAGGAAACGATCATGAGCCTGTCCCGCAAGCAATTCCTGAAGGTCCTCGGCCTCGGGGGCTTGGCCTCCGGGCTGGGCGGGTTCCGCCTGGCGGCGGCCGCGCCCGCGACGGCGGCCGTCCGTCCCAAGATGACCATCAAGGACGTCGAGATCTACGCTTTCGACCTGCCGCTCGTGGCCCCCTTCCGCATCTCCATCGGCGAGATGAAGGCGGCCAACGACGTCCTCGTCCGCGTGCGCACCGACAGCGGCCTGGTCGGCATCGGCGAGGCCTGCCCGTTCCCGCCCATCACCGGGGAGACCCAGGCCACCAACATCGCCGCGGCCAAGGCCATCCGCGACATGCTCGTCGGGCAGGACCCCCTGGCCATCGACGCCGTCCTGCGGCTCATCGGGCCGATCGTCCACTCCAATCCGAGCATCGTCGCCGCCTTCGAGATGGCCTGTTTCGACATCCTGGGCCAGGCCGCCGGCCTGCCCCTGTACCGGCTCTTCGGCGGCAACAAGTCAACCTTCGAGAGCGACATCACCACCGGCATCGACACGCCGGAGGCCATGGCCGCCTCGACCAAGAAGCACGCCCGCCTGGGCTACAAGACCCTCAAGGTCAAGATCGGGGTCGACCCGGACCAGGACGTCGAGCGCCTGGGGGCCGTTCGCCGGGCCGTCGGCGACGGCATCAAGCTCCGCATCGACGCCAACCAGGGCTACACCGTGCCCCAGGCCATCGACGCCCTGAAGAGGATCGCCCCGCTCGGCATCGAGCTCGTCGAGCAGCCCGTCCTGGCCTCGGACCTGGCCGGGCTCAAGACGGTCCGGTCTGAGAGCCCCATCCCGATCATGGCCGACGAGGCCTGCTTCCTGCCGGCCAGCGCCATGAAGCTGATCGCGGCCGAAGCCTGCGATTACCTCAACATCAAGATCATGAAGGCGGGGGGCATCCTCAATTCGATCCGCATCGCCCACATCGCCGACGCGGCCAACATGCGCTGCATGGTCGGCTGCATGCTCGAGTCCCGCATCGCCCTGACCGCGGCCGCCCATGTCGTGGCCTCCCAGGCCAACATCGTCTTCGCCGACCTGGACGGCAACGCCGATCACACGGCCGACCCGGTCGTCGGCGGCATGACCACCAAGGCCGGGATCGTGACCATGCCCGAGACGCCCGGCCTGGGCTGCGACATCGACCCGGCTTTCCTGAAGAAGATGGTCAAGGTCTGAGGACGGCCGTGAAGCGCTCCCCCCTCGTTGCCGCCGTCCTCCTGGCCGTGCTCCTCGGCCCCGCCCGGGCTGCCGCCCAGCCCGGGCCCTTCCCGGCGCCCAAGACCCGGGCCGACCTGGAGCGGGCCCTGACCGCCGAAGCGGCCAAGGTCAAGGGCCGGCTCGGCTTCTATGTCCGCCACGTCGAGTCGGGCGAGACCTTCGGGATCCGCGAAGCCGAGCGCTTCCAGCTGGCCTCGGTCTTCAAGATCCCGGTCCTCATGACCCTCCACAAGCAGATCGCCCTCGGCCGCGTCTCCCTCGACGACCGGATCTTGTTCGAAGAGCGGATGAAGACCTTCGGCAGCGGCCTGATGGGCGACATGAAGGCCGGCCTGAACATCTCCATCCAGGACCTGCAGCTGCTGATG
Source organism: uncultured Eubacteriales bacterium (assembly GCA_964574895.1). Lineage (GTDB taxonomy): Bacteria > Acidobacteriota > Aminicenantia > Aminicenantales > Saccharicenantaceae > RBG-16-66-30. The sequence goes on from CAZNPB010000002.1 coordinate 76,796, forward strand.
ATGGCCCGCTCCGACAACACGGCCACCGACATCCTCTACGACCTGGTCACGCCGGAGGCCATCGCGGCCACGCTGGCCGAGGTCGGGGCCAAGGAGACGACCATCGATTACGACACCCGCGGCCTCATCCTGGCCTTCCTGGGCCTGGACCCGGCCAAGCGTCTGACGCCGGCCGAACTCGGCCGGCTGCCCTTGTCGGTCTGGGCGGACCCGGCCCGCCAGGCGGCGGCCAAGGCCTTCGAGGCCTCGACCCACAACACCTCGACGCCCCGCGAGATCGGGATGCTGCTCGAGAAGTGCGTCAAGGGCGAGTTCGTCGACCGGGCCGTCAGCGACCGGGTGCTCGAAACGATGAAGTCCCACACCGGGGCCGAGCTCATCCTGCGCTACCTGCCCATGTCCACCGAGATCGCCCGCAAGGGCGGCAGCCTGGCCCGGGACGGCGAGGACACGGTGTTGCTCGACACTGGCGTCGTCTGGCTGCCGGCGAACGCCGGGACCCTGATCGTCTGCCTGTTCGGCAACGACCTTCACGAGGTCCACTACGAGCTCAAGCACAAGATGGGGGTCATGGCCCGGGCGGCCTACGACTACTTCCTGGCCAAGAACCGGAAGCCGGCCAAGGGCTGAGGCGGGCCGGCGTGGCGCGGCCGGCCGCGGCAGGGGCAGCGATCCGGCCGAATTCGGCTATAATAGAAGGCCGATGCCCATGGACATGATCTATCATAAGGAATACCCGGTCCATTCCTACGAGACCGACGCCCGCGGCTTCGTCAAAGCCCCGGCCCTGTTCAATTTCCTGCAGGACAGCGCCGGCGAGCATGCCGCGTCGCTGGGCGTGGGCGTCCTCGACCTCTTCGAGCGCCGGATGACCTGGGTGCTGTCCCGCTACCACGTGCTCGTCCGCCGCTACCCTGCCAGGGGCGCCCGGCTCGAGGTCACGACCTGGCCCTCGGGCAAGCACGGCTTCTTCGCCCTCCGCGATTTCGAGGTGGCCGACGGGGCCGGAGACGCCGTCCTGTCGGCGACGAGCTCCTGGATGGTCATCGACCTCCAGAAGAAGCAGCCGGTCAAGATCGACGAGGCCATCGCCATCCCCTATGCCGTCGACCGGCGGGCCCTGGAGGACGCCTTCGGCCCCCTGCCCGTGCCGGACGGCCGGGCCATCGAGATCCCGTTCCGCGTCGAGTCGGGCCACATCGACTGGAACCGCCACGTCAACAACGCGGTTTACATCCAATGGGCCCTCGAGGCCGTTCCGCCGGACGTCCTGAAGGCCGACCGGGTGGCCGAGGTCGAGGTCTCCTACCGGGCCGAGGCCGTTTATGGCGATGCGGTGTTGAGCGTCTCCCAACCCGCGGCCGGCAGTGGCCCGGGGCGGACGTTCCTGCACCAGATCCTGCATGCCGGAACGGGCGCCGAGCTGGCCCGGCTGCGGACCCACTGGGAGCCGGCGGAGCGCCGAGCTTGAAGGAGAGCCCGATGAAGGCCATGTCCCCGAAGATCGCCGCGGCCCTGGGCGGGGCCGTTCTCCTGATCGCCGTCCTGGTCCCGGCCGCCCCGGCCGCCGGACAGAAAGCGGCCAAGCCGAAGCTGCCCGAGGCGGCCAGGGCCTGGCTCGCGGAGGAGGTCGAGTACATCATCGCTCCCATGGAGCGGGAGGTTTTCCTGAAGCTCCAGACCGACCGGGAAAGGGACCTCTTCATCGAGGCCTTCTGGAAGCAGCGCGACCCCAATCCGGACACGCCCGAGAACGAGTTCAAGACCGAGCACGTGCGGCGCCTGGCCTACGCCGACCGCTACCTCGGGCGTGACGCGCCGCGGCCGGGCCGGAAGACGGATCGCGGCCGGATCTACATCATCCTCGGCGAGCCGGGGGACATCCAGAGGTTCGAGGGCAAGTCCTCGACCTACGACGCCGAGATCTGGTTCTACCAGGGCAAGACCGATATCGGCCTGCCGGCCGGGTTCAACGTCGTCTTCTTCCGCGAGAACGGCCACGGGGAGTACAGGCTCTACAGTCCCGTCGGCGACGGGCCCCAGGCGCTGCTGGCCGGCTGGACGGGCGGCCCCGATTACGGGGCGGCCTACCAGAGGCTCCGGGACATCGAGCCGGAGCTGGCGGGCGTCTCGCTGAACCTCGTGCCCGGCGAGAACGACGGCCTCTACGGCCGGCCGTCGATGTCGTCGGACCTCCTCATCCAGCGCATCGAGACCACGCCGGCCCGGACCGTCGAGGCCAAGTACGCCCGGAAATTCCTGGAATACAAGGACATCGTCGAGGTCGAATACACGGCCAACTACCTCGACAGCGACAGCCTCATCAAGGTCTTCCTCGACCCGTCCGGCTTCTACTTCGTCCACTACGCGGTCGAGCCGCGGCGGCTGTCGGTCAACCAGTACGACGACCGCTACTCCACGACCCTCAAGGTCAACGGCCGGGTCACGACCCCCGACGGCAGGCTCGTCCAACAGTTCGACAAGACCGTGGCCCTCAACCTGACCGAAGAGCAGATGAGGTCGGCCAGCCTCACGCCGTTCGATTTCCACGACCTGTTCCCGCTCGTGGCCGGGGATTACCGGCTATCCATTCTGATCAAGAACGAGGCCTCCAAGGAGTTCACCTCGGTCGAACAGGCCCTGCGGGTCCCGGTGACCGGCGCGGCCGTGGCCCTGACCCAGCCGCTCCTCGGCTACCGCGTCCTCCGGCTGGAGCCGGCCGCCCGGCGGATGAAGGCCTTCCGGATCGGGCCTTTCCAGGTCTACGCCCAGCCGGGGCGGATCTTCACCAAGTCCGACACCCTGGCCGTGGTCTTCCAGCTCAACAACCTCTCGCCCGAGCTGGCCGCCGCGGCCGAGGTCCGCGTCGCGTTCCTCAAGGACGGCCAGCCGTTCCGCGAGACGCGCCGCAAGCCGGCCGAGTATCCCGACCTGCCCGTGGCCCTGGAGGAAACGGCCCTGGCCGACTTCCCGCCGGCCCACTATGAAGTCCGGGTCTCGGTCTCGAACGGCGGGACGGAGGTCGTCGCGGCCTCCGAGGAGTTCGACTTGACCTTCGCCGAGGCCGTGCCGCGGCCCTGGTTCTCGTCGCGCGTCCTGCCGGACGCCGGAGATCCCGGCTACGGGGAGATCGTCGGCTCGCAGCTCTTCAATCTCGGCCGGTTCGCGGAAGCACGAGTCTACCTGGAGCGGGCCCTGGCCAAGAACCCGGCCTCGGAGGAGACGGCGGGCAACCTGGCCCGCGTCTACCTGGCCCTCGACGACGCGTCCTCGGCGGCCCGCGTCCTGGCGCCCTTCGCCGACCCCGCCCGGACGGCCAAGTACGAGACCTCCGTCCTCGCCGCCGAGGCGTTGCTGAAGGTCGGCCAGCCGGGCCGCGCGGCCGAGCTCGTCGACAAGGCCGTGGCCCACTACGGGATCAATGCTTCGCTCATGAACCTCCTCGGCGACTGTTACCTGGCCCAGGGCAAGACCGGCGAGGCCCTGGCGGCTTTCGCCAAGTCCCTCGAGCTCAGCCCGGAGCAGCCGGCGGTCCGGGACAAGGTCGAGGGCCTCAAGAAACGCAGATAACCGACGAACGGAGACGACAATGAAACGCACCCTGACCTGCTCCCTCGCTGTGCTCGCCCTGGCCGGGGCCCTGGCCGCCCAGGAGAACCTCGGCCGCGGCCGCGTCACCGGGCAGGTCTTGGACGAGACCGGCGCCGGCATCCCCGGCGTCGCTGTGACCGCCCAGATCGTGTCCGGGACGACCAGGCTCGAGGGCCGGACCGACAAGAAGGGCCACTTCGCCGTGGCCGGCCTGGGCTCCGGGACCTGGCGGATCAGCGCCGCCAAGGACGGCTATATCGGCGCCTACACGGAGCTCCCGGTCAGTCAGCTCAAGACGAATCCCCCCATCAAGCTGACGATGAAACGGGTGGCCGCGGCGGCGGGTTCGGGCGCCGACGAGAAGGCGCGTTCCCTCCTCGAACGGGGCGGCGAGTTGCTGGGCCAGGGGCGATTCGACGAGGCCTTGGCCTCCTTCGAGGAGTTCGCCGCGGCCTACCCGGCCGTCTACGGCGTCCGGCTCAATATCGCCACGGTCCTCATGAAGAAGGGCGACTTCGACCGGGCCGAGGCCGAGTTCCGGGGCGTGCTCGAGAAGGCCGCCGCCGACGGCGGGGACGCCGCCAAGGCCCGCGAGACCTCGCTCCGGGCTCTGTCGGGGCTGGGCGAGACGGCCCTGATGAAGGGCGATCTCGAGGCCGCCCAGGCGGCCTTCCGCCGGGCCCTGGAGATCTCGCCCGAGGACGCCGCGGCCGCCTACAACGTCGGGGAGATCTTCTTCTCCAACCAGCGCGTCGACGAGGCCGTGGCCTACTTCGAGATGGCCGCCCAGATCAAGCCGGAGTGGCCCAAGCCCTACCACCGGATCGGCCTGGCCTGGCTCAACAAGGGCGACTTCGACAGAGCCCTGGCGGGCCTGCGCAAGTTCGTGGAGCTGGCCCCGAACGAGCCCGAGGCCGAAGGTGTCAGGACGACGATCGCCGCGGTCGAGAAGATGAGGAAGTAGGGGCGGCCTTCTCCTCGCGGGCGTAGAGCACGCCGACTTGGGTCAGCATGGAGGTCGTCTCGGCCTCGGTGATGTCCGTCCGGATCTCGGCCTTGACGTCCTTGCCGAAGAACAGGCTGCGGTTGAGCTCCTCGACCAGGGCGGTGATGCGGATATAGACCTTGGCCGGGGCCTGGTCCACGACCACGACGACGCGGTTGTCGCGGGCGGTCACCAGGCGGACCTCCGGGAACCTGGCCACCTTCTTGGTGAAGGCCGCGATCATCCTCTTTTTCCGGTTGCGGACGAAGCGGTAGAAGAAGAGGCCGATGAACGCGGGCCCGAGCAGGCCGCCCCAATCGAAGTTGATGGCCACGAGGACCGCGGCCAGGGCGACCGCGGCCAGCAGGATGACCATGCCCTTGGTGCCGCCGGGGAAGGAGACCTTCAGGCGGTCGACCCAGTTCCGGAAGCGGTCGCCGACGGGCAGGCGGCTGGCCGTCCCGGTCTCGAGGTCGTGCTTCAGGCGGCGCAGGTCGGCGGCCAGGGCGTGGGCGTCGGGATACCGGTCTTCGGGGTTCTTGCGCAGGCAGCGGAAGACGATGCGGTGCAGCTCCGGCGTCAGGTTGCGCCGGACGAGCGTCACCGGCCGGGCCTCCTCGTAGGCGATGGCGTGCATCGTGTCGAGCGGCGTCTCGCCCTTGAACGGCAGCTCCGAGGTGACCATCTCGTAGAGGACGATGCCCAGCGAAAAGATGTCGCTGCGCTTGTCGAGCTCCTTGCCGCGGGCCTGCTCGGGGCTCATGTAGCTCAAGGTGCCCATGACCGCGCCGGGAATGGTCTGGACGCGGCCGCGGGTCAGGGTCCGCGACAGGCCCGCGGGCGAGACGGGCTCGTCGGGCTCGGGCTCGACCAGCTTGGCCAGGCCGAAGTCGAGCAGCTTGGCGTGGCCGTCCTTGGTGACCATGATGTTGTCGGACTTGATGTCGCGGTGGAGGATGCCGGCGTCGTGGGCCTTGGCCAGCCCCTCGGCGACCTGGAGGGCGATCTCGATGGCCCCCGGCAGGTCCAGCTCGCCGTCGGCGATGAGCCTGGTGACGGTCCGGCCGTCGACGTACTCCATGGCGATGAATAGGTTGCCGTCGACCTCGTCGATGTCGTAGACCTGGGCGATGGCCGGATGGGAGACGGCCGCGGCCGAGCGGGCCTCGAGCAGCAGGCGGCTCCGCCGCTCCGGGTTCTCGACCAGGCCGGGCGGGATCATCTTCAGGGCGACCAGGCGGTCGAGCCGCGTGTCCCGGGCCCGGTAGACGATGCCCATGCCGCCCTTGCCGAGCTGGGCCTCGATGCGGTAGTGCTTGAGGACCGTGCCGACCATGTCTTTGTCCAATAGATACCATACGGGCGGTTGGGGGTCAAACGTTCCCGTCTTCTTGAATCCGGCCCCCGACTTGGGATACATATGAGGCAGTTTCCCATCGCGGAGGCGAATATGAAGCGACCGATCGGACCGCTCGCGGCGACGGCCCTGGCCCTGGTCCTGGGCGGGCTCTTCCCGGCCTGCAAGAACGCGGCCGAGGTCCCGCCGGCCGACGCCGTCAAACAAGGAGGTTCCTCCATGCCTATCCGGAAAGACCCGTTCGGGCGGCTTCCAGACGGCCGGGCCGTCGAGATCTACACCCTGACAAACAAGGCCGGGCTCGAGGCCCGGATCATGACCTACGGGGCTATCCTGGTCTCGCTCAAGGTCCCCGACAAGGCCGGCGCCCCGGCCGACGTCAACCTCGGCTTCGACACCCTCGACGGCTATCTCGGCACCCACCCCTACTTCGGGGCCGTCATCGGCCGCTACGGCAACCGCATCGCCAAGGCCCGTTTCAGCCTCGACGGCGTCGAATACCGACTGGCCGCCAACGACAACGCCAACACGCTGCACGGCGGGGTCAAGGGCTTCGACAAGGTCGTCTGGACGGCCGAGCCGGTCGAGTCCGGGCGCGGCCCGGGTCTCAAGCTGACCTACGTTAGCAAGGACATGGAAGAGGGCTTTCCCGGCAACCTGGCCGTGACCGTCGTCTACACGCTGACGGAAGCCAACGAGCTCGAGATCCGCTACGAGGCGACCACGGACAAGCCCACGGTCCTCAATCTGACCAACCACGCCTACTGGAACCTCAAGGGCCAGGGACGGGGCGACATCCTGGGGCACGTCCTCCGGCTCGAAGCCGACAGGATCACGGCCGTCGACTCGGCGGCCAACCTCATCCCGACCGGCGAGATCGTGCCGGTGGCCGGGACGCCGTTCGACTTCACGGCGCCCCACGCCATCGGCGAGCGCATCGCCCAGGTCGAGGGCGGCTACGACCACAACTTCGTCCTGCGGTCCGGCGGCGGGACGATGGCCCTGGCGGCCCGGGTCGAAGAACCGGGGAGCGGCCGGGTCATGGAGGTCTGGACGGACCAGCCGGGGATCCAGCTCTACACCGGCAACTTCCTGGACGGCACGGTGGTCGGCAAGGGCGGCCAGGCGTATCAAAAGCACGCCGCCTTCTGCCTCGAGACCCAGCACTTCCCGGACTCGCCGAACCAGCCGAGCTTCCCCTCGACGGCCCTCCGCCCGGGCGAAGTCTATCGCACGGCCTCGGTCTACAGGTTCTCGGTGAAATAAAAGGTTCTTCTCCCGTATCCAGGACTCCTTCTCGAGGCGGCGAGCGGATTATCCTCGCAGATCCCCGTGCTGGAGGGGGGGGCCGGCAGGGAGCGGAGTCTACGAAGCGACCATCAGAAACAGGACGGAGTGACTCGGAGTCCTGCTTCTGGGAAATATCGGTAAAGGGCTCTTCTCCGATATCTCGCAGGATCGTAGCCTCGAGCACTCGGCTGCGATCCTGCCCGGTCGCTCCCCAGAGTCCGCTTCCCGATCCGCGAGCGAAGCCAACGAGAAGGACTTCCCGGGATCGGGAGAAGGTCCTTTTCCTAGCGTTTTTCGGGCAGGATCTCCAGCCAGTACCCGTCCGGGTCCTCGATGAAGTAGATGCCCATGGCCTGGTTCTCGTAGCAGACGACGCCCATCGCCTTGTGGCGAGCCAGCGCGGCGGCGTAATCGTCGACGGTGAAGGCCAGGTGGACCTCGTTGTCGCCCAGGTCGTAGGGCTCCCGCCGGTCGCGGAGCCAGGTCAGCTCGAGCCGGTGGGGGCTATGCCCGTCGCCCAGGTAGACCAGGACGAAGCCGCCGTCCCCGGCTTCGTGACGCTTGACCGGCTCCAGTCCCAGCGCTTCCTTATAAAAGGCCAGGCTCTTCCCGAGATCGAGGACGTTGAGGTTGTTGTGGGCGAACGTGAAGCGCATCGGGACCTCCTTAGTGAAGCAGCGGGGTGATCAGGCCTTCGATGAGGGCGGCGATGAAGAGCAACGGGATGACCACCAGGGCGAAGGAGCGGACGACGTCGCGCAGGAGCCCGGCTTCGCAGGTCCCCGGGCTCCCGGCCGCCCGGTCGGGGAGCTCATCCGGCGAAACCGGGGGCGAACCGGGCCCGGGCGCCGCTGCCGGGCCGGAGCCGCCGCGCCGGAGCCGCCGGGACCGCCAGGCCTGCCGCGTTTTGCGGGTCATGCCCGCCGAAAGATAGAGGCCGACGCCCGAAGCGTAAACGACGGCCGTCAGCTCGAAGACGCCGTGGGGCAGGATCTGGGTCAGGACGAGCCAGGGGACGTTCAGGCCCTGGTGCTGCGAGATCGAACAGAGCAGGCCCAGGACGCCGCCGTTGACGATCGGGTCGACGATCGGCAGGAAGAGGAAAGGCACGACGCCCGCCCCGGCGGCGATGATCGAGGCCCGGGTGTTGTGGACGAAGAGGGTCAGGGCCAGCACGAGCGGCGAGGATTCGAGGGGGATGTCCTTGAGCGACTGGATCACGAACTCGAGGGCCTTCTTCTCCCTCGCGGGCCAGAGCATGAAATAGGCGAACCCGGCGACGAAACCCAGCCCGAGGGCCCGGGCGGCGGTCTTGACGTGTCCCCGGTAGCGCCGCCGCCAGGCTTCCTTCTCTTCCCGATACAGGAGGCGAAGCGCCCCGGGCCGGCGCTCCGGACCCGGCGGCGGGGCCCCCGCCACTGCCGGCCCCAGCGGCAGCGTCGGCATGTCCATCATCATCCCGTCCCTGTCCCGCTAGCCCCCGGCCAGCTCGCGCTCGATGCGCTCCAGGGTCTTGCCCTTGGTCTCGCGGACGCGCGAGCGGATGAACAGGAAGCCCAGGACGCTGATCCCGGCGTAGATCCAGAACGTCCCCGCCGGGCCGAGGCCCTTGTTGAGGAGCGGGAAGGTGTAGGTCAGGACGAAACAGGCCGCCCAGAGCGCGAAGGTCGAGACCGACATGGCCGCGCCGCGGATGCGGTTGGGGAAGATCTCGGACAGCAGCACCCAAGTCACCGGGGCCAGGGACACGGCGTAGAGGGCCAGGGCGACGAGGACCAGGACCAGGATGTGGAGGCCGCGGCTGTGGACGGCGTAGCCGGCCCCGATGAGCCCGAAGACCACGGCCAACCCGGCCGAGCCGAGGACCATCAGCGGCTTCCGGCCGGCCCGGTCGACGAGGCGGATGGCGACCAGGGTGAAGACCAGGTTGACGGCGCCGGTGATGACGATATTGAAGAGGACGTCGCTGACGCCGTAGCCGGCGGCGGTGAAGATCTCCTGGGCGTAATTGAAGATGACGTTGATGCCGCACCACTGCTGGTAGACGGCCAGGACGACGCCGACGACGAGGAGCCGGCCGAGGCCCGGCTCGAGCAGGTCGCGGAAACGGACCCGGCCGATCTCGCCGTCGGCGAGCGTGGCCCGGATCTCGCCCAGGGCCCCGGCGGCGAAGCCCGGACCGCCGACCCGGGCCAGGACCTTTTCCGCTTCGGCGGCCCGCCCGTTCTTGACCAGCCAGCGCGGGCTTTCCGGGACCAGGAACATCAGGGCGAAGAACAGGACCGCGGGCAGGGTCTCGGCGCCGAACATCCAGCGCCAGCCGGTCTGGCCGTTCCAGGAGGCCAGGATCTCGGCCGGCGTCGCCCCGGCCGGGACGGGCCGGGCGATGAGCCAGTTGACGATCTGGGCGGCCAGGATGCCGATGACGATGGTCAGCTGGTTGACCGAGACCAGCCGGCCGCGGATCTCCGCCGGCGAGATCTCGGCGATGTACATCGGCGAGAGGTTGGAGGCCAGGCCGATGCCGATGCCGCCGACGAGGCGGAAGACCACGAACATCGTGAAATCCGCGGCCAGCGCGGTCCAGACGGCCGAGACGGCGAAAAAGAGCCCGGCCAGGATGAGGAGCTTTTTGCGGCCGAAACGGTCGCTCAGCCCCCCCGATACGAGGGCCCCGAGGAGACAGCCGACCAGGGCGCTGGACATGGCCCAGCCGATCTCGGACGGCGTGGTCAGGCCGAAAAACTTTTCGTAGAAGGGCTTGGCCCCGCCGATGACGACCCAGTCGTAGCCGAAAAGCAGCCCGCCCATGGCCGAGACGAGGGTCACGGACCAGATAAAGCGCATATGGAAGGCCGGCCGTTCGGTCATTATGTTCCGTTATTTATACCAATCCAGGGGAAAAGGGTAGGAATTTCGAAAAAAACAGCTTGAAATGCGTCCTGATATCTGATATATTACGACTCAATTCAGGGGTCCCGCCCCTGAAGCGCAGGGAACTTGATTGAGGACATGGCCGTGACAGGCAGGATCTTCGACATCAAACGCTACTCGATCCACGACGGACCGGGCATCCGAACGACCGTCTTCCTCAAGGGCTGCGGCCTGCGCTGTCAGTGGTGCCACAATCCGGAAAGCATCGACCCCGGTCCCGATCTGATGCACTGGCCTCCGCGCTGCGTCCGCTGTTATTCCTGTCTCCGGGCTTGCCCTCTCGGGGCCATTTCCAGGACCGCCGCCGGAGCGGTCGAGGTCGACCGCCAGACATGCGACCTCTGCGGCCGCTGCGCCGAGGCCTGCCTCTATGACGCCATGCAGATCGTCGGCCGGGACATGACCGTCGGGGAGGTCGTGGCCGAGGTCGAGAGGGACCGCATCTTCTATGAGCAGTCGGGCGGCGGCGTTACGCTGTCCGGCGGCGACCCCGTCATTCAGGCCGGGTTCGCCGGCGCTGTCCTGGATGCCTGCCGGGCCCGCGGCCTCCACACGGCCCTCGACACGGCCGGGTTCTCGCCGGCCGGCCCCTTCGAGAACCTGGCCCGACGGGCCGACCTCGTCCTCTACGACGTCAAGACGGTCGACGAGGCCCGGCACAAGGAGTTCACCGGCGCTTCGAACGCTCTCATTCTGGAAAACCTTCGTCGCCTGGCCGCCGCCGGGCCCGAGATCTGGGTGCGCATCCCGGTCGTCCCGGGGGTCAACGACGACGAGGCCAATATCGGCCGGACGATCGACCTGCTCGCATCGCTCGGCAAAGTCCGGCGGGTGGGCCTGCTGCCCTACCACGCCGGCGGCGCGGACAAGGCCGCCCGGATCGGCCGGGCCGGCCATTTCCGGCGATTCGAAGCCCCGTCCGCGGAGCGCCTGGCCGCCCTCGAGGCGGCCTTCCGGGCGGCCGGCTTCGACGTCCGGCACGGGGGATGACCATGAACGACCGCATCGCCAAGCTCCGAACCCAGACCCTGGAGGCCCGGCCGACGATCAGCGCCGAACGGGCCCTTCTCCTGACCGAGTTCTATCGCCGGCCCGAGTCCCGCGGCCTGTCGCCCGCTCGGGCCCATGCTTCGGCCTTCCGGCACATCCTGGAGCATAAGGCCGTCGTCTTCAACGACGGCGAGCTCATCGTCGGCGAACGGGGCCCGGCCCCCAAAGCCACGCCGACCTATCCCGAGGTCTGCATCCATTCCCTGCAGGATCTCCAATACCTCAACGACCGGAAGAAGACGGCCTTCACCTCCGACGACGAGACGCGCCGGGTTTACGCCGGCGAGATCATCCCGTTCTGGCAGGGCCGGTCCCAGCGCGAGCGCCTCTTCGCGGCCATGACGCCGGAGTGGATCGCGGCCTACGAGGCCGGGGTTTTCACCGAGTTCATGGAGCAGCGGGCCCCCGGCCACACCGCGGGCGACGGCAAGATCTTCCGCAAGGGCATGAACGACTTCAAGAAGGACATCGCCGCCGCCCTGGCCGGGCTCGATTTCCTGAACGACCCGGAGGCCTACGACAAACAGGAGGAGCTCCGGGCCATGGCCGTCGCCTGCGACGCCCTGATCGTCTTCGGCCGCCGCCACGCCGACATGGCCCGCGAGCTGGCCCGGGCCGAGACGGACCCCGGCCGCCGGGCCGAGCTGGAGCGGATCGCCGCCGTCTGCGACCGCGTCCCGGCCGAGGCGCCCCGCGACTTCTGGGAAGCGCTCCAGATGTACTGGTTCGTCCATCTCGGCGTCATCACCGAGTACAACACCTGGGACTCGTTCAATCCGGGCCGGCTCGACCAGCACCTCTGGCCGTTCTACGAGAGGGGCCTGGCCGACGGCAGCCTGACCCGGGAGAGCGCCCGGGAGCTGCTCCAGGCCTTCTGGGTCAAGTTCAACAACCAGCCCGCCCCGCCCAAGGTCGGGGTCACGGCCGAGGAGAGCGGCACCTACACCGACTTCGCCCTGATCAACGTCGGCGGCCTGAAGCCCGACGGCTCGGACGGCGTCAACGAGTTGAGCTACCTTCTCCTCGACGTCATCGAGGAGATGCGCATCCTCCAGCCGAGCTCGATGGTCCAGATCAGCGCCAAGGGGCCGGACGCCTTCCTGCGGCGGGCCCTCCGGATCGTCAAGACCGGCTTCGGCCAGCCCTCCATCTTCAACACCGACGCCATCATCCAGGAGCTCGTCCGGGAGGGCAAGAGCGTCGTCGACGCCCGCGAGGGCGGGGCCAGCGGCTGCGTCGAGGCCGGGGCCTTCGGCAAAGAGGCCTACATCCTGACGGGCTATTTCAACCTGCCCAAGGTCTTCGAGATCACCCTGCACAACGGCGTCGATCCGCTGACCGGGAAAAAGATCGGGCTGGAGACGGGCGATCCGGCTTCGTTCGCCGCCTTCGACGAGCTGTTCGAAGCCTACCGCCGGCAGCTCCGCCACTTCGTGGACATCAAGGTCCGGGGCAGCAACGTCATCGAGAAGCTCTACGCCGAGTACCTGCCGGCGCCCTTCCTGTCCGTCCTCATCGACGATTGCGTCAAGGCCGGCCGGGACTACCACGCCGGCGGGGCCCGCTACAATTCGAACTACCTCCAGGGCGTCGGCTTGGGCACCATCACCGACATCCTGAGCGCCATCCGCTGGAACGTCTACGACCGCGGCCGGTTCACGATGGCCGGCCTCCTGGCCGCGCTCCGGGACAACTTCGCCGGCCACGAGACCGTGCGCCGGCTGGTCCTCGACCGGACGCCCAAGTTCGGCAACGACGACGACTACGCGGACGGCCTGATGACCCGCGTCTTCGAAGCCTACTTCGAGGCCGTCGACGGCCGGCCGACGCCGCGCGGCGGGGCCTACCGGGTCAACATGCTGCCGACGACCTGCCACATCTACTTCGGCAAGATGACCGGGGCCACGGCCGACGGCCGGCTGGCCGGCGAGCCCGTCTCGGAGGGCGTGTCGCCGGTCCAGGGGGCCGACCGCAAGGGCCCGACGGCCGTCATCAAGTCCCTCGGCAAGCTCGACCACGTCCGCACCGGCGGCACCCTGCTCAACCAGAAGTTCACGCCGCAGCTCCTGTCGGACGAGGCCGGGATCACGGGGCTCAAGGACCTGGTCCGGTCCTACTTCCGGCTGATGGGCCATCACATCCAATTCAACGTCGTGACGGCCGACCTGCTCCGCACGGCCCAGGCCCATCCCGAAAGCCACCGCGACCTCATCGTCCGGGTGGCCGGCTACAGCGACTACTTCGTCGACTGCTCGACCGAGCTCCAGAACGAGATCATCCGCCGCACCGAGCACCAGGAGCTCTGAGGGCGGGGGACGGACCTTCGCCGGCCGGCGACCCGAACGTCAGCGTTTCAGGCGGGCCTCGAGGGTGATCGGGGTCGCGGCCAGCGCCTGCGAGACCGGGCAGCCCGTTTTGGCCCCCGCGGCGATGTCCTGGAACTCGGCCTCGGATATCTCCGGGACCTCCGCCTCGGTGCGCAGGGCGATGCCGGTGATCTTGAACCCCGGACCGACCGGCTCGATCCGGACCTCGGCCGTGGTCTCGATCCTCTTCGGGGCCTTGCCTTTGGCCCCCAGCATCAGGGCCAAGGCCATGGAAAAGCAGCCGGCGTGGGCCGCCCCGATGAGCTCCTCCGGATTGGTCCCCTTGGCGCTCTCGAAGCGCGAGGCGGCGGAATAGGGGCCTTCGAACATCCCGCTCCCGAGCTTGACGGTCCCCCGGCCATCTCGGAAAGATCCTTCCCAAACGGCGGATCCCTTGCGAACTGGCATGACGGTCACCTCCGTCTCCCAGGTTGCAAGGTCCGTGCCAGCCGTTTCCGGTCCGGGCGTCCGGCGCCCGAGGCCGGCGGCCGGATCGGCGGCGGGCCTTTCCTCCGGGCCGGGATTCCGTCCCGCGGGGCGGGACAAGCACTCCGACCCGGCGGGCGCGGTTCCCGCCACGGACCGCTCGCCCCCCCTGAAAAACAGGCGGCCGCCAGTCTGGCACGAAACTTGCCAAAGAGAGGGCTGATCGGAGGCATCATGAAATTCACACGCTTCTTAATGCTCACCGCGCTCATCATCGGGCTCGGACTTCTGGCGATCCAGGTCCTGCCGTCGCTTTCGGCCCGGCAGGAGACGCAGGACCAGGAGAAGAAGATGATGGACCAGATGATGAAGTACGGCCTGCCCGGCCCCGAGCACGAGCTCCTGAAGCGTTACGCGGGCGATTGGGACGTCGAGATCATGTCCTATCCGCCCATGGGCCAGCCCCAGAAGAGCATGGGCACGATGAAGGGCACGCTCCTCTTCGGCGGGCTCTACGCCAAGATGAGCTTCGAAGGCATGATGGGGGAAATGAAGTTCCAGGGTCTCGAGGTCGTCGGCTACGATCTGTTCAAGAAGATGTACACGACCTTCTGGATCGACAGCTGGAGCACGGCGTTCGTGACGACGAGCGGCGCGCTCGACAAGGCCGCCATGAAGTTGACCGAGACCGGCATGTTCCCCGACCCCATGACGGACGGCAAGACCACGCAGAAGGTCAAGAACGTCACGACCTTCATGGGCGACGGCGCGTTCAAGTTCGAGATGTTCATGGTCGGTCCGGACGGCAAGGACGTCAAGGGCATGGAGATGTCGTTTACCCGCAAACGGTGAGGGTGATGAGGGGATAGCGGCGGACCCGGAGCTCCCGTTCCAGACTCAGGGGCTTCGGGTCCGGCCGCCGACGGGACGCTGGATTACCCCCCGGGGGTGTGCTATAAAACAAGTTCCTTAGCCATCCCCGGAGGGCACCATGACCGATAAAAAGAAAGTCCTGATCATCGACGACGACCCGGCCATCTGCGAGTCCGTCCAGGCCATCCTGCAGGGCAGCGGCTTCGACGCCTCCTACGCCTTGAGCGGCAAGGAGGGGCTGGCCGCCTTCCGCAAGACGAACCCCGACATCGTCCTCTGCGACATGATGATGGAGGACATCGATTCGGGCGGCCAGGTGACCAAGATCATGAAGACCGAGCGGCCCGAGACGCCCGTGTTCCTTCTGAGCACGATCGGCGACGCCACCGCCGCGACCGTCGGCCTGTCCGAATACGGCTTCAGCGGCGTGTTCCAGAAGCCGGTCAACTTCGACCTGCTCCTGGCCGTCATCGGCCGTTACGCCAAGGCCAAGTAGCGCCGCGCCTTTCGCCGCCGCCTGGCCCGAAGCTTCCGACAAGCCCATGATCGTTTCGCTGGCCGATTACAAGGGCCTCCGGATTTGCTGTCATAATGTATAAGCTTTTCCCTGCACGGCTGACGAGCGTACGTCCTCAGTCAAAGCCACCGATCCCGCCCCGGGTGAGGCGCCTCGTCCGCCGGAGCATCTGTCCGGCGCGGCCCGCCGGCCGGGAGGATCCGCTGCCTCTGACGCGGAGCCATCCGCGGAAGCCTTCCGGCAACTCGCCGGCTGCGCATTTAAGCCGGGGCTTTGAAGAAGACCCTAGGATCGATCTTCCAGCCGTAGACCTCGAGGCGCGCTACAAGGCGGTCGTTCGGGCCTACGAGCTCGGCGGATATGCCTCGCGCTGTCTGCAAGAGATCGCCCTGCTCCGGGTGGCCCTCGACGAGATGACCGAACGAGCGGGCGCGCTCCTGGCGGGGACCGGCCGGCGCTCGTCCAGCGGCTGGGACGGCGGGCGAGCGAACTCGAGGGCAATTCCGCCGCCCCTACGGCCGTCCAGATCAGCGCGCTCGATGACGTCGCCCGCCGGCTTGCGGACATGGGCCAAGCCATCGTTCAACCGGCGAGGAAAATGGGTCGGAAAAAAGCTTGACTTCACAAAATATTATATATTATAAATAATTTACTTTGACGGATATGAGCTTTGGAGCTTGGCCGAAGGATGGAAACAGCTTCCGTTCAAGGATTCCCTACCCAGTCCCCGGCCTCTCCATGGAGGTTGGTCATGAGGTCCGTCCGCTTCCTGGCGATCCTGATCGTCCTCGGCCTGATTTCCGCCGCTGCGTCTGCCCAGATCATCCAGACGGGTACGATGAGCGGCACGGTCTAAGGAGCCGGACGTCTCCGGCGGTCCTTCCTGAGACTCCTGTGGTAAGATGCGAGGCTTCGACGAGGGTGGGGCCTCGCGCTGCAGCTTCCCTCGGCGGGACGTCGGGGACGGGGCGAATAAAGACAAAATGAAATGATGAACAAACGCTGGATCGGGGTCCTCCTGGCCGCCCTCGGCCTGGCCCTTGTCCTCAGGGCCCCGGCGCCCGGACAGGCTCCGGCCGCCGCCGATTACGATGTCCTGATCAAGAATGGTCGGATCCTGGATGGCGGATTGGGTCCGACCCTCTTGGCCGATGTGGCCGTCAAGCGGGATACAATCGTGCGCATCGGCCGCTCTCTCGGCGGCCGGGCGGCCCGGACGATCGATGCCCGCGGCCTGCTGGTCGTCCCGGGTTTCATTGATCTCCATTCACACGTCACTCGGGAGGGGCTGGATGATGGGGTCATCTTTAACGAAGGCCGGTCCGGGCTGAATTTTCTCCTTCAGGGCGTGACCAGCGTCATTGCCGGGCAATGCGGTTCGAGCGGTTGGCCCGAGTTTGAGCGGCCCGCCGACATGATGGATCTCTTGACCCGCGAAGGGATCGGTTTCAACATGGCCCTTCTTGTGGGCCACGCCAGCGTCCGCCAGATCGTCATGGGCCGCGAGAACCGAGCCCCGACCCCCGACGAGATGTCCAGGATGAAAACCCTGGTCAGGGAGGCCATGGAGCAGGGTGCGTCTGGCCTCTCGAGCGGTCTGTATTATGTGCCCGGAATCTATGCGAAGACCGAGGAGGTCATCGAGCTGGCCAAGGAGATCGCTGCCTATGGAGGGATCTACCATACGCATATCCGAAACGAGGGGAACGGGCTCCCTGACTCCCTCCGCGAGGCCATCCTGATCGGAGAACGGGCTGGTGTGGCCACCCACATCTCCCATCTCAAGGTCCTTGGGCGCGCGAACTGGGGCTCGGCCGGTACCGCGACAGGCCTGATCGAAGATGCCCGCAGGCGGGGACTCGCGGTCACGGCCGATCAATATCCTTATAGGTTCTCGTCAATCAGCCCTTATCAGAGTCCTGTTCCGAGGTCGGCCTGGCTCGGAAGGGACCGCAGCGTCTGGCTCGAGGCGGGCGACGTCGAGGGGATGTTTGATCTTCTCCGGGGCGAGGACCTTGTCCGCCTTTACGAGAAGATCACCCCGTTCACGCCGCTATCCCCGGGTCACAGGGCCTTTCTAAAGAATCTGCCACGCCAGCGGCTGGCGGCCCTCGTCGCCCAAGGATTGGTCGACGTCCGGCGTTTCCAGGGCCCCGAGAACGCGCGGGCCCGGGCCCTGTTCCAGGAGCGCCTGCGAGATCCCCAAGAGGAACGCTGGATCCGTGAAGAGATCCGCCGGTCCGTCGACGCCGTAGGCCCCGAAAACCTAATAGTGGGCATCTGCCCCGAGCGCCGAATCGAGGGAAAATCCGTTCGCGAGGTTGCGGCCCTCAAAGGCCTGGCGGTGGAGGACACCGTGATCCAGCTCCAGCTGATGGGTGCCCAATGCGTACCCTTGCGAATCTCCGAGGACGACATCGCCACAATCATGAAAAAGGACTACGTGGGAACCGGGAGCGACGGCACGACGCCTTTCTACGGCATCGGCCGGCCGCACATCCGCTCGTATTCGACCTTCATCGATAAGATCCGGGTATATGCGCTGGAGAAGAAGACGATCTCCCTGGCCCAAGCCGTCCGCTCGCAGACTTCCCTCCCGGCACAGGTCATGAACTGGAAGGATCGGGGCTGGCTCAGGGAAGGCTTCAAAGCCGATATCGCGGTTCTGGATCTGGAAGGCCTCCGCGCGCCGGCTTCGCTGTCGGATCCCCACCAATACGCCGAAGGAGTCCGTTATCTCCTGGTCAATGGGATCGTGACCGTCGACGGGGGGATCTGGACGGGGAAGCTTGCCGGACGGATTATCAAGCCCAGGACGCCATGAAGGACCTTCAGCCTTGACTTCCTTTCTCGTGAAATCCCCGACGGCAGCCGCTGGCTCGCCCCCCGCCGGTCGGTTGCGCTGGCGCATCGCCGCGGCCCTGACAATGGCCACGGCCATCAACTACCTGGACCGCCTGACCTTGCCCGTCGTGATCTCCGAGATCCAGCAGAAGTTCGGGATCAGCGAGGGCCAGTTCGCCGCGCTAAGCAGCATCTTTCTCCTCGCCTATGCGATCATGTACGCCGGCGGCGGCCGGATCGCCGATTGGCTCGGAACGCGCCTCGGCTACGCCGTGATGATGATCTGGTGGTCGCTTTCCTGCGCTGCCCAGGGCCTGGTCGGCAGCTTCCGGGGCCTGGCCTTCTTCCGATTCTCGCTCGGGCTTGGAGAGGGGGGGAGCTTCCCGACCTCGGCCAAGACGGTTTCCGAATGGTTCCCGGCGAGAGAAAGGGCCACCGCCTTTGGGATGTTCAACACAGGCTCGGCTATCGGCTCGGTAGCGGCGCCGCCTCTTCTTGCCCTGATCGTCGTGACGTTGGGCTGGCGAAGCGTGTTCCTCATCAGCGGCGCCCTGGGCTTGATTTGGGCTGTCTTCTGGATTCTGAATTATCATCCCCCCACGGCCCATCCCCGGATTACGCCTGAGGAGAAGGAGTATATCCGAGCTGCCCATGAGGCGGAGGGATGGAAACCCGGGGCCGGGCCGGCGAACCGGATCCCCTGGCTAAAGCTCTTTTCCCGCCGTGAGGTCCGCTGCCTCATCCTAGCCAAGTTCCTGACCGATCCAGTCTGGTTCTTCTACGTCTTCTGGTTTCCCAAGTACTTGCACGATGCCCGCGGCTTCGACATCAAGGCCATTGGCTATTATGCCTGGATCCCCTACGCGGCGGCCGGACTGGGCAGTCTCTTCGGCGGCTGGTTCTCAAGCCTTCTAATCAAGAAGGGCCTGACCATGAATGCGTCCCGCAAGATCGCCCTCGGCGCGAGCGCCGCCCTGATGCCTTTTGCGGCCTTCGTCGTATCTTCACCGACGGGATGGGCCATCGTCTTTATCAGTCTCGCCTTCCTGGGGCACCAGTTTTGGTCCGTCATCCTCCAAACCCTGCCCGTCGATCTCTTCCCCAAGGAATCGGTCGGATCGGTGGCCGGCCTCGTGGGCGCAAGCGGATCGTTTGGAGCCATGCTGTTCGCCCTGCTGGTCGGCTACGTCCTCGGCCGCACCGCGAGCTACGCCCCCATTTTCATGGCCGTCAGCCTGCTCCACCCGCTTTCGTTCGGCCTCATTCTTATGATGATCCCGCGCATCGTTCGCCAAGAAAGGCCGGACGCTGCGGGGGGAAGCGAGATGTGATGATCGATTTAGGCTTATTGTCTTTTTCCGATGGCCGGGAGCGTGTCCATCAGGACCTCGCCCCCCGGATCGCCGAGACCGCCCATTTGCTCGAGAAGACCCTCGCGGCGACCGGCGAGGTCCGCGTTGTCCGCGGCTCGGAGATCATCTGGCGTCCCGCCCAGGCCCGAGAACAAGCCCGCCTCGTCGCAGCCGGGGCGACCGATGGGACGATCTTCAACGTGCCCGTGTTCGCCTTCCCGAACCTCGTCCGTATCGCCGCTACGTGGGCGCCTTCGCCCTTTCTTGCCTTCAGCCCGGTCTTCGGGAGCCTGCCGGGCCTCGGGGGCCTCTTGGGGGCCGCCGCCGGCCTCGAGCAGGCCGGGCCGGCCTGCGAAAAGCTCTACGGTTCCCTGGATGATCCCGCGACCGTCCAACGGCTCATGGTCTTCGCGCGGGCGGCCCACGCCCTCAACGGACTGCGCGGCCGGGTCCTCGGCCTGATCGGCGGCCGGAGCGTCGGCATGGTCACGGGCGAAGCCAATCCGGATCTCTATTATTCTGTCTTCGGTCTCGATGTCGACCATTGCGATCAGTCGGAGATCGTTCGGCGAGCGTCGCTCATCCCTGAGAAGCAGGTGGAAACGGCCCTCGGCTGGCTTAGGGGCCGCCTGGGCTCGATCGGCTGTGACGGCCAAAAACTCACTCCTGCCCATCTGCAGACCCAGATCCGCCATGCCATAGCGACGAAAGACATCATCAAGGAGAGACAATTCGATTTCGCCGCTGTGAAGTGCCACTACGAGATGAGCGAGTACGCTGTGACACAGTGTCTGAGCGCGGCCCTGTCGAACGATCCTTACGACTGGGATGGCCCCAAAGAGCCCATGGTTCTGGCCTGCGAGGCCGATGCCGATGGGGCCGTGACCATGCAGATCCTGAAGCTCCTGACCGGAAAGCCCGTGATCTTTACGGATCTCCGCCACTATGACGCGGCCAACGGCGTCATGGTTCTCTGCAACTGCGGGGCTATGGCCACGTGGTACGCCGCGCGGTCGGACCGGGCCGAGGACAATCTTGCCCGGGTCCGACTGGTGCCTGTCATCCCCAAGTACGCCGGTGCGGGCGCTCACGTGAGCTTTATCGGCGCCGAGGGGCCGATGACGCTGGCTAGGCTTTTCCGTCGGGCCGGACGCTTTCACATGACCATCGTGCAGGCGAATCTCGAATATCTTCCCGAAAAAAAGACCGAAGAGACGTGCCCGGCCTGGCCCCACCTGTTCGCCAGACTAACGGCCCCGGTCGGCGAATTCCTTTCCAGCCTGGGAAGCAATCATATCCACGGCGTGGCCGGCGATGTAAGGGCCGAGCTTCGGAGGTTCTGCGAGTTGGCCGGGATTTGCGTCGAGGCCTGGTGAAGCGAGGATCGGGGACATCATGAAGCTTGGACTAGCGGTTGCGCCCCAGGAAGCCCTGCCGTCGGCCTTCGTGGTCTTTCGCGACGATCTTGAGGTCAGCCTCGGAAAGGCCTCATCCCTGGGGTACGACGGGGTCGAGCTGGCCCTGCTCCATCCCGGCCAGATCGATCCCGGGCGAATCGAGGCGCTTCTTGACGAATGCGGCCTCGAGATCCCCATGATCTCGTCCGGACAAGTCTTCGCCGAGGGAGGGCTGTGTTTCACCAGCCCCGACCGGGACGTCCGTCGCCGGGCCGTGGCCCGGATCAATAGCCTTGTCGAGACGGCGGCGAGATTCCGGGCCATGGTCAACATCGGCCGCGTCCGGGGGCCCCTCGAGCCGGGCCAGACCCGGCGTCTCTCAGAGGAGCGGTTCCTGGGGTCCATGGCCGAAGTCGCGGATTTCGCCGCGCGATGCAGCGTCGTCATCGCCCTGGAGCCGGTCAACCGCTATGAACTGAACTTCATCAACCGGCTGGACGAAGCGGTCGAGATGATCGAACGGCTCGGCCGGCCGAACGTCATGGTCATGCCCGACCTCTTTCACATGAACATCGAAGAACCATCGATCGAACACAGCATCGCGGCCTGCAGTGACCGGATCGCTTACATCCATTTCGCCGACAGCAACCGATTCGCCCCGGGCCGCGGCCATTTAAATTTTCAGGCTATTCTGGGTGCGTTGAAGGCCATTGGCTACGATGGATACGTGACCGCAGAAATCCTGCCCGAGCCAGATCCGGACGCGGCGGCGGCGGCCGCGGCCAGCTACCTGAGGACCCTGTTGCCGCAGGAGCCGGGCCGCCGCGGTCCGGAAGGAGAGCGGCCATGATCGGGGGGGCAAGGCCGGCCGGGCGCCCCGAGCTTGAGCGGATCGCGCGGTCCATCCGGCGCAAGACCCTCGAGATGGTGTTCAGGGCCCAGAGCGGGCACCTCGGCGGTTCGTTCTCAGCGGCCGAGATCCTGGCCTGCCTTTACTTCCGCGAAATGCGGCTCGATCCGGAGCACCCCTCTTGGCCCGGCCGGGACCGGTTCGTCCCGTCGAAGGGGCATTGCGCGCCGGCCCTCTACGCGGCCTTATCCCTTCGGGGCGTTCTGCCGCGGGTGGCCCTTGACGACTTGAGGCAACTTGGCGCCGTCTGCCAGGGGCATCCCTGTATGAATGCTGTTCCCGGCGTCGATTTCTCGACCGGATCGCTCGGCCACGGCCTGTCGATCGGCCTGGGTATGGCCCTTGGCGCCCGGCTGCAGGGGAGGGGATTTCATGTCTATGTCCTGCTCGGCGATGGCGAGCTCGATGAGGGTCAGAACTGGGAGGCGGCCATGGCCGCGGCCAAGTTCGGAATGGCCAATCTGACCGCCATCATCGACCGCAACAGGGTCCAGCTAGACGGGCCGACGGAGAGCATCATGCCCCTCGAGCCTCTCGACGCGAAATGGCGGGCCTTCAACTGGGGGGTACTGACGGTCGACGGACACGACGTGGAGGCCCTGTCGGCGGCGTTGCGCCGCGCCCGGGAGGATCCCGAGGGCCCTGTCGTGGTGATCGCCGAAACAGTCAAAGGCAAAGGCGTTTCGTTCATGGAGAATACCCATCTTTGGCATGGGCGCCCTCCCGGACGCGAGGAGTATGAAAAGGCAGCCCTCGAACTCGGGACAGACGGCCAGGAGTACGGCGGTGCGTGAGGCCTACGGACGGGCCCTGGTCGATCTGGGCGGGGAGAATCCTGACGTCGTGGTCCTTGACAGCGATGTCGCGCACTCGACCAAATCCGTCTTTTTTGAAGTCGAGTTTCCTAGTCGGTTCTTTAACTTCGGGATCCAGGAAGCCAACATGATGGACGCCGCGGCCGGGATGGCCTCGGTGGGGCTGATTCCCTTCGTCAATACTTTTTCTTTTTTAGCGACGCTGCGGGCCGCGGAACAGATCCGGACCTCGATCGCTTATAACCGGTTGAACGTCAAAATCATCGGATCTTATGGCGGCCTGTCGGATTCCTTCGATGGGGCCAGCCACCAGTCGGTTTTCGATCTGGCCGTCATGAGGAGCACCCCGCATATGACCGTCATCGTCCCCTCGGACGCCACCGAAGCGGGCCTGGCCGTGAGGGCCGCGGCGGCATTCCATGGGCCCGTTTATTTAAGACTCTGCCGCAACGAAGTTCCGCCGCTCTTCGGGCGCGATCATCGCTTCGCGATCGGCCGGGCCAACAAACTCCGAGAAGGACGGGATGTCACGCTGATCGTCACCGGGATCCTTGCTTCTCGAGCTCTGGAAGCCAGGGAGATGCTGGCCCGGGGAGGGATCGCATGCGGGGTCCTTCAGATATCGACCCTGAAGCCCATCGACGAGCAGGCCATCCGTCAGGCCGCCGAAGAGACGGGCGCGCTCGTCACCGTGGAGGAGCACAGCGTGATCGGAGGCCTGGGCTCCGCAGTGGCCGAGGTCCTGGCTTCGTTCCGGCCGGCCCCGCTCGAGCGTGTCGGCCTGGCCGATTGTTTCGCCCAATCAGGGAACTACGAGCAACTCCTCGATTTCTACGGCATGGGCGTCGAAGACATCGTCGCGGCGGCCGGCCGGGCGCTCCGGAGGAAATCATGACGCGCGCAGGCAAGTGGCCGAGGCCGTCATCGATTTGGGAGATCAAGCGATGAAGAGCCCCGACGACAAAGAAACAGCGCGGACCCTTCTCCGGGAATGGAAGGGCGACTCCTATGCGTTCGGGAGCGGCGTGCTCGATTCCGTCGGGCCCTTGGCGGGTCGGTTCGGCAAATCGGCCGTAGTCATCGTAACCGAGCTCGGGCGGGAATGGATCGAGGAGCCAAAGAGGCGCGTCCTTGACAGCCTCCACCGCCAGGGTCTCTCGTCCTTGGTTGTCGCCGGCGCGGGCCCGAACACGCCCCTCGAGGATCTCTACCGGATCGCCCTGAATGTGTGCCGCTCGAAAGCCGAGGTGATCGTGGCCGTCGGCGGCGGAAGCACGATTGACGCGGGAAAGGCCGCGGCGGTCCTCAACACCTATACGCGGGACGAGGTCGCCGAAATCCTGGCTTCCCCCGCCGGCTCGGCAGACGGCATCGGGCCGTATTTCGGCATGGGCCTGGTATCCCGCCTCCAGCAGGCGACCGGGCGGACGCCGCTGCCGCTCGTCGCCGTCCAGACAGCCTCGAGCTCCGGGGCCCACTTGACGAAATACGCCAATATCACGGATTTCCAGAGCCGACAAAAGAAGCTGATCGTCGACGAGGCCATTGTCCCGCGGGCCGCGGTCTTCGATTTCGGCCTGACCCTCAGCTCTCCGCGGGCCCTTAGCATCGACGGCGGCCTCGATGGTTTTGCCCATATCTGGGAGGTCTTCATGGGGGTGCGCAGACCGGACCTCGCCGCCAAGGTTAGGACCATCGCCGAGCCCGGCCTGCGGCTGCTTGCCTCCGGGCTCCGTCTCATAGCTAAGGACCCTTCCGACGTGGATGGCCGGGCGTCGCTGGGGCTCGGCACCGATCTCGGGGCCTATGCCATCATGATCGGCGGCACGAGCGGGCCGCATCTGGGCAGCTTTTCGCTGGTCCACGTTCTGAGCCATGGCCGTGCGTGCGCGCTCCTTCTGCCGTACTATACGGTTCTCTTCGCCCCCGTGATCCAGGACCAGCTGCGGTTCATGGCGAATGTGCTCGAGGGCGAAGGTCTTCTTGATTGCATCCCGGGGGAGAAGGGCGCACGGCCCCTGGCCCTGGCCGTAGCCAAGGCCCTGGTGGAGTTCCTCAAGACCCTGGATTTCCCCACGACCCTCAAAGAAGCGGGGGCCGACCTATCCGATGTCGAGCGCATGCTCGAAGCGGCCAGGGATCCCGCGCTCAAGATGAAGCTCCAGAATATGCCCATCCCCATGGACGCCGCCCGGGGCGATGTGGACCGCCTGATGGCCCCCGTCCTCGACGCCGCCTACTCCGGCGACTTCGATCTCATACCTCAGCTGGCTGGCCGAGATTCTTAGGGAGAAGGGACAGCATCGCCGCCGCCGCATCGCGGGCCGGAGGAGCGACGTCCCAGGGAGGTTCGGATGATGAACTGGAATAGTCGAATGAAGGCACTGTGCTGGCTCGCCCTCCTAGGCGCCCCCTTCGCGGCCGCGGCGCCGGACCGGTTTCCTGCCGTGATGAAGATCGAGGACCGCATCGCCGTCGTCAACGACATCACGGCCAAGAGACTGGACCGGCTTCTTCCCCGCCTCATGCGGGAGACCGGCTTCGATATGTGGGTCATCCCCGAGAACGAGGATCATTCCGACGCGGTTCTCCGGACCATGGTCCCCTACGACACGTGGCATCGGAGGACCCCCCTCGTCGTCATCTTCGATCCAGGGCCCGGGAAGGACCTCGAACGCCTGAACGTCTCGCGTATGGGCATGAGGGACTTCTTCAAGACCGCCTGGGACTACCGGGCCGTCGCCAACGGCACGAAGAGCGAAGGGCAATGGGCCTGTCTTGGCCGGATCGTCCGTGAGCGCAATCCCAAGAGGATCGGCATCAACGAGTCCGATACCATCTGGGGGGCCGACGGCCTGTCCGCCGGACTCAAGAAGAGGCTGATCGACAGCCTCGCCCCTCAGGACAGGGGGAAGCTCACGTCCGCGGAAGATCTGGCGACTCGGTGGCTCGAGACCCTGCTGCCGGAGGAATTCGACCTCATGGAGAAGGCCGTCGAGATCTCCCGGGCGCTCATCGCCGAGACGTATTCAGGCCTGGTCATCACCCCGGGCGTGACCACGCTCGACGACCTCGCCCATCACTATGCCCAGCGGGTCCTCGGCCTCGGCCTGGAAACGGGCTTCCCCCCCTCGTTTAATGTCCTGCGAAGCCCCGAAGACCGGGAACGATACGGACGAGGAGATAGAGTGATCCGCCGGGGCGATGTAATACACTGCGACGTCGGCCTGGTTTACCTCCGCTATTTCACCGATCACCAGGAGTTGGCCTATGTGCTCCGGCGGGGGGAGACGGAGGTCCCTGAAGGGATGCGGAAGGCCCTGGCCGAGGGCAACCGGCTGCAGGACGTCTTCAGCGGCGAGTTCCGCGAAGCCCGGACCGGCAACGATCTCCTGGCGGCCATCCTAGCCAAGGCCCGTCACGAGGGCATCCCGAATCCGAAGGTCTATTCCCACTCGCTCGGCTATTGCCTGCACGAGCCCGGCCCTTTGATCGGGCTGCCCGAGGAGCAGGAGAATACGGGCGGCCGGGGCGATGTCCGCCTCGTCGCCAATAGCGCGTTCGCCGCAGAGATGAGCGTAGGGTTCCCCCTGCCGGAATGGAAGGGGGCTGTGCTGACGCTCGCGATTGAGCAGGACGTCGTTTTCGACGGCCGCGGCGTCTCGTTCCTGGGCGGGCGACAGCGGGCTTTCCATGTCATTCGTTAGCCACATCGACGGCCGAAGAGGAGGATATGCACCGGAAGGGCGCGGCCGACCTGCACGGGCTCGATGGCGAAATCTTCCTAGTCCTCAGCGGCGCGGCCCAGGTGGCCTTGGGCGGAGATATCACGGACGGGAGGGCTATGGCCGCTAACGAGACACGAGGCACGACGATCGCCAGCGGCAAGACATGGTCCGTTGGCGCGGGGGACCTCATTAGCATCCCCCGGGGGGTCGCGCATCAGATGGACCCCGGCCGGGGCCGCGTTCTTTACGTCGTCATCAAGATCGCTCCGCGCTGACGGGCCGCTGTCCGCCCGCCGGCCACGTGTCTGGGGACGCTTAGACGCCCAGGTTGGCGCGCATGCTCCCGATGTTCGCGTGCATCGCCTTCTTGGCCCCGTCCGCGTCCTTTTGCTTGATGCATTTCAGGATGAGGCGATGCTCCCGCAGGGCCCGCTCGTTCTTTTCCTTGGTCTGGGTCTGCTTTTCGACGGCCCGGGCGATCTTCATGTAATCCTCGATGTCGCGGCAAAAGCCGAGCAACCTCTTGTTGCCCGAAATGCGAGCGATCTCCAGATGAAAACGGCCGTCGAGCTCGTTGCAGGCCAGATAGTCCCCGGCCTTCATCCCAGCACCGATCTTCTCCAGGATGCTCTCGAGCGACTTGAGCCTCTCAGGGGTGATCTTCTCGATGCACCGGTCGATCGCTAATGCCTCCAGGGCCTCCCGGATATCCAGCAATTCAATAATTTCGGCCTGTTTGATCGAGATCGTGAAGAGTCCTCGGCGCGGCACGTAGTCGACGAAGCCTTCGGCGATCAGCTTGTTGATGGCCTCACGGACGGGCGTGCGGCTGATGGCAATCTCAGCCGCCAGAACGTCCTCGCGAATCCGGGTGCCAGGAGCGAATTCCATGTTCAGCAGCTTCGTCTTGATGATCCCATAGGCTTTTTCTTTGAGACTCAAATGCTTCATGATAACCGGTCCTTCGCACGGGAGTTACTAATTCGGGACGGACCACAAGTCGCTGTAGTCCGACGCGGGAAGGCATTCTTTCGGCCAACCTCATCGCCGTGAGACACATCCGGAACGAGAATCCCATTGGATAAATTATAACATGAAACGCCGGGCAGTCGACGGCTTCCTTTTCGACTTCTTTTTCGACGAGCCCGGCCCTCCGAGCCGCTGAGGTCCAATTCCGCCCCTTTGAGACGGGGGGCCGGCGCCCGGGCGATATCGGCATCGCCAACGTCGTCACCGACATCCGGCGGGAGATCACCAAGGCAGGTGCGAAATGAGCGGAGCCAACCCCGGGGCGAGCGTCACCGTCCCCGCGATCGCCGTCGTTGACGAGGTCCGGGACGAGATCGAGAACGTCCGGACCTTCTACTTCTCCTCCGAGGACCCCGCGGTCGGACGCGACTTCCGGGTCATGAAGAGGACGATCCGGGCGCTGGAGGCGAACGACGAGTCCATCGATTCGTTCAACATCAAGCTGGGGCTGGGCTTCTTCGAGATCCGCGGCACCAACGACCGGAAGAAGAAGATCAAGGAAAGCGACGAGGCGAACGACAAGACCTGCATCACCATCGAGGGCATCTGAGCCCGGTCGACCTTCCCGCCCGCTGGATAACCGCCGCGGTTCTCTGTCTTGACCCTCATCCTCGGCCTGGCATATCATAAGCCGCGATGGAAAGGGGCCAACCTGAGGCGGATGCGGGCGATTCCTCGACCCGCGAAAAGAGAGAATCACCGTCCATCGAATCGCGGGAGGTCAAGCCCATGCATCATGTGGAAAAACGCCATCTGAACCTCGGCCATCACTCGCTCGGATCGGTCTGCCTGGAAATCGGGATGATCGTGTTCAGCATCCTCCTCGCCCTGGGCCTGGAGTCCTGGATCTCGGGCCGGCATGAGCGCGCGCTGGCTCGCGAGGCCCTGCGGAATATCCGCCTGGAGATGGTGCGGAACCGCGAAGCCGTCCGGGAGGCCATCCCAAGACAGGAGAAGCTCCTGATGGACCTCGAGGCCGTCATCGCCCGCGAGGGCCGGGAGGTTCCCGACAGGCCGCTGTCGATGGGCCTGATGCCGCCGCGGCTGTTCAGGACGGCTTGGGAAACGGCCGTCACCACCCGGACCCTGGCCAAGGCCGATTATGCGCTGGTGCTCCTGATCGCCCAGCCGTACGAGAGCCAGCGCTGGATGGCCATGGTCGAAGAAAAATGGGTCCAGGCGATTCTCAATCCGGCCGCCTTCGACCAGATCAACCGCCTCCGCTTTTTGCAGATCTTGAAGTCGGTCACCGCCGAGTACCTGGCGCTCGAGAAGCGCCTTCTGCCCGAATGCGATCAGGCCATCGGGCGCCTCGGCGCCGACTGAGACTCCTCGATTTTCGCCTCTGACGATATGGCCGCCGTCGGGACGCTGGATTACCCCCCGGGAATGTGCTATAAAACAAGTTCCTTAGCCATCCCGGGAGGGCACCATGACCGATAAAAAGAAAGTCCTGATCATCGACGACGACCCGGCCATCTGCGAGTCCGTCCAGGCCATCCTGCAGGGCAGCGGCTTCGACGCCTCCTACGCCTTGAGCGGCAAGGAGGGGCTGGCCGCCTTCCGCAAGACGAACCCCGACATCGTCCTCTGCGACATGATGATGGAGGACATCGATTCGGGCGGCCAGGTGACCAAGATCATGAAGACCGAGCGGCCCGAGACGCCCGTGTTCCTTCTGAGCACGATCGGCGACGCCACCGCCGCGACCGTCGGCCTGTCCGAATACGGCTTCAGCGGCGTGTTCCAGAAGCCGGTCAACTTCGACCTGCTCCTGGCCGTCATCGGCCGTTACGCCAAGGCCAAGTAGCGCCGCGCCTTTCGCCGCCGCCTGGCCCGAAGCTTCCGACAAGCCCATGATCGTTTCGCTGGCCGAGATCTTCCGCCGCGAGCCGGACCTGGGATCCTTCCGGCGCGCCGTCCTGGCCCTGGCCGGCGATTTTCCGTTCACGAACGACGACATGATCGCGCTCGGCGAGGCCTACTTCGAGCGCTTTCCGGACCGGGCCCAGGACCGCAACGCCGCCGAAGTCCTCCTCGGTTATGCCTTGGTTCGCGTGGCTTTGATCGAGAAGGCCGTCTTGGCCGTCGACCCGGGGCGGCGCGGGGCCTACCGGGCCATGCTCAACGATGTCGCCCGGGTCGGGCCCGAGTTGGAGGCCCTGCGGGCCGTTGCCGAGCCCTCCGTCCTTCAGGCCGACCAGGCCTCGCTCCAGGCCGCCCTGGCGGGCCTCAAAAGGGGCATCGACGATCTCCCCAAGGGCCTGGTCAAAGAGCGTTTCGTCGGCGGCATCTCAAATCTATTCAATATCATGTATGTCCTCCAGATGCGGCTCCGGGGCCCTTTACAAGGGCCTCCGGATTTGTTATCATAATATATAAATTTTCCCTGCACGGCTGACGAGCGTACGTCCTCAGTCAAAGCCACCGATCCCGCCCCGGGTGAGGTGCCTCGTCCGCCGGAGCATCTGTCCGGCGCGGCCCGCCGGCGGGAGGATCCGGGCCATCGTGTCTTGAGGAGCGAAAGGCATGAGCACACGAAAAGGGGTTTGCAACTTCTGCGGCACCGGCTGCGGCCATCTGCTGACGGCCGACGGCGGCGTGGTCCGCGGCGTGTTCGCCCAGCCGGACCACCCGGTCAGCCGGGGCCGCCTGTGCGTCCGCGGTTGGCACATCCACGAGCTCCTGGCCACCCGGGAACGCATCACGACCCCGCTCGTCCGGCGCGACGGCCGGCTCGAGCCCGTTTCCTACGAGGAAGCCGTCGCCGCCGCGGCCGAGGGACTGGCCCGCCACGCCGGCGACGCGGCGGCCTGCCTGGCCTCGCCCCGGGCCTCGAACGAGGACAACTTCAACCTGGCCAAGCTGGCCCGGACGGTCCTGCGGACGCCGCACATCAGCCTGACCTCGGACCAGGGCCATGGCGACGCCGCGGACGTCCTCCTCGACGGGGCCGGCTTCCCGGCCATGCTCGGGGCCCTGACCGAGATCCGCCAGGCTCGGCTCATCCTGGTCGTCGGCGGCGATATCGCCAAGCTGAATCCCATCGTCGGCAGCGAGATCCACCGGGCCGCCCGGGCCGGGGCCGAGCTGGTGACCTTGAGCAGCCGCTCGACCCAAATGGCCAAGCTCTCGGGCCGGCACCTCTGGACCAAGCCGGGGAGCATGCGGCACGCCCTGGCCGCCCTGGCCAAGGTCCTGGTCGAACGCGGCTGGCACGACGCGGCCTTCCTCGAGGCCCGGGCCGAGGGCTTCGGCGATTTCGCCCGCGACCTTGCCGGCCTGGACCTCCCGGCCCTGACGGCCGCCTGTGGTTTGTCTTCGGCCGACCTCGAGGGCCTGGCCCGCCGGCTGGCCGAGGTCCCGAGCGCCATGGCCTTCTTCACGACCGGGCTGGCCGGCCTGGACCGGGCCTCGACGGCCCTGCTCTTCGACCTCTTTCTGGCCGCCGGCAAGGTCGGCCGGGAGGGCTGCGGCGTCAATCCCGTCACGGGGATCTGCAACATCGTCGGCAGCTATGACGTCGGGGCCTCGCCCCGGTTCCTGCCGGGTTACCGGCGGGCCGAGGGGCCGGCCGCCGGCCGCACCCCCCGCGAGCTCCTGGCGGACGAGCCGACCCGCCTCAAGGCCCTGCTCGTCGCCGACCGCGACGAGGAGATCGTCCGCCATGCCGCCAAGCTCGCGGCGCTCGAGTGCCTGGTCTATGTCGGGGCCTACGAGAACCCCTTCACCGAGTTCGCCCACGTCATCATCCCGGCCGCGACCTTCGCCGAGACCGACGGCACCTACACCAACACCGAGCGGCGCATCCAGCTGAACCGGAAGAGGGTCGAGCCGCCCGCGGGCGTCCGGCCGGCCTGGCGCGTCTACGGCGACATCGCCGCCCGGTGCGGCGCCGCCTGGCCGGCCGCTTCGGCCGAGGACGTCTTCGGCGAGATCGCCTCCGCCGTCCCCGCTTACGCCGGCGCGACCTACGCCGGCCTCGAGCGGGGCTTCGGCCTGCAGTGGCCGGTCGATGCCGCCCATCCGGAGGGCTCGGTCCGCTTCGACGCGGCCGCCTCCCCGCGGCGGCTGCGGTTCGTCCCGGCCCGGCCCGACCTGGGCGTCCCGGCCGTCTCCAAGGACTTCCCCTTCCTGCTGATGGCCGGCAAGGCCAACTATTTCTGGCACCGCAACAACATCATGAAGAAGACCCGCATCCCCAAGCGGGAATACAACGCCCTGCTGCTGCTCTACCCGGAGGGCTTCGTCGAGCTGGCCGCCTCCGACGCCAAGGCCCTCGGTCTGCGCGACCGGGCCCGCGTCCGGGTCGTCGCGGCCGGCGGCGCCATGCGGGTGGCCGTCCGCGTCTCCGCCGACGTCAAGCCGGGCACGGCCTTCGTCCCGTACTTCATCGAGGACATGGTGCCCGGCTTCCTCAACGCCGCCGGGACCTCGATCGACGAGGACCAGGATTCGGCGATCCCCGTGCGGATCGAAAAGGTGTGACCATGTTCATCCTGCCCAAGAGCCAGGCCGGGGCCCTCGTGGCCGCGCTCGCCGAGGACCACGACCTCTACGGTCCGGTGCTCCAGGGCGAGTCCCGGGAGCCCATCTTCGGCCGGGCCGAAGACCCGGCCGCCATCCGCCTCGAGGCCGCCATCCCTTACAATCCGCCCAAGGCCGTCGTCTTCCCGCAGGCCGAGCGGATCATGTCCACCCGCTACGACCGGGCGGCCAAGACGGCCGCCGTCGAGCGCGACGACCTGGTCCGGCCCAAGGCCCTGGTCGGCCTGCGGGCCTGCGACCTCAACGGCCTCATCTGTCTGGACCGCTTCTACCTGGGCCAGGAGTATGTCGACGAGGTCTATCGCGACCACCGCCGCAAGACGTTCCTCCTCGTCAACAACTGCCTCCGCCCCTTCCCCCAGTGCTTCTGCGTCTGCACCGACAGCGGTCCGGCGGCCCGGGAAGGCTACGACGCGGCCCTGACCCTGGTCGGCGACGACTACCTGTTCGAGGCCGGGAGCGAGAAAGGCCTGGCCCTGGCCCGCCGGCTGGGGCTGCGCGAAGCCGGCCCCGACGCCGCGGCCCTCAAGGCCCGGACGATCGAGGCCTCGATCGCCCGCTTCGACGCCGAGGCCACGGAGAACAAGGCCTGGATCTCCCGGGTCATGAACCGCGTCACCACCGGCTTCATCCCCAACGAGGTCTGGGAGTACATCGGCGACCAGTGCTTCGAGTGCGGGGCCTGCTCGTTCGTCTGCCCGACCTGCTCCTGCTTCAATATCGAGGACCTGGCCGCCGGCGAGGGGCGGGCCGACCGGGTCCGCTCCTGGGACTCCTGCTCCTACGAGGGCTACACCCGCATGGCCGGCGAGCACAATCCCCGCCGGCCCGTCGAGGACCGCCGCAACAAGCGCTTCTTCTGCAAGCTGTCCTACTCCCAGTCCAAGAAATACCTCCGGCCCGGCTGCGTCGGCTGCGGCCGCTGCAACCGGGTCTGCCCGGGCGACATCGGCATCGCCAACGTCGTCACCTACATCCGCCGCGAGATCACCAAGGCAGGTGCGAAATGAGCCACGCGCGCACCGGGGCCCTCGTCACCGTCCCCGAGATCGCCGTCATCGACGAGGTCCGCGACGAGATCGAGGACGTCCGGACGTTCTATTTCTCCTTCGAGGACCCGGCCATCGGCCGGTCCTTCCGCGTCAAGTCCGGCCAGTTCATCATGTGCACGGTCTTCGGGGCCGGCGAGTTCGCCGTGTCCCTGCCCTTCAGCCCGGAGGACGACCGGCCCCACATCTCGGTCCGCCGGGTCGGCCAGGTCACCCGGGCCCTGCACGAGCTCGGGGCCGGGGACAAGATCGGGGTCCGCGGCCCCTTCGGCAACGGCTTCCCCTTCGAGGCCATCAAGGGCAAGAACGTCGTCTACGTCGCCGGCGGCATCGGCCTCATCCCGCTGCGCTCCTCGATCGTCCACGTCCTCCAGCACCGGCGGGACTTCGGCCGCATCATCCTCATCTACGGCTCCAAGTCGTCCCGGGAGCTGATGTACAAGGACATGATCGAGAAATGGAAGGCGACGGAGGGCTTCGAGACCTACTTCACCATCGACCGGCCCGAGCCGGGCTGGACCGGCCCGGTCGGCTTCGTCCACACCCTGGTCGGGCCGGCCAAGGTCCCGGTCGAGAACACCGCGGCCTTCGTCTGCGGCCCGCCGCTCATGTTCAACTCGGTCATCAAGGAGCTGCTCGCGGCCGGCATCAAGGACGAGGCCATCCTGTCGACGCT
The DNA here is from genome assembly GCA_964574895.1 of uncultured Eubacteriales bacterium. Lineage (GTDB taxonomy): Bacteria > Acidobacteriota > Aminicenantia > Aminicenantales > Saccharicenantaceae > RBG-16-66-30. The sequence goes on from CAZNPB010000002.1 coordinate 110,533, forward strand.
GGAGCGGCACATGAAGTGCGGCATCGGCAAGTGCCAGCACTGCGCCATCGGCCGGACCCTGGTCTGCACGGACGGCCCGGTCTACACCTACAAGCAGATCAAGACGCTGGGAGAGCAGATATGAGCGACGGCCTGGACCGCCTGGCCGCGCTGCTCCGGGAGCCGACCTGCCTCGTCGGCGTCGGCAACCCGCTGCGGCGCGACGACGGCGTCGGGCCCTGGATCGTCGGGGCCCTGGCCGAATCCGCCGCCGGCACGACGCTGACCCTGGTCGACGCCCAGGACGTGCCCGAGAACTTCGTCCCGTCCATCGCCCGCGGCGAGGCCGGCAACGTCGTCTTCGTCGACGCCGCGGCCGCGGCCGGCGAGCCCGGGACGGTCGTCTTCGGGCCCCTGGCCGATTTTGCCGAGGCCGGCGGCTATTCGACCCACAAGATGGCCCTGGCCTTGAGCGGCAAGTTCCTCGAAGCCGCCGGCAAGCGCGCCTTCCTCCTGGGGGTCGTCCCGGCCGATCTCGACTTCGGGGAAGGCCTGACGGCCGAGGTCGGGCGGGCCGCCGCGACCCTCCGCGACTTCCTCATCGGGGCCTGCTCCCCAGACCGCCTGGAGGACCGTCATGACCGCTGACCTCTTCGCCCGACTCTTCCTCGGCCTCGGCCTGCTGGCCGCGGCGGCCCTCGCGGCGCCCCTGGCGGGCCGCCGGCGGGGCCGGGCCGGCGTCGTCAACCTGGTCTTCGTCGGGGCGGCCGCCGCCCTGCTCCTCACGGTCTCTTCGGAGGCCGTGTTCGGCCACGGCGGGCATGCCGCCCGGACGCTCGTCCTGGGCCCGGTGTCCCTCCGCCTCCTCGTCGACGGGCTGGCCGGCCTCTTCCTGGCCATCGTCGCCGTGATGGGGCTGGCCGGCGCGCTCTATTCGGTCCGCTATCTGGAGCGGTTCCCGGGGCGGGACCCGCGCGGCTACTACGCCGCCTTCCCGCTCTTCCTGCTGGGGATGGCCGCCGTCCTGATCGTGGACGACTTCGCCGTCGGCTTTACGCTGGCCTGGCAGATGATGACCCTGCCGGCCTTTTTCCTCGTTCGCTTCGAGCGCGAGGCGAAAGAGACCGTCCGGGCGGCCCGGACCTTCCTGATCTTCATGGAGCTGGCCTGGCTCGCCGTCGTCCTGGCGCCGTTCGCCGTCGCCGGCTACCGTTTCGGCGACGCCCTGCCGGAGCTGGCCGCCAAGCTCGGGCCGGCCGGCGGCGCCTCGCTGACCCTGTTCTTCGGCCTCATGCTGGCCGGCTTCGGCCTCAAGGCCGGCGTCTTTCCCCTGGGCCAGCTGTGGCTGCCCGGGGCCTATTCCGCCGCCCCCTCGCCGGTCAGCGCCCTCTTGAGCTCGGCCATGAGCAAAACCGGCGTCTACGGGCTCATCCGGGCTTTCCTGTTCCTGGTCCCGGCCGGGAACGCGGCCTTCGACGCCCGGACCTGGGGTCTCGTCGTCGCCGCCGTCGGCGCGGCCACCCTGCTCATCGGGACGATCCAGGCCATGAAGCAGAGCGACGCCAAGCGCCTGCTCGCCTACAGCTCGATCGGCCAGATCGGCTATATCGTCCTGGCCATCGGGGCGGCCCTGGCCCTGTCCCTGCCGACCGGTCCGGCCATGGGCGTCCTGGCCGTGGCCGCCGTCGTCGGGGCCCTCTTCCACGCCCTCAACCACGCCATCTTCAAGGGCCTCTTGTTCCTCACCGGCGGCAACATCCTCTTCGCCACCGGGACCAAGGACCTCAACAGGCTCGGCGGCCTCATCGGCCTCATGCCCGTGACCGCCGCGGTCGCCGGCCTCGGCTCCCTGGCCATCGCCGGCATGCCGGCGACGAGCGGCTTCGGCAGCAAATGGCTGATCATCGCCAGCTCCGTGCTGGCCGGCGACGGCGGCTTTATCCTGGTCGCGTTCGGGATCGTGGCCTTGTTCACCAGCGCCGTCACGCTGGCCTGCTACGTCAAGTTCTTCGGCATGGCCTTCACCTCCGTCGGGTCGGAGTGGAACGTCGGCCGGTCCGTCCGGGAGGTCCCGGCCTCGATGCTCGTCCCCCTGCTGGGGCTGGCGGCGATCTGCCTCGTCCAGGGGCTCTTCCCGGCCCTTTCGGTCGGGCTCGTCCGGGCCGCGCTGGAGCGCTCCGAGGGCTTCCTGCTCGCCGGCGCCCTGGCGGCCGGGCCCGTGCCGTCCGGGACCTTGGGCCTCCGGCTGCCCGCCCTCGGCGGCTCGTTCGCCGCCGCGGCCGCCGCGCCTCTGGCCGTCGTGCTCCTGGTCGGGCTGGGCCTGGGCCTCGCGGCCCTGCTGCGCCGGGCCGGCGGGTCCGGGACGGTCGAGGCCCCGACGTGGCTCTGCGGCTACCAGGACCTGAGCAACGCCAACCGCTACACCGACCGGGGCATGTTCGCGGGCCTGCGGGCCCTGTTCAAGTTCGCCGGCGGCAAGAGCGGCAAGTAGGGAGATTCGCATGGACGCCATCGCCAGGATCGAGACCGAGCTCAAGGGCCGCCTCGGCCCCGGCCTCCGGGCCGTGGAAACGCCCGCGCCGGGGCGCCTGTTCGTCGACGTCGACCGCCGGGCCCTGCGGCCGGCGGCCCGGGCCCTGATCGACCTGGGCGGACGGTACATGGTCGGCGTCGGCTGGGACGAGATCGCCCGCAAGGGCACGCTCGGCCTGGCCCACACCTTCGCCTTCGACGGCGACCACGCCGCCGTCATCCTGCGGACCGAGGCCCCGGCCGGCGACCCGGCCTTCGAATCCGTCACGCCCGACATCCCCAGCGCCGGCTGGACCGAGCGCGAGTACCAGGACCTGCTGGGAATGACCTTCACCGGCCACCCCAAACCCAAGCGGCTGATCCTGGCCGACGACTGGCCGGCCGGGATCTACCCCCTCCGCAAGGAGGTGCCGTACAACCTGGAGCCGCCGGCGGCCGAGGATGTCGCCTACCGGCTCGACGAGGCCCCGCCGGGGACGACCATCGTGCCCGTCGGGCCGTTCCACGTCAGCCTCCACGAGCCCGAGCACTTCGCCGTCTACGTCGACGGCGAGACCATCAAGGGCTGCGACTACCGCGGCTTCATGACCCACCGGGGCATCGAGAAGCTCTGCCAAACCCAGGTCAGCTACAACGAGGTGCCGTTCGTGGCCGAGCGCATCTGCGGCATCTGCGGCTCGGTCCACGCCTGCTGCTACGCCCAGGCCGTCGAGGCCGCCGCCGGCCTGCCGGTCTCCCGGCGGGCCGCGTACATCCGGACCGTCATGCTGGAGATCGAGCGCCTCCATTCGCATCTGCTCTGGCTGGGCATCGCCGGGCACCTCATCGGCTTCGACACGGTCTTCATGCAGGCCTGGCGCGTCCGGGAGAAGGTCATGTGGCTGGCCGAGCGCGTCACCGGCAACCGCAAGACCTACGGCATGATCGTCATCGGCGGCGTCCGCCGCGACATCACCCCGGAGATCCGGGCCGACATCGAGGGCGTCCTGACGGACCTTGAACGGGAGACCCTCGAGCTCAAGAAGGCCATCATCGGCGACGGCGCCATCCACCGCCGCACCAAGGGCGTCGGCTTCCTTTCTAAAGAAGAGACGGCCCGCTGGAGCCTGGTCGGGCCCGTGGCCCGGGCCCGAGGCCTGGACCTCGACGTCCGCCGGGACCACCCCTACGCGGCCTACGACGAAATGGCTTTCGACGTCCCGGTCGCCGATTCGGGCGACGTCTGGGGCACGCTGGTCGTCCGCGTCCTGGAGATCTTCGAGTCCATCAAGATCCTGCGCCAGGCTTTGGCCCAGATGCCTCCCGGCCCGCTGCTGATGGAGGCGCCCGAGGCCCTGCCGCCGCTCCGCCACGGCCTGTCCATGGTCGAGGCGCCCCGCGGCGAGTCGGTCCACTACGTCATCACCGGCGAGGAGAACCGGCCCGAGCGCTGGCGGGTGCGGGCCCCCACCTACGCCAACCTGCAGGCCGTGCCGGCCATGCTGCTCAACAACCAGTTCGCCGATTTTCCTATCATCCTGGGCCAGATCGACCCGTGCTTCTCGTGCACGGACCGGGTCGCGGTCATCGACGCCGCCTCGGGCCGCCGCCGGACCGTCGACCGGGCCGCGCTCGAGGCCCTGTCGCGCCGGGCCGCGGGCGGGAGGGGCTGACCATGGGCATCGCCGCCATCTTCGTCAACGTCCTCGCCTTCCTCCTGCTGGCCCCGCTCTACGACGGGCTCATGCGCAAGGTCACGGCCCGGGTCCAGACGCGCCAGGGCCCTCCGGTCGTCCAGCCCTATTACGACCTGCTCAAGCTCCTCGGCAAGGACCGCATCGATTCGGCCCGCAACTGGGCCTTCCGCCTGGCCCCGCCGGCCGCCTTCGCCTCGGTCCTGGCCGTCGTCGCCCTCATCCCCTTCGGGGGCCGGGTCAACGCCCTGGGGGCCCGGGTCGACGCCGTCACGGTCATCTACCTGCTGACCCTGGGCGGCGTCGCGATCCTGCTCGGCGCCCTGGCCAGCCGCAACACCTTCGCCGCCATCGGGGCCAGCCGGGAGATGGTGACCATGGTCATGGTCGAGCCGGTCCTGGCCATGACCCTGATCCTGGGCGCGGTCCGGGCCCGCAGCCTCGGGCTGGGACCGGCCGTCTACGGCGCCTCCGGGCCGGGCTACGGCCTGGCCACGGCGGTCATGCTCCTGGCCTACCTCCTGGCCCTGCAGGCCTTCGTGGCCAAGCAGCCGTTCGACATCGCCGAGGCCGAGATCGAGGTCCTGGAGGGGCCGTTCATCGAATACAGCGGACCGGATTACGCCCTGTTCCGCTACACCATGATGATCAAGCAGATGTTCTACGCCTGGCTCTTCGTGGCCGTCTTCCTGCCCTTCCTGCGGACGGGGAGCTACGCCGGCGACATCCTGACCCAGCTTTTGGGCGCCGCCGTCGTCTTCGTCCTCATCGCCGTGGTGGGGGCGACCAATCCGCGGCTGCGGATCGACCAGGCGGTCAAGATCTACGCCGTCCTCATCCTGATCGCGCTCGGCGCGGTCGGGCTGGCGGTGGCGGGGATCTGAAGGACCGGGGGAGAGACGTCATGTGGCTCGTGAGCAAGATCAAGCAGATCCTGTTGGTGGCCAAGCCGGGGGTCGTCACCCTGAAGTACCCCTTCGAGCCCCGGCCGGCCCCGGAGAACTTCCGCGGCGCGCCGCACTGGGACCACACCAAGTGCGTCGGCTGCGGCGGCTGCGCCAACCACTGCCCGGCCCGGACCATCCTGGTCCGGGACCTGTGCCAGGAGATCCGCGTCCTCCTCTACGACGGCTCGCGCTGCACCTATTGCGGCCGCTGCGCCGACGTCTGCCCGGAGAAGGCCATCGCCATGACGCCGCGCTTCGAGCTGGCCACCGGCGATCGCAACGACATCACCGAGAACCTGGAGCTGTTCATGCTGACCTGCCAGCGCTGCGGCCGCTGCTACGACATGGAGACGACCAACGCCATCGACAAGCTCGGCCTGACCGGGTACCGCTACGACAGCCTGGAGGCCCGGACCGTCCTGCGCCGGGCCACCGACACCTTCCAGCCGCGGGAGCTCGACAAGACCGAGCGCTACGCGCGCCCGACGTCGACAGGAGACTGACATGCTGGCCAAGATCGCCAAGAGGTGCTTCCCGCGCTCGCTCTGGGTCTACCACTGCAACAGCGGCGCCTGCAACGGCTGCGACATCGAGATCCTGAACATCCTGACGCCCTTCTACGACGTCGAGCGCTTCGGCATCAAGCTGGTCGGCTCGCCCCGCCACGCCGACGTCATGCTGCTCTCGGGCGCCGTCACCCGGCCGACCCTGCCGCTGGTCAAGAAGGCCTACGCGGCCATGCCCGGGCCCAAGCTCGTCTTCGGCATCGGCTCCTGCGCCGTGGGCGGCGGCTGCTGGTTCGACACCTACAACGTCACCGGCGGCGGGGCCACGGCCGTCCCGGTCGATTATTACGTCCCCGGCTGCCCGCCGCGGCCGGAAGCCATCATCTTCGGCGTCGCCCTGGCCCTCGGCCTGGTCGACCAGAAGGCCGCGCCGGTGGAGCTGAAGCAGGTCGAGTTCCCCATCGACATGTACGAGCGGAACAAGGCCTGGGAAGAACGGAACGTCATCTACAAGGTCCTGAACCCATGAGCCAAAAGATCCTCATTGTCGACGACGACCGGGACCTGGTGGCCAGCCTGGCCCAGGTCCTGCGGGCCCACGGCTACGATGTCGCCGCCGCCCATAGCGGCGCGGACGGGCTCAAGGCCCTGCGGGCCGAGCGGCCCGACCTGGTCATCCTGGACGTCATGATGGAGACGGACACGGCCGGCTTCGAGGCCGCCGACGTCATCCGCAGCCGCCGGGAAACGTCCAAGTACAAGGACTTCCGGGACATCCCGATCATCATCCTGACGGCCATCGACCAGGTCACCAACTCGCGCTTCTCGATGGACCAGGCCGATTCGTTCCTGCCCGGGACGAACGATTTCCTGACCAAGCCCGTCGACCTGGACGAGCTGCTGGCCAAGATCGGCCGCGCCCTTCGATGATCAAGTCCGTCCGCCGGTCGAGCATCCGCTTCAAGCTCGTCGTGAGCCTGCTCGGCATCGTCTTCCTGGCCGGCATCCTCTCGATCCTCATCGGCCTCAACGCCCTCAACCGGAACCTCGTGAAGGACGCCTACGCCACGGTCCGGACCAACCTGGCTTCGACGAGCGAGCTCTACGGGGAGGAGGTCGACAACCGGTCGAGGATCGTCCAGCACCTGGCCGGGACGCCGGAGATCGTCCGGGCCGCGGTCGCCAAGGACCGGCCCGCGCTCTTCGACAAGCTCAACCAGATCAAGCGGGACTTCGGCTTCGACATCGTGGACATCGTCAACGCCGACGGCACGATGCTCGTCCGGGCCAACAACCTCGACGCCTTCGGCGACAGCATGATGGGCTACCGGACCATCCAGGAGGTCCTGCGCACGCACACGCCCATCGCCGGCAGCGGCCTTCTCGACCGCGAGGACATCGCCCGCGAGGGCGAGGACCTGGCCGACCGGACGCTCATCGAGATCGTGCCAACCTCGCGCGCCCGGCCGCGCGCCTCGCTCCTCGAGGACCGGGCCCTGGTCATCAAGATCGCCGCGCCCATCCTCGACCGGGGCCGCCTCGCGGGTATCCTCTACGCCGCCGTCCTGCTCAACAACAACGCCGAGTTCGTCGACCGCTTCAAGCGGCTGGTCTTCAAGGACGAGAAGATCGAAGGCAAGGATGCCGGAACGACGACCGTCTTCCTCGGCGACGTCCGCGTCGCCACGAACGTCCTCGACGCCTCGGGCCGGCGGGCCATCGGGACCCAGGTGTCCGAGGAGGTCTACCGCAAGGTCTTCGAGCGCGGCGAGACCTGGGTCGGCAAGGCCTTCGTCGTCGACGACTGGTACATCTCCGGCTACACGCCCCTCTACGACTTCGACCACAAGATCCTGGGCATGCTCTACGTCGGCGTCCTGAAGAAGAAGTTCGACGTCGTCGTCCGCAACACGACCCTCTCCTACCTCTTGGTCATCGCCGTCTCGACCGTCCTGGCCCTGGCCCTGGCCGGCTACCTGATCAACCTCTACACCAAGCCGGTCAAGCGGATCATCGACGCTTCGACCGAGATGGCCCTGGGCTTCTACCACCGCATCGAGACCGACGCCCACGACGACGACGACGCCCGGGCCCTGGCCCAGGCCTACAACGGCATGGTCGACGCCATCGAGGAGCGCGACCGCCAGCTGACCGACCTGGCCGACCGGACCATCCTCAAGTCGGAGAAGCTGGCCTCGATCGGCCGCCTGGCCTCCGGGATCGCCCACGAGATCAACAACCCGCTGACCGGCGTCCTGACCTACAGCAGCCTGCTGCTCGAAGACATGAAGGGCACGCCCTACGAGGAGGACCTCCGCGTCATCCGCGACGAGACCCTGCGCTGCCGGGGCATCGTCCGCGGCCTCCTCGACTTCGCCCGCGACAGCCAGGCCGAGCGGACCCTGGCGGACGTCAACGCGCTGATCCAGGACAGCCTGCGCATCCTGGAGAAGCACGTCACCTTCCATAACGTCCGCATCGTCAAATCCCTCGCCCCGGACCTGCCCTGGGTCAACGTCGACGCCAACGAGATCCGGGGGGTCATCAACAACCTGGCCGTCAACGCGGCCGACGCCATGCCCCAGGGCGGGACGCTGACCATCACGACCGAGGTCGAGCCGGAGTCCGGGATGGCCGTCATCAGGATCGCCGACACCGGCGTCGGCATCAGCGAGGAGAACCTCAACAAGATCTTCGAGCCTTTCTTCACGACCAAGGACCGGGGCCAGGGGACCGGGCTGGGCCTGCCCATGGTCTACGGGGCCGTCCAGCGGCACGGCGGCCAGATCGACGTCCACAGCAAGATCGGCGTGGGCACGGAATTCGTCATCAAGCTGCCGGCGCGGTGAGCGCGGCGCAACGGGAGCGACCATCATGGCACCGAAGCTGCTTTTCATCGACGACGAGGACATCGTCCTGCGGAGCTCGCGGCGGATCTTCGCCGGGAGCGACTACGAGATCGAGACCGCCCCGTCGGGCGACCAGGGCCTGGCCATGGCCCTGGCCAAGGACTACGACATCGTCGTCACCGACCTCAAGATGCCCGGTTTGGGCGGCATGGAGGTCCTCAAGACCCTGCGCCGGGACCGGCCCGGGACCACGGTCATCATCTTCACCGGGTTCTCCAACGTCGAGACCGCCCGCGAGGCCCTCAAGGCCGGGGCCTTCGACTATATCCCCAAGCCGTTCACGCCCGAGGAGCTGCGCAGCGTCGTGGCCAACGCCCTGGAGGCCCGGAAGAACGCCTCCGGGGCCAAGATGCTCGACCTGATGGCCATCGTCTCCCACGAGCTCAAGAGCCCGCTGGCGGCCGTGCAGACGACCGCCTCGACCCTCCACCGGGGCTACTTCGGCAAGCTCGAGCCGGGCCAGGAGAAGATCGTCGAGACCATCATCCGCAACTGCTCCTATCTCGAGGACATCATCCGCACCTATATCGACCTGTCCAAGATGGAGCTGGACGGCCTGGCCGCCTTCAAGAAGAAGGTCCCCTTCGCGTCCGAGGTCGTCGCCCCGGCCCTGGACATGCCGGGCGTCCGCGACAACCTCAAGAAGATGGCCGTCGTGACCGAGTTCGACGGCGATCCGGTGCTCGACGGCGATCCGGCCCTGCTGAAGATCCTGGTCGGCAACCTGGTCAACAACGCCATCAAGTACGGGGCCGAAGGCACGCCCGTCCGGCTGCGGCTGTCGCGGCAGGGCGGCGAGGTCGTCTTCACCGTCCATAACCGGGGCGTCGGCATTCCCGACGCGGACCGGGGCCGGCTGTTCAAGCGCTTCGAGCGCCTGAAACAGAAAGGCACGGAGGGCGTCAAGGGCTCCGGCCTGGGCCTCTACATCTGCAAGACGATCGTCGACAAGCACAAGGGCCGCATCTGGGTCGAGGGGGAAGCCGGCCAATGGGTCGAATTCTGCGTCGCCCTGCCGGTCGAGAGCGGCGAGCCCGGGCCGGCCGCGCCGGGGCCCGGGTCCGGCCCGCCCGCGGCCTGACGCGATCCGGGCCGTCCCGGCCCCGATCGCGGGGCCGCTGCCTTTCGCGGCCTTCTCCGTGTTGACGCCGCCCCCGCCTCCGTTGGATACTACGGCCTGAAGGTCCGTCCCGCGGACGGCGAAAGGAGCGCCCCCATGGCCAAGGAAGTCCGGGCCGACGTCGTTTTCCGGGAGGGCATGAGGTTCGACGGCCTCTCCGGCCGGGCCGGGGCCAAGGTGGACGTCGACTTCGCGCCGGAAGGGCAGCCCCTCGCCGGTTTCTCGCCGCTCGAGCTCCTGCTCACGAGCCTGGCCGGCTGCAGCGGGCAAGTCACGGTCGGGCTCCTCAAGCGCATGGGGCTGGAGGTCGGCGGCCTGACCGTCCGCGCCAGCGGCTTGAAAAAGGACATCCATCCGACCGTCCTGACGGAGATCGGGCTGGAGTTCGAGTTCCGGGGCGGCCGATTGGACGGCGCCTCGATCGAAAAAGCCCTGGCCCTGTCCGAGGACCGCTTCTGCCCGGTCTGGGCCATGCTCAAGGCCGCCGCGCCGATCAAGGCGACCTACCGGATCCTGCCGGAATGACACCGAAGGAAGTGAGGACACCTATGCGCCGAATCCTGGCCATCATCGGGATCGTCGCTCTCCTCGGCGTCGCGGCCGCCTGCGACCGGGAGGACGACGAGGGAAAGGAGGCGACCGCCGTGTCGAACGCTCGAGCCGTGAAAGCCCCGGCCTGGACGGATGTCCTGGCCGGAGGCCTGCCCGCCCTGGGGCACCGCAACTGGATCGTCGTCGCCGACTCGGCCTTCCCGCTCCAGATCTCGCCGGGCATCGAGACCATCGTCACCGGAGAAGACCATTTTGCCGTCCTCGACAAGGTCCTGAAGATGGTCGACGGGGCCAAGCACGTCCGGCCCAGGATCTGGCTGGACAAGGAGCTGGCCTACGTCACCGAGGACCTGGCCCCGGGCGCGGACGAGACGAAAGGACGGCTCGAGAAGATGCTGGAAGGCCGCGGCGCCCAGCCCGTCCTTCACGAAGACCTCATCGCCAAGCTGGACCAGGCCGGGCGGGCTTTCAAGATCGTCATGGTCAAGACCACCCTGGCCGTGCCCTATACCACCGTCTTCCTCGAGCTCGACTGCGGCTACTGGCCGACCGCGAACGAAGCCAAGATGCGGGACCGCATGAAGTGAACCGAAGACGGGGGACACAATACCCTGTCCCTACTTTCTCGCCTGATCATAAGTCGTGATGCGATACCCGCGGAGATCGGCCCGTCTCCCTCCCCGTCTGTCGGCCGGCTTTATAGTTCTTGCGCACGCAGAAGAAGCCGAGGGCGATGATCAGGGCGTGACGAGGGCCTTGATGACGCCGTCGCGCCGCGTCGCGGCGAGCTCGTAGGCCTCGGCGGCCCGGTCGAGAGGGAACGAGTGCGTGGCCAGGAAGTCGACGGCGATCCGTCCCGCGTGGATCATGCCGACGGCCCGCTCCAGGCACTTGTTCTGGCGGCGGACGTTCTGGACCCGGATCTCGCGGCGGCGGACCTTGGAGCTGTCGAACGAGACCCGCGCTTCGAGCGGGATGCCGACGACGACCATCGTGCCGCCGGGCTTGAGGAGGGCCACGCCCTGGTCGAGGGCCGACTGCTCGCCGCAGCACTCGAAGACGAGATCGAGGCCGAGCGATTCGCGGGCGGCGATGCCGGCCACGACGTCCTCGGCCTCGGGGTCGCCCGTCCAATCGGCGCCGGCCTTCGCGGCCGCCGCCGTCCGCCGGGCCTCGACCTTCTCCGTAGCGTAGACCGCTCCGGCGCCGTCCGCCTTGAGGGCCATGACCACGCACAATCCGATCGGCCCGGTCCCGAGCACGGCCGCCGACTTGCCGCGCACCGAACCGCCCAGGCCGGCGGCGTAGAGGGCGATCGACAGCGGCTCGGCCAGGGCGCCCTGAACGGCGGTCATCTTGCCCGGCAGCGGCACGCAATTGCGTTCCGGAGCCAGGACGAACTCGGCCATGCCGCCCGTCAATTCGCCGTAATGGCCGAGGAACAGGAGCTTGCGGCAGGTGTGGGGCCGTCCGGTCCGGCACTGGTCGCAGGTCCCGCAGGAAACGGCCGGCTCGACCACGACCAGGTCGCCCGGCTTGACCCGGGTGACGGCCCGGCCGACCTCGGCGACGACGCCGGCGCATTCATGGCCGGGGATGAAGGGATACTTGACCGCGTCGCTGCCGACGGCGCCGGACAGGTAATAGTGGAGGTCGCTGCCGCAGACGCCCACGGCCCGGCTGCGCACGAGGACGTCGTCGTCGCGGACCGGGCGCGGCGTCGGGGCCTCGCGGACCTCGATCTGGCGGACACCGGTGAGGAAGGCCGCTTTCATGGTCATTTCATTATATGACAGGAGGGGCCGCGCCGGGAAGCGCAAATGGGGCCGCCCGGGACGGCCAAGCCCTCTTTACACCGCTCCGGCCGCGGCGTATAGTCCCAAGAAACCGCCGCTAGGAGTTTCGACATGAAGAATCGCCCGGTCGTCCGTCCGTTCGCCGTCGCCCTCCTCCTCGTCCTGCTCTCGCTCGGCGCCCTGGCCCAGGAGAAGCTCGACCTGCAGATGCTCGACCGCATCCGCGCCGAGGGCCTGAACAATTCCAAGATCACCGATCTGCTCATCTATCTCTGCGACGTCTACGCCCCGCGGCTGCCCGACTCGCCCCAGTACGTCAAGGCCGGAGAATGGATGGTCGGCCAGGCCAAGGAACTGGGCCTGGTCAACGCGGCCATGGAGCCCTACGGCACGTTCGGCCGCAGCTGGGAGCTCCAGAAGTTCTACGCGGCCATGACCGAGCCGCAGTACATGCCCATCGTCGGCTACCCCAAGGCCTGGACGCCGGGCACGAACGGCGTCCTCAAAGGCCAGGCCGTCCTGATCCAGGCCAAGACCGTGGCCGACCTCGACCAATACAAAGGCAAGCTCAAGGACGCCATCGTCCTCCTGCAAGGCGAGCAGGACCTGCCCATCTCGTTCGACCCGATGGCCTCGCGGCTCTCCGGGCCCGATCTCGAGAAGCTCCTCCTGGCCCCCGACCCGTACGCCCGCCGGCCCCAGGGCCCGCCGGCGCAGGACCAGATGGGCCGGGCCCAGGTCCAGCTGGCCATCCAGAAGATGCTCAAGGCCGAGGGCGTGGGCGTCATCATCGATCCGGGCCGGGGCAAGTTCGGCACGGTCTTCGTCTCGAGCGGCGGCTCGCGGACCAAGGGCGCGGCGATGCCCGCCCCGGCCATCGCCATCGCCTCGGAGCAGTACAACCGCATCGTCCGCATCCTCCAGAAGAACATCCCGGTCACGCTCGAAGTCGAGGTCCAGGCCCGCTTCACGGCCGATGACCTGCCGGGCACGAACGTCGTGGCCGAGATCCCCGGCTCCGATCCGAAGCTGAAGGCCGAGCTGGTCATGCTGGGCGGCCACTTCGACACCTGGCACGGCGGCACGGGCGCGACCGACGACGGGGCCGGCTGCGCCGTGGCCTTCGAGGCCATGCGCATCCTCAAGGCCCTGGGCGTCCAGCCCCGGCGGACCATCCGCATGGCCCTCTGGGACGCCGAAGAGCAGGGTTTCGTCGGCTCGCGCGGCTACGTCGCCAATCATTTCTTCGACCGGGCCAAGAAGGAGAAGAAGCCCGAGTACGACAAGCTCTCGGCCTACTTCAACTTCGACAACGGCAGCGGCAAGATCCGCGGCATCTACGCCCAGGGGAACAGCGCCGTCGTACCCATCTTCGAGGACTGGCTCAAGCCCGTCCGCGACCTGGGCGCGGCGACCGTGACCCTGCGCAATACGGGCGGCACCGACCACCTGCCTTTCGACGGCGTCGGCCTGCCGGGCTTCCAGTTCATCCAGGACGAACTCGAGTACGACACCCTGACGCACCATTCAACCATGGACGTCTACGACCACCTGTCGCGGCCCGACCTGATGCAGGCGGCCACGGTCATGGCCTGGTTCGTCTACAACGCGGCCATGCGCGACCAGAAGCTGCCTCGGAAGTTCTTCGACCCGAACGGTCCGGCGCCGCAGCGAGGGAGGAACTAGGACCTCCGGGGGAAAACACGGCGCGAACCTAGGAGCCGGTCTCCTGATCCCCGTGCGGAAATCCCTCCGCCTTTGTTATCGATGTCGATTAGCCCCCCCGGATCGTTATCTGGTATTATTATCTCCGGAGACGGCCTCCTGAAGCAGGTGAGATGGCGGCTCGTTCTTTGCTTTCTTTTCAAAGGGCCACGGGTCCGATCGTCCCGCCCCTAGCCATCGCGATTCTTTGCCTCCTGCTTACGGCACGGCCTGTGACCTCATCCCAAGTCCGGACTCGGGCCACAGAGGACCCGAGATCCTTCCAGCACGAAGTCAGCGTGACGCTGAAGCTGACTCAAGTCTTCGTCGCCGGCCCCGATGGCAACCCGGCGCAGGATCTCGAGAAGGCCGACTTCGTTCTTTATGATAACGGAAAGCTCCAGAAGATAACGGATCTCGAAAAGCACTTCCTCCAAACGCCGGAATCCTTGGCCTCAGGACCTTATGTTTCGGGAGGCGCGGCCAGCCCTTCACCTCTTCTGAAACGCAAGTACATTCTGCTATTTGACAACGAAAGCAACGACTTGACAGGCGTCGTCAAGTCCCGGAAGGCGGCCTTGGAGTTCCTCGACAATGATCTCCAGCCGGGAGACGAAGTGGCCTTCTTTTCATGTTCTCCGGCGTCGGGCCTGAGGGTACACGAATATTATACCTCCAATCATCAAGTGATCCGCGAAGCGATCAGGAAGATCAAAGCCGAGCCGGGAGCGGAGCTTGGCGGATTGGCCGTCGAGTCCTTCAGCGAGCACGAGCTGGCCAACCCCGAACATCCGACTCTCGATGGACTCTTCTCTCTTTTCAGGGACTTCGACAGCGGCGCCAACCGCCGCCCCTATTCTCGCCGCGACCTCCTCGTGCGCCTGACCGAGCTGGCTAAAGCGCTGCGGCGGGTCGATGGGCAAAAGAACATCATCTTCTTTTCCCGAGAGTTCAGGCACGTCATGGATAGCCCGTCCAGCCCAGATGCGGTGCGCTTCCGGAAGATGGCCGAGGAGTTGGCTTCGGCTAACTGCCCGGTTTTCGTTGTCGACACCGCGGGTGGAGTCGAGTCCGCGTTATCGCCCAACGCCGGGCTCAGCTACCTCTCCGATGTCACCGGAGGCCGATACTATGACGCGGTCGATCATTATGGCGAGAACGCCCGGAACATCCGGAACGTCACCAGCAATTATTACGTCCTCGGCTATCCGGTCGACTCTTCCTGGGACGGAAAGTTCCATGAGATCAGGGTCGAGGTCCGGCGCAAGGGGTACAGAGCGTTCGGCCAAAAAGGCTATTACAACCCGTTGCCGTTCAATAAGTTGTCGGCCATGGAGAAGTCCCTCCATCTCATCGATGTCGCGCTCGGCGAGGACCCCTATTTCGCGCAACCCATCGGTTTCCCCCTGGCCGTCCTGCCCTATTCGGATGGGTCGGGTAACAATACGCTCCTCCTCTCATTAATACCGGTCCGTGCGATGCTCGAGAACCTCGGAAAGCGGACAGAGATCATCAGTCTCGTTCTGGCCGAGGACAAGAGCATCGTCACCGGCAGGCGGGCCGAGGTTGAATGGACGAACCTCGCCGCGGAAACACTCTGCCAGTATTCCGTCGCCGCCCTGGCCCCCGGCCGCTATGAAGCCCGCGTCGTGGTCAGAAACCTCGAGACGGGCAGGTCGGCGGTCGGCGCCGGTTCGGTCCAACGGCCTGGGGCCTCGGAGGCGCCCCTCAAGCTCTTCCCGCCGCTCTTTGTCGACTCGTTCCGCTCGACGCAGTACGTCAACTTCTCGGGCGACGCTAAAGATAAGAACGGCCAAGGCTTTTCGCTGGCGCAGGCGTTTCTCTTCCCGACCCAGAAGTACAGTCCGGTGCCTGCCGAGTTCGCGGAGGGAAGCGAGGCGTTCCGGGCGGTGTTGAGATGCGAGCGGAATGGCCCCGAGGCGAAAGATTTCCAATTAAGAGCCGGGCTCGAGATCCCGGGCGTCGGGCGATCGACCCCGCTCGAGGTCATTCTCCTCGACAGCTTCGAACGAAATGACCTCCTTTTTCTGGTTCTGGAGTTCCGGCCGCTCTCCCCGTTGGCGGCGGGGCCCTACCTCCTTAGGATCCTGGCCGTCAACGCGCAGACAAGCCTGAAGGCCGAGACGACGTGCGATCTCACGATCGTTCAATGAGAGGGCTCTTGGCGAACCCATGGCGGCCGTCAGGCGATGATGAAGGAAGGCGAGACATGGCGTTTTGCGCAAATCGGCGAGCCCGGATACTGGTCTTGTCGATGGCGATCATCGCCGCCTTCGCGGGACCTCGAGCTTCGCGGGCCCAAGACGAGCGGATCACACGGGCGCTGGCCCTCATGGACTATATGTTCTATGACGAGGCGATCGCGCTGTTCGATCGAGCCCTCGAGAAGCACCCCGCCGAACGCGGCATTCGCGTCAACCAGGCTTACGCCTGCTTCCGGTCGAATAAATTCGAAGAAGCGGCCAGCCTCCTCGGCCGGGAGCACGAAATGTTCCCGCGGGATCTCAAGCCGATGATCCTCCTGAGCCTCATTCAGGACGCCATGGGACGTCCCGAGGAGGCCGTGGCGACGGCTCGGTCTGTCCAGGCCGAGTTGGACGGATCCCTGGAAAGTCCGCGCCGGAAGAAAGTCGAATCCGTTTTGCGAGATCTCTCTCCTAACGCCGGCCTTCCGGCCTACATTCTGGGTTTGGACGCGTCACGAAAGAAAGCCGCACGGAGCGCCAGATCCTGGTTTTCCCGAGCCCAGGCCCTCGGCTATGACCCCTTGGATTGCCGGCTTCACGCCATCGACGCCGAAATGAGATCGGGGAATTGGGACGAGGCCCTGAAGCTGACTGACGGATCCGGACCGGGAGATGGAACGACGATGGGCTCGGTGGTCTCCGCCGATCTGTCGGTTCTCAAGGCGATCATCCTGGATCAACTCGGCCGGCGGGAAGAATGCCGGGATTCGCTTGAGGAAGGATTGGCCGCGGAGCCCTTCAGGACCGATATCCTCACCTGTCTCGCCGTTCTCGATATGCAGGGAGCCCGTTTCGAAGAAGCCGGCCGGACCCTGACAAAGGTCATCAAGCTCGTTCCGCTGGATTTCCGGGCCCGCGATCTTCTCGAACAGGCTCAGGCGCGCAGGAGACTGCCGGAGGGTTCGAGCACGGAGGCGTTTTCTCCGGATTTCTTGAAGGCCCACGGACCGCGCTTCGTCTATGTTCTGAATGGGCGGCCCGAAGACGCCGTCTCGGCGGCCCAAACGACCGCGGTGGACTTCATCAAACGGGGCCTGCTGGCGGACGCGGCTCTTCACCTTCGTATGTTTACGGATATCTATCAGGGATCTCCATCGGTCTATTACAACCTCGGCCAGCTCGACAACAGCCTGGGACTCCTCGCCGAGGCGCTCGCCTGCGGGGCGAAGGCGCTGCGGCTGAAGCCCGACTACAGGGACGCGTGGGACCTGATGGGGAACGCGTATTTCAAGGTCGGAGACTTTGGCAACGCCGTCCGTTCCTATGAAAGCGCCGTCAGGCTGGATCCTCGGGACCCTCTGGGCGTTTTCAACCTGGCCTGCGCCCTTCACGAGTCGGGAGATGACGCCAGCGCGGAGAAGAACTGGCTGGAGGCCCTGCGCCTGGAAAATATGGCCCCTCCTACCGGAACCGCGACAAGGGCCGCCGCGGGGGGATTGGACCTTTCCCTAACGGTCAAGGTCGAGCCCGTATCGGCGCCGTGCTGCGAGTACTTAGGGTCCCTCTATGCGCGGCGGGGGAGGGTTCCCCTGGCGATCGAATATTTCGAGAAAGCGATCGGCTTCAATCGCGAAGGGCTCGTCCCGTATCTTGAAATCGGAAAGCTTTATCGGGCCCAGAGCGATCTGGGAAAAGCGCAAGCCTATTTTGACAAGTACCTCTCCTTGGGCGGCGACGAAAACAAGATCAAGGAGCCGTAGCCGATCGCGAGGATGAAGAACGCCTCCGCGGATCCGCCCGGATGGCGACCCGGATGCGGCCGCGGACGAGCTCGAGGACCTGTTTTCGCGGCGACGGCTCCCGGATTTCGACCCTGGGCCGGCCCGGGTCTCACGTCACCCGTTTTCGTCCCCCGTTCTCTAGAACGGGTTCTCGGTCGGGTAGAGCATGCCGGCCGGGCGGTTGAAGCCGATGTCCTCGACGCCGAGCATGCGCATCGCCGCCCACAACGTCTTGCCGACCGGGGCGAAGGCCACGGCGGTGTGGTGGGGGAAGCGCTTCTCGATGAGGACGTGACGGTAGAACCGGCCCATCTCGCGGATGCCGATAACGCCGATGCCGCCGAACGACTTGGGGTCGACGTCCAGCACCTCGCCCTCGGCCAGGTAGGACTTGAGCTCCGTCGCGGCCGTCGACTGCAGGCGGAAGATGGTGACGCCGCCCGTCTTGATCCGCCCCTCGAGCGTGCCGCGGGTGACGTTCGGCTCCTGGCCGGGCTCCTGGAGCCGGTGCATGATCAGCTGATAGCGCATGGCCGGGTCGAGCATGCACGCGCCCGGCGTGTTGCCGCAGTGGAAGCCCATGAACAGGTCGGTCGGCTTGTAGCCCTTGATGGCCTTCTTAGCCGCGGCGATCATGTCGTAGGGCACGGTGTTGTTGATGTCCAGGATGGTCGCCGGCAGCTCCGTGGCGCAGGTGGCGATGTATTCGCTCAGGGCGCCGTAGATATCGACCTCGCAGGCCACCGGGATGCCCCGTCCGGCCAGCCGCGAATTGACGTAGCAGGGGACGAACCCGAAATAGCTCTCGAAAGCCGGCCAGCACTTGTCGGCGAAGACGCCGTATTCGGAGGCGCCGAGGTTGGCCTCCATGAACCCGGTCAGGGCCACCTCGAACTGGGCCAGCTTGTTGAGGATGCCGGGATAGGTGTTGCCGGTCCCCAGTTCCTTGGCCATGTCCGTGGCCACGGCCTTGACCTTCGGGCTGCCCTCGGCCTTCTTGAAGATGTCGTAGAGGTCGAGCTCGCTGTTCTCCATGATCTCGACGCCCAGGTCGTAAAGCGGCTTGATGGGCGCGTTGCAGGCCAGGAAATCCTGCGGCCGCGGCCCGAAGGAGAAGATCTTGAGCTTCTTGAGCCCGAGCATGATCCGGGCCACGGGGACGAACTCGGCGATCATCCTGGCCACTTCTTCGGGCATGCCGACGGGGTATTCGGGGACGTAGGGCCGGAGCTTGCGCAGGCCCATGTTGTAGGAATTGTTGAGCAGTCCGCAGTAGGCGTCGCCCCGCCCGTCGACGAGGTCCTTGCCGGATTCCTCGGCCGCCGCGGCGACCATGACCGGGCCGTCGAACTTCTGGGCCAGGAGCGTCGTAGGCGTCTCGGGTCCGAAGTTCCCGAGGTAGAGGACCAGGGCGTTGATCTTCTTCTCGCGCAGCTCGTCGAGGGCCTTCAGGGCGTCCTTCTCGTTCTCGACCACGGTCGGGATGCGGGTGACGGCCACCCCGGCCTTGCGGCACTCCTCGGCGACGCGCAGGGAGCGCTTGCGGGACAGCTCGATGGGGAAGCAGTCGCGGCTGACGGCCACCAGGCCGAGACGGACTTTGGGGATATTGGTCATGAGGGGTCTCCTTTTTTTTGGCCGTAATAGGCGTCGGGCCCGTGTTTGCGGCGGAAGTGCTTTTCCTGGAGGTGCCCGTCGAGCGGGCCCAGACGGGGCTCGAGGGCCATCGATCCGTAGGCCGTGCGGGCCACCAGCTCGAGGACGACGGCCGTCTCGACCGCCTCGGCGGCGCTCCGGCCCCAGGTGAACGGCCCGTGGCCGGCGACGAGGACGGCCGGGAGCTCGAGCGGCGCCAGCCCGGCGAAGCGCTCGACGATGATCCGGCCCGTCGCTCGCTCGTAGGCCGCCGCGACCTCGGCCTCGGACGGCAGGCGGGTCAGCGGCACGGGGCCGTGGAACTGGTCGGCGTGGGTCGTCCCGTAGCAGGGGATCTCGCGCCGGGCCTGGGCGAACATCGTCGCGTAGGCGCTGTGGGCGTGGGCCACGCCGCCGATGTCCGGAAACGACTTGTACAGCTCGAGATGGGTCGGCGCGTCCGAGGACGGGCGGAGCCAGCCCTCGACGACGTTGCCCTCGAGATCGACCAGGACGATGTCCTCGGCCTTGAGGGCCTCGTAGGCGACGCCGCTCGGCTTGATGGCCATGATGCCGCGGCGGCGGTCGATCCCGCTGACGTTGCCGAACGTCAGGACGACCAGGCCCGAGCGCGACAGGTCGAGGTTGGCCTTCCAGACCGATTCCTTGAGCTCGGCCAGCATGGGTTATCTCCTTTGCCGGTCCTTGAGGGCCAGCAGGTCCTTCATGACGTTGGCCAGGCTGCCGCTCCAGCCCTTCGTGCCGAAGGCGTCGTGGAGCTGTTTGTACAGGGCGTAGAGCTCGAGGTAGACCTTGTGGCGGGCGGCGTCCGGCTTGAAGGGGGCGCGCTTGAGCCCGCCCATGGCCGCCTGGGCCGCGGCGAAGGTCTCGTGGCCGCCGCCTCGGCGCCCGGCCGCGACCGCCCCGGCCATGGCCGCGCCCAGGGCGCAGGTCTGGGCCGAGCGGGCCACGTTCATCGGCAGGCCGGTGACGTCGGCGTAGATCTGCATGGCCAGCGGGCTCTTCTCGGCGATGCCGCCGCAGTTGACGACGTCCCGGATCTTGACGCCGTACTCCTCGAAGCGCCGGATGATGGTCAGGGCGCCGAAGGCGGTGGCCTCGATGAGGGCCCGGTAGATCTCGGCCGGCGTCGTGTGCAGGGTCAGGCCGACGAGGAGGCCCGTCAGGCGCTGGTCGACGAGCACGGTCCGGTTGCCGTTGAGCCAGTCGAGGGCCAGCAGGCCCGAGGCGCCGGGCGCGAGGGCGGCCGCGCCGCGGGTCAGGGCGGCGTGCGAGCCCTTCTTCGGGCCGCCGGGCTCGACGACGTTGACGAACCAGTTGAAGATGTCGCCGACCGCGGACTGGCCGGCCTCGAGGCCGAGGTAGCCGGGCAGGACCGAGCCATCGACGATGCCGCACAGGCCGGGCACGTCGGGCAGCTTCCTGGACGCGGGCCAGACGCAGATGTCGCAGGTGCTGGTGCCGATGATCTTGACGAACCGGCCGGTCTCGACGCCCGAGCCGACCCCGCCGAGGTGGGCGTCGAAGGCGCCGACGGCCACGGCGATGCCGGGGCGGAGGCCGAGCTTCCTGGCCCAGTCCTTCGTCAGGCCGCCGGCCGGGACGTCGGACGTGAAGGTCTTCTGGTAGAGCCGGTCGCGGAGCTGGCCCAAGCGCGGATCGAGCTTGGCCAGGAAGGCCTTGGCCGGCAGGCCGCCCCAGCGGTCGTTGAACATGGCCTTGTGGCCGGCGGCGCAGCGGCTGCGCTTCATCCGCAGCGGGTCGGTCGTGCCGGTGAGCAGGGCCGGGATGTAGTCGGCGCACTCGACCCAGGAGTAGGCGGCCGCGGCCACCTTGGCGTCCGTCCGCAGGGCGTGGAGGATCTTGCTCCAGAACCACTCCGAGGAATAGGTCCCGCCGCACTTGGCCAGGTACTCGGGATGCTCGGCCGCGGCCAGGGCGGTGATCTCGGCCGCCTCGGCGTGGCCGGTGTGGTCCTTCCACAGCCAGGCCTGGGCGTTGAGATTTTTCCTGAATTCCTTGTAGAGGGCCAGGGGCTGGCCGGCCCGGTCGACCGGCAGGGGGGTGGAGCCGGTCGTGTCCACGCCGATGCCGACGACGGCGGCCGGGTCGAAGCCCTTGACCTTCTTCCCGGCCGCGGCCAGGGCCTCGGACCCGGCGACCTCGATGCCCTTGATCCAGTCGGCCGGGTTCTGGCGGGCCAGGGTGGCGTCCCTGGGGTCGAGGAGGATGCCGGCCGTGCCGCTCGGGTACGCGAAGATCGCGGTGCCGACCTCGTCGCCGGTGGCGACATCGACGACGAGGGCGCGGACGGAATTGGTGCCGAAATCGAGGCCGAGGGCGTATCTGGTGCTCTTCATGTCGTGGTCCTCCGCGGAAACGCTGGACCCCTATTATACTCACCCCCCGACCGGAGGCAACTCTTTGCGGGAACGTTCACGCAAAAAGCCCAAATTCCCCCTGTCCCTTCGCGGCGGCTTGAAATATAATATTCCGGTCCGCCCCGAACCCGATGACGGAGGTGCGTCGATGAAGACCCGCCGGATCGTCCCCTGTCTCCTGATCGCGATATCCGCTTGGGCCTCGCTGGCCGACGCCCAGGCCCCCCGCCCGGCCCGGCCGCGGCCGGCCAAGGCAACGGCCCCGGCCCCGTCGCCGTTTGGGGCCGGCCTGCTCCAGGGCTTCGCCGCCCGCGCCCTGGGGCCTTATCGGGCCGGGTCCTGGGTGACCTCGTTCGCCGTGCCGGACGCGCCGGCCCGCGACCATCTCTATACCCTCTACGTCGGGACGAGGAACGGCGGCGTCTGGAAGACCGTCAACGCGGGCACGACCTTCGAGCCGGTCTTCGACGGCCAGCCCAAGCTCTCGATCGGCGACGTGGCCGTGGCCGCCTCGAACCCGAATGTCGTCTGGGTCGGGACCGGCGAGCCCTATTGCGCCCGGTCGTCAAACTCGGGCGACGGCGTCTGGAAGTCGGTCGACGCCGGCAGGACCTGGACGAACATGGGCCTGGGCGATTCGCACCACATCGCCCGGGTGGTCGTCCATCCGACGGACCCGGACGTCGTCTATGTCGCCGCGATGGGCCATCTGTTCTCCGAGAACGCCGAACGCGGCGTCTTCAAGACCGCCGACGGCGGCAAGACCTGGGCCAAGGTGCTCTTTATCGACGAGCGGATCGGGGCCGTCGACCTGACGCTGGTCAAGTCGGCCCCGAACACCCTGTACGCGGCCACGTACGAAAAGGAGCGGCGGCCCTGGACCTACAGCCTGGGCGGCCCCGGGAGCGCCGTCCACAAGACGACGGACGGCGGGAAGACCTGGCAGCGCCTCGCCGGCGGGCTGCCGACGGGCCGCATCGGCCGCATCGGGCTGGACGTCTTCCAGAAGGACCCGCGGACCCTCTATGCCGTGGTCGAGAACGTCAACCCGCGGCCGGCCACGCCGCAGGAGATGGAGCAGGACAAGCGGCGGGGCGTCGAACCGGCGCCGCGCACCGTCGGCAACGAGGTCTACCGCAGCGGCGACGCGGGGGCGACCTGGCGCAAGGTCAACGCCGGCTACGAGGCGGCCCTGGACAAGGCGCCCTACTCGTTCAACCAGCTGCGCATCGATCCGGCCGACCCGGAGACCGTCTATATCACCGGCCAGTCGCTGGCCTCGACCAACGACGGCGGCAAGACCTGGAAGGGCCTGGGCTGGCCGTCCGACGGCGTCATGCCCAAGGCCTTCGGCGACTGGCGCTGCATGTGGATCGACCCGCTCGACCCGGCCCGGCTCATCTTCGGCTCGGACGGCGGCGTCAACATCTCCTATGACCGGGGCCAGACGAGCCGCCACGCCTATAACCTGCCGCTGACCGAGTGGTACGCCGTCGGCGTCGACATGGAGGACCCCTACAACATCTACGGCGGCCTGCAGGACCACGACTCGTGGAAGGGGCCGTCCAACGGCTGGGCCGGCGAGATCGGGCCGGCCGACTGGGTGACGGTCGGCGAGGGCGACGGCATGTACAACTGCGTCGACCCGACCGACGGGCGCTGGGTCTACAACAACCGCGAGATGGGCACGACGTGGCGCTTCGACCAGAAGACGGGCGTCCAGGCCGATATCACGCCGCGGCGGGCCAAGGGCGAAAAGGCGCTGCGGTTCAACTGGACGCCGCCTCTGGCCCTATCGCCGCACAACCCGGCCACCGTCTACACCGGGGCCCAGGTCGTCCTGCGGTCGCTCGACCGCGGCGCCCACTGGCAGGAGATCAGCCCCGACCTGACGACCGACGAAGACGCCAAGCAGCACGGCGAGAGCTACATCTCCTATTGCACGCTGACGACCCTGGCCGAGTCGCCGGCGGCGCCGGGCGTCATCTGGGCCGGCTCGGACGACGGCAAGGTCCAGGTGACCAGGGACGGCGGGGCGACGTGGCTCGACCGGACGGCCAAGCTGGCCGCGGCCGGCGGGCCGGCCGACTTCTGGACCAGCCGGATCTTCCCCTCGCCGCACGCGGCCGGGACGGCCTTCGTGACCAAGACGGGCTGGCGCCTCGACGACTACCGGGTCTCGATCCACAGGACGACCGATTTCGGGGAGACGTGGACGTCCGTCGCCGGGGACCTGCCGGCGGGGCGGCCGCTCAACGTCGTCGTCCAGGACCGGAAAAACGCGGACCTGCTCTTCGCCGGGTCCGAGTGGGGCGTCTATGTCACGCTCGACGGCGGCCGGCACTGGCTGCCGTTCCGGGCCGGCATGCCCTCGGTCAAGATCACCGACCTGGCCATCCATCCGCGCGAGAACGACCTGGTGGTGGCCACCTACGGCCGGGGCGCCTACGTCGTCGACATCACGCCGCTCCAGGAGCTGACGGCGGCGGTCCTCGTCGAGGAGGCGCACCTGTTCGACATCGAGCCGGAGACGCAGCGGGCGACGGCGGCGCTGGGCAACTACCAGCTGTTGGGGGACAGCCACCTGTTCACGCCCAACGAGCCCAACGCGGTCGTCATCAACTATTATCTCAAAGCCAAAACGGACGGGCCGGTCAAGGTCGCCGTGTCCGACGCCTCGGGCGCCGTGCTGGCCGAGCTCACGGGAAAAGGAGAGGCCGGGCTGAACATCGTGTCGTGGGGCATGCGGGCCCAGCGTCCGGGCGCGAAGCCGGCGCCGGGCCTGGGCTTCGGCGGCCCGCGGCTGGTCGAGCCCGGCACGTACACCGTGACCCTCGAGGCGGCCGGCCTCAAGATCGCCAAGCCGGCGGTCATCCGCTATCGCCAGGGTTGGACCGTCGGCCCGACCCCCGTCGTCATTCACTAAAGATGGGGGGAACAATACCCTGTCCCGACTTTTCCGCCGGAAGACGAGTCGGGATATGATAGATTTTCCCGGGCCCCGGACGGGGCCGGGCCGCATCGGCGCGCCGGGAGCAGGAGATGAGGCGGCCGGGGAGAGAGGAGGCCGAGGCATGAGGAGCATCCTGGGGCCGGCCGCCGTGATCGCGGCCATCGTCGCGATGGCCGCGGCCGGTCCGGCCGCGAAGCCCGACTATCCGATCACGCCCGTGCCGTTCACCGCCGTCAGGGTGACCGACGGCTTCTGGGCGCCGCGCCTCGAGACCAACCGGACCGTCACCATCCCGGCCATCTTCCGGAAGTGCGAGGAGACGGGCCGCATCGACAACTTCGCCATCGCCGGCGGCCTGATCAAGGGCGAGTACAAAGGCGAGCGCTACAACGACACCGACGTCTACAAGACGATCGAGGGGGCCTCGTATTCGCTGCTGGTCCGCCCCGACGCGGACCTCGACCGCTATCTCGACGGCGTCATCGCCAAGATCGCGGCCGCCCAGGAGCCCGACGGCTACCTGTACACGCCCCGAACGGCCAGCCCGGACATGCCGCAGCCGGGGATCGGCGAGACGCGCTGGGCCGAGCTGGCCATCAGCCACGAGCTCTACAACGCCGGGCATCTCTACGAGGCGGCCGCGGCCCATTTCCAGGCCACGGGGAAAAGGACGCTGCTCGACGTCGCCCTGAAGAACGCCGACCTGGTGGCCCGCATGTTCGGGCGCGGGCCCGGGCAGCGGGAGGGGTTCCCCGGCCACCAGGAGATCGAGCTGGCCCTGGTCAAGCTCTACCGGCTGACGGGCCGGGCGCCGTATCTCGAGCTGGCGAGATATTTCCTGGACCAGCGCGGCCGGGGGCTGACGCTCAAACAGTATCCTCCCGGCAACCGCTTCGCCATCTACAACGACGCCGCCCAGATCCAGGCCCATGCGCCGGTCCTGGAGCAGGCCGAGGCGGTCGGCCACGCCGTGCGGCTGACGTACATGGCCTCGGGCCTGGCCGACGTCGCCGCCCTGACGGGGGACCGGGCCTATCTCCGCGCCGTGCGCCGTCTCTGGCTGAACGTCGCCGGCCGGAAGATGTACCTGACCGGCGGCATCGGTGCGCGCCACGACCGGGAGCGGTTCGGCGACGATTACGAGCTGCCCAACCTGACGGGATACCTCGAGACCTGCGCCTCGATCGGCATGGCCTTCTGGAACCAGCGCATGTTCCTGCTGACGGGCGAGTCCGCCCACCTCGACGTCATGGAGCGGGTCATGTACAACGGCGTCCTGTCGGGGGTGTCGCTCGACGGCACGCTCTTCTTCTATCCCAACCCGCTCGAAGCGGACGGCCGTTACCGGTTCAACAAGGGACGGGCCGAGCGCCAGCCCTGGTTCGGCGTGGCCTGCTGTCCCGGCAACATCAGCCGCTTCCTGCCGTCCATGCCCGGTTATGTCTACGCGACGAAAGGCGACACCCTCTACGTCGACCTGTTCGTGGCCGGGAATGCCGTTGTGGACCTGGACGGCCGCCGGGTCGCTGTCAGGCAGGAGACGCGCTACCCCTGGGACGGCCGGGTCAAGATCACCCTCGAGCCCGAGTCGAAGGGCGAGTTCGCCCTGAATGTCCGCATTCCCGGCTGGGCCGCGAACACGCCCGTGCCGACGGACCTCTACCGGTACGAAGGCCGGGCCGCGGGCAAGGTCGCGCTTCGCGTCAACGGGAAGCCCGTCGGCCTGACCATGGACAAGGGCTTCGCCCGTCTGCGCCGGGTCTGGAAGCCCGGCGATACGGTCGAGCTGTCGCTGCCGATGGAGGTCCGGCGGGTCGTGGCCCATGCCGCGGTTGCGGACGACGAGGGGCTCGTCGCCGTCCAGCGCGGCCCGCTCGTTTACTGCGCCGAAGCCGCCGACAACGGCGGCCGGGCCCTCAACCTGGTCCTGCCCGAAGGGGCGGCCCTTCGGCCGGTCGAGCGGAAGGGGCTCCTCGGGGGCATCGTCGTCCTCGAAGGGAAAGCCCTGGCCGCCGACCCGGCCGCGGTCACTCGCGTTCGGGACGCGGCCGGCGGTGACGCCGCGGCCGACGACGAGGAGGAAGCCCCCCCGGCCTCGCGCCGCCGGCTCGCCCCCGGCGCCCCGTTGCGGCCCCACGACCTGGTCCTTATTCCCTATTATGCCTGGGCCCACCGCGGCCCGGGGGAAATGTCGGTCTGGCTGTTCAAGAGGGGGACATGATCTCGTGTCACGAGTTTTCTTCAGGCAGGAAAGTAGGGACAGGGTATTGTGTCCCCCATCTTATTCCCGGATCTTAGGAGGTTAGAGATGAAGATAGACCGAGCCGTCGGGACCCTTGCGGCCCTCCTCTGTCTCACCGCCGTTTGCGCCCAGGCGCCCAAGGCCGATTATCCGGCCGCGCCCGTGCCCTTCACCGATGTCCACCTGACGGACGCGTTCTGGGCGCCCCGCCTGGAGATCAACCGCACCGTCACCATCCCCCATATTTTCAAGATGAGCGAGGAGACCGGGCGGGTCAAGAACTTCGACCTGGCCGCTTCGGCCATCGCCGGGGCCACGGACGGCAAGTACTGCTCGCGCTTCCCCTTCGACGACTCCGACGTCTACAAGATCATCGAGGCCGCCTCCTACGCCCTGGCCACCCACGCCGACCCCGCCCTGTCCCAGTACGTCGACGGCCTGATCGCCAAGATCGCCGCCGCCCAGGAGCCCGACGGCTACCTCTACGCCGCCCGGACGATCGGCGGCCCGCCGCCCCAGCCCTGGCTGGGCAAGGACCGCTGGGCGCGCCTCTACATGAGCCACGAGCTCTACAACATCGGCCACCTCTACGAGGCCGCCGCCGCCCATTTCCAGGCCACCGGCCAGAAGAACCTGCTGGCGATCGCCGTCAAGAGCGCCGACCTGGTCGCCCGCGAGTTCGGCCCCGGCAGGCGCGTCAATCCGCCCGGCCACGAGGAGATCGAGATCGGCCTGGTCAAGCTCTACCGGGTCACCGGCACGCGCAAGTACCTCGACCTGGCCAAGTTCTTCATCGACGCCCGCGGCAAGACCGAAGGCCGCATCCCCTATGAGGAGGAGGGGCAGACCCAGTTCCTCTACGGCGAGTACGCCCAGGACCACAAGCCCTTCGTCGAGCAGACCGAGGCCGTCGGCCACGCCGTCCGGGCCGGCTACCTCTACGCCGGCGCCGCCGATGTCGCCGCCCTGACCGGCGACGCCGCCTATGTCGCCGCGCTCGACAAGATCTGGGCCGACATGGCTGGGACCAAGCTCTACATCACCGGCGGCATCGGCGCGGCCGGCGGCTGGGAAGGCTACGGCCCGCCCTACCGCCTGCCCAACCTGAGCGCCTACGCCGAGACCTGCGCCAACATCGCCACCTTCCTGTGGAACTCGCGCATGCAGCGCCTGGAGCTCGACGCCAAGTACGCCGACGTCATGGAGCGCATCCTCTACAACGGCGTCCTGTCGGGCCTGTCGCTCTCGGGCGACCGCTTCTTCTATCCCAATCCGCTGGCCTCGTTCGGCCAGCACGAGCGCGTGCCCTGGTTCAGCTGCGCCTGCTGCCCGCCCAACGTGGCCCGCATCCTGACCTCGGTGCCGGGCTATTTCTACGCCGCCTCGAAGGACGAGGTCTACGTCAACCTCTATGCCCAGGGGACCGGGACGATGAAGGTCGCCGGCACGGAGCTCGAGCTCGCCCAGACGACCGAATACCCCTGGAAAGGCGACGTCAGGATCGAGGTCAAACCGGCCCGCGCGACCGCCTTCACCCTGGCCCTGCGCATCCCGGGCTGGGCCCAGAACAAGCCGGTGCCGACCGACCTTTACGCCTATGTCGAGCCGCCGGCCGGCGCGCCCTCCCTCAAGGTCAACGGCCAGCCGGTCGATCTCGGCGCCCTCGACAAGGGCTATGCCCTGATCGCCCGGACGTGGAAGGCCGGCGACGTCGTCGAGCTGTCGCTGCCCATGCCGGTCCGGCGCGTCCTGGCCAACGATGCCGTCGAGGCCGACCGCGGCCTGGTGGCCGTCGAGCGCGGGCCGCTCGTCTATTGCGCCGAGTGGACCGACAACGACGGCCAGGTCGCCAACCTCGTCCTGCCCGACGGAGCGGCGCTCACGGCCGAGACCCGCCCCGACCTCCTCAACGGGATCGTCGTCATCAAGGGCGAGGCCGAAGCCGTCAGCGAAAAGGCCGGTAAGATCGTGAGCGAAAAGAAGCCCCTGACCCTCATCCCGTATTACGCTTGGGCCAACCGGGGCAAGGGAGAGATGGCCGTCTGGCTGGCCCGCGACGCCTCCAAGGCCCGCGTCGCCCGCGAACCCGGCCTGGCCGCCAAGGCCGCGGTGACCGCCTCCGAAGGCGCCGTCAATCCCGGCCAGGTCAACGACGGCTTCGAGCCCGAAAGCTCCGACGACGCCGCCGGCTACATGCACTGGTGGCCGAAGAAGGGCACGACCGAGTGGATCGACTACGCGTTCGCGGCCCCGGTGCGCGTCTCCGAGGCCTCCGTCTATTGGTACGACGACACGGGCGGCGGCGGCAGCCGCGTCCCGGCGTCCTGGCGCGTCCTTTACAAGACCGGCGGCGAGTGGCTCCCGGTGGCCGCGGCCGGCGACTACGGCACAGCCAAGGACGCCTGGAACACGGTCAAGTTCGCGCCCGTCCGGACCGCGGCCCTGCGCCTCGAGGTCCGGTCCCAGGACGACTGGTCGGCCGGCGTCCACGAGTGGAAGATCAAATAGCGCGCCGCGGCCCTTCCGGCCGCCGCCCTTCCGGGCTCAGGCCTCGGGCAGGTGGAAGTGACCGGCTTCGACGAGCTTGAAGAAGGCTCGGGCGCAGGCGCCGATGTCGTTCGAGGCGTCGTGGGCCCCTTCGTACGAGCAGCCGAAACAGTAGCGGTGGAGCTCCTCGAGGGTCGGCCATTTGTAGCCGGAGCCGCCGGGCCGCACCAGCCGGCACAGCTCGGTTGTGCTCTTCATGGTGCAGATCGCCGGCATCTCCAGGAATCCCAGGGGCTTGCGCAGCCGTACCAGCTCGCCCCCGACGACGCCGCGGTCGTAGTCGAAGTTGTGGGCCACCAGCGTCGTCTCCGGCCGGGCGGCTTCGGCCAGGAACTCGTCCAGGACCTCCCCGAGGTCGCGCCCGACGCTGCGGGCGTGGGCGTGGGAGATGCCGTGGATGCGCGTCGCCTCGGCCGGGATGAGGAAGCCCTCCGGTCTGACGATGTGGCAGCCGGACCCGCCGGCCCGGCCGCGGCGGTCGAAGCGGGCCCAGGCGATCTGGACCAGCCGCGGCCACTCTTCGGCGACCTCGGGCGAGAAATAGCGGACCCGAGGCAACCCGGTCGTTTCGCAATCGAAGAACAGGTACATTGGAGCTCGTGCGGCCTATCGCGGCCAGGTCCTAGGATTACCGAGGCGGGCCCGCGTGTCAAGACCCATGTGATGCGACCTGCGAGCTAAACGTCCCCGCCCCGGGCGGCGTAATACGCATGGACGGAGCGCTTCGTGCCCGCCCGAAGAACCCTTCGCTGAAAGGAACCGCCATGATGAGAACGACGACTTTCGCCCTGGCCGTGGCCCTGCTGATCTCGATGCCGTTCGCCGCTTTGGCCGAGGCGCCGACGGACGAGTCCGCCATCCAACAGCTGGTCCAACAGGCCTACGTGGACGGCCTGCTGAATTTGGGAGACCTAGAAAAGACCCGGTCCGGCTTCCATCCCGATTTCGTCCTGCTCGGCCTCCGCAATGGCCAGCTGTCGCGGCTGCCCATCGCCGACTGGATCGCGTCGGCCGAGAATATGAAGTCGGCCGGCCAAAAGCCGGCCCCGACGACGATCCGGAACATGACCGTCGATATCACTGGGACGGCGGCGGCCGTCAAGGTCGAGCTCGATCGCGCCGGAAAACACATCTATACGGATTATCTCTCGCTCTACAAGTTCGGCGGCGTCTGGAAGATCGTCGGCAAGATCTACTTTTCGCACTCCTGATCGGGGCGGATCCGGAGGCCGCTGAAGATCGCCGCTTGCGGCGGCGTGTAGCGGCGGCATGCAGCGGCGGCGTTGACACGCGGCCGAAGCCGGGATACATTCTCCCTCGCTGTCCGCTTTCGGCGATCCCTGCGCGGGGGCTTCCCCCCCCCGGCCGAGGGCCGTCGGGACCGGGAAGGAGGAATGATGAATGCTCCCCGCGATCCTGCCGCTCTCGCCCTGACGGTCCTGGCCGCCTGCGGGCTGCTCTT
Organism: uncultured Eubacteriales bacterium; assembly: GCA_964574895.1. GTDB lineage: Bacteria > Acidobacteriota > Aminicenantia > Aminicenantales > Saccharicenantaceae > RBG-16-66-30. Next base: position 141,480 of record CAZNPB010000002.1, read on the forward strand.
GTCGCTTGTTTCCTGCCGGGCCAAAGCCCCCCGGGCCCCGGACGAATTCGCCGGCGTCACCCAATTCGTCGCCAACGGCTCGTTCGAAGAGCTCGATGGGACCGCCCCCAAGGGCTGGGTTTCCCGGAGCTGGCAGCGCGACGGCGACGCCGTCTTCGCCGTCGGCCCGTTCGCGGCCGGCCCGGCCGCCCGCGGCGGCGACCGGTGCGTCGCCATCTCGTCGGAGAAAGGCGCCGACGCCTCGTGGCTGACGACCGTCCCGATCAAGCCCTATTCCCGCTACCGGCTCTCGGGCTGGGTCAAAACGGAGGGGCTGCTGGCCGGCACCGGCCGCGGCGCCCAGATCGCCGTCGACGGCGAGGAGGCCTGGCGCACCCCGCCCGTCACGGGCACGCAGGATTGGACGCGGATCGAGGTCGAGTTCGAGGCCGGGGCCAACGACGCCCTGGACGTGACCTGTCTCTTCGGCGGCTGGGGCCGGTCGACGGGCCGGGCCTGGTTCGACGATATCGAGCTCGTCCGGCTCGGCGGCAAGGACCTCGGCGCGCCCAAGGTCGTCATCAATGGCGCCAAGACCGGCCCGCCGATGTCGAAATACATCTACGGCCAGTTCATCGAGCACCTGGGCCGCTGCATCTATCAGGGCCTGTGGGCCGAGATGCTCGAGGACCGCAAGTTCTTCTGGCCGGTCGGGGAGGGCGAGTCGCCGTGGCGGGCCGTCGGCGATCCGGCGCTAGTCAGGATGGACACGGCCAAATCGTTCACCGGGGCCCACACGCCCCGCGTCAGCCTGGCCGGCCGCCGGCCGGCGGGGATCGTCCAGGCCGCCCTGGCCCTGATCGCCGGGAAAGACTACGTCGGCCGCGTCGTCCTGGCCGGCGACCCGTCCGCCGCGCCCGTCCAGGTCAGCCTGATCTGGGGCGACGGCCCGGCGGACCGTCAAACGCTCGCCGTCAAGGACCTCGGCCGCGACTACAGGACCTTCCCCTTCGCCTTCAATGCCGGGGCCTCGACGGAGAACGCCCGGCTGGAGATCGTTTCGTCCGGCCGCGGCGCCTTCTCGGTCGGCACGGTTTCGATCATGCCGGCCGACAACGTCCGGGGCTTCCGGCCGGAGGTCCTGGCCCGGCTCAAGGAGCTCGACGCCCCGGTCTACCGCTGGCCCGGCGGCAATTTCGTCAGCGGCTACGACTGGCGCGACGGCATCGGCGACCGCGACCGCCGGCCGCCCCGCAAGAACCCGGCCTGGACCGGCGTCGAGCACAACGACGTCGGCATCCACGAGTACATGGACCTGATGGGCCTCATCGGCGCCGAGCCGTACATCACCGTCAACAGCGGCCTGGGCGACGTGGCCATGGCCCTCGAGGAGCTCCAGTACGCCAACGGCGGGCCGGAGACCGAGATGGGCCGGCGGCGGGCCGCCAACGGACGTCCCGAGCCCTGGGGCGTCAAGTTCTGGGCCATCGGCAACGAGATGTACGGCGACTGGCAGCTCGGCCACATGCCGCTCTCCGACTACGTCAGGAAGCACGTCCAGTACGCCGTGTCCATGAAGGCCATGGACCCCTCGATCCAGGTGGTGGCCGTGGGCGCCGTCGGCCGCTGGAGCGAGACCATGCTGGCCGAGGCCTCGAATCACATGGACCTCATCAGCGAGCACTTCTACGTCCAGCACCGGCCGGGGCTGCTGG
>CAZNPB010000003.1:0-126690 GCA_964574895.1 uncultured Eubacteriales bacterium
GTCTCCATCATCGCCGTGGCCACCGGCATGCAGACGGCCGGCTCGGCCAAGAACGAGACGGCGGCCCGGGTGGGCATGATCGGGGGCATGTTCTTCAAGCGCTTCATCATGATCTTCTGGGCCCTGACCGGCCTGCTGGCCATCGCCCTGTATTCGGGCCGGCTCCACGATCCCGACCTCATCTGGGGCCACATGACCATGGACCTGCTCTTCCCCGGGGCCATCGGCTTGATGATGGCCGGCGTGCTGTCGGCCAAGATGTCGAGCCTGGCCGGATCGAGCGTTTCCTATTCGGCCCTGTTCATCCGCAACCTCTATCAGCCCTTCGTCAAGCCCAAGTCCGACCGCCATCTGCTCAACGTCGGGCGGGCGGCCATCGCCGTGACGCTCATCGGCGGCGTCGGCGTGGCCCTGTTCATCGGCAACCTGCTGGACATGTTCAAGTACTTCATCTCGCTGCCGGCCATCTTCGGCGCGGCCATCTGGCTGGGCTTCCTGTGGCGGCGGGTGACCAAGCCGGCCGTCATCGCCCAGGTCGTCATCTGCTTCGCCATCTACGCCGTCATCCCCAACGTCTTCCCGTCGCTCGAATGGGCCCGGACCCGCCCGGGCTATCTGCTGGAGACCCGGGCCCGGACCGTTTCCATCACGGTGCCGGCCGTGCTCGAGGACGTCCGGGCCGGACGGGCGGCGGCGGTCGGCGAGGTCATCCGGAAGGACCATACCAGCCCGCCGGAGGGCGTTTACTTCGAGAAGGTCGCCCGCGTCGATCCGGGCGACCCGGGCTCGGCCAAGGTCGGGCTCGGACGCTTCCACGCCGAGATCTGGATCTTGAGCCGGCTGGGGATCGACTTCGGCGGCTGCTCCAAGGCCCAGTTGAGCGCCGCGCGCTTCGGCTTCGACGCGGTCTTCCCCTTCCTGCTGCTGTTCCTGTTCAGCGCCTTTACCCGGCCCGTGCCCAAGGCCGACCAGGACCGCTTCTTCGCCAGGGTCCACACCCCCGTCCAGCCGACGCCCGAGGCGGAGGAGCGGGCCCTGCGCCGGGCCGTCGAGCACTACGAGGAGATCGAGGCCCGCAAGCTCAAGCCCGGCTCGAACTGGGAGATCATGAAGCCCCGGCTCGTCGACGTGCTCGGCTTCGCCGGCTGCTGGGTCCTGGTCGGGGTCATCGTCTTCCTGCTCTGGCTCATGGTCAACATCCGCTGATGCCGGGACAGGGTCCCGGTCCCCCGTCTTAGCGCCAGATGAGGACGTCGGCGGGGCGGAGAGGGTTCGTCCCCAAGACGAACCGGGCGCCCGGCCCGACCGGGACATCGTAGGCCCGCGACGAATAGTTGACCGCCACGTAGAACCCGTCACGCCACTCGACGTACACGCCCGGGGGATAGGCCGCCGGCCGGACCCCCGCCCGCTCGTAGACGGTCCGCATGACCTCCCGTTCCAGGTCCCCGTCGATCGTGTCGACGCCGGCGTACGTCACTGTGCCGCGCCCCAGCGGGCGGGTCACCACGGCCGCCTTCCCGGCGTAGAACTGGTCGGCGTAGACGGCCAGCGTTTCCGTCCCCGCCCCCGCCAGCGGCTTGAGCACGTCGGCCCAGCGGTTCCAGGCGAAGCCGCGGCCGCCCATCCGGACGAGCCCCCGGTCGCCGTCGAGCAGGCCGTCGAACAGCTCGACCTCGGCCCCGGCGAGCGGCGCGATCGTCCCGGCCCAGGCCCTCTCCGGCAGCTGCCCGTCCTTCGTCTTCTGACCCGTCCGGCAGGTCAGGACGAGGTGCCCGCCGGCCTCGACATATCGCCTCCACCTGGCCACCAGGGCCTCGTCGACGAGCTGGAAGGCCGGGGCGACGAGGAAGGGGTAGGCCCCGAAGTCGCCGTCCTCCTCGACATAGTCGAGCGGCGCGCCCGCCGCCTTGATCGCGGCCATCCATTTGACGCGGTGGTCCCGGGTGTCCCAGAGCGCCGTCTGCTTGTGGGTCTCGAGGTCCCACATCACGTCCTGGCTCCAGAGGAAGGCCGTCCGGCGCGCGGCCCGTTCCCCCGGCATCGCGGCCGCCGGGTCGTAGAGCCCGCGCAGCGTCTTCATCTCGCCGATGACCCGGACGAACTCGAGGCCGCCGCGCGACGGCGTGACGCCGTCCGGCCCGACGATCCCGGCGTGGTAGAGCTCGCTGCCGTAAAGCGGCTGGCGGTAGCGATAGGTGCAGGCGAACGACAGCCCACCGCCGAAGGCGTGCCACAGCCACATCCGGACGGCCCCCGGCTCGGGCTGCGGGTTGACGCGGGCCCAGTTGACCTGCCCGGGCTGGAGCTCCATGACCCCGGTGACGCCGGCGAAGGACCGGTAGTAATCGGCCGACATGGCCATACGCGTGGGAGAGCCGATCCGGAAGCCGAGCGGGCCGAGGTTCTTCTCGCCGCGCACCGGGTACATGGTGAAGGACAGGAAGTCGAGCCGGCCGCTCCGCCACGGGTCGGCGGAATCCGTGACGTTCATGTAATTGGTCGTGATCCACTGCTCGGGACGGACCAGGCCGCGGAGCGTCTCGTATTGCCGATCGAGGAAATCGGCCTGGGTATCGGCCGTGAAGCGGCGAAAGTCGAGGACCGCGTGCGGGCTCAAGGCGTCCTCGCCGGACAGCCCCTCGTTGGGGATGAGGACCTGGGCGAAGGCGTCGTACCGCGTGCTCCAGAAGGCGCCGCCCCAGGCCGCGTTCAGCTTCTCGATCGTGCCGTATTTCCGCTCCAGCCAGGCCCGGAATTCGAGGCGGGCCGAGGGGCTGTAGTCCGGCGGGCCCCAGGGCTCGTTGTCGAGCTGCCAGCCCCAGACGCGGGGGTCCTGCCCGTAGCGGCGGCCGAGCTCGGCCACGATGCGCGTCGAATAGCGGAGGAAGACGTCGTTGGCCAGCGAGCCGTTGGCCCGGCTGCCGTGCTCGAGGCGCCGGCCGTCGCTCCCGACGAGATAGATCTCCGGGTATTTCTCGCCCAGCCAGGCCGGCGGGCAGGGCGTCGGCGTGCACAGGATGACCTTCATGCCGGCCCGGGCGGCCAGGTCCAGGGCCCGGTCGAGCCAGGCCAGATCGAACCGGCCGTCGGACGGCTCCATGAAGGCCCAGGCGAACTCGCCGAAATGGGTGAACTCGAAGCCCAACTCGGCCATCCGCCCCAGGTCGCGCGCCCACTGGGACTCGGGCCACTGCTCGGGATAATAATAGACCCCGATCCTCATCAGGTCGGCCTTGGGGAAGAAGCGCCGGGCGTCGCGAGGCCCGGGCCCGGCCGCGACGACGGACGCCGCCGTCAGCGCCAGGGCCAGGGCCAGGACGAACCCGGATGCGGCGATCCGCCGCGTTGTCGTCGGCGTCATGGGGTCCTCCCGGCCGGCCGCGGCCCGGCCTTGTCCAGGAACCTTCCGGCCAGCTGGCCGCAGGCGGCGGCGATGTCGGCGCCCTTGGACAGCCGGACGACGGTGTTGACCTTGCGTTCCTCGAGCCAGCGCTTGAAACGCGCCATATCGGCGTCGGACGGCGGCGCGAAATCCGCCCCCTCGACCCGGCTGTAGGCGATGAGATTGACCTTGGCCCGCAGCCGCCGGGCGATGGCCGCCAGCCCGTCGGCGTCGTCGAGCGAGTCGTTGAGGCCGCGGATGACGATGTATTCGAGCGTGATCATCCGGCCGCCGCCCCGGACGTAGGCCTCGGCCGCGCCGACGACCTGCTCAAGCGGGAAGCGCCGGTTGATGGGCATGAGCCGGTCGCGCAGCCGGTCGGTCACGGCGTGGAGCGAGATCGACAGGTTGATCTGGAGGTCGAGCCGGGCCAGGCGCTCGAAGGCGTCGACGAAGCCGGCCGTCGAGACGGTGATGCGGCGGGCGGCGATGGCCAGGCCCTCGGGGGCGTTCATGATCCGGATCGCCTTCTCGACGTTGGCCCAGTTGTCCAGGGGCTCGCCCATGCCCATGAACACGTAGTTGGTCAGGTCGGCGCCCAGGGCCGTCTCGAGGGCCAGGACTTGGCCGAGTATCTCGGACGGGGCCAGGTTCCGTTTGAAGCCGTGGCGGCCGCTGGCGCAGAAAGCGCAGGCGAACTTGCAGCCGACCTGGGTCGAGAGGCAGACCGTCAGGCGGCGCCCGGCCGGGATGAGGACGGTCTCGATATGCTGTCCATCGGCCAGCCGGAAGAGGAGCTTCGTCGTCCCGTCGGGGGAGGAGCGCCGGTCGGCCGGCTCGAGCGCCGCCATCCCGAACCGCCCGGCCAGCGCCTGGCGCAGCGGCTTGGGCAGGCTGGTGAGATCTTCGAACCGGGTCGCCTTCCTCTTATAAAGCCAGTCGTAGATCTGGACGGCCCGGAAGGGCTTTTCTCCCATGGCCTCGAGCTCGGTCCGCAGCTCCACCAGGGTCAGATCGCGGATATCGGCGCGGGCACCGGCGGCCATGGGCCTGATTCTATCATAATCGCCGTCCGCCCCGCCTAAGGATGCCGAGAAGGATGGGGGACAGGACATCATGCGTTCTTCTTGCCCGTCCCGAAGCTTATGACGGGGGACACAGTACTGTGTGTCCCCCATCTTGAGCTTAAAGGGGCGTGATGGCCGGCGGGCGGCGCTCGAGGACGGCCAGGGTCTCGATGTGCGGCGTGTGGGGGAAGAAGTCGTAGACGCGGACGTCGGTGACGTCGTAGGCCTTTTCGAAGCCCTGGAGGTCGCGGACGAGCGTCGTCGGATTGCAGGACAGATAGAGCACCCGGGCGACGGGATCGTCGACGAGCCGGGCCACGATCTCCGGGGCGACCCCCCGGCGCGGCGGATCGAGGACGACGACGGCCGGGGCCCGCTCCAGGACCTCAGGCAGCCACTCCTCGGCCGTGCCTTCGCAGACGGCGAAGTTGCCGACGCCGTTGAGCTCCAGGTTCTTCTTCAGGAAGGCGACGTTGTCGGGCTCGGGCTCGACGCCGAAGACCTCCCGGCAGCGCTTGGCCAGGAAGAGGCCGAACGTCCCCACGCCGCAATAGAGGTCGGCCACGATCTCCTCGCCGCCGAGCCCGGCCGCCGCGGCCACGTCCTCGAAGACCCGCTCGAGGATGGGGACGTTCGTCTGGAAGAAGGACCGCGCCCCGATGCGGAAGACCAGTCCGCCCGCCCGCTCCTCGATGAAATCGCGGCCGAACAGCCGCTCGTCCCGGGTCCGCTTGCCGTCGAAAACGGCGGCCACGGCGCCGACCAGGCCGAACTCCTTCCGGAAGCCCCGCCAGGCCGCGGCCACGGCCTCCCGCTCCGCCTCCGACGACAGCTCGCAGAGCAGCAGCGATTCGCCGCTCCAGCGGCTCGTCCGGATCTCGACGCCCTCGACCGTCGTCAGCGGCCCGGTCTCGATCGTCGTCCGCAGCGCCGCCAGGAGGTCGTTCGTCCGGTCCGGGACGAGGTAGCACCGGTCGACCGGGAGGAACGAGTCCCTCTCGCCGGGCTCGTGATAGACGAAGCGGGCCGAATCCCCCTCCCGCAGGACGCGCAGGCCGATCTTGTTCCGGTAGCCCCAGATCTCGGGCGAGGGGGTCAGGCGGATCGCGGCGAACGACCGCTTCAGCCCCCGCGACAGGATCTCGGCGGCCTGGGTCCGCTTGATGCCGGTCTCCAGGCCGTAGTCCATGTCCTGGTACGGCGAGCAGGCCAGGTAATGGCCGCAGCGGGGCTCGACCCGGGCCGGCGAGGGCTCGACCACGCGGACCGTCCGGGCTTCGGCATAGCTGCGGCGGTCCTTGAAGATCTCGATCTCGACGGTCTCGCCGGGCAGGCCGCCGTCGGTGAACACGACCTTGCCGGCGATGAGCCCCATGCGCCGGCCGGGGTAGACGATCTTCTCGATCCTGATCTGCATGATGTCCGGTCCCGTCCGCCCTAGCGCGAGGGGTAGGCCTCGTATCCGGCCAGGTCGACCGGCACGCCCGGGGCGCTCCAGGGCAGGCCCAGCTCCGACGGGAGCTTCTCCTTTTCATAACAGTCCGCGAGCGCCTCGTCGAGGCCGTCCACGACCCGCCGTTTCGCGCCCGGCGTCGCGGCGACGGCCAGAGGCGCGGCCAGGCCCTCGACCGAACGGACCAGCCCGGCCGGGAAGTCGCGGATGTCCGGCATGGAATCCTGCATGCCGTTCATGCCCAGCGTCTGGCTGGCCGCCGCGTCGAGGCCGCAGAGCGGCGGCGAACCGCCCGGCCGCGCCCCGGCGATGGACTGCCAGAGCTTGGCCATGGGCTCGGCGTCGGGCCGTCCGTAGTCCTTGCGCCGCCCGTCCGGGAACTCGGCCCACAGCCCCGAGGTCCGGCTGTCGCAGCGCACCACGGCCTTCTCGAACTCGTAGCGCGCCACCGGGCCGCGGTCCGCCGCCGAGGCGTGGCTGACGAAGAACAGCAGCTCGACGCCCTCCGCGGTCCGGATGCGGGCCGCCGCGGTGTCGAAGTTCTCGATGGCGTTGGCCCGGTAGAGCTCGGCCTCGACCGCCGCCGGCTTGGCGCTCTTCGTCGTCTCCGGGCCGAGGAGATAGAACATGTTGTGGAGGTCGTGGGCCATGGCGTTCTGGACGGGGCTGTCGAGGATCCAGGCCCCCGCCGCGTCGCGCTTCCGCCCGGCCCAGTCGTTGCGGGCGTAGTAGCCTTCGTCGCGGGGCCAGAGGTACAGGCACTTGAATTTCCGCGGCGCCCCGAACAGGCCGGCCCGGATGTCGGCCTTGAGGGCCTGGATGGCCGGGCTGAAGGACCACTGGTAGCCGATGGCCACCCAGAGTCCCGAGGCCCGCTCGGCCTCGCCGGCCGCCCGCAGCTCCTGGATGGCCCCGGCCGCCGGCTTCTCGCAGAGGACGCGGCTGCCCTTGGCCAGGGCCAGGACCGTCTGGGGCATGTGGACCTGGATAGGGGAGGACAGGACGGCCAGGTCGGCCTTGCGGTTCCGGTAGAAGTCCTGGAGGCTGACGAAGCAGGGCACGCCCATGGACCGCATCTCGACGTACTGCCGGCAGCGGTTGGGCTGCGGGTCGACGGCCCCGACGATGCGAAAGAGATCTTCCTCCTTGCGCTCGAGCAGGGCCTGCAGGTAGGCGGCGCCCATGCCGCCCACCCCGACCATGACCAGGGACACGGGCTCGGCCAACGGCGCCTCCTTGGCGCTAATACTGACACAGTTTGGCGTGCTCGTCCAGCAGGGCCAGGAAGTTGTCGTAGCGCGTGCCGACGGCGATGCTGTGGCTGGCGCCGAGGATGAAGCGGCCGCCCGGCTTGGCGCAGGCCATGGCCCGGCGGACGTCGGCCCGCACGTCGTCCGGCGTGCCGCCGACGAGGTGCTCAACCGCCACGCCGCCCCACAGGGTGATCCGGTCGCCGTAGTCCCGCTTCAGGCGGCCGATATCCATGCCCGCCGTCGGCTGGATGGACTGATAAGCGTCGTAGCCGAGGTCCACGAACTGGTCCAGGAGCAGGTTGATGTTGCCGCAGCAGTGCTGGAGGACCTTGAGGCCGAAGCGGTCCTTGACGCGGCGGACCCGGGCGCGGTTGGCCTCGAAGAAGAAGTCCCGGAACATGGCCGGGCCGATGAGCGGACCGGTCTTGAAGCCCAGGTCGTCGGCCCAGAGCACGGCGTCGGCGCCGGGGTGGATGAGGACCTCGTCGGCCGCGCTCGCGCGCCGCGCCAGCTGCCGCGTGGCCGCCCGGACCGCGTCCGGATTGGCCGCCAGCTCCAGGAGGCCCCGCTCCAGGCCGCCGAGCAGGACGATGCCGATCGAGCCGCCCGAAGGGCCGGCGATGTACTTCTCGTCCTTGAATTCCCGGATGACGGCGTCCAGGATGGCCCAGGAGCGCTCGTCGCGGCGGACGGGCTCGGGGTCGCGCTCGAACTCGGCCGCCGTGAACACCCGGGCGTCCCGGACGGGATCGTGGACGCAGGTGATGTCCTGCGTCGCCTCGGACAGCTTGAAGACGCGGCCCCGGCGGTCTTCCCACGTCGTGGCGTCGATCCGCCGCGGCGGCGGCGGGGCGTCCGGCGGCGGCAGCTCCCAGGTGGCCATGGGGAAGGTGACGATGTCGAGCGGCAGCTTCTTCTGCAGCGCGATGTGGTCCTCGCGCCAGCTCTGGGCCACCTCGTCGGACCGGCCGGCCCAGAAGGCGATCTGGGACTTGGCCTTGGCCCGCAGGAAGGTCTCGTGGCCGAGCAGGCGCTCGACGGTGTCGAAATCGACGGCGAACTCGCCGTACGGCACCCGGTCGGGAAGGCGGCCCTCCAGGGTCGCGGCGACCCGCTCCTTGGAGGTCATCCGCGGGCCGTTTTCCTTTCGAGGAGGTCGGTCGGGACGAAGGCCTTGGCCCGCCGGTCGTAGCGGAGGGTCTTGATCTCGAAGGCGCCCATCCGGACGGCGGCGCGAACGCCCAGGGCCGGGAGCTTGACGACGACCCGCCGCGGCCGGCCCGTCGGCTCGAACAGCCGGATGACGATGTCCCGGCCGTCCTCGGCCTTCTTGAAGGCCGCGACCTCGACCGCGTCGTCGCCCTCGATGACGACCCCGGCGACCGCCTTCTTGCCGTCGCCGGGCGGGCAGTAGGCCAGCGCGTAGGGGGATTCGTTATGGGCCAGGGCCTCGCGGTCGACGGCGTCCAGGCGGGCCCGGAGCGGACCGCCGTTGAGCCAGAACCGGAAGGTCCGCTCGCCCGTGTCCTGCCGCGGGATGAAGCGGTCCCGGGCCACGGCCAGCTTGTCCTCCCAGGTGTCGGCGGCGTAGGCGGGCGAGCGCAGCAGCGACAGCCGCAGCTCCGCGCCGTCCCAGTCCGAGCCGTAAGTGCCGTCGTTGATGACGGTCAGGGCCGCCCCGTCCGCCTCCGAGACCAGGGCCAGCCACTTCTGGGCCACGGCTTCGTCGCCGTTGGACGGCAGCTCGTCGGCGCCATAGGCGACCTGGCCCAGGAACCGGGCCGCCCGGAGCCGGGGCTTCATTCCGAGCTTGAGCATGGCGTCGCGCTCGGCCCAGAAGACCCGGACCGCGATCTCGATCTCGGCCCCGCGCTTGGGGACCTTGTAATGCACGGCCATCCGGGAACAGCCGTAGGCGAAAAGGGCCTCGACGACGGTCCGGACCTCGCCGTCCTCGATCACCCGGACGGGCTCGAGCGCGCCCTCGCGCGCTCCGGCGAAGCGGGCCGCTTCTTCCGGCGAGGCCAGGCTGAAGTTGCCGGCCACGGCCCGGAAGCTGCGGACCTTCATGCCCCAGGGGTCGGCGTTGTCGCGGATGACCAGCGGCCGGAACGCGCCGGGCTCGAGGAGGTCCGCGCCGCCGACGGCGAAGACGTCGAGAAGGCCGGTCCCGGCGTCGATCGAGGCCTTGAGGTCGGGCGTCTCGACCGTCACCGCGCCGTCCTTCACGGCCGCCTTGGCGGCGGGCGTCTCCGGGGCCTTCTCCAGCCGGCAGGAGAAACGGTTCAGGCGGCCGGGCGCCAGCTCGGCCTCGAAGACGACCCGCTTGCGCCACTCCACGCTGAGGTTGCTCTCCTCCTTTTCGGCCTGGGCCGGCAGGGCCCGTCCCCGGGCGTAGATCCGGGGGTTCCAGGCGGTCTTCCCGAAGTTCGGCTCCCAGGGCTCGAACTCGCATTCGACCACGGTCCGGACCGGATAGGCCTGGGGGTTGAAGACGAAGATGGGCGTCTCGTCCGCGGCCGTCTTGGGCTCGCCGGCGGCCAGGGCGAAGAAGGCCTTGGCCTTCAGCCGCGACAGCGTCTCCAGGCCGTGGCCGATCATCCGCAGCGCCCCGTCCTCGCCGGACGGGATGGCCGAGCCCGGCAGGATGTCGTGGAACTGGATGAAGGCCAGGTCGCGCTGGGCGGCGGCCAGCTCGTCCTGGGGGTAGGGCAGGAGGCCCTGGAGCCAGGCCGTCGTGGCCATCTTCTCGGCCGAGAAGAGCTCGTTCTCCAGGCGCCGGTGGCCCTGCTTGACCCGGGCCATCGAGGTGTAGCAGCCGACGGCCCAGGGATTGAGGTCCTTCTCCCGGCGCGGCAGCGTGGCCCGCCGTTTCTCGAGCTCTTCGAAATAGGCGTCGGGCGTCGAATGGACGAGCTCCAGGTCGGGCCGCTCGCGGGCCAGCGCGTCCAGGTCGTCCAGGTCCCGCCGCGACGGGCCGCCGCCGTGGTTGCCGATGCCCCAGAGATGGATGACCAGATCGCCCCCGGGGTTCTCGGCCAGCCACTTCTCCAGCCGGACCCTCTCCTGTCCGCCGACCGAGCAATAATGGGCCGAGGCCCGGTTGGCCAGGACCTCCGAGCCGTCGTAGCCGACCCAGACGAACTCGTCGCGGGGGAGCGGGCACTGCTGGTCCCCCGGCCGGCAGCAGAGATACGAGCGGGCCCCGCTCTTGGCCAGGATCTGGACCAGGCCCCGGGTGTGGCCGAAGGGATCGAGGTTGACGGCGGTGCGCGGCTCGACGCCGAGCTTGGCCTTGAAATAGCGCCGGCCGAGCAGGGCCTGCCGGACGAGCGATTCGCCGCTGGGCATGTTGCAGTCGGGCTGGACGTACCAGCCGCCCATGACGTGCCATTTGCCCCGGCCGACCAGCCGCCGGATGCGGCGGAAGAGGGCCGGTTCGTGCTCCTCGACCCAGGCGTAGAGAACGGCCTCGTTGTGGCAGAAGACGAAGCCGGGACGCTTCTCGCAGAACTCGGCGGCCTGACGGAACGTCGACAGGGCCTCGCCGGCGCCCTCCTGCCACTCCCAGAGCCAGACCGGGTCGAGGTGGGCGTTGGCGACGAGATGGATCTTTCTGGCGGTCATGGGGTTTTCCTCGCTCAGGGGATGATGGCCCGAACGACGACGCGCTCGGACGGGCGCGGCGGCTCGAGGCCGAAGCCGTAGGGGTGATAGGCGGCCCGGCGGCGGTCCGATTCGAAGCGCGGCGTCTCGCCGCGGCGGGCCCGCCGGACCCGGAGCACGAGCCGGCCCCCCCGCAGGGGCAGGTCGGCCTCCATCCGGTCGAGGCCCGGCAGCAGCCGGGGCTGCAGGCTGACGAGGCCCTCGCCCGGCCGCACCCCGAGCAGGTGATGGACGAAGAGGGCGATCATCTCCGCCCAGGTCCAGGGGATGATGCCGACCTGGGGGTAGGGAGGCACCGGCCGCGGCCCGTAGAACTCGAACCACGAGGCGGCCCGCGCTCCCGGCACCCGGCCGAGCCAGTCGAGGACGCGTCGGGCCGCCTCGGGCCGTCCGGTCTCGAGCGCGGCCCGGGCGACGAAGAGCGAGGCGAACGGCCAGGGACCGGGCGAATCGGGCTCCGAGGTCACGTGATAACGGCCGTAGCCGCCGCCGGACCAGCGCTGGTCCCATAGCGCTTCCATGGACGACAGCGTCCGCGCCGCCAGGCGGCCGCCCGGATCGACGAACGACCAGACGACCGGGAGGACCGAGGACGTGTCCGGATCGAGGAAATGACGGCCGGGGCCGAAAAGGGGCGCCTGGCCAGGCAGGCCGGAGCCGGGCTCGGGATGAAGGGCCCGTTCGATGCGGCCGTCCGGACCCCTGCGCTTGACGAAGCGGCCGCCGGCCACGAGCGAAAAGACCGGGTCCTCGAGCATGGCCGTGCGCAGGCGCAGGGATTCACGGGTCCAGGCGCGGGCCTTGTCCGCGCGGCCGAGGCGGGCCGCCAGACGGCCCGCTTCGCGCAGGCCCAGGGCCATGAAAAGCTGGTGGGCCAGCTCCATCCCCGGCTGAAGGCCGTGGACGTCGTGACGCTCCCAGAACTCGCGGCGGTTGAGGACCAGGCCCGACGGGCCGTGGCGGAAGACTTTCCGGAGCGGGAAGTCGGCCACTTTGGCGATCCGGTCCCAGCCGTCCCGGACGAGGTCCAGATCGCCCGTCCAGTTCACGTAGGACCCGAGGGCGAAGAGGAAGATGCCGTTCTGGTCGACCTCGCTTTCCTGCCACGGGCGGAAGCGGCTCGAATCCATTGGCGCGCCCTCGGCGCTGAAGAACTCCCGCAGCAGCCGGGCCAGGACCGTCCGGGCCAGATCCGGCTGGCCGGACATGGCCAGGGACAGGGCGATCAGGGCTTGGTCCCGGACCCACTCGAGATTGTATTGCCAGATGCTGCCGTCCAGACGGCCCGAGGCCGCGACGGCGGCCCGGAGCTGGAACTTCGAGGCGGCGAAGAAGCGGTCGAGGCGGGCGTCGTGACAGCGGACCTCGGCCGTCTCGCGCCAATACGCGGCGGCCTTCCCCGTGGGCCCGGGCCCGGGGGCGAGGCGCAGACGGACCGCCGGCCCGGCGGGCCCTTGGACGAGCCGGTATTCGAAAAGAGCGGGGGGCGCGGCGGCGCCGCGAAAGGCGATCTCCGTTCCGGCGTCCCGGCCGGGGAGTCCCGTCCTCAGACGGGCCTTGGGGGCCGCGCCGGCCGTCCGGGTCACCGAGACCTGCCGCAACAGCCGGGCCGATGTCATATCCGGACAGAAGAAGACCTCGCGGACGCGGTAGGGCCCGGAGCGCCAGACGACCTCGACCCGCGGCTCCCCGGCCTGGCGCGACCAGCCCGCCCGCACGGCGCCGGCCCGGGCGGCGTGCGTCCGGTCCCGGGCGACGATCGACAGGGCCGTCGGGGCCAGTCCGGCCCCGGGATCGAAGGTCAGGGCCGACCGCTTGGGGCCGAGGCGCTCGGGGTCCATGATCAGCAGGCCGACGGGGCTGCCGTCGCCCGCCGGGGCGACCTGCACGGCCGCCTGGATGAGCCCGTTGCCGAGGAAGTAATAATCGACGTCCCGGAGGGTCGTCTTGGCGTCGGCCGGCCCGCGCGAGGGGTCGTCGGCGTAGAAATGCTCGTTGACTTCCATGGCCCGATTATAGAGAGTTGGCGGGCCGGAAAGCAAACCTCGCCGGCTCCGGGCGGTCCCGGGCCGGGTCAGGTCCGGCTCGGGCCGCGCAGCAGCCGGGCCGGCAGCGTGATGATGGCCTTGAACAGGTCGAGCACGGCCCCCACGGTGATGCCCAGGAGCTTGAAGGGGATGAGCAGCAGCCAGACGATCGGGAACATGATCAAAGCCAGCAGGGCCAGCGGCCAGCAGATCACCAGAAGGATGAACCAGAGGAAGAATTTGATCATCGGCCGTCTCCTCATCCTCCTATACGGAGGCGAGCCGGGGAAGGTTCACCCGCCGGTTGGCTTCCGGGCCGGGGTCGGCTACAATAGGCCGGGCCGCGGCGGCCCCTCGCGGGCCGCCGTCGGAAGACACGGACAGGGAGGTTTCCATGGCCAACGGGATCAAGCGCCGGGATTTCATTTCCAAGGCCATCGCCGGCGCCGGCGCCGCGGCGCTCCTGGGCGGGCCCGCCCGGCCGGCGGCGGGGCGGGAGCCCGGACCGGCCGCCGACGCGGCCGCGGACAAACCCCTCCTGACCCGGCCGCTGGGCCGGACCGGACTGATCCTGCCGGTCGTCAACATGGGCGTCATGAACGCCGACAATCCCGATCTCGTCCGGCGCGCCTACGAGCTCGGCATGCGCCACTTCGACACGGCCGCCGGCTACTGGCGCGGCAAGAACGAGGAGATGGTCGGCACGGTCCTCAAGGAGCTCGGCGGGCGCTCCCGGTCCGTCATCGCCACCAAGATCAACATTCCGCCCGCCCAGCGGGAGTCGTTATCGGCCGCCGAGCTCAAGGCGGCGTTCGTCAAGGCCTTCGAAGGCAGCCTGCGCCGCCTCAAAACGGACTATGTCGACGTCCTCTACATCCACGACGTCAGCCGCGTTTCCGACCTCCGTTTGCCCGGCTTCCTGGAGGCCTTCGCCGAGCTCAAGGACCGGAAGAAGGTCCGTTTCGCCGGCTTCTCCTGCCATACGCACATGGCCGCCTGCCTCGAGGACGCGGCGGCCTCGGGGGACTACGAGGTCCTGCTCATCGCCTACAACTACGCCATGCAGGACGACCTGCGCCTGAAGAAGGCCCTCGACGCGGCGGCGGCCAAGGGGATCGGGCTGGTGGCCATGAAGACCCAGTGCATGCAGGACTGGTACAAGGAGGACCTGCCGGCGGACCAGAAGGCCTATTACGGCGGCGCCATCGTCCAGACGGCCGTGCTCAAGTGGACCCTGCGCAACGAGGCCTTCACCTGCGCCGTGCCGGGCTTCACGACCTTCGCCCAGCTCGACGAGGACGTCGCCGTGGCCCGCGATCTGGCCCTGACGGACAAGGAGAAGGCCTTCCTGGCCGACCGGAACGTCCGGCTGGCCATGGCCCGCTGCGTCCAGTGCGCCGTTTGCGCCGGCACCTGTCCCTCCGGCGTGGACACGCCGACGCTGATGCGGGCCCACATGTATCTCGACTATCCCAACGTCTTCCAGGCCCGCGAGGCGCTCGAGAGCCTGCCGGCCGGGCGGGGCCTGGACGCCTGCGCCTCCTGCGGGACCTGCGTCGCCCGCTGCCGCGGCCGCGTCGACATCGGCCGGCGCGTCGAGCGGCTCAAGCTCCATTTCGCCTGAAGCCCGGGAAGGAGGCCCCGTGGTCCTCGTCAGCGGCATCGCCGTCGTCGACATGATCGCCAGCGGGCTCGAGCGGCCGGCCCGCCCGGGCGAGCTGGTCTTCTGTTCCGTCCGGCCCTCGATCGGCGGCCACGCCTGCAACGTCTCCGCCGACCTGGTCGGCCTGGGCCTGCCGCCGTCCCGCCTGCGGACCGTTTTCCCGGCCGGCCGGGACGTCTTCGGCGCCTATTTAGCCGGCGAGCTCGGCGGCCGGGGCGTCCGGGTGACGACGGTGCCGGCCCGCCGGGCCCCGACCTCGCTCGACCTCATCCTGGTGGCCCGGGGCGAGGACCGGCGCTATCACGCCGATCCGGGGGCCAACGCCGAGATGACCGCCGCTCCCGTCATCGGCCTGCTCGAGCGCTATAAGCCCGCCGTCTATTACGCCGGCGGGGTCGGGCTTCTCGGCCGCTTCGACGCCGACCTGCCCAAGGTCCTGCGGCGGGCCCGGCGCCTGGGCGCCCTGACGTTCGTCGACGTCGTCAGCCCCTGCGGCAAGACCTGGGATCACCTGCGCCCGGCCCTGCCCTGGACGGACGTCTTCCACTGCAACGCCGACGAGGCCCGGGCCTTCGTCGGGGAGCGCGATCCGGCCCGGGCCGCGCTGCGGATCCGCGGCCTCGGCGCCCGCAACGTCCTGGTCACCCTCGGCGGCCGGGGGGCGGTCGCCGCCCTCCCCGGCGGCGCGGTCCTGCGGACGCCGGCCTTCTCGGTCCGGGTCGTCGATCCGACGGGGGCGGGCGACGCCTTCTCCGCCGGGATCCTCCTGAAGCTCGAGCGCCGTCTCGGGCGGAGACGGGGGCGCGGGGCCGGCCTCACGGCGGCCGACTGGAAGGACGTCCTGGTCTACGCCTCGGCCTGCGGCGCCGTCTGCGCTACGGGCGTCGGGACGACCACGTCCGTCGCCGCCGGGAAGGTCGAAGCGCTGATCCGGCGACAGGGGCGCCGGGTGGCCCGGGGCACGGTCGTCGAGGCGCCGGCCGGCGGCTAGGAGCGGGCGAACTCGTCCCGGGCGTCGCGCAGCGCCAGGATGTTCCGCGGCTCGCAGTCGTAGGCCACGACGCCGCAGCCGAACAGGACGCCGGTCCGGCCAACGAGCCGGAGCAGCAGGCCCCGGGCTTCTTCGCGGATCCGTCCCGGCCGCCCCGTATGGACGAGCCGGGCGTCGACGCTGGCCCGCAAGACCCGCTTCTCCTCGGCGCACCTCGCGACGAAGCGGTCGAGATCGGCCCCGGCGTCGCACAGCAGCTGTCCGGCCCCGGTCGCCAGAAGCTCGTCCAGGATGACGGTCGTGTCCCCGCCGATGATCAGCGGCAGCAGCCGCGCCCCCGCGGCCCGCAGGGCCGGGACGACCAGGTCCCGGTAGGCCGGCAGGACGAATTCGCGGAAGACGCGGGGCGAGGCCGCCGCCGGCGTGGCCTTGGAGTCGAACAGGACGGGGTCGACGCCCCGCTCCAGGAAGGCCGTCCCGAAATCGACCGCCACCCCCGAAGCGAAGGCCAGAAGCCGGCGCACGAAGGCGGGGTCCTCCACCGTGGCCACGAGCAGCTCCTCCGTGCCGGCCAGGGCGCAGGCCAGCGAGAACGGCCCGGTCACGGCGCCGCGGACGACGAGGTCGCGGCCCCGGCCGCGGGCCAGACGGGCGGCGGCGTCGAGAAACAGGGGCATCCGGCCGTCGCGCCCGGGGTCGGGCCGCCGCAGACGGCCGATCCCGCCCGGACCCTCCAGGACGGGCCCGGCCACGGCCGGGACATCCGGCTCCGTCCCGAAGTAGCGGACCGCGCAGCCGGCCGCCTCGGCCTCGACGTTGTAGACGTCCAGGCCGACCGTCAGGACGTCGGGATCGTAGGTCTCGAGCTCCTTTTCCAGGGCCTCGACGAGAAGCTCGCCGCTGCGGGCGACCTCGGAGGGCGACCGCCCGATCAGGCGGGCCTTGTGCTCGTAGATCGCGGGCACGAAGGGGACCTTGTCGACGGGTTCGAACGCGAAGGTCTTCTCGACCCTCTCGCGCTTGGTCATGGCCTCAGACAAAGATGCGGACCAGGGTGTAGATGGCGAAGGCGACCATGATCAGGCCCAGGGCGTGGAGGATCTTGCGGAAGGTCTCCTGGTTGATGCGCCGCTGATGATAGCCCATGAAATGGACCAGGCCGAAGTACCAGGCGAACGAGGTCAGGGCGACGACGACGGCGAACGCGACGGCCGTCCAGGTGCCGTAGCGGACCAGGTTCATGCCCAGCAGGTTGTGCCCGGTGACGACGCCGGCGACGAAGATCCAGTACATGTAAAGCGTCGGGTTGCTGACGTACAGGAGGACGACGCCGAGGACCGCCTTGGGCGAGGCCGCCGGGACGTGCTCGCGGTCCTGGGGCAGGGCGAACGTCCGGGAATCCTTGATGAGCTTGCGGGCCAGCAGCAGGATGACGACGGCGGCGACGAGCTTGAAGACGGACATGGCGTAGGGCGGCAGGTTCAGCTTGATCTTGAAGAAGCCGGCCAGGGCGATGAAGCAGAAGACGCCATCCAGGAAGGACGCCGTCAGCCCGGCCATCAGGCCGTGACGGACATCGCGCTTGAGGGCTTGGGAGGCGACGAAAAAATTGACCGGCCCCAGGGGCACCGAGGCCATCAATCCGAAAAAGACGCCGAGCAGAGCGAACATCTCCCGGGAGATTACCAGAAAGTCCGGGAATCCGTCAACGGGCGTCCGTGGGCGGCAGCTCTTCGCCCGATCCCGGGCCCGCGCTCGCGGCGGAGAGGAGTGCCCCCTCGCTGATCCCTGTGGCGAAGGGGGGGACCCGCGGGGCGGGGGGAACCGGTCGAACCGGTTCCCGGGGTCGGGGAGCGAGAGGGGATATCCTGAGCCACGCCGGAGAGAGGACCTTCCCGGTTCCGGAAGAAGACCCCTACATCTTGGTGATCGAGGCGGCCTGGTCCTCGGCCTCTTCCTCGACCTCGAGCTCGATGCCGAGCAGCTTGGCCGTGCCCTCGTAGACCATCTTGAGGGACTTCTTGGACTCCTGCAGCTCGGCCAGGCGCTTGCGGACCTTCTGGAGCTCCTTTTCGACTTCCTCGTCCAGGTGATCCAGCTGGTTCTTCACCTCGGCCATCGTCTTCTTATAGAGTTCTTCTTGTTCTTTGCTGAGACCCATGTGCGGCTCCTTTAAGCGTTGGTCCTGGCCGGCGCGGCTTCCGGCTTGAATATGATGACGAAGGATTTCCAGACCTTGACGGCGACGCCGTTCTTGGTCGCCGGCTGGAACTTCCATTTCTTGATGGCGGCCTCGGCGGCTTTGCCCAGGCCGTTGTCGTCCTGGATGCCCTTGAGGATGCCCGTATCGATGACGTTGCCCTTCTCGTCGATCAGGGCGTTGACCGTGATCGCCCCCCCGAGGCCGATGCGCTGGGCCGCGGAGGGATAGATGGGATTGACGGACTTGAGGAGCTTCGGCAGCTCGTCGACCGCCCCGAGCTCGACCAGATCGCCCTCCCGGGCCGGGGTCGCCGGCGCGGCCGCCGGGGCGGCCGCCGTCGAAGGAGCTCCGGCGGCGCCCGGGTCGGCGTTCGACGCCCGGTCGACGGCGGGCTTCTCGGGCTCCGCGGCGTTGACCGGGGCCGTCCCGGTCGGCGCCGGGTTCGATCCGGGCCCGTTCTGGCCGCCCGACGTCCCGCGATCGAGCCCGGCCGTGAGGGGCGGCAGGCCGGCGGCCGGCGTCGGCGTCGGCAGGATGGCGTCGGCGACCGGGGCCGTATCGGCCGGCTTGGTCTTGGGTTGCGCCTGCGGCTGGGTCTTGGCTTTGGCCGGCGCCGGCTTGATCTCCGGCGCGGGCGCTTCCTGGACCGGCGGGGCGGGAGCGTTCGACGGATCGGTCACCGAGGAGGCCGTCTGCGCCGCTTCCGGGACCGGGGCCGGGCGCTGGGGCCGTAGCAGCACGAAGCCGAGGGCGGCGAGGGCCACGACGCCCAGGCCGATCCAGACGATCCGGGGGGAGCCCTTCTTGTCCTTCCCGGCGGCGACGTCCTGGAACAGATCGGCCGCGGCGATGGCCTCCGCTTCGCGTTTCCGCGGCTCGTCGCGAACGGGCTGCGGCGCCGGCTCCGGGGCGGGCTTCTTCTCCGCGAAGGCGGGGCGCGGCCGGCCGGCCGGAGGCTCCGGCTTCCGCTTCTCGGGCTTGAAGAAGGGCGAGATGTCCGATCCGGGATCGCCCGGGGTCAGGGTGTTCTTCATGTCGGCGGCGGGCGTCGGAGCGACGGCGGCCTTCGGCGCCGGAGCGGGCGGCGGTGTGGGCCGGGGCCTGGCTTCGAGGACCGGGGCGTGGGCCGGAGGCGGGGTCGGCTTCGGCTTGGGCTCGGGGACCGGCGCCGGCGCCGGAGCGGGCTTGGCTTTGACCGGCGGCGGTGCCGGCAGCGGCGCCGTTTTGGGGACCCTGACCTTTTCCTTGGTGAGGTCGAGGTCGGCCAGCGCGGACTTCAGGAAATTGTCGATATCGGTGGCCCCATGGCCGTTGCCGTTCCCGTTCCCGTTGCCCCCCGCGGGCTTGGCGACGACCGCCTTGGCCGCGGCCATGTGCTCGAGCAGAACGCTCTTGAGCAGCTCGTCGGTCGCGGCGTCCAGGCGGGTCTCGGCCCCCGGCTCCCGGCGGGCCGGGACCGAAGCCGGGACCGGCTTGCGGGCCTTGGGCGTCTCCCGGCTCAAGCGGTCGAGGTCCTCCGGCAGCGCGAACAGGCTGTCATCGTCCTTGGGCTTCTCGCGGCGCCGGGGCTCGGCCGGGGCGGGCTCGGGACGGCGGGCCGAAGCCGGGGCCGAAGCCGCCGTGGCGGCCGGCGCCGGGCCGGGGGCGGCCGCGGGCTTGGGCTCGGGCTCGGGCCGGCCGAGGACGGCCTGGACGGAGGCCAGGAGCTCGGCCATCTTGAGCGGCTTCTCGAAATACTCCGACGCGCCGTAGGTCCGCAGGGCCTCGGTCCGATAGACGCGGTCCTTGTAGACCCCGGTCATGATGAAGACGGTGGTCTGGGAGTTGCGCTCCGAGGTGATCCTCTGACAGAGCTCGAAGCCGTGCACCTTGGGCAGCATGGCTTCCATCAGCACGAGGTCCGGCGATTCCTTATTGTACCGGTCCCAGCCGGTCTGGCCGTCGGCCGCCGTGACAACCTGGTAGCCCTGGCCGGAGAAGACCCCCCGAAGGGCGGCCAGGGAATTCTGGTCGTAGTCGATGATGAGGATCTTTTTCATACCCATGTCCTAAGGCTTCCTGCCGCCGGACCCGTGTTCGGACGGCGAACGCTTTCGCATGGTTCCATTTTTTTCTCACCCCCCGACGGGGTCAATCACCCCTTTCGGTGATTCCGGGGATGATATCCCCCCCGCCCCCGGGGGGCGTCCCCGAGAGAGCCGCCCGTCGTCCCGGGCCCGGCCGGACGGGGGAGGGCAGAACCGCGGCGGCCGGACTGCGTAATCGAGGAGTAAGGGATCTCGAAAAGGAGGGAACATGGACCACATGGCGAGACGGGGGATGGGCTGGATGCCGGACCTGCCCGACATCCGGGATTATACGGAAGACACGCCCGGCGTTCGCGACATCCTCGAGCCGACCGGCGTCGGGCGGGGGCCGGCGCGGGGCCGGCGGCCGGCCCGGCTCCCGGCCGCGATCGACCTGCGGCCGTGGGCCTCGCCGGTCGAGGACCAGGGCGGGCTCGGTTCCTGCACCGCCCAGGCCGGCGCGGGCGTCATCGAGTATTATGAGCGCAAGTCGTTCGGGCACCACGTCGAGGCCTCGCGGCTCTTCCTGTACAAGGCCAGCCGCAATCTCATGAAGAGCCGCGGCGATTCGGGGGCCTACCTGCGCTCGACCATGGGAGCCATGGTCCTCTTCGGCGTTCCGCCCGAACCGTACTGGCCGTACACCGACGCCGCGGACGGCTTCGACCGGGAGCCGCCCGCGTTCTGCTACGCTTTCGCCCAGAACTACAAGACGCTCCTCTACTACCGTCACGATCCGGCCGGCGCCGCGCGGACGGGCCTGCTGGAGAAGCTGAAGACCTACCTGGCCGCCGGCCACCCGGCCATGTTCGGCTTCACGGTCTACAGCTCGATCGAGCAGGCCGAAGCGAGCGGGCGCATTCCCCTGCCCTTCGGCCGCGAGCGCATCGAGGGCGGGCACGCCGTCGTGGCCATGGGCTACGACGACGCGATGACCGTGGCCAACGCGGCCGGCGGCGAGCCGGCCCGCGGCGCCCTGCTCGTCCGCAACTCGTGGGGCCGGGGCTGGGGGGAGAAGGGCTACGGCTGGCTGCCTTACGCCTACGTCCAGCGCGGCCTGGCCGAGGACTTCTGGTCCGTGCTCAAAAAGGACTGGATCGACACGGGGGAATTTAAAATCTGACCCGGTTCCGATATAATGAGGGCTCGCGCATTCATTCCTTGCAGGAGGACCTCATGAAGTTCCGCCGTTGCGGGGCCGTCGCCCTGATGCTCTTCTCCGCGGCCGCCCTGGCCGCGATCGCCGCCCCGGTCCAGGAGACCGAGAGCGCCGTGCCCGAGCTGACCGCTTTCCACGAAGTCGTCTATCCCATCTGGCACACCGCTTATCCCGACAAGGACATCGCCATGCTGAAGGGCCTGGCGCCGCAGGTCGACGAGCTGGCCGCCAAGATCTTCGCGGCCAAGCTGCCCGGCATCCTGCGCGACAAGCAGGCCAAATACGACGCCGGGCTGGCCGAGTTCCGCAAGTCGGTCGAGGCCTACGACGCCGCCGCCAAGAGCGCGGACGATCAGGCCATGCTCGACGCCGCGGAGGCGCTCCACGCCAAGTACGAGATGCTCGTCCGCGTCATCCGGCCGGTGCTCAAGGAGATGGACGAGTTCCACAAGTCGCTGTACGTCGTCTACCACAAGGACCTGCCGGCCAAGGATTGGGCCGCCATCCGGACCGCCGGGCCGGACCTCAAGACCAAGGCCGCGGCCATCCCCGCGGCCAAGCTCTCGAACCGGCTCCAGCCCAAGGCGGAGGCCTTCGCCAAGGCCGCCGACGAGCTGATCCGGGCCGTCGACGTCCTGGCCGAGCTCGGCGCCGGGGCCGGCGGGAGCGCCGTCGAGCAGGCGGTCCTCAAGGTCCACGATCGCTATCAGGCCCTGGAAAAGATATTCGATTAAGGACGGGAAGGGGCCGGGCGGCTATCTCGCCGGCCGGTCTTCGATGAGGATCTGCAGGATCTCGAGCTCGTCCGCGTCGAACCAGATCTTGTCGCACGACAGGCACTTGTCGACCGGCACGAAGTATTGGTAGTTGTACGGCCGGGCCGCCAGCCGGTAGCCGCAGCCCGGGCAAGGCACGCCGGCGGCCAGGTCGGATTCGATCTTCTGGCGCCGCAGGGGATTGCGGACGGCCGCCTCGCGGAAACGGCGGGCCTTTTCGCGCAGCGCTTCCGAGAAACCGGCTTCCCGCCGGGCCACGACGCGGTCCACCGCGGCGGCGTCCACCAGCTTCCCGCCGCAGCGGCCGCAGAGGCGGACCGGGACGCCCTCGTAGAACGTCTCGGCGAGCGGGACGCGGCAGCGGGGGCAGAGGTTCTGCCGGCCCGGGGACAGGGGCTTCTTGCGGGCCAGGTTGTGCAGCGCGATCCGGACCTGCGGGAACTCGCGGGCCCGGGCTTCGACGCCTTCCTGCGTGTTCCGGACCTTCATGATGGCCGAAAAGCGGGGCCGGCTCAGCAGCTCGGGCAGGCTGTACGGCCCGTCCCAGGTCTTTTCGCCGGCCCCGGCCAGCATCCAGACGCGGGCCTCGTCCGGGACCGCGGCCGGGCCGGCATCCGGGCCGGCGCCGGAGAAGAGCTCGAGCTGGGGCCGCCGCAGCTCCTCGTAGGAATGGAGCACGCCGCGGGCCCCCTCGCGCGTCCGCTCCTCCGCGTCCACCGTCTCGACGATCGCCCCGGGCGTCTTGTGGGCCATGGCGGCCAGCGCGCCGAGCCGGACCATGAGCGGCGGGTGGGAGCTGAAGAGGCGTCCGGCCCAGGTGTCGGGGATGTCGCGGGCGTCCGGCGGGACGATGAACAGCGGGGCGTAGCTCGAGGAGAAATCGCCGACGAAGGCGTTCTTGATGTGGGCCTTATAGACGATGCGGGCCAGGGCCTCGGGCGAGCGGCAGAGCTCGACGGCGGCGGCGTCGGCCAGGAGCTCGCGCTCCCGGCTGACGAGCAGGCTCAACAAGCGCATGACCAGGGCCGACAGGGCCACGGCGACGTAGAAGAGGACGGGCGGGAAGCCGCCGCCCTGGCCGCGCCGCCGGACGTCCCCGCCGTCGTCATCGGCCGCGGTCCCGAGGGCGTCCTTGAAGGTCTCGAACAGGTTGGCCAGGGAGCAGACCAGGGTCAGGTAGAAGGCGTCGCCGCGGGCGATATGGGCCAGCTCATGGGCGGCCACGGCCTGCAGCTCGTCGCGCGTCCCCTCGGCCAGCAGCCCCTCGGTGACGGCCACGGCCGGCGCGCCGTCGGCGTCGATGACGGCCAGCGAGTTGACGGCGAACGACGGCAGGACATAGGCGTTGACCCGAGGCAGGCCGGCGGCCAGGCGGATCTCGTCCAGGGTGTCGAGGAACTGGACGTGGTAGCGGTCGGCGGCGTCGGGCGTCGCGGCCTGGAGGCGCCTCAGGATGACGCGGGGACCGTTGCGCCGCGCGTCCTGGAAATGGAGGATGGCGACGGCCGCGGCGACGACCAGGTCGGCCAGCAGGAACCGGGGCCAGAAGGCGGGCGACGCCAGGGGCCCCGCGCCGGCGACGAGTCCGAAGGTGGCCAGCAGGGCCAGGCCGATGATCCCGAGCAGGACGAAGTGGAAGGCCAGCACGGCGGCGAAGAGGGGCAGGCTCCGGCGGCGCTGCCGCCGCTGGATCTCGTAGAAGTCCGGCGGCGGCTTGGGCATATCGGCGACATCTTAAACGAAACGGCCGGACGCGGTCAATGCGCGGCGGCGTGCTTTTTCTTTTGACGCCGGCCGTCCGGCGGCCGTAAGATGGGGGCCGTGAATCACTCCGAGGAGGCTCCGATGAAAACGTCCTGCCGACCGCTCGCCGTTCTCGCCCTGGTCGCGCTCGTCGCGCCGGCGGCCGCGCCCCGCCTGGCCGCCGTCGACACCGTCGACACCCTGATGCTGACCCGTCCGGCGGTCTCGGCCGAGCGCATCGCCTTCGTCTACGCCAACGATCTCTGGACGGCCGACCTCGACGGCCGTGGCGTCCGGCAGTTGACCGAGAACCCGGGCACGGAGACCAACCCGGCCTTTTCCCCCGACGGCCGTCTCATCGCGTTCAGCGGCCAGTACGACGGCAACACCGATGTCTTCGTCGTCCCGGCCGGCGGCGGCGTGCCCAAACGCCTGACCTGGCACCCGGCCGCGGACCTGGTGGCCGGCTTCACGCCCGACGGCCGGTCGGTCCTCTTCGTCTCCAACCGGTTCTCCAACAACCGGGCCTACGCCCAGCTTTTCACCGTGCCCGTGGCCGGCGGCGAAGCCGGGATGCTCAAAGTCCCCTACGCCTCCGACGCCGAGATCTCGCCCGACGGCCGGTTCATCGCCTACACCCCCTTCCCCGAGGCCTTCACCCAGTGGAAGAACTACCGGGGCGGCCGGTTCTCCCGGATCTGGATCTTCGACGCGGCGACCAACGCCGTCGAGAAGCTGCCCCAGCCGGCGGGACGGTGCAACGACGTCGATCCGATGTGGGCCGGCGGCCGGATCGTCTTCCGCTCGGACCGGGCCGGTGAATTCAACCTCTTCGCCTTCGACCCGGCGACCCGGAAGGTCGAACAGCTGACCGACTTCCGGGACTTCCCGGTCCTGGCGGCTTCGGCCGGGGCCGGGCGGATCGTCTTCGAACAGGCCGGCGCCCTCCACCTCTTCGACCTCGCGCAAGGACGCAGCCGCCGGCTGACGATCGGCGTGGCCGCCGATCTGGCCGAGCTGCGGGAGCGCTACGCCCGCGGCGGACAATGGGTCTTCGCCGACGGCGTCTCGCCGACCGGGGCCCGGGCCGTCTTCGAGTTCCGCGGCGAGATCGTCACCGTCCCGGCCGAGAAGGGCGACCCCCGCAACCTGACCATGACGCCCGGCGTCCACGAGACCGGTCCGGCCTGGTCGCCCGACGGCCGGTCGATCGCCTATTTCTCCGACGAGTCCGGCGAATACGCCCTGCACGTCAAGGCCCAGGACGGCAAGGGCGAGGCCCGCAAGTTCGCCCTCCCCGGCGCCGGTTTCTACGCCGCGGCCAACTGGTCGCCCGATGGCGGCAAGATCGCCTTCGCCGACAACTCCTGCTCGCGCTTCTGGCTCGACGTCAAGACCGGAGCGGTCAGGAAATTCGCCTCCGAGCGCGTCTATCAGATCGACAACACGGCCACCTCGCTCACGTCATGGAGCCCCGACTCCAAGTGGATCGCCTACACCCTGGCCACGCCGACGTTCTTCCGCCGCGTCCACGTCTACTCCCTCGACCAGGACAAGTCCTTCCCGCTGACCGACGGCCTGAGCGACGTCGGCGAGCCGACCTTCGACGCCGAGGGCAAGTACCTCTGGTTCCTGGCCTCGACCGATGCCGGCCCGGCCAACCAGTGGTTCGACATGTCCAACGAGGACGCCCGCCGGACCGTCTCCCTCTACGTCGCCACGCTGCGCAAGGACCTGCCCAATCCGCTGGCCAAAGAGAGCGACGAGGAGAAGCCCAAGGACGACAAGGCCGCCGCGGCCCGGCCGGCCGACAAGGCCGGGGCGCCCGCCGCCAAAGCGGCGGCCAAGTCCCCGGCGGGCGAGCCCGCCAAGGGGCCCGAGCCCGTGCGCATCGACCTCGACGGCTTCGCCAACCGCATCGTCGCCGTGCCGATCCCGGCCGGCGTCTACCACAACCTCCAGGCCGGCGAGGGCGGCAAGCTCTTCTACCGCAAGGTCGACCCGCCGCCGACCTCGACCTCGGGCGGCGAAGGCGACTCCTCCATACGCGTCTTCGACCTGGCGACCCGCAAGGACGAGGCCGCCGGACCGGCCAACTTCGGCTTCCGGCTGACGGCCGACCGCAAGAAGATGCTCGTGGCCTCGCGCGGCGCCTGGTCCATCCTGCCGACGGCCGGCAAGCCCGAGCCCGGCAAGGGCCGGCTCAACGTCGATGCCGTCGAGGTCCGCGTCGTGCCGTCTCTCGAGTGGCCGCAGATGTTCGACGAGGCCTGGCGCATCAACCGCGACTACTTCTACGATCCCGGCATGCACGGCGCAGACTGGAAGGCCCTGAAGGCCAAGTACGCCGCCTTCCTGCCCCACCTCTCCTGCCGGACCGACCTCAACCGGCTCATCCAATGGATGTGCTCGGAGCTGGCCGTCGGCCACCACCGCGTCGTCGGCGGCGACTTCCCGTTCCAGCCGGCCCGCGTGCCGGGCGGGCTTCTGGGCGCGGACTACGCGGCCGAGAACGGCCGTTACCGGTTCAAGAAGGTCTTCGGCGGCCTCAACTGGACGCCGGAGCTGCGCGCCCCGCTGGCCGAGCCCGGGGCCGAGGTCCAGGCGGGCGAGTACCTGCTGGCCGTCGAGGGCCGGCCGATCGCGCCTCCCGACAGCCTCTTCGCCCGCTTCGAAGCCACGGCCGGCAAGATCGTCGAGATCACCGTCGGTCCCCGCCCCGACGGGACGGGCTCCCGGACGATCAAGGTGGTGCCCATCCCCGACGAATCGGCCCTGCGCAACCGCGACTGGGTCGAGGGCAACATCCGCAAGGTCCACGAGGCGACGGACGGCCGCGTGGCCTACGTCTACGTCCCGAACACGACGACGCTCGGGCACGTCTACTTCAAGCGCTATTTCTTCCCCCAGGCCGACAAGGAGGCCATCATCGTCGACGAGCGCTTCAACGGGGGAGGATCGGTCGCCGACTACTACCTCGATTGGCTGCGCAAGCCCGTCTCGGCCTACTGGGCCATGCGCTACGGCGAGGACCTCAAGACGCCGAGCGCCTCGATCCAGGGCCCCAAGGTCATGCTCGTCAACGAGATGGCCGGCTCGGGCGGCGACATGCTGCCCTACATGTGGCGCAAGTTCGGCCTGGGCAAGCTCGTCGGCACGGCCACCTGGGGCGGCCTGGTGGGCATCCTCGGCTTCCCGGTGCTGATGGACGCCGGCCAGGTGACCGCCCCCAACCTGGCCATCTGGTCCGAGGAGGGGTTCATCGTCGAGAACGTCGGCGTGCCGCCGGACATCGAGGTGGAACAGACCCCGGCGGACGTCATCGCCGGGCGCGACCCGCAGCTCGAGGCGGCCATCAAGGTCGTCCTGGACGAGCTCCGGGCCAACCCCCCGGCCAAGCCCAAGCGCCCGGCCTATCCCATCCGGGTCCGCAAGTAGGCCCTATCTCTTTTCGATCTCCGACTGGACGAGTTCGACGAGCTTCTTGACCAGCCCGTCGTCGGTCTTCGCCCCGGCGGGAGGGGCGATCCTGAAGGTCATGGCGCCCGTCTCGGGATCGTAGCTCCGTTCGGCGAGCTTGTAGCCGTCGGGCAGCTCCTTGGCTATCTTCGTCACGGCCCGCTCGAAGGCCTTCTTCCCTTCGGCGCCGGCCGGCCCCGTGAAGACGAGGGAGATCCGGCCGTCGTTCTTGACCCCGACCGTGATGCCGGCCTTGCGCCCCGCCGCTGTGGCTTCGGCCTCGGCCCGGGCTTCGGCCGCGGCTTCCGCGGCCTCGGTCTCGCGGACCTCGACTTCGACGTCCTTCTCCGGCCCTTCGCCGGCGATCTTGTTCCGGAAAACGATCGTGCCGCGCTCGGGGCCGCCTTCCTTGGCGAACTTGTACTGGAAGGTCTTCAGCTTTTCATTCTTGGCCTCGAGCTCGGCCTCCAGCTTCTTCAGCGAGTCCTCGAGGGCCGCCAGGTCCATCTTCTTGGCCTTGATGGCCCGGACCTGCTCCTCGAGGGCCTGGATCTTGGCCAGCATGTCCTGGCCGCCGCCATCGATCCAGACGGTCTGGTTCGGCTTGTCCCGGACCGTCCAGGCCGTTACGCCCTCGCCGTCCTTGGCGATGGCCACGGCCCGGCCCTCGACGTCCCGCGCTGGGCGCGGTGTGAAGACGTATTCGACGGTCTCGCCCTTCTCGTTCTTCTCCTTGATCACCTTGACGGGCCGGCCTTCCTTCACGACCTCGAGCGCGCCGCCCCTGATCTCGATGCGCAGGGGCTCGCCCTTGAGCACGATGGGATCCCGGCCTTCGGGCGTCAGGAGGAGGATGTCGCCCTTCTCGCCCTTGGTGAGGGTCACGGAGCGGTCGAGGACCAGCGTCTTGGACTGGCCGCCTTCGGTGATGGTGATCTCGAGCGGCAGCTTCTCGCTCTTGGACCGGACGATGATCGTCCTTCCGACGGCCTCCTTTTCCTTTTCGGGCTTCCCGGCCTTCTCCGCCTCTTTAGCTTTCTCCTGTTCCTTCGCTTTTTCCTGGGCGACGGCCGTCTCGGCGGCGGTCCCGGCGACGGCCCGGGTCCCGAGGACGGCGGCCGCCTCGGCCGGCGCGGGCACGGCCGTCTCGGTCAGGACCGCCCGCGACGCCGCGGCCGCTTGTCCGGCCACGGGCCGGGCCGTCCCGATGAGGGCCACGGCCGCGAGCAGGGTCAGAACGACGGCGATCTTGGTTTTCATCTTGACCTCCATGAACGTGATCTTCTGTCTCAATATGGCCGCCAGGCGCGCCTGGAACGGCGACCGGCCCAGCAGGCCCGGCAGGGCCGCCGATGGGCTCCAGCGCAGGCCCGCCGACCGGCGGAAGGCGAGCAGGCTGGCGGCGTAGGCCGACGGCCGGATGCCGGCCCGCAGGACCAGCTCGTCGCAGGCGATCTCCTGTTCTTTGAGGACCCTGCGGTAGACGACCCAACAAAGCGGATTCCACCAGAACAGGGCCAATCCCGCCCGGACGAGGAGCATGACCAGGAAGTCGGCCCGTTTGACGTGCGACAGCTCGTGGCAGAGGGCCGCCGAGCGCTCGTCGTCGCTCCACGACTCCGCCCCGTCGGGGAAGAGGACGACCGGCCGGCGCCAGCCCCAGGTCAGCGGCACCTGGACCAGCGGGTGCGACTTGAGGCGGACCGGGCGGCGAAGCGGCAGGCGGGCCAGGAAGCGCTCGAGGAGAGCGCGCCAGGCGGCGCCTTCGAGAGGGGTTCCCTGGGCCGTCAGCCGGGACGCCCCGGACAGGCCGACCGCGAGGCGGAGCAGGAGCGCCGCCAGCCCGGTCGCCCAGGCCAGCGCGATCACGAGGCCGAGCCGTCCGGCGGCCGCGCGCAGGGCGGCGCCGAGAAGCGGGACATGATACCCGTTCCCGCTTTTTCCGTCCGCGACGCCAAGGACGCCGGTCGGCGCCGCGTCGACGGGCCGAGAAGCCGGCGAGCTCACGAATTCCAGAGAGAGGAGGGCGCCCGACCCCGGCGCGCCGGTTTCGGCCTCGGAAGCCGGAGTGGCCGACGGGATCGCCCCGGTCGCGCCGGGAGCGGTCAGCCACGACGGAACGATCGGCGCCCGCCAGCCGGCCGGGGCCAGGGACAGGACCGGGAACAGGAGCAGCCCGATCAGGGCCGAGGAGAGGATGAAGTGCCGCAGGGCGGCGGGACGCCTGCGGGCCGCCGCGGCGGCCAGCAGGGCCAAGGCCAGTACGACGGTCGTCTTGAGGAGATACCCGGCCGCCAGGCCGAGCCAGCCGCCGGCCGATCCGGCCACGTCAGCGCCCTTCCTTGCGGGCCTTGTCGATGAGGTCGGCCAGCGTCCGGTAGTCGTCCTCGGACAGGTCCTCTTCGGAGAGATCGAGCAGGGCGGCCACGACGTCGGTCGCCGAGCCGTCGAAGAACGTCCGCTTGAGGTGGGCCAGAGCGCTGCGGCGGGCTTTATCCTTGGGCAGGCGGGGGACGAAGACGTAGCGCGGTCCGTCCTGCCGGTGGAGGAGATGGCCTTTCTGTTCCAGGACGCGGAGCAGGGCCCGCACCGCCGAGTAGCTCGGCGGCGCGGCCAGCCGCTCCAGGACCTGCTGGGCGGTGGCTTCCTTCATCTCGTAGACGATGTCCATGATCTCCCGCTCCCGGCGGCTCAAACTCGGTTCGTTCTTCATGTCGGCTCCGATCGTCTCCGCTCCCGGCTTCGGTGCTAAAATATTAGCATGCTAAATTATTAGCACTTGTTGGCGGGGCTGTCAAGCCGATCTGCTAATTTTTTAACATCCACGAATATATCAACGCGCCGGCCGGACGAGAGGTTGCGCGCTCTCGAACATGAATCCCAAGAACCGACCTCGCCCTCCCATCCTCCGCGCGACGCAGCTTTCCGGACGCTTCTCTGCCCAGTTCCGGGCGCCGGGACAGGCCGGCCGGTCCCATGAAACGGCGTCCCGGATCGATCTGGCCGCCCGTGAGACCCTGTTCACGCTCCCATCCCGCCTCCAAACTTTGGGGGCGTCGGCCCGGGAGTTTCTTGACGGGTGTCCTCTCGTCCGACTAATATAAGGACGCGTAAAAGGAAGAGGTTGGGGCCGTCATGAAGTATCGCACCCTGGGCCGGACGGGGCTCAAGGTCTCCGTCGTCGGCGTCGGCACCTGGCAGTTGGGCGGGGAGTGGGGCAAGACCTTCACCCAGGCCGAGGCGGATGCCATCCTCGACCGGGCCGCCGAGTCCGGCGTCAACCTGATCGACACGGCCGAATGCTACGGCGACCACACGGCCGAGCGCCTGGTCGGCGATTACCTGTCCCGCCACGAGCGCGACCGCTGGGTCGTGGCCACCAAGTTCGGCCACCGCTTCAACGGCTTCATGGACCGCGCGGCGGCCCTCGGCCCCGACGAGGTCCGGGCCCAGCTGGTGGCCTCGCTTCGGGCCCTGCGCACCGACCGGATCGACCTTTACCAGTTCCACTCGGGCAGCGACGCGGCCTTTCTCGACGACGGCCTGCGGGCCGTCCTCGACGAGGCCCGGCGCTCCGGCATGGTCCGCAACCTCGGCGTCTCGATCCGCGGCCAAGGCAGCCCGGTCCAGGTCCGGGAGGCCTTCAGCCTGGGCTACGGCGTCCTCCAGGTCGTCTACAACCGGCTCGATCCGCGGGCTGAATCGGAGGTCTTCCCGGCGGCCCGGCGCTACAACCTCGGCCTCCTGGCCCGGGTGCCGCTGGCCAGCGGCCTGCTGGCCGGACGGCACGACGTGCGCGACGAGTTCGGCCCGGACGATGTCCGCTCGACGCTCGGCCGCGAGGAGGTCGCCCGGCGCGTCCGTGAAGGGGACCGGATCGCCGAGCACGAGCTGCCGCCGGGAGTGTCCCGGGCCCGCTGGGCCCTGGCCTGGTGCCTTCGCGACCCGGTCGTGACGGCCGTCATTCCCGGCGTCAAGAGCCCCGAACAGATCGCCGAGAACGCCTCGGCCGCCGACCTGCTGTCCGACCGGACGCCCTGATCTCGGCCCGGCCTACCTGTCCGGCCCCTGGGGCGGGGGTGCCGGCGCCGCCGGCTTCACGCATTCATCCCGGAACCGGGCGGCGAACTCGTCCACCTCCTTGGGCAGGAGGGCGGTCTGGCCCCGGGACAGGTAGTCGTTGAAGATCCGGTTGAAGCAGGACTGGTAGCGGAACCGCTCGGTCCGGCCTTTCTCGTCCTGGACCGGCTCTTCATAGAGCCGGACCGAGACGAGGTCCTCGCTGTCCTGGGCCAGGCTGTAGACGTAATTGGCCGCGGCGAAGCAGCTCTCGCCCGTGGCCTCGAGGTCCTCGTGGGGGCTGACCTGGAGATCGACCCCGGTCGCCAGGTCGAGGAGGCGCGAAGGCGTCAGCTCGCGGGAGTACATGAAGCTGTCGCCCTCCATGCGAGGGTTGATGATCCCGCCGTCGCAGGCGCTGCCCTCGTCCCAGGCCCGCAGGAGGCCCAGCCAGCTGCCGCTCTTCTGGAGGAGCACGACGTTGGAGACGTCGGCCAGCTCGTCGTTATTGAACATGACGGCCAAGACGTAGGTTTCGGTCACGCCGTCGGTCGGCCCGGCGAAGGCGGCGTAGGCGAAGAAGGGGGCCCGCCCGGTCTCCGGGTCGGTCTCGAAATCCGTCACCCACCAGCCGGGCTGGTCCTCCCATTGGCGGGCCTCGAGCCGGGTCCGGAAGGCGGCCAGGTCGAGCTGGCCGGTCGTCGACCGGTACAGGGCGGCCACCGCGGCCGGATGCACGGCCGTGCCGCGGAACGTGAATTCGCCGGGGATATCGGCCGGCGGTTTCTGG
Source organism: uncultured Eubacteriales bacterium (assembly GCA_964574895.1). Lineage (GTDB taxonomy): Bacteria > Acidobacteriota > Aminicenantia > Aminicenantales > Saccharicenantaceae > RBG-16-66-30. The sequence goes on from CAZNPB010000003.1 coordinate 31,761, forward strand.
CGGCAGGCGGCCGCCAAACCGGCCAGGGCGACCGCCGCCAGCAGGGAAAGAGCGGCCCGGCGCGCCGCTCCGAGAGGCCGGGCCGGGGAAGCCGGGCGGCCGGGACGACCAGAGGTCGAGGCGGTGGAAACGGCCATGATGTTGCTCCCTTCGTCCATTTAGACGCCCAAGCCCCCCATTTTCTGCCCGCCGAGCCGAAATTGGGGGAGGGCGTCCCGGAATGGGAGAATAAGCCAAAAATGGGGGAGAAGGCGCGAACTTTCGGCGTGGGAGCTGCGTAGATAGGGAAGATGATCACCAAAAAGCTCCTTGCCAGTCTGGCGGCGGCCTGCCTTCTGGCCCTGGCCGCCATCGGGGCCGCCGGGGCGACATCCGCCGCGCCCTCGGCCGTTCCGTCCCTCCCGACCGCCGGGACGACCGCCGGCGCCGGGGCGGCCCCGCCGCCTCTCGAAAAAGCCGCCGTGCCGCCCGTCATCGACGGCCTCCTCGACGACGCGGTCTGGTCGAGCTGTCAGAAATACGACGGCTTCAGGACTTTCAAGCCGGATTTCAATAAAGAGGCCAGCCAGAAGACCGAGTCCTACCTGGCCTACGACGCCAACAACTTCTACTTCGCCTTCCGCTGCTTCGACAGCGATCCGTCCCGGATCAAGGCCGTCTTGAGCAAGCGCGACGACGTCTTCCAGGACGACGTCGTCTTCATCATCCTCGACCCCTTCGACGACGCCCAGAGCGGCTACGGCTTCATCCTCAATCCGCTCGGCATCCAGGGCGACGGCATGGTCGACGTCAACGGCAACCTCGATCCCAGCTTCGACGCCGTCTGGTACAGCAAAGGCCGCATCGACGAGCGGGGCTGGACGGTCGAGGCCCGCATCCCGCTCCAGAGCATCCGCTTCCCCGGCCGCGACGTCCTGACCATGCGGGTCCTGTTCATCCGCTTCTTCACCCGGACCTCCGAGCAGGTGAGCTTCCCGCCCATCGACCCGAACTACGGCTCGCTCATGGGCCAGGCCCAGTCGTTCCAGGTCTCGGGCCTGGAGCGCAAGCTTGTCCGCGAGCTCCTGCCCGCGTTCACCTTCGGCCGCAAGCAGCAGGCCACCGAGGCCAGCGCCGGCCGGCCGGTCCGTAACCCCGAGTTCGACCTCGACGATCTCAGCCTGACCGGCAAATTCGGCCTGACCTCGGACCTGACCCTCGACGGCACCTACAATCCCGACTTCAGCCAGGTCGAGGCCGACGCCGGCCAGGTCGACTTCAACCGGCGCTATTCCCTCTACTACGAGGAAAAGCGGCCCTTCTTCCTCGAGGGCAGCGACATGTGGAAGTTCGCCGGCAACGTCGAGGAGGGCCCGCTCCAGGCCGTCGTCTACACCCGGACGATCGTCGATCCGACCTTCGGCTTCCGGCTGACCGGCAAGGTCACGCCGCGCGACACCATGGCCGCCGTCTACGCCCGGGACAGCCTGCCCGGCGACGCCGTCGACGAGCGCCCCGACTTCACCATCGCCCGCTACAAGCACACCCTCAAGGACGACGCCTACATCGGCGCGTTCTACACGGGCCGCGAAGCCGGGTCGGTCTGGAACCGCGTCGGCGGCCTCGACGGCCGCTTCCGTTTGAGCAAGACCCAGGTGGCCTCGTTCCATCTCTTCGGCTCGTGGACCCGGCCCGAGGGAGCGGCGGCCACCGAGGCCGACCACGCCCTCGGCCTGGACTGGAGCTACTCCACCCGGACCTGGACCGTCGACCTCGGCTACCAGGACATCTCGCCGGACTTCCGGATCGATTCGGGATTCGTCCAGCGGACCGGTCTGCGGCGGGTCTCGGCCTTCGCCATGTACAGCATCTTCCCCAAGTCGAAGTTCTTCCAGAAGATCGAGCCCTTCTACTGGAGCTACCACCTCTACGACACCGTCTACCACATGTGGGAGACCGTCAACCTGTTCACCCTGCGCTTCCGGCTGCCCCGCAGCACCATGGTCCGCTTCGACACCCTGGTGGCCAACGAGGTCTACGCCGGGCGGCGGTTCGGTCTGGGCGGCTTCGGCTTCCAGGCCGAGTCGCAGCTGGCCAAGTCCCTGTTCATCCAGGCCTTCGCCCGCCGCACGGGCAAGACGTACTACGACCCCGCCGACCCCTACCAGGGCTACGGGACGTCCGTCCAGGGCGCCCTCGTTTACCAGCCCATCAGCCAGCTCGACTTCACGCTGAGCCTGAGCTACGTCGACTTCTACCGCAAGCTCGGCCACGCCAAGGTCTACGACTACCTCATCCTCCGCAGCAAGAACACCTTCCAGTTCAACAAGTATCTGTTCGTGCGCGGCATCGCCGAATACAACGATTTCTACAAGCGCCTGACCCTGGACGGGCTGGTCTCGTTCACCTACATCCCCGGCACGGTCATTCATGTCGGCTACGGGTCGGCCCTGGAAAAGACGGAGTGGGACGACAGCCTGCCCGGCTTCGCGCCGAGCGGCCGCTTCCACGAGGTCGAGCGCGGCTTCTTCTTCAAGGTCAGCTACCTGTTCCGGTTCTGACGCCGGCCGCCGTCGCGGCGCCGCCGGGGCGGTCCGGGGCGCGCCTTGAATTCCGGACCGTTCCCTGTATATTGGGGGGCAGGGGGCGAACGTCATGCATCGGACCTCGGGGACGTCGGGGACGTCGGGCGGCCGGCTGACCCTCTTCGACGCCGTCAACATCTCGCTCGGCTCGATCATCGGCGCGGGCATCTTCGTCATCCTGGGCGCGGCCGCGGCCGTGGCCGGGCCGGCCCTCGTCCTGTCGGTCCTGATCGCCGCCGCCGTCTCTCTGCTGACCGGCCTGGCCGCCGCCGGATTGAGCCGGCTCTACCCGCGCAGCGGCGGCGTTTATGTCTTCGCCCGCGAGACGCTGTCCCGTCGCCTCGGCTTCCTGGTCGGCTGGGTCTGGCTCTTCTCCAACGTCGTCAGCGGGGCCACGGTCGCGGTCGGGTTCGGCCATTACCTGAACTTCCTCGCGCCCAAGGTCCCGGTCGGCGCCGGCGTCATCGTCGTCGTCGCCGCGGTCGCGCTCATCCAGATGGGCGGGGCCAAGGAATCGAGCCGCTTCAACAACGTCCTCGTCATGATCAAGATCGCCGTCCTGCTGTTCTTCGCCGGGGCGGCCTTCTCGCACTTCCAGGGCGGGAACTTCCGGCCCTTCCTGCCGTTCGGCGCTCGCGGCGCCTGGGCCGGGGCGGCGACCATCTTCTTCGCCTTCGCCGGGTTCGCCCGCGTGGCCATCATCGCCGACGAGATCGACGAGCCGCGCCGGAACGTCCCCCGGGCGACGGTGTGGTCCATCCTCATCTCGGCGGCCATCTATGTCGTCGTGGCCGTGGCCGCGGTCGGCGGGGCGGGGGCCGGGCTGCTCGCGAGATCCGGGTCCCCGCTGGCCGACGCGCTGGCCTCCCTGGGGATGGGCTTCGGGTCGCGCCTCGTGGGCTTGGGGGGCCTGGCCGCGGCCGGGACGGTGGCCTTGGCGTCCGTGCTGGGCGTCTCGCGGCTGGCCCTGGTCATGGCCCGCGACGGCGAGCTGCCGGCGCTCATCGGCCGGTCGGGCGGCCGCGGCGGCGTCCCCCGCAACGCGGTGCTGATCAGCGCCGCGGCCATGCTGGGATTGGCTTTCGCCGCGGACCTGCCCCATATCGCGTATATCAGCAGCTTCTCCCTCCTCCTTTATTATGGGGCGCTCAATCTGAGCGGGCTCAAGGTCCTTCGGGGCGGCGAGCGGGTCGCGGCCGGCTTCGGCCTGCTGTCCTGCGCGGTCCTGATGTTCAATCTGCCGCGGCGGGCCTGGATCGTCGGCGCGGCGGTCGTCGCGGCGGGACTGCTCTACGCGCTGATCGTGAAACGGCGGCCGGTCCCGGCCGACTGACGCCGGGGCCGCGTTTTTTCGGGTCTTTTCTGCAACTTTTCGCCGGCCGGGGTCGTCTATAGTTATGGAGACCGAGATGAACCACGACACGCACGACGCTTCGAGGATAAAGGCGCTCCGGGTCGCCGTGAAGCCCGGGGCGTCGGCGATCGCCCAGCTGGCCACGGCGTTGGCGAGGCGCGTTCCCTCCCGCGCCTCCGCCATCTCCGTGGCCGGCTTCTTCTTCCCTTACTGCCCCGGCTTCCCGGCCCTCGCGTATCCGGGGCGGAAATGCCAGGCGCCGTTCTGCGGCCGCCCGGCGTCGTTCTAGCGGCGAACCTTCTGTAGGCGGCGGGGCCCGCGGCGTCGCGGCCCCGCCGTTTTTTTTTCGGCGCCGCGGACGCATTGACTTTCTCGCCGCCGGCCCTAATAATCCCTCCTTGAAGTGAAGAGGAGGATGGTCATGAAGAGAAAAGAATTCCTGAAGATGACGGCGGGCCTGGCCGGCGGCCTGGCCGGGCTGCCCCTGATGTCGAAGGCGGCGGGCGCGGCCCCGTCGGCGCCGTCGGCCCCCCTGGCCGGGCGCCTGGCCCGGGCCGCGGCGGCGGGCGACGACGAGTTCTACTGGAAGCTCATCCGCGACCAGTTCATCCTCGACCCCGACTGGATCTTCCTCAATTTCGGCGGGCTCGGCTCCTGCCCCCTGCCCGTCCTCAACGCGCTGACCGAGTTCACCCGGGCCGAAGAACGGGCCCCGAGCGCCGGCCACGACGAGAAGCCCTGGCAGGACGTCAAGACCAAGCTGGCCCGGGCCCTCGGTCCCGGCTGCCGCCGGGAGGACCTCGGCCTCATCGGCGGGGCGACGGAAGGCGTCAACGTCATCGTCCACGGGCTGCCGCTCAAGAAGGGCGACGAGGTCATCACCTCGACGCACGAGCACGTCGCCGTCCACTCGGCCCTGCTCCACCGGCGGCGGCGCGACGGCCTCGTCATCCGTCCGTTCGAGCCGGACATCGTCCGCGCCCAGGGGAACGTCGAGCGCATCGCCAAGCTCGTCACCCCGAAAACGCGGCTCATCATCATGAGCCACGTCGCCTGCACGACCGGCCAGCTCTTCCCGGTCCGGGAGATCGCGGCCCTGGCCCGGGCCAGGAACATCTGGTTCGCCCTCGACGGCGCCCAGGCGCCGGTGTGCTCGCCGTTCGATATCGTCGGCACGGGGGCCGATTTCTACACCTGTTCGACGCACAAGTGGATGATGGGGCCGAAGCGCACCGGCTTCATCTACGTCCGCCAGGGGATGATCGACGTCCTGCAGCCGCTGACGGTCGGCGGCGGCTCGTCCGAGCGCTACGATGTCGCCAAGGACGAATTCGTCCTCAAGTCGACGGCCGAGCGGTTCGAGTCGGGAACCCAGAACGACGCCCTGTTCTACACCCTGGGCGCGGCCCTCGACCTCGTCGAGACGATCGGCCTCGGCCGCATCCAGGCGCGCTGCAAGCCGATGGCCGAACGTTTCTACCGCGGGCTCGGCGAGATCCCCGGCGTCGAGCGGCTGTCGCCGGAGGAAGAGGCCTTTCGCACGCTCATGATCGGGTTCCGAATGACGGGCCGCAAGAGCTCGGAGATCATGACCCAACTGGCCAAGGACCATATCCGGGCCCGGCCGGTGGGGGAGGGCGGCCTCAACTCGATCCGCGTCTCGTTCTACCTGAACAACCGGGACGAGGACGTGACCGCGGCGCTGGATTCGCTGAAGAAGCTGGCGGGCTGACCTTTCCCGAGGACAGCCAAGATGGGGTCAAACCTGGATCCAACCCATTAATCCGCTCCCGGATGCAGGTTTGATCCCGTCCGAAATCAACCATAACCGCCGAAGGCGTCGGCGAGCTCGGCGACGCGGCGGAGGCGGCGTTCGAGCCCGTCCGGGGGCACTTGGTCGGCCACACCGAGGACGTAGCGGGGCTCCGAGCGCATGACCTCGAGCACCGCCTTCGTGTGCCGGTCGAACTCCTCGTCAGAGACCTGGGCCGTGAAATAGACGCCCGGCAGCCCGCCCCAGAACACGGTCTTCGGCGAGTCGGGGCACCAGGCCGCCCAGCGCTCGACCGCGAGGTCGCCGACCGGCGCCGGCGTCATGGCCTCGATGAACGTAAAACCCGCGCTCGCGACCTGCCGCAGCAGCCCCTTGAGCGTCCCGTCGAGGTGGAGGCACGAATATTTCCCGGCGGCGGCGATCTCGGCGCACCAGGTCTCGTGGTATTCGCGCATGTAGCGCTCGTAGAACCTGGGCCCGACGACCTCGGACGAGAGATTCTCGGGGATCATCAGGACCTCGGCCGGGCTGGCCACGGCCAAGGCGGCGGCCGCGTCGTGGGCGCCGCGGACGGCGGCCAGCGTCTCCGACAACTCGTCCGGCGCGTCGGCGGCGATCTCGGCCACCGCGGCGATGCCGGCGTCCAGGGCGACCATCTGCATGAACGGGCTCTTCGGCAGATAACACAGCACGACACCCGCCTCGCCGACCTGCTGCCGCCGCTTCCAGGCGAAGTCGTAATCGGGCGCGTAGCGTGTGCTCTCGAAGAGGTGACGGTAGGCGGCGAGGTCCGCCGCCGTTTTGACCAGGTGTTCGGTCGGCGCCTCGGCGAAGGACCCGGGGAGCCAGGTCCAGGTCTCGGTCAACGCGCCGTGCGGCGTCTCGATCCGCCGCCGCCTCGCGTTCCCCTCGCGCCATTCGGTGACGCCGCAATTCTCGACGATCGTCCGGAAGGGGAAGTCGCCCTGGAGATAGAAGCCGCAGCGCAGGCCGCGGTGCCAGTCGATGTAGGCCGGGCTGGCCTTGAAGTCCGACGGCCGCTCGCCGCGCCCGATGAGCGCCGTGGCCCAGTAGTCCAGGTCGCCGAACCAAGGCACGCGGTCGGGTCGGCCGCCGCCGAGGAGGGTCAAAACGCGCCGGCGCTCGGACAGGGCGTTCTCGGGGCTCATCGGCCCGGACTATAGCTCCCGGGCGGGAGGGGTGTCAATCGTCCGCCCGGACCGCGGACCGCTCTGTGCCGATGGCGGAAATAGGGTAGAATAAACGCCGATGGACGATCACGCCGAACGCCAACGCCCGACCGCCCCGCGCCGGGAGGCCCAAGCCCGCGCCGCGCGGCTCACGGCCTGGCTCGAGGCCCGGGCCCGGAACGCGCCGCGCGTTTCCTACCCGCCGGAGCTGCCGATCGCGGCCCGGGCGGGCGAGATCGTCGACGCGCTGCGGTCGCCGCGCCGCCGGGTCGTCATCATCTCGGGCGAGACCGGCTGCGGCAAATCGACCCAGATCCCGAAGATGTGCCTCGAGGCGGGACGCGGCGTGGCTGGCCGCATCGGCGTCACCCAGCCGCGCCGGCTGGCGGCCATGACCATCGCCGCCCGCATCGCCGAGGAGCTGGGCGAGACGGTTGGCCGGTCGGTCGGCTACAAGATCCGCTTCCAGGACCGGACCTCGCGCGACGGCTACATCAAGGTCATGACCGACGGCATCCTGCTGGCCGAGACGCAGGGCGACCATGGCCTGCACGAGTACGACACCCTGGTCATCGACGAGGCCCACGAGCGGTCGCTCAACATCGACTTCCTGCTCGGCATCATGCGCCGGCTCCTGGACGAGCGGCCGGACCTGAAGCTGGTCATCACCTCGGCCACGCTGGACACCGAGAAATTCTCGCGGGCCTTCAAGAACGCCCCGGTCATCGAGGTCAGCGGCCGCATGTATCCGGTCGAGGTGGAGTACCGCGTCCCGGACGAGGAGGAGGCCGCGGACAAGGACTATGTCGACCAGGCCGTCGAGGCGGTCGAGTACCTGCGCCGGGACAAGCCGCCGGGCGACGTCCTGGTCTTCATGCCCACGGAGCAGGACATCCTCGAGACCTGCCGCATGCTCGAGGGCCGGAAGTGGGGCGGCGTGCGGGTGCTGCCGCTCTTCTCGCGTCTGCCGGCGGGCCAGCAGCGGCTCGTCTATTCCGTCACCGAGCCCAAGATCGTGGTGGCCACCAACGTCGCCGAGACGTCGCTGACCATCCCCGGCATCCGCTACGTGGTGGACACGGGCGTGGCCCGGATCGCCCAGTACCAGCCGGGGACGCGGATCAACAGCCTGCCCATCTCGCCGATCTCGCGGGCCTCGGCCGACCAGCGGAAAGGGCGATGCGGCCGGGTCCGGGAGGGGCTGTGCGTGCGGCTCTACGACCAGGTCGATTACGAGTCGCGCGACGAGTTCACCCAGCCGGAGATCCTGCGGTCCGATCTGGCCGAGGTCATCCTGCGCATGACCGACCTGGGGCTGGGCGACCCGCTCCAGTTCCCGTTCGTCGACCGGCCCGCGGCCAAGGCCGTCCACGACGGCTACGACACGCTGGTCGAGCTCGGCGCGATCCGGAGGGCGGGGGCGGCCCGCGGGCCCGCCGGTCCCCGCTGGGAGCTGACGGAGAAGGGGAGGGCCATGGCCCGGATGCAGCTGGATCCCCGGCTGTCCCGGATGCTGATCGAGGCCCACCAGGAGCGCTGCGTGCCCGAGGTGGCCGTCCTGGCGGCGGCCTTGAGCATCCGCGATCCCCGCGAGCGGCCGCCGGACAAGGCCCAACAGGCCGACGCGGTGCACGCCGCGTTCAAGCACCCCGATTCCGATTTCCTGGTGTTGCTCAACATCTGGAACCGGTATCACGGCGACTTCGAGAAGCTCGGCTCGCTCGTCCAGAAACGGCGCTTCTGCCACGAGAACTTCCTGTCCTTCCCGCGCATGCGCGAGTGGGCCTACCTGCACGCCGAGATCGTCTCGGCCCTCAGGGACCTGACGCGCCCCGCTCGCCGTCCTCTTAAGGAGACACCTGGGACGGGGTCAAACCTACAATTTTCGAAAAATTGTAGGTTTGACCCCGTCTTCACCCCGCTGGAAGGCGGGGCCGGGACGCGCCTGCACGCCGACGTTTCGCCGGCGCTCTATGGCGCCATCCACCGGTCCATCCTGAGCGGTTATCTGTCCAACATCGCCGCCCACAAGGAAAAGAGCGTTTACAGCGGCGCCAAGAACCGCGAGGTCACGCTCTGGCCGGGCTCGGCCCTCTTCGGCAAGGGGGCGGGCTGGATCGTCTCGGCCGAGGTCGTCAGGACGTCGCGCCTCTTCGCCCGCATGGTGGCCCGCATCGACCCGGCCTGGCTCGAGGCGCTCGGCGGCCCGCTCTGCAAACGCTCCTACTCGGACGCCGCTTGGGACCGGGTCCGCGGCGAGGTCACGGCCAAGGAGCGGGTCACGCTGTTCGGACTGGAGATCGTCCGCGAGCGCCGCGTCTCCTACGGGCGCGTCGATCCCGCCGAGGCCCACCGGATCTTCGTCATGGACGGTCTGGTCGAGGGCGAGATGGACGATCCGCCGCCGTTCCTCGTCCACAACCTGGCCCTGCAGCGCCGCGTCGAGGCCATGGAGGAGAAGCTGCGCCGGCGGGACATCCTCGTCGCCGAGGACAAGATCGCCGCGTTCTATTCGGCGCGCCTTCCGGGCCTTCACGACCTCCGCTCGCTCCGCAAGCTCCTCAAGGACGTTCGTGACCGCGGCGGGGATGACGCGTTCCTGCGCTTGTCCGAGGACGACCTGCTGAACTACCGGCCGGACGAGGGCGCCGTTTCGGGCTTCCCCGACAGCGTCGAGGTGGCCGGCCGGCTGTTCCGGGCGGTCTACAAGTTCGCGCCGGGGGAGGAGGACGACGGCGTCACGCTGACGGTCCCGCCCGCCCTCCTTAACGCCATCCCGCCCGAGCGCCTCGAGTGGGGGGTGGCCGGGCAATACGAGGACAAGATCGCCGCGCTCATCAAGGGCCTGCCCAAGCGTTACCGCAAGCTCCTCGTGCCGGTGGCGGAAAAGGCCCAGGCGATCGCCCGCGAGATGCCCCGCGCCCCCGAGGAGGTGCCGCTCTTCAAGGCCGTCGCCGACTTCGCCAAGCGCCGCTTCGGGGTCGACATCCCGGCCCGCGAGTGGGCCTTGGCCGACGTGCCGCGGCACCTGCGCATGCGCGTCGCGGTCGTCGACCCGTCGACCGGCCGCGTCATCGACGCCGGCCGGGACGTCGAGCTCCTGCGCAAAAAGCTCGGCGCGGCCGACCAGGCCCCGTCCAAGGTCGAATCGCCCGCCTGGCAGGAGGCCCGCCGGGTCTGGGAGAAGTCCGGGCTGACCGATTGGACCGTCGGCGACCTGCCCGAGTCCATCCCCGTCGGCACCTCGCTCACGGCCTACCCGGGTTTGACGGTCGAAGGCGACGAGTCGGCCGCCGGGACGGCCGGGTCGGTCGGCGTCCGGCTGTTCCCGACGCGCGCCGAGGCGGAGGTCTCCCACCGCAAGGGCGTCCGCCATCTTCTCCTCCGCAAGTATGGCAAGGAGCTGGCTTTCGTCCGCCGCTATCACAAGATCCCGGCCGAGCTCGACCGGCCGGCTCTCTATTTCGGCGGGCGCGAGGCCCTGGAGCGAGCCATCGAGGAGGCCCTGGCCCGGGAGGTCTTCGAGCGCGGCATCCGGGCCCAAGCCGAGTTCCGGGCCTATGAGGCCGAGGTCGGCCGGACCCTCTTCGACAAGGGCCACGCCTTGACCCAGACGGCGGTCAAGATCGTCGAGCTCCACGCCCGGCTGCGGGCCGAGTTGGCCAAGTGCAGCGGCTCAAAGACGGGGTCAAACCTACAATTTTCGAAAAATTGTAGGTTTGACCCCATCCAAAGGATCAAGCCGGAATACCTGGACGCGGTGGCCGCTCACCTCGACCGTCTCGTCCCCAAGGACTTCCTGGCCCTCTATCCGGTCGCCCGCCTGATCCGCGTCCCGCGCTATCTCGAAGGCCTCCTGATCCGCCTGGAGCGGGCCCGCATCGCGCCCGAAAAGGACAAGGCCAAGGCCGCCCAGGTCGAGCCCTACGCCTTCGAGCTGGCCCGCCTTGAAGGACAGCTCAAGTCCGCCGCCCGGCCGGGGACGGTCTCCGAAAAAGCGGGACACAGTATCGTGTCCCCCGTCCCCGCCCGCGGACCCGCCCGTTCTGCGGCTCGCGCGCCTTCGGTTTCCGATGAAAAACGCGCCGCCGTCGAGGACCTCCGCTGGATGGTCGAGGAGTTCGAGCTGGCCCTCTTTTCTCCGGAGATCAAGACCGCCTTCCCGATCTCCGCCGTCCGCCTGGCCCGCAAGATCGCCGAGATCGAGGCCCTGAGTTAAGATGGGGACACAATACCCGTTACCTGCTTTATCGCGGGGGCTTGTGGGCCCTTCCCTTCATGAGGGTGAGGGCGAAAAGGGGGATAGGGGACAGGAAAATTAGCGACACAGGACGACGTCGCCCATGGTAAAATTACGATATGCCCAACGATCCGACCGATAAGAACGACCTCGAGTCCCGGTCCTGCGCCCTGCCTGGCGAGCCCGCGCCCGCCGGCTGGGCCGCCGCCCGCGACGCCGCCATCGACGACTTCCTCGACCGCTTCGCCGCCGACTGCCCCGATCACGACGTCCTGGCCGACCTCATGGTGGCCATCACCCGCATCGCCCGCGACGGCGCCGGCCGCGGCGACCTCAAGCTCCTGACCAACTCGTTCAAGGAGCTCCGCTACGCCTTCAAGGTCTTCGCCCCCTACCACGGCATCCGCAAGGTCTCGGTCTTCGGCTCGGCCCGCACGGCCGCCGACCACCCCGAATTCCGCCACGCCGTCGAGTTCGCCCGCCGCATGCACGAGCGCCGGTGGATGATCATCACCGGCGCCGGCGACGGCATCATGGGCGCCGCCCAGGTCGGCGCCGGCCGGGCCGGCTCCTTCGGCGTCGCCATCCGCCTGCCCCACGAGCAGAAGTCCAATGTCGTCATCGCCGACGACCCCAAGCTGGTCAATTTCAAGTATTTCTTCACCCGCAAGATCCTCTTCCTCAAAGAGGCCTCCGCGGTGGCGCTCTTCCCGGGCGGCTTCGGCACCCAGGACGAGGGCTTCGAGGCCATGACCATGATCCAGACGGGCAAGACCCCGCTCATCCCCCTGGTCATGATCGACGCCCCCGGCGGCACCTACTGGCAGCACTGGCGCACCTACATCAAGGCCGAGCTCGTCCTGAACGGCATGATCGACGACGACGACCTGGGCCTCTTCAAGCTGACCGACGACGTCGACGAGGCCGTCGAGGAGATCGTCGGCTTTTATCGCCGCTACCACTCCCAGCGCTACGTCGGGCCGCGGCTCCTCCTGCGGCTGTCTTCGCCGCTCCCCCCCGGCGCGCTCGAGCGGCTCAACGACACCTACGCCGCGACGCTCCTCTCCGAGGGCCGCATCGAGGCCCATGCCTCGCCCCTCGAAGGGGAAGGGGAGGACGCCGAATTCCCCGAGCTGCCGCGCCTGTCGCTGGCCTTCAACCACAAGAGCGTCGCCCTGCTCCGGCACTTGATCAACGACATCAACAAGGCCTGACCGCCGGCGCCGCGTCCGCCCTTCTCCTCGGCGTCCGTTCGCCCTTCCGGCGGCCGCCCGACTCTCCGGCGCCGTCCCCCGCCGCCGCTCCCCGCCCCCTCGACGCAGACCCGCCCCTGTCCGTTATTCGGGGATCGTCGACGAGCCGCCCGTCAGCCGCGGGCCCGGCCCGGGAATCGCTCGACCAGCCAGGCGGAGATGGCGTCCCGCACGGCCTCGGCGCCGCCGTTCTCGACGAAGGAGTGGGTCGTGCCGCGGATCCTGGCGTGCCGGACGCGGTCGCCGGCCCCGGCCGCCACGTAGCCGATGTAATCGAACGCCTGCGGCTCGGCCACCAGAGGATGGGCCGTGATCATCAGGGCCGGGATGCCCTGCTCGAGAAGACCGGTCAGGCCCTTCAACAGGGCCATGTTCGTGTTCGGCGGCAGGGCGCCGGCGTTCGACCGTCGGGCCAGCTTTTTCAGGGCGTAATAGATCTTGGTGGCCAGGGGCTCCCACTTCCGCGACAGGACCCAGTCGCGGAGCCGGGTCTTGCGCGCGGCGACCGCGGCCCGGACCCGGCCCCGGTCCGGCGGTCCCGGCTCGCACGCGCCCGCCGGGGCCGAGCTGCGATAGAGGAAGAAGGGCATATCGAGCAGGATCAGCCCGGCGACCCCGGCGCCCCGCTCTTTGGCCGCGGCGAAGACCGAGGTCTGGGCCCCGCCGCAGATCCCCGCCAGGATCACGCCGGAGAGCCCGAACTGCCGCCGCAGCTCGCGGATGATCTTGGCCACCGTCCCGGCGTAGTCGCCCTCCTGCACCCTGCGGTACAGCTCGACGTACTCCTGGGGCACCTCGCCCTGGGAATCGCCCAGCCCCGGCAGGTCGAAACGGAAGCACTTCGGGCCGCGCTCCGCCAGCGCGTCGGCCAGGTGGGCGTAAAGGTCCCCCCGCGACGACCGGGGCAGCGAGCCCGAGTTGAGGAACAGGATGCCGAGATCGCCCGCGCCCGGCTCGATGTGCGACGTCCCGTGAAGCAGCAGCCCGTCGATCCGGAGCGTCAGGGCGTCACGCATGGCGTTCCGCGCCGCTCCGCGCCTGCGCCGCGCCGCGCAGCCATTCGGTATTGGCCTCGAAGAACGCTCCGAAATCGCGGTTGAGCGGGGCCGACGGCACCACCGCGGCCCGCGGGTTCATGGCCCGCAGCATGCTCTGCGATTTCACCAGGGGCGACAGGCGGTCGTCCAGGACGAGATGCCGCCAGGGCCGTCCTCCCGGCCCGTCCGTCCCTTCGCCGGGCGCCGCCATGGCCGGGGCGAGCGACATCCGCTCTCCCGTGGACCACAGCCCGCTCGACCAGGCGTAGCCGTCGATCTGGACCGTGCCGCCGGCCTGGAGCTGGTCGATATAGTCCTTGGCCGTCTTCCGGTCGGCGGCCCGCTGGAGCAGCATGTCCATGGACAGGCGGATCATCAGGCCCTGCTTCAGGACGTCGAGGCCGTGCGCCGGGGGCGACCACATCAGCAGCCCGTCGCCCCGTCCCGCCGAGAACGCCTGCTGGGCCAGCAGGCCCCCCAGGCCCAGCCCGTGAAGGAAGACGGGGAGGTCTCCGGCCTGACCGGCGAGCAGGTCGTACGATCTCTCGATATCGCCCTGCCAGCGGAGGAAATCCATGTCCGCGAACCGGCCCGTGCTCTCGCCCGTCCCGCTGTAGTCGAAACGGATCGCGGCCAGGCCGCGGTTGGCCAGGTAGCGGCCCCACTTGGCCCAGGCCGCCAGCGAGTACAGCCGGTCGGAGGGGAAGGGCCCGCACAACAGCACCCAGGCTTGGGGCGTCTCGGCGGCGTAACGGACCGTGTAGATCCGCTCGCCTCCGAGCTCGAGATACTGCGCGTGTTCGCTCTCGTTCATGGCCAACGACATTCCGTCCGCCCCGGACCGCGCGGCATCATCGTTTGGACGAGGCCCCTGGCGAACGAACCGAGTCCCCCCGGTCAATTGACTCCTTGCCCACTCACCGGGGTATTGTATCGTCGGCCGCGCCCGACTGTCAACAACGACGGCTGGCCGCCCTTTTTGGCTCTTCTCCCATTTCCGGGCCCCCCTTCGCGGCGGCGACGGGCGTTGCCTCGAAGGTCCCCGCGGCCGGAGAGGGGGGCCGGCGGGGAAGCGGAGGAACGGAGCGGCCGTCGGATCATCATCAGGATCCCGGCCGCGGGCGGGGGATATTCCCTGCGCGCCTGCGTTGGTCTATAATGGGGCGCTCCGGTTGTTCGAAATCGGGACGAGAGGGTACCATCATGAATTCGATCTCCATCATCGGCACCGGCTACGTGGGCCTGGTCACCGGCACCTGCCTGTCCGAGTTCGGCATCCGCGTCATCGGCATGGACGTCGACCGCAACAAGATCGAGGCCCTGTCGCGGGGCCGCATCCCGATCTACGAGCCGGGCCTGGCCGGCCTGGTGGCCAAGAACCTCGAAGCCGGCCGGCTCCGCTTCACGTCCGACATCGCCGAGGCCGTGGCCGGGTCCAACATGATCTTCATCGCCGTCGGCACGCCGCCCGGCGAGGACGGCTCGGTGGACATGAAGCACGTCCTGGCCGCGGCCGAGTCCATCGCCATGCACATGACGGAGCCCAAGATCATCGTCAACAAGAGCACCGTCCCCGTCGGCACGGGCCGCCGGGTCAAGGAGCTCGTCCGCGGCATCCTCGAGCGCCGCGGCCTGCGGGACCTTCCCTTCGACGTCGTCTCCAACCCCGAGTTCCTCCGGGAAGGCTCGGCCGTCCGCGACTTCATGCACCCCGACCGGGTCGTCATCGGCAGCGAGACCGAGGCCGCCGCCGCCCAGATGCGCGACATCTACAACGTCCTCTACCTCATCGACACGCCGTTCATCTTCACGACCCTGGAGACGGCCGAGCTGATCAAGTACGCCTCCAACGCCTTCCTGGCCACCAAGATCACCTTCATCAACGAGATCGCCAACCTCTGCGACGCGGCCGGGGGCGACGTCCACGACGTGGCCAGGGCCATGGGCCTGGACGGCCGCATCGGCAAATACTTCCTCCACCCGGGCCCCGGCTACGGCGGCAGCTGCCTGCCCAAGGACACCCAGGGCCTGGTGGCCATCGGCCGCGAGCACGGCGTGCGCCTGGACGTCGTCGGGGCCGTCATCGCCGCCAACGACGCCCAGAAGCGCCTCATGGTCGAGAAGATCGAGAAGGGCCTGGCCGGCCTCGACGGCCGCACCATCGCCGTTCTCGGCCTGGCCTTCAAGCCCGAGACCGACGACATGCGCTTCGCCCCGTCCGTGCCCATCGTCAAAGGGCTCATCGCCAAGGGCGGCCGCGTGCGCGTCTTCGATCCGGTGGCCATGGCCAACGCCCTGAAGCACGACCTGGCGGCCGAGGCGGCCGACGGCCGGCTCCGGGCCTGCGCCGACGAGTACGAGGCCGCCACGGGGGCCGACGCCGTCGTCCTCCTGACCGAGTGGAACCAGTTCCGCCACCTCGACCTGGCCCGCCTGCGCGAGCTCATGGCCGGCCGCCACTTCTTCGATCTCCGCAACGTCTACGAGCCGCAGGACATGACCGCGCGCGGCTTCGTCTACGCGGGCGTCGGCCGTTGAAGGTCCTGGTCACCGGCGCGGCCGGCTTCATCGGGCACCATGTCGCCCGGCGCCTGATCGACCGGGGCGACGAGGTCGTCGGGCTCGACAACCTGAACGACTACTACGACGTCACCCTCAAGCACGGCCGTCTGGCCGCGTCCGGGATCGACGCGGCCCGGCTCGAACCCGGGACGCCGCAGACGAGCGCGACCGAGCCCCGCTACCGCTTCGTCCGGCTTGACCTGGCCGACGCGGACGACCTGGCCCGCCTGGCCGCCGGCGAGCGCTTCGACGCCTTCTGCCACCTGGCCGCCCAGGCCGGCGTCCGCTACAGCCTGGTCAACCCGCGGGCCTACGTCGACTCGAACTTCGTCGGGTTCGCCAACATCATCGAGGCCGCCCGGACCGGGACGACCGGCCACTTCGTCTACGCCTCGAGCGCCAGCGTCTACGGCCTCAACGAGTCCCTGCCGTTCTCGACCCGGGACAACGTCGATCACCCGGTCAGCCTCTACGCCGCCAGCAAGAAGAGCAACGAGCTCGTCGCCCACAGCTATAGCCATCTCTTCGGCCTGCCGACGACGGGTCTGCGCTTCTTCACGGTCTATGGGCCGTGGGGCCGGCCCGACATGGCCTACTTCCTGTTCACCAAGGCCATCCTGGAGGGCCGCCCGATCGACGTCTTCAATGACGGCCATATGCAGCGCGACCTGACCTATATCGACGACATCGCCGAGGGCGTCGTCCGGGTCATCGATAAGCCGGCCGCCGGGGCGCCGGACTGGTCGGGCCGGACGCCCGACCCCTCGAGCTCGAAAGCCCCTTACCGGGTCTACAACCTTGGCCACGGCCGCCCCGTCGGCCTGATGGACCTCATCGCCGCTATCGAGGCCGCCCTGGGGCGGAAGGCCGTCCTGAATTTCCGGCCGCTGCAGCCGGGGGATGTGCCGACGACCTGGGCCGACACCTCGGATATCGAGAGGGATTTCGGCTACCGGCCGACGACGACGGTGGACGCGGGCATGCCCCGCTTCGTGGAGTGGTACCGCCGGTACTATCGCTGATCGGCCGGCCTGTCCGCCAGCAGATCGACGATCCGCTCGGCGGCGTGGCCGTCTCCGAAGGGACTTCCGGCCTGGGCCATGGCCGCGTAGGCCCGTTCGTCCCGGAGCAGCCGCTCGGCCTCGGTTACGATCCTGGCCCGGTCGGTCCCCACCAGGCGCGCCGTCCCCGCCGCCACGGCTTCGGGCCGTTCCGTCGTCTCCCGCATGACCAGCGTCGGCTTGCCCAGCACCGGGGCTTCTTCCTGGATGCCGCCCGAATCGGTCAGGATCAGGTAGGCCCGGGCCATCAAGTGGGCGAACTGCTCGTAGCGCAGGGGCTTGAGCAGGTGGATGCGGGGGTGCCCGGCCAGGATCCTGTTGGCCGGCCCCTGAACGTTGGGATTGAGGTGGACGGGATAGACGATGTCCACGTCGGCGTTCCGGTCGGCCAGGTCGCGCAGGGCGCCGAGAAGGGACTCGAACGGCGCGCCGAAGCTTTCCCGGCGATGGGCTGTCACCAGGACCATGCGCCGGCCCTCGAGGGAGAAGCCCAGGTCCAGGTCGACCGGCCGCTCGACGGTCCGAAGCAGCGCGTCGACCACGGTGTTGCCGGTGACAAAGACGCTGGCCGGGTCGACCTGCTCCGACCGCAGCGCGGCCGCCGCCTGCTCGGTCGGGGCGAAGTGGAAGGTGGCCAGGGTACCGACGATGCGGCGGTTGATCTCTTCGGGGAAGGGGTTGTAGCGGTCGCGCGTCCGCAGGCCGGCCTCGACGTGGCCGACCGGGATGCGCCGGTAGAAGGCGCCGAGGGCCGCGATCATGGCCGTGCTCGTGTCGCCCTGGACGAGCACGACGTCGGGCTCGACCTCGGCCAGCATCCGGCCGACCGCTTCCAGGGCCCGGCCGGCGAACTCGGCCAGGCTCTGGTCCGGCCGCATCAGGTTCAGGTCGACGTCCGGAGCGATGGCGAACCACTCCAGGACCTGGTCCAGCATCTCCCGGTGCTGGGCCGTGACGCAGACCCGGCTCTCGAAGGCGCCGGGGCGCCGGCGCAGCTCGAGGACGACCGGGGCCAGCTTGATGGCCTCGGGTCGCGTCCCGAAGACGCTCAGGACGCGCTTCATCGCGCCCCTTGGACCTGTTCCCGGACGGCCGAGGACACGCCGGGGCCGAAGCGGGCCGAGGCCTCGATCAGGGGCCAGTTGTCGCGGAACCACTGGATGGTGTTCTTCAGGCCCGCCTCGAACGGGGTGGAGGGGTCGTAGCCGATCAGGTCGCGGGCCCGGTCGACGCAGGCCAGAAGGCGGCTCTTGGTGTCCCACTTGCGGTGGCCGGCCATGACCACGCCGGCCGTGTTGCCGGTGGCCTTGTTGATCATCTCGGCCAGGTCGCCGATGCGGGTCTCGGCGCCGGAGGCCAGGTTGAACTCCTGGCCGACCGCGCTCTCCAGGACGCCGGCCCGCAGCAGCCCGTCGACGATGTCGCCGACGTAGGTGAAGTCGCGGGTGGCGTCGGCGTTGCCGGTGATCGGCAGGGGCTGGCCTTTCATGGCCCAGTAGATCCAGTTGGGGATGACGTTGCGGTACTGGCCGGGGACCTCGCCCGGGCCGTAGGAGTTGAAGAAGCGGGGCTTGACGACCTTGAGGTCGTATTGGTGGAGGAAGAAGTTGCCGTAAAGCTCGCCCAGCATCTTGGTGATCTGATAGGGCGTGCTCAAGTGCAGGGACATGAACTCTTCCCTGAGCGGCAGGGGCGCCCCGCTGCCGTAGATCGAGCAGCCGGACGAGGCGTAGACGAACCGCTCGACGCCGGTGAAGACCGAGTACTCGAGGAGGCGCAGCGTGCCCATGCCGTTGACCATCAGGTCCTTCTCCGGGTGGTCCAGGCTGTTCTGGTTGGCGAAGAAGGCGGCCAGGTGGAAGACGATGCGCGGGCGGTCGAAAAAGACCCGCTTGACCTTGACCTCGTCGAGGATGTCGCCCTCGACGAACATCACGCCCGGCAGGGACGGCACGTTCCACCGCTCCGCCGACGAGAGGTCGTCCAGGACGATGACCTGGGCCCCCAGCCCGGCCAGGGCCCGGACCAGGTTGCTGCCGATGGCGCCGGCCCCGCCCGTCACCAGGACGGTGCGGCCCTTGTACTGCTCTTTGTAGTTCGTCATGCGTGTTCTCCTGTGGCTTTCTTCAAGACCGATTCCATCTGGCCCGTGCAATGGTCGCGGGACAGGTTCCTTTCCGCGTAGGCCCGGCCGCGCCGGCCCATCTCCCGGGCCCGGGCCGGATCGGCGGCCAGGGAGCGGATGGCCTCCGCCAGGGCCTTCTCGTCCCCGGCGTCGACGGTCAGGCCGCCGCCCGCCTCGGCGATCATGACCCGGGCGTCGCTCTCGGCCGGCAGGCTGGCGATGACGGGACGGCCCGCGGCCATGATGCTCAAGAGCTTCGAGGGCACGACCGGGGTGCGGAGCTCGGGACAGAGGTTGATCAGGCTGGCGTCCGAGGCGCTCAAGATGTCCGGGTAGATCGTCCAGGGCTGGGTCGGCAGCCAGACCATGTTGTCGAGCCCCAGCTCCCGGCTCAGGACCTGGGCCTTGCCCTTCTCGACGCCGTCCCCGACGAAGAGAAAGAGGATCTCTTTCCGGTCGCGGAGCAGGGCGGCGCTCTTCACGATCGTGCCCATGTCCTGGGCCCAGCCCATGGTCCCGGCGTAGGAGACCACGAACCGGCCGCCCAGCCCGTATTGGCGGGAGAAGGCGTTGTCGCGGTCGCCGGGCTTGATGCGGTCCAGGTCGACCCAGTTGCCGACGACGTCGACCCGCTCGGGGCGGCCGCCCTGCCGGACGACGTGGTCCTTGTTCCCCGGGGAGTGGACCGTGACGCCGGCCGCCAGGGCGTAGATCTGCCGCTCCATGGCCTCGAAGAAGCGGATGAGGGGCTTGTTCGTCAGGATGCCCATCTCGACCGCTTCGCGCGGGAAGAGGTCCTGGATGTTGACCACGATCGGCATGCGTCGCAGCTTGCCGAGCAGCGCGGTCATCCAGGGCAGGGGCAGGGGCGGGGAGAGGACCATGGCCACGTCGGCCCGGGGCGTCACGGCCGCCAGGGCCGTCAGCCACATCCCGACGAAGAAATGCTCCAGCCCCCGGCCGATCATGCTCGACCGCGGCAGGGTCAGGATCCGGGTCCGCCGGACCTCGATGCCGTCCAGGGTCTCGGTCATCCAGAAGGAGCGCCGGTACTGCGGCGGCGCGACCTTGACGTTGTAACGAGGATAGCCCGTCAGGACCCGGACCCGGTGGCCGCGGTTCCGGAGGCTCGAGGCCAGCTCGAACATCAGGTGGGCCGCGCCGCCGATCTCGGGCGGATAATAGGGCGTGATCAGCAGGATGGTCACTTGGGCAAACCTCTTTATTTAGTCGCCGCAGGGAAGGGCCTTGCCGGGGCGAAAGGCAAGAAATCCCCTCCCTGAAAGGGGGGCATGATAATCCAAGGCCGGCCGGAAGTCAACGGATCGGCCGGGCTTCCGCGGGGAGCCGGGGGGCCGCGTCCGGAGTCCCGGGCGTGACGTGGCGATCCCGGACGACCGGGAGCCGCTTGTATCGGTCGGAACCGAGGAACCGGACGGCGTCCATGTACCCCTGGAACAGGGCCAGCGCGGCCCGGGCCCGGGCCGGATTCCAGAGATAGGCGGCCGCGTAAAGCAGGGCGGTGTCGATGATCCGGAACGTCAGGGCGCCGATTAGGACCGTTTTCCGCCCGGCCGCGGGGCTTGGACTGAATAAGAAACGGTGCCAGAAGATCGTGAAGTTCCTGCCGTTGGCGTAGGACACTTGGCGGAAGCGGTCCAGGCTCCGCCGGCCCGCGTCCAGATGGCGAAGCCGTTCCTCACGGCACCAGGCGATCGTCCGGCCCTGGAGAAAGGCCTTGTAATACATCACTTGGTCGTCCGGCAACGGATATTCCGCTCCCTCGAGCCACATTTCGTCATGGAGGCAAAGCGCGGCCGCCGCTTCCCTGGTGAAGAAGCCGCACGTCCCGTGTCCGCTCTGCGAATAGTACTGCCGGTCCCTTTCGATCCGTCCGTTCTTGATATAGCCGCCCGTCGCCCAGATGCGGATGTTATACGGCGACGGCTTCTTCGAGACATAGTTCAGTCCGCAAAGCATGTCCCGCAGCCGGCCCAATTGGAGCTTCAGCCCCGGCGGGGCTTGATCCTCCGGCGACGAGACGCGGGGCAGGACGATCTCGGCTCCCGTCCGAAGATGGGTCAGATAAAGGCCCTCGGCGAAGCCCGGCCCGAATGAGATATCGTCGTCGCAGAGCAACAGGAAGTCGGATGACGCGGCGTCGATGCCGAAGGCGCGCTGGCGCAACATCCCCTCCCGGGTCGGGATGAAGCGCTCCGTGCCGAGCCGCTCGGGAGGGAGGGGATGGCCCTCGGGGACGATCACCAGGACTTCGCGCGGCGGGGCCGTTTGAAGGCCGAGGGAATCCAGCAACGCGCGGTATTTTTCGCCCGCCGTTCCCCGCGTCCGGACGACCACGGAATACCCAGGCCTGAGGGTCCCCATTCGTTCCCCATCTTATCTCTCCCTTTGAAAGGGTGTCAAGACTCCGCGGCCGCCGATAGGGCGCGTCGCTTGGCGCGAACTCGCTTCAGCAGAAGCCGTCTCGCATCTCCGGGAGATCGAGATCTTCAAGCAGGCGATGGATATGCTCCAGCTTGCCCGGGCCGCGCCCGCCGGACTTTTGGAGGCGTTCCAGGGCCTCCGACCGCGACAGAAGCCCCTCGCGGACGAGTGCGCTCAAGTAGTCCACCTGGGACGTGAAGCCGAGGAGCTTATCGTAATAATAGCTCTGAAGGAGCTTGATCCGGCAATCGAATTGCCAGGAGCTCTGTGGGTCTGGAGACCGCCAGCCGATCTCGTCCTCCACGGTTTTTTGGATGTGGGCAGGGACATAAGGAATGAAGTCATAGAACTGGACGAGCTGGACTCCCGGGTAGAGAAAACGGAGAAGCCGGCTCCTATTCCCTTTGATATGGGAATAATTGTGGAAATAGTCTTTGGCGGCGGCCGCCATGTTGGATGGAGAAGCATATCGGGGATTGCGGACTAGGTTCTTGAGGAGTCCCATCATGACGCTCCCGCCGTCCTTCTGCAGCAAGGCGGCCTTGAAGGGGGTGTCCTCGACAGGGCTCCATCCGATGAGGACCAACGGGATCTTGTGCTCGTCGGCGATCTTGAAGGCGTTGCCGATGATGCCGTAACGGCAACCGTTGCAGAGCATGGTGACCATTGAAGCGGACTCCCGTTTCCGCAGGGCTTTCAGGTTCGTTCGCAAATAGGCCTTTTGTTTTTCGCCCTTGACGCTGATGACCTCGATCCCCAAACGGCTCGAGATCTCTAGGACATTGTTCTTAGCCTGGGGGTCGGTAAAGCAATTGTCGTAGTTGTAGGCGAGGGGGCGCATGCCGAATCGCTTCTTCATCTGGTACAGCACGAAGATACTGTCTTTGCCGCCACTGACCGGGACCAGGCAGTTGAATTGGTAAGGGGATTGCAGATAGGGTTCGAAGCGTTTGATTAGGGCTTCTTCCCCGCGATAGCTAATGGGTCGGTGGTCGGCGCAAAAAACACAGACGCCGTCCTCTCGGAACGATATGCCGGGATAATCCTCGGGCAGGATACAACGTACACACCGCCTTTTTTCGCGAATGATCGGTTCCCTGAGATGCAAGATAATCCGTTCTCCAGGGCGCTGTCAAGGCGGCCGCGGCGTCAGCTTTCCCGCCGGGCCGTCCTTGACATCGGTGGGGGCGATTTTTATACTCCCCCCGGACGAGAATCGCCTATGAAGCTGCTATGCGTCATCGACAACCTCGGCACGGGCGGGGCCCAGCGCCAGATCCTGAACCTGGCCATCGGCCTGCACCGCCGCGGCCACGACGTCTCGATGTACTGCTACACCCCGGGCGCCTTGCTGGCCCATTACCTCGAGAAAGAAGGCCTGCACGTCCACGTCGAGCTCAAGAGATCGCGGTTCTCCCTGGACGTCATCGGCGGACTCAAGCGCTTCATCGACCGGGGGCGATACGACGCCGTGGTGTCCTTTCTGAACACCCCGAATTTCTATGCCCTGACGGCCGCCCGGCTCTCCAGAACGCGCCCGCCGGTCGTCGTCTCCGAGCGGTTCTGCGACCTGCCCGGCAACCCGAACACGGTCGAGCTGGCCGTCCGCCGGACCTATCGCCTGGCGAAGGCCATCGTCGTCAATTCCCACCACCAGCGGGAGAACTTCCTGCGGCGCTATCCGTGGCTGGCCGGCCGCATCTCGACGATCTACAACGGCTACGACCTGCAGGAGTTCCGGCCGCCCGAGCGGGAGCCGGACAATCCCCGGCTCGCCCTTCTGGCCGTGGCCAGCGTGTCGCGCTACAAGAACGGCCTCTGCCTGGTCCGGGCCCTGGACGTCCTGGCCCGGGAGCACGGTCTCCGGCCCCGCGTCAGCTGGGTCGGCCAGCGCATACGCGACGGCGACCGAGGCGCTTACCTGCGCGAGATGGAGGGCGAGATCGAGAGCCGCGGCCTGGCGTCCCAATGGGACTGGCTCGACCAGCGGACCGACGTCGCCGAGCTCTTCGTCCGGCACGACGTCCTGGTCCATCCGTCCTACGGGGAAGGCCTGCCCAACGTGGTCTGCGAAGCCATGGCCTGCGGCCGGCCGGTCATCGTCAGCGACATCCTGGACCATCCCCGCCTGGTGACCGACGGCGTCAACGGCTTCCTGTTCGACTGGCGCGATCCGGCCGACCTGGCCCGCAAGATCAAGGCTTTCGACGCCCTGCCGCCGGCCGAGCGCCATCGGATGGGGGAGCGGGGCCGGGCCTACGCCGAACGGAACCTGACCCTCGAACGCTACGTGGGCGAATACGAACGGCTCCTCGAGGTGCTCGTCCGGTCCGCCGCCGCCCGGGCCTAGTGGACAAGCCGCGCGTCCTCCTGGCCGGCCATCTGGCCCCGCCCCTGGGCGGGATCGCCACATTTTGCCGGGACCTGCTGGAATCCCGTCTCCGCGAGCTGGTCGAGCTGGATTTCGTCCAGACGAGCGCCCGCGGCCGCGACCTGGCGGCGACCGGAACGGCGAGCCTCCGGAACATCGCCGGGGCGGTCAAGGACCTCGCCCGCTTCGCCCGGGCCTACGCCGGGAGCCGGCCCGCGATCGCCCACATCTGCACGGCGGTCGGGGCGTCCTTCCTCAAGAACGGCTGGTGCGTCGTTTGGGCCCGGCTGAAGGGCGGCCGGGTGGTCCTCCATCCCCACTGCAGCTTCGACCGTCTCTATGCCGGGCCGCGGATCTGGAAGTGGTACTGCCGCCGCATCTTCCGGCTGTCGAGCGTGGTCGTCGTCCTGTCGAAGGAATGGGACGCCCTGCGGGACCTCCTGCCGGGGCTGGAGATCCGCTATCTCCCCAACGCCATCGACCTGCGGCCCTACCGGGCGCTGGCGGGGACGCGCCCGGCCCCGGATGACCGCCCCCTCCGGATCCTTTACTTGGGACATCTCGGCGAGGCCAAAGGGACCTTCGACCTTCTCGAGGCCTTCCGGGCCCTGGATCCGGCCCGCCGGCGCCTCGAGTTGGAGCTCGTCGGCGACGTCCTGGACGTGAGAGAAGAGGCTCGCCTGGGTGCGGCCGTCGCGGCCGACCCCGGGGCCGGGAAGCGGATCATCCGGGTCCCCCCCGTGTCGGGCCAGGATAAGTGGGACAGCTTCGGGCGGGCGGACATCTTCGTTTTCCCCTCCCATGCCGAGGGCATGCCCCTGACCGTGCTCGAGGCCATGGCTTCCGGCCTGCCGGTCGTGGCCGCGGCCGTCGGCGGCCTCCCCGAGCTGGTAGCGGAAGGGGAGAACGGCCTGCTTGTCCCGCCCGGCGACCCGGCCCGCCTGGCCGGGGCCCTGGGCCGCTTGGTCTCCGATGCGGCGCTCCGCTCCGGGATGGGCCGCCGGGGCCTCGACATGGCCGAAGACCACGATATGGACGTCTATGCCGGGGATCTCGCGGCGATTTACGGCGCGATCATCGCGAAAAGAGCGACTTAAGCCGCCTTTGGCTAGCCATTTTCCCGGCCTTTTGCCCGTTGAAATCCCCTTTTGGGGTGATGTCCGCCCGGCGGGGGGCCGGCATAATCGCCTTCTGATGCCGATCCGAACTGCCAATATGAGCGGAATGAGGAACTTGAGGAAAGAGCTTGACAGGTATGGCATAATACCCTTTCCGTGCCGGCCTCATTCAGGGCCTCCGGGCCTCCGCCATAAGACGATTTGAGGGAGACGCGAATGGCCTCGATGATCCGTTCCCATGCCGGAGCCGCCGTCCGTCCGAAGCGGATGCTCGTCCTGGCTCTGCTGGCCCTGTGCACCCTGGGCCTCACCTCCGCCGCCGCGGCGAGAACCTTCTACGTCGCGCTCAACGGCAGCGATTCCTACGACGGACTGGCGCCGGCGTTCGTCAGCGGCACCAACGGCCCCTTCCGCACCTTCCAGAAGGCCGCTTACGCCGTCCGGGCCGGGGATACCGTCCAGATCCGCGGCGGCACGTACTACAGCTACGGCGGCAGCTGGGGCTACAGCTACAGCGGCACCGAAGCCAGCCCGATCACCGTCACCGCCTATCCCGGCGAGACGGTCGTCATCGACGGCAACAACCACGCCCTGCCGGACGAGAGCTACACCCCGCTGATGCAGATCTACGGGGACTACTACCGCGTCAGCAACATCGAGGTCCGCTACGGGTCCTACGCCGGCGTCAACATCATCGGCGACCATTGCCTCCTCGAGAACGTCTATACGCACCACAACGACGGCTCCGGCATCTTCACCGCCGGCATGTACAACACCATCAAGAACTGCCGGGCGTTCAACAACTCGATGGAGAACGAGTACGGCGCCCTTTCGGTCGGCTGGGGCTTCGGCATCAGCATGTGCCGCAACGCCCGGTACTGCAAGGTCGTCGGCTGCACGTCCTGGAACAACTGGGGCGAGGGCATCTCCATCGCTTCGGGGTACTACTGCACCATCGAGGACTGCGTTTCCTACGATAACTTCTCCACGAACTACTACATCTCGCAAAGCGTCAGCGGCGTCTGCCAGCGGAACCTGTCCTATTATACGCCCGGCAATCGGATCCAGCCCTACGTCTCCTCGCAGAACGGCATCTTCGCCGGCGACGAGGGCAACCCTCCCGATTCCAAGGGCAACATGATCATCAACAACGTCGTCATGGGCGGCGACCGCTGCCTGCTGGTCGCCGGCGACGAGGCCGAGAGCCTGCTCATCGCCTACAACACCTTCGCCAACGCCTTCGGCCGCCTGGGGGCCTACGAATCGGGGACCGTTTTCTTCAACGCCGGGGCCTCGACCGGCGGCCGCTTCGTCAACAACATCGTCCTCCAGGACGACTCGACGCCCATCAGCCATCTCGAGGCCGCCGGCCTCTCGTTCAGCTACAACAACTGGTCCCGCCAGCCGGCTTCGGGCTGCCGGGGCACCGGCGACGTCGTCGGCGACCCCCAGCTCGTGCGGGCGGGGTCGACCCTGGCCGGCGAGCTCGCGCCCGGCTGGTTCCGCATCCAGGAAGGGTCCGCGGCCCGGGACCGGGCCGTCGTCCTGAGCCAGGTGGCCGAGGACTTCGACCGCCAGGCCCGCGGCAGCGCTCCCGACATGGGGGCGTTCAACGTCGCCGGGGGGAATTCGACCCTGGCCGCGACCGCGAACGGCAACCCGACCTCCGGCTCGATGCCGCTGACCGTCTCGTTCACGGGGACCGCGGCCGGCGGCTCGTCGCCCTATGCCTACTCCTGGGCCTTCGGAGACGGCCAGACCTCGACCTCCCAGAACCCGTCCCACATTTACACCACCGCCGGCCTCTACCTGGCCACCCTGACGGTGACCGACAACACCCGGACCACGGCCGTCTCGACCTTGAACGTGTCCGTCGAGGCGACGGCCAGCGTCTTGAGCGCCCACGTGGTCGCCTCCACGGTGACGGGGACGGCCCCGCTGGCCGTCGGCTTCACGGGCAGCGCTTCCGGCGGGTCCGCGCCCTACACCTATCGTTGGACGTTCGGCGACGGCGGCACGGCCGTGGTCCAGAATCCGACCCACACCTACGCCGCGGCCGGCACCTATTCGGCCATGCTCACGGTCACGGACAACACCGCCACCACGGCCAATTGGACCGTCATCGTCCGGGTTTCGTCCGGCTCGGCGACGGCCTTGAGCGCCAACGCGCTGGCCACCCCGACCTTGGGCGCGGCGCCTCTGGCCGTGCGCTTCACCGCCACGGCCGCCGGCGGCGCCGGGCCTTACAGGTATCGCTGGAGCTTCGGCGACGGGGGGACCTCGACCGTCCAGAACCCGTCACGGACCTACGTCGCGCCGGGCACCTACCTGGTCATCCTGACCATCACCGACAGCCGGGGCGTGACGGCCCGAACGACCTTGTCGGTCCGGTCCGTCACGGCGAGGACCGTCCCGCTCGGCGCGGTGAGCCGCAAGAACGCCCAGCCCCGGCGCATCCTCCGCTGACGGCGGAGCCCGGGACGTCCGATCCCCGGTCCGGGCCGGCCCCCGTACCCCCCCCTGGAGACTTGAAAACAGGGGCTCCGGGATGGTAGAGTGACTGCGCCGAGGGAGCGGCCACCATGAAATCGAACGAGAAATCGACCTCCGCGGCGGGTCAGGCGATCAACCTGCGCGAGCTCTGGCAGATCTTCCTCAAGAGGAAGTGGATCGTCATCATGACCGCGGCCATCATTCTGGCGGCCGTCACGGTCGTCTCCTTCCTGACCACGCCGACCTATACGGCCAAGGGCCAGATCCTGATCGAGCGCGAGGCCAACATCTTGAGCTTCGAGAACATGCTCCAGATCGAGCCCTTGAGCGACGACTATTACCAGACCCAGTACAAGCTCCTCCAGAGCCGGTCCCTGGCCGGCGACACCATCGACCGGATCAAGCTCTTCGACAACGCGGCCCTGGTCAAGCAGGTCCTCGGCGACGCCTCGGCCGGCCCGGCGGCCAAGACCGACCCGGTCCTGCGGCGCCGGCTCGTGACCTGGTTCCTGGGCCGCCTCGACGTCCAGCCCCTGCGCAAGACCCGCCTGGTCGACCTGACCTTCTCCTATCGCGACCCCAAGCTGGCCGCCGACGCCCTGAACGCCCTGATCGAGTCCTACATCCAGATGAACGTCGAGCGGAAGTACCAGGCCACCGAGCAGGCCACCGATTTCCTGGCCACCCAGATCACGACCGTCCGCAACGAGATCGAGGCCATGGAGCAGAAGCTCCAGGAGTACGGCCGGTCCAAGAACATCATCGCCCTGAGCAGCAGCGAGAACACGGTCGTCGAGAAGCTGGGCGACCTGAACCGGGCCCTGACCGAAGCCCAGATCGAGCGCATCAACAAGGAGACCTATTACAACACCATCAAGAACGCCGGGCCGGACTACATCCCGCGGGCGCTGGAAGGCTCCCTCATCCAGCGGCTGGCCGAGGAGTACAACCGGCTGTCCCGCGATTACGCCAAGCGGAGCGAGACGTTCCTGCCCGACTACCCGGAGGTCCAAAGCGTCAAGGCCGAGATGGACGCGGCCAAGAAGGCGCTGGAGGACGAGACCAAGGCCCTGGTCGGCCGGGCCTACACGGATCTGCAGGCCGCGATCTCGCGCGAGCAGCGCCTGTCCAGCGATTTCAACCAGCAGCGCGGTGCGGCCTTCCAGCTGAACAGCAACGCCATCCAATACAACAGCCTGACGATCGAGATCCAGAACGCCAAGAACCTCCTCGAATCGCTGATGACCCGCAAGAGCGAGGCCGACGTCCAATCGCGCCTCAAGGGCTTCCGGAGCTCGAACATCTGGGTCGTGGACCGGGCCGAGGTGCCGCTCGTGCCGAGCAGCCCCCACACGGCCAAGAACATGGTCGTGGGGCTCCTGGTCGGGCTGTTCCTCGGGCTGGGGCTGGCCCTGCTCGACGAGAACCTCGACGTCACCATCAAGAACGCCGAGGACATCCGGAAATGGGCCGGGGTGCCCACGCTGGGCATGGTCCCGGCGTTCGCCAAGGACGGCTCCGCCGAGGGCGGCGATCTCCTGGGCGAGGGGATGTCCGCCATCGGCGACAAAGTGGCCATGGTCTGGTCCTCGGTCGGCGGAGGAAGGCCCGGCAAGATGAAGGCCCGGTCCGAACAGGCCGACCTCCAGGTCCCGTTCTCTCCGGACTCCCCGTTCTCCGAACAGTACCGCACCATCCGCACCGCCCTGCTGTTCTCGATGGAGGACAACAACCGGCGGGCCCTGGCCGTCACCAGCCCGATGCCCCAGGACGGCAAGACCGCGACGGCCTGCAACCTGGCGGCCTCGCTGGCCAAGACCGGCAAGAGGGTCATGCTCGTGGACGCGGACCTGCGCAAGCCCCGCCTGCACTCCGTCTTCCGGACCAAGAACCTCGGCGGGCTGACGAACTACCTGATGACCGGCCTGAGCTGGGACGACCTGCTCCGCGCCACCCCCATCCCGACGCTGTTCCTGATCACCGCCGGCCCCGTGCCGCCCGACCCGCTCGAGCTCCTGGGCTCGGACAAGATGGCCGCCCTGATCGCCCAGCTGAAGAAGGATTTCGATTTCGTCCTCGTGGATACGCCCCCGGTCCTGGCCGTGAGCGACGCGCTGGTGATCGGGTCCCGGCTGGACGCGGCGATCATGGTCGTCCGTCGCGGCCGCACGCCCCGCGAAGCTTTGCGGCGGGCCCAGGAGCGGCTCGAGGAGCACAAGATCAAGAACCTCGGCGTCGTGCTCAACGGCGTCCGGATGCAGGATCTCGACGAGTACAACGGCCTGGCTTACTACGGGCACGGGAAGCGGACGGACGGGTGATCGGCCGCGGCCTCCGGACGTTCCTCCCGCTTCTCCTCCTGACCGGCCTTTGCGCCGTCCGTTCATCCTCCGGCCAGTCCCCGGCCCCGGCCCGGCCGGCCGCGGGCCGCGTTTTCTACGTGGCCATCGACGGGAATGACGCCCGCGACGGGCTTTCCCCGGCCGGCGCGAAAGGCTCCCGGCGGGGGCCGTTCCGGACCCTGGCGCGGGCCGCCCGGGCCGTCCGGGCCGGCGATACGGTCCAGGTCCGCGGCGGCGTCTACGTCGGCTACGCCGGGAGCTGGGGCTACGAGCGGAGCGGGACCGAGGCCGCGCCGATCACCGTCATGGCCTTCCCCGGCGAGTCCGTCGTCATCGACGGCGCCGGCCGCACGCTCCCGGACGGGCCGTTCACCCCGCTCATGCAGGTCTACGGCGACTGGTTCCGGATCCGCGATCTCGAATTCCGCGAGGGGTCCTACGCCGGGCTCAACATCGCCGGCGACGACTGCCTCGTGGAGAACGTCGTCTCGCATCACAACCGGGGCTCCGGCATCTTCGTGTCGGGCCGGCGCGACGTCATCGACCGCTGCCGGGCCTACGCCAATTCCCTGAAGAACGAGCGCGGCGCCATGTCCATCGGCTGGGGCTTCGGCATCAGCCTGTGCGCCGGGGCCCGGTCCTCCGTGGTGCGGCGCTCGTCGGCCTGGCACAACTGGGGCGAAGGCCTGTCCATCGCCTCGGGTTACGACTGCGTCATCGAGGACTGCGTCTCCTACGACAACTTCACCACCAACATCTACATCTCCCAGAGCGTCCGCGGCGTCTGTCGCAGGAACCTCTCCTATTACACGCCCGCCAACCCGCTGCAGGATTTCGTCTCGTCGCAGAACGGCATCATCCTGGGCGACGAGGGGAGGCCGCCGGCCTCGGCCGGGAACACGGTCGTCAACAACCTCTGTCTGGGCGGCGACCGCGCCCTCCTGGCCAGCGGCGCGGTCCTGGGCGGCGCGCTCATCGCCCACAACACCTTCGCCAACGCCTTCGCCCGGCTGGAGCGGTCCGAATCCGCCTGCGTCTATTTCACCGCCGGCCGGTCCGCCGGGGCGCGGTTCGTCGGCAACATCGTCCTGCAGGACGGCCGGGTCCCGATCGCCCACTTCGAAGCCCATGGCGTGAGCTTCAGCCGGAACGCCTGGTCGCGGAAGCCCGTCCGGGGCTGCCGGGGGGAGGGCGACATCGTCGGGGACCCGAAGCTGTCGAGGTCCGGCCCGGCCGGTCCGGGGACGTTGACGCCCGAATGGTTCGAGCTGCGGCCGGATTCTCCGGCCCGGGGCGGGGGGACATCCCTGGAAGCCGTTAAAGATGACTTTCGCGGCCGGCCGCGCGCGGCGAGACCGGACCTGGGGGCCCTGGAAGCCGCCGCCGGGCCCGCGGGCCGCGGGAGCGGTCGCTAGGTCAACCGGAAGGCCGGGCCCGGACCGTCTTTAGTCCCGGGGGCGCTCCATGGCCAGGGAGCGCACGAAACGCCGTGTCAGGGCATGGCAACGGGGGATATAGACATGAAAGCGGCGGGATATCTCCTTGGGCCGGCCGGGGACCCTGGACGCGAAGTAGCGGCGGGCATAGCGGGCCAGGCCTTCGGTGTCGTAGGGCAGGCCCGCCTCCTTGAAATACGTCCGGACGAACGCGAGGGACAGGGGACGGACCGGATCGCCGACGAAATAGGCCGGACTGGGCCCCCAGAGCAGGTTGTTGACGAACCAGACGATATCGAAGTACCGGGTGCCAAAGCTCGACATGCCGCCGTGCATGTCGGTGAACTGCCAATCCAGGATGACCAGGAGGTCCGAACCCGGGGCCAGGCCGATGTTCTTGAGGCCGTAATCGCCATGCAGGACGACGTCCCGGCCCGGATCCGCGATCTCCGCCGGCATCGGGACCATCATGGCGGGCGGCAAGGTCAGGTCGCGGTGGACGGCCGCCAGGGCCCTGGCCGCCCGTTCGGCCAAGGCCGCCCCCGGGCGCCCCTTTAAGCCGATCTCCTCCAGCGTCCGCAGGCCGTGGATCCGCTCGTAGACGGCCACTCCCTTGGCTTTGTCGAGATCGAGCACCTCGGGAACGCGGAAGAGGCCCGTCTCTTTGCCGATGCGGCCGGCCCGCCGGGATTTCTCGGCTTCGAGGGCGATCAGCCGCGGGATGCCCGACTTGACGACCGTCGTCTCGGTCCAGCGCAGCGAGTTCATCTCAGACATCGGGGTCCGCTTTTTGGGGGGGGCGGGCCGCGGCCGGACCGCCGCCGAGCCGTCCCTTGAGCATGTGCAGGAATTCCTTGAACATCCGCCGCTCCTGGGGGCCGGCGAGCAGGACGTAGAAGCTCCCGAAGACCAGGCCCACGGCCACCGTCGCCACGGCCAGCCGCACGACGAACGTGCCCGGGCCGGCCAGGGCCCGCAAGGCGACCACCAGGCCGCCGACCGCCGCGGCCGGCGCCAGGGGCTGGAGAAAGGCCCGGACGACGAACTCCCGGGGCTCGATCTCCACGGCCTTGACGCAGGCCCGCAGCTGCAGGACCCCGGCGGTCAGGTTGCCGAGGAGCAGCCCGATCGAAACCGCCCAGTACGGCGATCGCCAGAGGCCGTTGACGGCCAGGAAGACCGAGAAGGGGATGACCAGCATGCCCAGAACGTAGGCCCCCATGACCTTCCTCAACAGACCCAGGCCCTTGAGCATCTGGTGCGCGCACGAGGACGACATCTGGATGGCCACGCC
Organism: uncultured Eubacteriales bacterium; assembly: GCA_964574895.1. Lineage (GTDB taxonomy): Bacteria > Acidobacteriota > Aminicenantia > Aminicenantales > Saccharicenantaceae > RBG-16-66-30. Next base: position 64,420 of record CAZNPB010000003.1, read on the forward strand.
GACCAGGTAGACGAGCGTGTAGCCGCCCAGGAACATGTATTGCGGTCCGACCCAGAGCCGCAGGATGTCGGCGATCAGCAAGTACGCGGCCAGGAGGCCGGCCGAGACGAGCAGGACGACGTAGCGCGTCGAGCGCAGGAACAGCTCCCGGAGCATGGCCCGGTCGTTGGAGGCGTCGTAGGCGCTCGTCGCCGGCATGACCGTGATGGTCATGGCCAGGACGACCTGCGACATCATCGTGCCCGGCATCAGGATGATGGCCAGGTGGGCGACGAACGCGGTCGACACCATCAAGCCCGAGAGCCAGCGGATGCCGGCCGAGTTGAGCGTCAGGCACAGCGACATGAAAATGACCGCCGTCCCGAAGCTGAAGATCCTGCGGAACGTGGCGGCATCGAAGGACCGGAGCCGGAGCTTCAGGCCCGGCACGAGCTTGTAGGCGACCGGGATCTGGGCCAGCCGGGAAAGGAGCAGGGTCCCGGCCATGATGGCGATCAGGGCTTCGACCGAGGGCCCGATCAGGCGGAACCACACCACCGCCAGGATCAGGCCGGAGTATTGAGAGCCGATGCCGGCGATGGCGTTGACGAAATGTCTCTGTTTGGCCTGGATGATGCCCACGAAGGGCGTTCCGGGGATGAGGAAGAGCATCATGGCCCCGACGATCAGCAGGGAGACCATCATGCTCTTCGTCTGGCTGAAGCTGGCGACCGCGGTCCCGGCCACCCCCAGGCTGGCCAGGACGGCCAGGCCGAGGGCGAAGACGAACGTCGAGCTCAGGACCCGGTTGACCTCTTCGGTCCGGCCCTGGGCCAGGGCCGCGGCCCCGAACTTGGTGCCGCCGGCCTGCAGGGAGGCGGCCAGTTGCTCGACGGCCATGAGCAGGGCCCAGATCATGGTGTACTCGCCGTAGCCGCTGTCGCCCAGGGTTTTAATCAGGAAGGGGACGAGGATGAGGGGCGGGATGACCTGGAGGACGGTCGTGCCCCAGATGATGACCGTGTTGAGGGCGATGAGGTGCGACTGTTTCATTTGGTCCCGCCGGCGGCTCCGGGCCGGCGGCGAATGGCTTGAATAATCCTTACGCGGCGGTTATCATACAAAAAATGGTTTCGGAAGGCAAAGTCGGGCAATCGTCGGGAGGGGCCGTTCCGGGGCCGGGAGCGGGGGACGGGAGCGGTCCCGGGGCCGTCCGGCTCCGCAAGTACCCTTACCCTTACGAAGCGGCGGCCACCGTGGCCTCGGACACCGATAACGCCAGCTTCCGCCGCTTCTCCGCCATCCATGCCCTGTTCTGCGGCGCCGGCGTCATCCGCCCGGGGTCCCCGGAATGGGAGACCCTCGGCCTGACCGAAGCCGGCCGCTGGTACGACCGCGAGGCCGGCGGGGTGCCGGGCCTGGGCCTGGACCTGGCCGACACCTTCTTCCTCATCGCCGACGACGTCAGCCTGGGCATGTACCGGTACGACGCCGCGGCCGGGACCTTCCGCGAGGATACGAGCGACGGCCATAACGCCTGCGAGGCCATCAAGGGCTGGATCCGGGCCGGAGAGATCGACGCCTTTCACGGCTTCCTCCACTATACCCGAGAGCAGGTGCTGCCCCTGCTCGAAGACTTCTACCGGTGGTGCGACGGCGAAGGCGTCCCCAAGCCCAGGACCTGGATCAACCATTCGGTCCTGGTCTCGCCGACCGGCCTCTGTCCGGATTCCTTGCGGCCCAACAGGCTCTTCGGCCTGGCCCGCCAGGTCGCCCGCTACGCCATCGGACCGATGCTGGGCCGGACCCGCTATCCGGTGGTCTGGCGGCAACTCTGGTACCAGGGCGACAATCCCGGCTCGCCCTTCTACATCAACGATGTCCTGCGGGCCAACGGACTGCGGTACGTCTGGCTGGAAGCGGACCACGACGAGCTGGCCAACGAGATCGTCCTGCCCGAGGCTCGGATCGGAGGCCGGCCGTCCATCCTCGAACCCGTGACCATGGACGACGGGTCCCGCTATTATCGCTTCCGTCGCTGTTATGGGAAGGTCGGCGCGCCGCCCGGGGTCACGGTGGCCTTGAAGGACTCTCCGAAGGCCTTCGACGCCTCGGCCCTTTTCAGCGAGGAGAACCTGGAGCGGCTTTGCCGGGCCCAGGGCGCCTGCATCCTGTTCACGCATTGGACCGTGGAGCGCAATTTCCCGCTCCAGGACGGGACCATCGGGAACTTCCTCCGTCTCCGGGGCTACCGCGACCGGGGCCGGATCTGGGTCGCCCCGCTCACGAAGCTGCTCGAGTGGACGCGCCTGCGGACCTTCCTGAAGTACGCCGCCCGCTCCGAGGCCGGCCGCCTGGTCATCGATATCGAGGGCCTGGACGATCCCTTGTTCGGGTTCGAGGTCCCGGCGCCAGCAGCCCTCCACGGGCTGGCCTTCGATCTGCCTTCCCCGGAAGGGGAGGTCGAGGTCCGTCTGGCCGGACGCCCCCTGCCGCCCGGCTCCGTCGTCCGCCAGGGCCCGCTCTGCCGCCTGGTCACCTCCTCCGGCGCCCCTCCATGCCTTGATTGGGACCCCCTCATCGGGTAGAATTGGGCCCAGATCGATGAAGATCCTGATCGCCGGCGACCTGCATGTTTCGGACGGCTGCCGGGGCCGAACGCTGTGGGACCCGTCCGTCGCCTCCCTGTTTGCCGCGGCGGACTTTCGCCTGGTCAACCTGGAGGCCCCCATCACGGCCGGAAGGAACGAGGACCGGATCCTGAAGACCGGCCCCCATATCCGGTCTTCCGCCGAGACCATCCTGCCGGTCCTGACCGCTCTGGGCGTGGACGCGGCCACCCTGGCCAACAACCACATCATGGACTACGGCCGCCCGGGGCTGGTGGAGACCTTAAGTCATCTCAAAGAGGCGGGGATCGCCACGGTCGGGGCCGGGCCCGACGCGGCGGCCGCCGCCGATCCTCTGGTCTTGGAAAAAGACGGACTTCGACTGGCCGTCCTGAACTTCGGCGAGAACGAGTGGTCGGGTGCCCGGGCCGGCCGGGCCGGCGCGAACACCCTGGACCTGGTCGAGAACGTCCGCCAGATCCGCGAAGCCCGGCGGACCAGCGACGCCGTCCTGGCCGTCATCCACGGCGGCCAGGAGGACTATCATTTCCCCACCCCGCGGATGGTCCGCCAATACCGGTTCCTGGCCGAGAACGGGGCCTCGGCCATCGTCGGGCACCACCCCCATTGCATCGGCGGTTTCGAGGTCCACCAGGGCTGCCCCATCTTCTACAGCCTCGGCAATTTCCTGTTCACCCTGCCCTCGGAATACGATTGGTGGTATCTCGGCCTGGCCCTGGCCCTGCGCTTCGAGCCGGGGCGCCAGCCGGGCTGGGAGCTGACCCCCATCTCCCAGTCGAAGGCGGATTTCTCCCTGACCGCGGTGGCCGGCGAGCCCGCCGCCGCCGTCCTCGAGGAGGTCCGGGGCTACAGCCGGATCATCGCCGATCAGTCCCTTTTGGAAGCCCAGTGGGACGATTTCCTGGAACGGTATGGCCCGTACTACCTGAATCTTTTCAGCCCGATAGGGTTGTGCGGCGATCGTTTTAAAACGGCCATGATGAAAATTGGTCTGGATCGCTTATTCATCACCAGGTCCAACTATGCCCGGATCCTGAACTCCATCCGCTGCGAATCCCACGCCGAGGCCGCCCGCGACGTCATCGACAGGTTCCTCAAGTAGCATGAAGATCGCCATCCACCCGACGCCCGGCAGTTACTCCGACCAATGGCTGGAGTATTACCGGGTCCATGGCATCGAGACCAAGCGCGTCGACGGCCTGGCCTCGGATATCGTCGCCCAGCTCGCCGACTGCGACGGCCTGATGTGGCACTGGGCCCATTGGGAGTACCGGGCCCTCCGTATGGCCCGGCAACTGGCCCTCGCCCTGGAAATGGCGGGGAAAAAGATCTTCCCCAACTGGCGGACCTGCTGGCATTACGACGACAAGATCGGCCAGAAATACCTGCTCGAATCCCTGGGCGCGCCCCTGGTGCCGTCCTATGTCTTTTTCGAGAAAGCCAAGGCCCTGGACTGGATCGACGGCGCCGAGTTCCCCAAGGTCTTCAAGCTGCGCCGCGGGGCCGGTTCGTCCAACGTGGTCCTGGCCCGAACGAAAAGCCAGGCCCGGGCCCTCGTCCGCCTGGCCTTCGGCCGGGGCTTCCCGCCCATCAACCGGAGGGTCTTGTTCATGGACCGGCTCTGGCATATCAGGCGGGACAAGGACCTCCGCTCGCTCGTCGGGCTCGGCAAGGGCCTTGCCCGGCTGGCCGTGCCGACTAAGCTCGAGCGTAATTCGCCCCGGGAGAAGGGCTACGCGTACTTCCAGGATTTCGTGCCCGGCAACGACTCGGACAACCGGATCATCGTCATCGGGGACCGGGCCTTCGGCATCAGGCGGATGGTCCGGGAGAACGATTTCCGGGCCTCGGGCAGCGGCGTCCTCGTGCACGCCCGCGGCGAGGTCGATCCCGAGGCCGTCAAGCTCTCCTTCGACCTGACCCGCCGGATCGGGGCCCAATGCCTGGCCTTCGATTACGTGTTCCAAGAGGGCCGGCCCCGCCTCCTGGAGATCAGTTACGCCTTCCTGCAGAGCGGCTACAAGGCCTGTCCCGGCTATTGGGACCGGAACATGGAATGGCACGAGGGGCGCTTCGTCCCGGAGTGGTTCATGGCCGAGGACTTCGTCGCCGCCCTGAAAGGGACCGATGGACCTCGCGGCTAGCCCCAAACCCAGCCTGGCCGGCTACCTCGTCGGGGCCTACCTCTTCAGTGTCGCCGCTTTTACCGGCTCCATGTCCGGGACCCTCTCGATCATCCCCCAGGTCCTCGGGGCGTTGGTGGTCGGCTATGCCTTGTACGACCTCCTGGCCTCGTTCGAGATCAAGATCCCGGCCGCGATCGGCCTCTACGGCCTGTTCGGCCTGTGGGCCGCCTTCACCCACTACATCGGGCCCCGGGCCGGCGAGGGCCTGATCCCGAGCCTGGGCACCCTGCTCAAGGTCGTCGCCGCCACCCTGGCCTGCGCCCAGCTCATCAAGACCGACGCCGACCTGTTCATGGCCCTGCGGTTCTTCGCCTTTTCGATCCTGTTCGTCTATTACCAGAACCGGGGCGAGATCGGGCTTCTGCAGGTGACGGGACAGATCACGGAAGAGGACCGCTTCGCCGGCACCTTGAGCAACGCCAACACGGCGGCCATCTTTTCGCTGACCATCACCTGGGCGGCCATCCTGCTCCTGGTGAGGGCCCAAAAGGACCGCTTCAAGGGCGTCCTCTATCTCGTCCCCATCGGCGTGGCCCTGGTGCTCATCTATTACTCGGGCTCCAAAAAGGGGTTGATCGGCCTGGCCCTGCTCGTCCTCTTCGTCACCCGGCTGTTCTTCAAGCGGGAGAACCTGACCCCCCTGCGCCGGGCCGCGATCCTCCTGGCCTCGGCGGCCCTGATCGTCGTGGCCGGGTATTTCATCTACACGTCGCCGTTCTTCTTCCGCATGCAGCAGCTGCTGGCCGGCCTGTCCAACGCGTCGGACGCCAACCGCTTCGAATTGGCCCGGGAAGCCGTCGAGGTCTGGCTGACCAACCTCCGGACCTTCTTCGTCGGCGTGGGCTTCGACAACTTCTGGACGCACAGCAAGCTCGGGGTCTACGCCCATTCGACCCCGCTGGAGCTCCTGGCCAGCACGGGGATCGTCGGCTGCTCCCTCTTCCTGGGCTTCCTCGGCCTGCTCTTCACCCGGTTCGTCGGCCTCTATCGGACGGCCGTCGAGGACGGATCGAAACAGCTCTTTTTCGCCATCGAGATCCTGCTGGTCATCTTCACGTTCTTCATGGCCACGGCCGTGCTGTACGACGCCAAGGAGCTCCTTCCCATCCTGGGGTGCCTGGCGGGGTACGGGCAGTACCGCCTCCGCCGGACGGCCCCGGCCGCGGGGGAGGGGGGCTGATGCCGATCCGCGACATGAAGCCCGGGGACGTCCCCGAGGTCGTCCGCATCCACCTGGAGAGCTTCGGCGGCTTCTTCTTGAGCTTCCTCGGCCCCCGTTTCCTGACGCTCCTTTACCGGGGCCTCGTCTCGCATCCCCGCGGCGTCGCCCTCGTGGCCGAGACGGGGACGGGCCTCGAAGGCTTCGTGGCCGGCGTGACCGACCAATCGGATTTCTACCGTCAGCTTATCAAGAAGCAGGCGATCCGTTTCGCCCTGGCTTCTTTGGGAGCAGTCGCGCGGCGGCCGGCCATCATCCCCCGGCTCTTCAGGGCCCTGGGTCAATCGCGGCGCTCGCGGAGCTCCTCTTCGCCGGCCTGCCTGATGTCCATCGCCGTCCGGCCCGGCACGGCCGGCAAGGGCCTGGGCCGGGACCTGGTCGCCGGATTCGGCGCGGCCCTTGTCGGGCGCGGCATCTTCGAGTATTGCCTGACGACGGACCGGGACGGCAACGACCGGGTCAATCAGTTCTACCGGAAGCTGGGATTCCGGCTGACCTGCGACTTCGTCACCCCCGAAGGCCGGGCCATGAACGAATATGTCATGACCCTGGGCGGCCCGCCGCCCGGGCCGGCCTGACCGCCGTCCGTGCGGCCCGTCGGGAACTGGACTTCCCGGAGAGGGTCGTTTATAATTGCTTTCGATTCATATGGGTGGATGTTTATCTCTAGGAACCTCATGAAAGTCCCTTACTGCCGGATCACCTGCGACGGGAACGAGCTTCCCTATATCAAGGACGTCCTGTCCAGCGGCTGGCTGACGACCGGGGCCAAGGCCCTGGAGTTCGAGCGCCGGTTCGCCGCGGCCGTGGGCGCCGCCCACGCCGTAGCCGTCAATTCCTGCACCGCCGCCCTCCACCTGGCCCTCGAGGCGGTCGGGGTCAAGGCCGGCGACGAGGTCTTCGTGCCGACCATGACCTTCACCGCCTCCGCCGAGGTCGTCCGCTACCTGGGGGCCCACCCGGTCTTCCTCGACGTCGAATACGGGACCTGCCTGCTGAACCCGGACATCGTCCGCGAGGCCATCCGGAAGCACCCGGCCGTGAAGACGATCGTCGTCGTCCATTACGCCGGCCAGGCGGCCCCGCTGTTCGGCCGGGACGGGGGCGAGGGGCTCCTCGAGATCTGCCGGCGGCACGGCCTTCGGCTCGTCGAGGACGCCGCCCACGCCTTCCCGGCCAAATGCGGCCAGGCGACGGTGGGGTCGATCGGGGACGCCACCTGCTTCAGCTTCTACGCCAACAAGACCATCACCACGGGCGAGGGCGGCATGCTGACGACCAACGACGCCGCGCTGGCCCAGCGGGCCCGGACCATGCGCCTGCACGGCATCGACCGCGTCGTCTGGGACCGCTACACCTCGGACAAGCCCGGCTGGGAATACGACGTCGTCGCCCCCGGCTTCAAGGACAACATGCCGGACCTCAACGCCGCCATCGGGCTGGCCCAGCTCGAGCGGGCCGGCGATTTCCACCGGGAGCGGGTCCGCTGCGCCCGGCATTATCTGCGGGACCTGGCCGGCGTCCCCCATCTCGACTTGCCGGTCGTCCACGGGGCCCTCGAGGACCACGCCTGGCACCTCTTCCCGGTCGTGGTCCGCCCCGGCGCCCCCGTCGATCGCAACCGTTGCGTCGAGCGGCTGGCCGAGGCCGGGATCGGCGCCTCGGTCCACTACCGGCCCCTGCACCGGATGAGCTACTACCGGGACACCTATCACCTGGATCCCGGGGACTTCCCCGAGGCCGAGAAGATCTGGCAGGGCTGCCTCTCCCTGCCCATCTTCCCGACCCTGCGCGAGGACGAGATGGACTACGTCGGCGGGGTCCTGCGGGCCATCCTGGAAGGCGGCAAATAAGATGGGCCTGATCAAAAGCAGCTTGCATCGGCTGACGTGGTCGCGTCTGACGCAGATGCTGATCGACACGATCATCTTCGCCCTGGCCTTCGTCGTCCCGTTCCTGCTCCGCTTCGAGGGCATCCCGACCCAGCCCGAGGTCCTGGAGCAGATCCGGATGGTCCTGCCGTTCATCGTCCTGATCCGTCTCCTGAGCTTCACGCTCTTCTCGGTCTACCTGACCATCTGGAGGTTCGTCTCGGTCCACGAGGTCATCCGGATCTTCGCGGCCCTGGTGCCGACGACGCTCCTCCTGTTCATCGCCCGCATCGGGCTGCCGGGGACGCTGGGGGTCTTCCGCCTGCCCTTGAGCATCATCGCCATGGAGTTCACCTTCGCGCTCCTGGGCACGCTCGGCGTCCGGATCTTCTGGCGCCTCTACACGGAAGGCCTGAACCGGGAGAGGCTGCGGACGAGCGCCGGGACGGTCCAGAACGCCCGGACCGTCCTGATCGGGGCCGGCGGGGCCGGCAACATGGTCGCCAAGGAGCTCATCAACCGGACCGACCTCGGGACGGTGGTCATCGGCTTCGTGGACGACAATCCCAAGCAGCGCGGCAAGCGGGTCCAGGGCTTCAAGGTCCTGGGCACCACGGCCCATCTGCCCGCCCTGGCCCGGAAGTACGGCATCACCGAGGCCATCATCACCATCGCCAACGCCTCGTCCAAGGAGCTGCGCCGCATCACCGAGATCTGCGTCAAGGCCGGGCTCAAGACCCGGATCGTGCCGGGGCTGTTCGAGCTGCTCGACGACCGGGTCAAGGTCACCCGGGTCCGCGAGGTCAACATCGACGACCTCCTCGGCCGCAGCGTCTTCCAGATCGAGCGGCACCTCGAGGAGGTCGAGGCCGTCTACCGCGGCAAGCGCATCCTGGTCGCCGGGGCCGGGGGCTCGATCGGCTCCGAGCTCTGCCGCCAGCTGGCCACCCTGGGGCCGAGCGAGATCGTCCTTCTGGACAAGGACGAGAACAGCATCTTCGAGATCGACAACGACCTCAAGGCCGGCAAAGCCAAGGACGTCAAGGTCCACCCGGTCATCGCCAGCATCATGAACGCCGACCGGCTCCGGTCGCTGTTCGACCAGTACAAGCCGGAGATCGTGTTCGACGCCGCCGCCCACAAGCACGTGCCGCTCATGGAGTTCAACGTCGGCGAGGCCATCCTGAACAACGTCGTCGGCACGAACAACCTCATCGATACGGCCCGCCTGTCCGGGGTCGAGCGGTTCCTCTTCATCTCCTCCGACAAGGCCGTCAACCCGACCAACGTCATGGGCGCGACCAAGAAGATCGGCGAGATCCTGATCCAGGAGGTGGCCAAGACGGCCGCGACCAAGTTCGCCTGCGTCCGGTTCGGCAACGTCATCGGCAGCCGCGGCTCGGTCATCCCGCTCTTCCAGAAGCAGATCGCCAAGGGCGGCCCGGTCACCGTCACCCACCCCGAGGTCCGGCGCTTCTTCATGTCCATCCCCGAGGCCGTCCGCCTGATCATCCAGGCCAACACCCTGGGCGAGCGGGGCGAGATCTTCATTCTGGACATGGGCGAGCCCATCAAGATCGTCGACATGGTCAAGACCCTGATCCGGCTGTCGGGCCAGCGGGAGGACGACATCGAGATCCAGTTCGTCGGCATGAGGCCCGGCGAGAAGCTCTACGAGGAGATCCTCATCGAGAAAGAGAAGAACCGGACGACGAAGTTCGACCGCATCTTCATCGCCCCGGCGACCGAGGAGCTGGACGGCCGCGAGCTCAGTCTGAAGGGTATCATCGACGCCGCCATCGACGGCGACCGCGACCGGGTCATCGAGCACCTCAAGAACATGGGCATCGGCTATCACCAGGAGGTCCACCAATGACCGGTCCCGCGGCAAAGGCGGTTTCGCGGTCGATCGCCCTGGCGCTGCTGGCGGTCCTGGTCCTGGCCCCGGCCGCGGCCCGGGCCCAGACCTGGCGCGGCTTGCAGCTCGAGCGGTCCATCCGCGAGGCGGCTTGGCATTTCGGGCCCTTCGCCATCCAGCCCTCCCTCGTCATCGCCAACGCCGGGATCGATACGAACATCTACTATTCGACCAACGAGCCGATCCGGGACTTCACGCTGACCGCCGGGCCGGCGGCCACGGTCTATCTGCCCCTCGGCCGCAAGCTCGTGCTCTCCGCCGCCGGTTCGCCGCAGTACGTCTGGTACTCCAAGACGGAGCGGGAGAGGTCCTGGAACTATTACCTCAGCGGGGCCGTCCAGCTCAATCTCCGGAACGCCTTCTTCAGCCTGGACGGGATCTACTCGGACGCGCGGGAGCGCTGGAACACCGAGATCGACATCCGGCCCCGCCGGAAAGAGGAGGGCCTGGGCGGCTCGGTGCTGCTGCGCGTGGCCTGGAAGACCTCCTTCGCCCTCGGCTACCGGACGGTCCGCTACAACTACGAGAGCGTCGAGTTCGGCGAGGGGCTGAACGTCCGGGAGCGCCTCAACCGCCTCGAGCAGTACGCGACCTTCTCGGCCTATTATCAGGCCTCGGCCAACCGGCGCTTTTTCCTCGACCTCGAGTACGGCCGGTTCGATTTCGAGTTCGCTCCCCAGGCCGCCCTGCGGGACGGGCAAAGCGGGGCCGTCCTGGGCGGCGTCGATTTCGCCCAGCTCGGCAGCCGCGTCCGGGGCCGGCTCCGCCTCGGATACCGGATGTTCGACGTCCGCAATCCCAACAGCCCCGATTACAGCGGCTTCGTCGGCGACACGCAGCTCTCGGTCCGCCTGGCCCGGATGTTCACGGTCCGGGGGAGCTATCTCCGCGATGTCCGCTTCTCGCTCTGGTACGGCGACGCCTATTACATCGAAACGAGGCCCAGCGCCGGCGCTTCGGTCTACCTGTTGTCCTTCCTGCGCCTCGACTACGATTATTCGTGGGGGCAGAACCGCTACCCCGTGGCGGGGGAAGGGGCCGTGGCCCGTCTCGACCGCTACGACATCCATACGACCGGGCTGTACGTCCGGATCGTCAAGAACACGGCCCTCGGCTTCGTCGTCAGCTGGTGGCAGCGCGACTCCAATGTCTATGGCGAAGACGACCAGCGCATGTTCTACGGGCTCAATCTGACCTATGACTTCTAGATCGGAGAATGCCGCCGTGAGAACCCTGCCGAACAAGATCGCCGCGGGAGCGGCCCTGGCCCTGATCCTGGGGCTGGCGGCCCGGGCCCAGAGCGCCCCGCCGGCCCAGACCCCGGCCCAGGCCGAGGCGGCCCGGGACCAGTTCGTCCGGGCCTACCGCATCGGCCCGGGCGACCTGCTGGAAGTCCGGGTGTTCGAGGTCGAGCAGTTGAGCCAGACCGTCCGGGTCTCGGAGGACGGGACCATCACCCTGCCGCTCCTGGGGCGCGTCCAGGTCGGCGGCCTGACCCAGGAGGGCGTGACCCGGGTCCTGACGGAGCTGCTGCAGGCCAAGTACGTCAAGAACCCCCAGGTGACCATCTTCATCCGGGAATACAAGAACCAGCAGGTGGCCGTGATCGGGGCGGTGGTGAACGCCGGGAGCTTCGAGCTGGTGGGGCGGAAGAACCTCCTGCAGGTGATCTCGATGGCCGGCGGATTCGCCGAAACGGCGGGCAACCAGGCCTTCATCCTGCGGGAGGGGCCGGACGGGCAGACGTCGACGATCGCCATCGACCTGAAGGATCTGCTGGTGAACGGGAACCAGGCGCTGAACGTGCCCATCGAGCCGAACGACGTCGTCAACGTGCCGGTCGATCGCGAGGTCCGGGTCTTCGTCATGGGCCGGGTGAACCGCCCGGGCCAGGTTCTCGCCAAGTTCTCCGAGGGCGTGAGCCTGCTGCAGGCCATCGCCGGCGCGGGCGGCCTGGCCGACGGCTCCAAAGCCTCGAGCGTGACCATCAAGCGCAAGGGCCCGAACGGTCACGAGGTCCAGTTCAAGGTCAACCTGAAAGACATTATCCGGGGCCGGAAGATGGACATGCGCCTGCAGGAAGGCGACGTCGTTTTCGTGCCCGAGAGCTTCTGGTAGAGGAGGGACGAACAGATGGCGGTCCTGCGCTCGATCTCGCACCGGAGGGTCCTGAACTCCCATGTCGGATTGACGACCGAGTTCGTCGTCACCTTGTCCGACGGCTCCGTGGGCCGGGCCGCGGCCCCGCAGGGCGAGACCATCAGCATCTACGAGGACCGCCAAGCGGGCCTCGATCCCGAGGTCCTGATCGGGGCCGTCCGGGCCGACGGCCTCCTCGGGGCCGAGACCGGCCAGGCCGCGTTCGACGGCTACCTGCAGGCCCGCATCCCCCAATTCGGCCGGAACAACGCCTTCGCCCTCTCGGAGGCCTTCTTCGCCGCCGCCGCCCGGACCCGGTCCTTTTTCGAGCTGGTCGGCCGGCCGGAACGCCCGATGGAGCGCCCCCGGCTGGCGCTGAACATCCTCAACGGCGGCTGGCACGCCTACACCAATCCCGTTTTGAGCGACTTCTCGGAGTTCATGCTGGTCGCCCGGAGCCGGGATCTGGACGAGGTCATCCCCGAGCACAACGCCATCCAGCGGGTCGTCCGCGAGAAACAGCTGGCCCAGCCCAAGATCGTCGTCTCGGGCCATCCGGTGAACGGGTTCTCCCGGCGCGACAACCGGGAGGTCGTCGAGTTCCTGCTGACGGTCGTTGACGGGCTGGGCTTGTCGGGCCGGTACGACCTGATGATCGACGCTTCGGCCGGCGATCTCGGGGACGGCCAGGGCTACAGGTTCGGCGTCACCGACGGCGGGCTCCGATCGCCCGAAGAGCTCGTCGCCTACTGGTCCGCGATGATCCGGGACTACGGCCTGCGGTTCCTCGAGGACCCGTTCGGCGAGAAAGACGACCGCTCTTGGCGGGCCCTGACGGCCGCCCGCGGGGACTGCCACATCATCGGCGATAACCTGTACTCTTCGGACGAGTCCCGCATCCGGGACGGGGCGGTCCGCGGGCTGGCCACGGCCGCCGTCATCAAGCCCAACCAGGCCGGCACCGTGACCGCGGTCGTCCGGGCCCTGGAGGCGGCCCTCGGGACCGGCCAGCTGGCCATCACCTCGCACCGCTCGATCAGCACGGAATCGACGTTCCTGTCCCTGCTGACGTGCGCCCTGGGCGCCACGATCGTCAAGATCGGGCCCCTGGCCACCGACTATTCGTCGATCGTCCGGCTGAACGAGATCATCCGCCTGACGGAGGACGCTCATGGCCGCTGAGACCGTGATCCACACCATCCGCCACGGCCACACGGCCTACAACCTCGAAAAACGGTATGCCGGCACGATCGACGTGCCTTTGAGCGACAAGGGCATCGCCGACGCCCGCCAGGCCGCCGCGCATCTGGCCGGACGCCGCTTCGACGTCGTCGTGACCTCGGCGCTGTCCCGGGCCGTCGAGACGGCCCGTCTGCTCGTCGGGGACGCCGTTCCGCTCGTTTCGACGCCGCTCTGCAACGAGCGCCGCTTCGGGATCATGGAGGGGCACACCTGGGAGGAGATCCTCGCGTTCGAGCCGCCCATCCTGATGATCGAGGTCGGCGGCGACCGGCACACCGTCGATCCGCGGGGCGGCGAGCCCTTCGAGGACGTCTGGGAGCGGGCCAAGGCCTTCCGCCGCCTCCTCTTCGAGCGGCACGCCGGCCGGAGCATCCTGGTCGTGTCCCACGGCGTCTTCCTGCAGATGTTCAACGGCCTCCTGCGGGGCTTGAGCTGCATCCCCTCCCTGGGGCGGTTCCCTGGCACCATGGAGATGGCCCGTTTCCGGTTCGTCGACGGCCGCCTGGCCGACGAGACCGTGGAGAGCCTGATCGGGCCCGTCCGGGAAGCGAGGTTCTGACATGGCCAAGAAGCTCCGCGACGTCAAGGCCGTCAAGCGGCTGCGGAAGACCATGGCTTACGCCCGCCTCCGCCTGCGGCTGCCGATGCGCGAAGCGGGCTACGTCGACGACCGCGACCGGATCGGCGACGCCGAGATCGTCCGCATCGATTGGCCGGCCGGGCGCCCCAAGCCCCGCGTCGGGTTGGTCCGCGATCTCGAGAAGTTCCCCCGCTGGACGAAGTACGCCCGGTTCCTGGAGAACAACGGCTTCCCCTTCGAGTTCTTCGACATCCACGCCCACGACTGGATCGCCAAGGCCCGCGGCTTCGACGCCGTCGTCGGCATGGTCTCCAACGAGATCAACCAGCTGGAGGAGATCCGGGTCAAGTACCATTTCCTGGAGACCGTGCTGGGCAAGACGTGCTATCCCACGGCGGCCCAGGCCATGCTCTACGAGAACAAGTGCCTCGAGGCCTTCATGGCCGAGGCCTACGGCTTCCCGATCGCCAAGACCCATATCTCCCAGAGCCGGGAGGACGCCCTGGCCATGCTCGACGGCGTGCGCTACCCGCTGGTCAGCAAGATCAACCATTCCTCGGGCTCGATGGGCGTCGAGCTGGTGCGCTCCCCGCGCAAGGCCCGGCGCATCATCCGCCAGGCTTTTTCGCGGAACGGCCGGAGCATCCACGTGCCGTGGTTCCGCCAGAAGAATTACGTCTACTTCCAGGAATTCGTCCCCAACGACGGCTACGACATCCGCGTCATCGTCATCGGGCCGCGGGCCTTCGGCTATTACCGGGCCGTGCCGGCCGGCGATTTCCGGGCCTCGGGGATGAACATCGTCGAGAAGCGGGGACTGCCCGAAGAGGTCCTGCGGATCGCCTGGAGCGCCAACCGCCGGCTGGAGAGCCCCCAGCTCGTGGTCGACCTGGTCCACGGCCTGGACGGCCGGTTCGCCATCGTCGAATTCTCCCATTTCTTCCAGGTGGAGACCCCCGAGCAGCTCAAGGTGGACGGCGTGCCGGGCGCCTATGTCCTGGGAGGCGACGGCCGCATCGCCTTCGAGCCGGGGCGCTACTGGGTCCATGAGCTGGCGCTCCGGGAGTTCCTGGCCGGGGCCTTCCTGTCGAAACGGCCGGACGCGCCGGCCTGATCCTCCCGAAAAGCGCATGATGATCAAGCCTCTTCCCCCGATGGACCGCATCAGGGCCCAGACGATCGAGGCCCTCAAAGGCCAGCCCGTCCTGAAGAGGGTCCGCAAGACCATGCTCTTCTCCCGCCTGCGGCAGCGCCTGCCGATGCCCGAGGCGGTGCCCGTCGACGATCGGGACCGGATCGAGGACGCCGAGATCGTCCGCCTCGCCTGGCCGCCGGGCGTCCCCAAGCCCCGGATCGGATTGGTGCGGGACACGGAGCGCTATCCCCATTGGACGAAATACCGCCGCTTCCTGGAGACGAACGGCTTCGACCACGAGATCTTCGACCTCCACGCCCACGATTGGATCGAGCGGGCCAAGCGGTTCGACCTGGTCGTCGGCATGGTCTCCAACCGCGTCGACCACCTGGAGGAGATCCGGGTCAAGTACCACTTCCTGGAGCGGGTCCTGGGCAAGACGTGCTACCCTAGCGCCCGGCTGTCGATGCTCTACGAGAACAAGTGCCTGGAGGCCTTTTTGGCCGAGGCCTGGGACCTGCCCTTCGCCAAGTCCTACATTTCCTACCGCCGCGAGGACGCCCTGGCCATGCTGGACGCCATCGGCTATCCGTTCGTCAGCAAGGTCAACCAATCCTCCGGCTCGATGGGCGTCGAACTGGTGCGCGGTCCCCGCGAAGCCCGGCGCATCATCCGCCAGGCCTTCTCCAGGCGGGGCCGGCCTCTCTATGTGCCCTGGCTCCGGCAGAAGAACTACGTCTATTTCCAGGAGTTCGTCCCCAACGACGGCTACGACATCCGGGTCATCCTGATCGGCGACCTGGCCTTCGGGTATTACCGGCGGGTGCCGCAAGGCGATTTCCGCGCTTCGGGGATGAACAAGGTCGAGTGGCGGCCGCTGCCTCCGGAGGCCATCCGGACGGCCCGGCGCGTCCGGGACCTCGTCAAAAGCCCCAAGCTGGTCGTGGACATGGTCCACGCCCTGGACGGCCGCTACGTCATCATCGAGTACTCGCTCACCTGCATGACGGACCATCCGACCGATCTCATCGTCGACGGGGTGCCCGGCGTCTATGTCATCGGCCCGGACGGCGCGGCGCGGTTCGAGCCCGGCCGCTACTGGGTCCACGAACTGGCCCTGCGGCAGTTCCTGACCGAAACCTATCTCGCGGGCGCCTGAAACCGTCGGCAGACGGTCACGATCCCTGTAAAAGATGGCCGCTGTCCCCATTTTTCTTGACAATACTAGTCGCGGTTTAATAAAATCGCTTCAAGTTATTGCTGCCATTGGAACGGGAAAGAGGATGGCCTGTTGCCGGACATGCTGTTGATCGGCCCGTGAAATAGTTTGGGACTGTGCCCCTCGGGGTACATGATGCCAAGGTCCTGGTTTGAGAAAGCCGGACTGGCGGCTTGTGTCGCCCACCGGCGGTAGCCTATCCCGTTGGCCCGTTTAGCGCGCTCGATCTTCCCGGGATACCCCCATCACCTCATCCAAAGGGGGATTGACGATCACCCTGTGTTTATTTCGGACTCCGATTACCGCCGCTATCTTGAATGGTTGGGGGAGAACGGCCGGCGTTTCGGCGTGGATGTCTGGGCTTACTGCCTGATGCCAAATCACGTTCACCTCATCTGCGTCCCTAAGACCGAGGGCGCCTTGGCCCGGGCCTCGAACTCCCTGCATATGCGTTACGCCCAATACTTCAACGCCCGGCGAGCCCTCAAGGGCCGTCTTTGGCGGGCCCGCTTCATGTCCTGCGCGCTGGACGAGGCCAGCGTCCGCGAGGAGGTTCGCTTCGTTGAGAACAACCCCCTGCGAGCTCATTTGGCGGGACGGGCCGAGGATTATCTCTGGTCAAGCGCTCGGGCGCACGTGTGGGGCGCCGCCGACCCGGTATTAACCGACAGCTTCTTCTTGGCTCGCGAAGTCCGCGATTGGCGGGCTTATCTTGAAGGAAGGGGAGATGAGGCCATCCTTGACCGCGTTCGGGGCCGGCTCAGAACCGGCCGGCCGGCCGGCGATGCCGAGTTCGTGGGCAGACTCGAGGCCATCGCCGGCCGCCGGCTCGAGGCGTTGCCGAGAGGGCGGCCGCGGAAGCACGCGATAATGAACGGGGAATCGACATGAAGAGGGACATAGGTCTCGCCTTGCCGGTTCAGCATGTTTTATAAGATCGCATCTGGTCCTCCGACTGGCCAATAAAGGATTATTCCGGAGTGACAGACAACTGCAGCCAAGACTTGAGATTCCCTCTGGGGTGACGCATGCGCTATCTCGAGCTTCTCTATCCGGAAAGCAGGTTCGGCGGCTATTCGGATATTGACGGGACGGTCGCGTTCTACAGCCGGGTGAATTCCCTGCTGAATGCCGCTTCGACGGCCCTTGACATTGGGTGTGGTCGCGGCGGCTTTGCCGAGGACCCCGTTCCCTACCGGCGCGCATTGAGGACCCTGAAGGGCAAGTGCGCCAGAGTGATCGGGATCGATGTCAGCCCGGTTGGGTCCGAGAATCAGACGATCGACGAATTCCGTCAGATCGAAAACGCGCACGGTCCCTGGCCCGTTGATGATGGATCGATCGATCTTTGCCTGGCGGACAGTGTGCTCGAGCATCTCGAAG
This sequence comes from uncultured Eubacteriales bacterium, assembly GCA_964574895.1. Taxonomy (GTDB): domain Bacteria; phylum Acidobacteriota; class Aminicenantia; order Aminicenantales; family Saccharicenantaceae; genus RBG-16-66-30. The sequence goes on from CAZNPB010000003.1 coordinate 81,921, forward strand.
ACCCCGATCTCTTTTTCGCGGAATGCCGCCGCGTCACCAAGCCGGGAGGCTGCGTCTGCCTGAGAACGCCTAACATTCGCGGTTATGTCGGCGTGGCGACCCGGCTCACCCCCTATCGGCTTCATGGCCGAGTATTGAGCAGAGTGCAGCCGGGCCGAAAGCAAGAGGACGTTTTTCCGACCTTCTTCAAATGCAACACGCCCAGGCGGGTGAAGCGGATGTTCTCGGAATACGGATTTGACCACTGTGTCTATGGCTACGACGCCGAACCCTCCTACCTGGCCTTCTCCCGACTCGCTTTCACTATGGGGGCGCTTTACCAACGTTGGACCCCCAAGGGATTTCGGACGGCAATTTTCGGCTTTGCCCGAAAAGGCCCCGTCCCAGGCTCGCTTTCCTCGTGACAGGCTCCGGACGCCTCCAGCCAGGCCAAGCCTTGCTCCCTGACCGTGATTGGGCCGACCCTTCATAGGCGTCCGCCCCCAGTACTTCAAGGGCCGGTGCCCGGATCAGGGCTTGCTTTGGCGGCTTGACGCCTCGCTGCGACGGCGGCCGGGCCGATGAAGAGAACGATGCGAAGCAGGAATCGAAATGAACAGGAACAATAAGATCCTCGTCACAGGTTCAGCAGGTTTCATTGGCTTTCATCTTGTCCGCCGATTGATCGAAAGAGGGGACAACGTCGTAGGGCTGGACAACATCAATGATTATTATGACGTCCGCCTCAAGTATGCCCGATTGGCCGAGACAGGGATCGAAGAAAGCAGGATCCGCGAAGGCGGGTCCATTGCCAGCTCCCGGCATCCCAATTATCGGTTTGTCAAGAGAGACATAGGGGACCGGCAAGGGCTCACGAAGCTCTTTGGCGAAGAAAAGTTCGAGCGGGTTTGCCATCTCGCCGCCCAAGCGGGAGTTCGCTACAGTCTCGAGAACCCCCAAGCTTATGTCGATGCCAATTTGGTCGGTTTTGTCAATCTCATCGAGCTCTGCCGCAGCCACTCGATCGCGCATCTGGTCTATGCCAGCAGCTCGAGCGTTTACGGGCTGAACCGGGAGATGCCGTTTTCGATACGATCCAACACGGACCATCCCCTCAGCCTTTATGGCGCCACGAAGAAGAGCAATGAGCTCATCGCCCACTGTTACAGTTATCTTTTTGGGCTGCCAACGACGGGATTGAGGTTCTTCACGGTCTATGGACCTTGGGGACGACCCGATATGGCCGCCTTCCTTTTTGCCAAAGCCATCCTGGACGGCAGGCCGATCGAGATCTTCAACCATGGGGATATGGAACGAGATTTCACTTATATCGACGACATCGTCGAGGGGCTCATTCGAGTGATCGATCGTCCTCCCCTTAGGGAGGGAGATACAGCGCCCTATCGGCTTTACAACATCGGCCACGGCGCCCCCGTTCGACTTTCCGACTTCGTCAAGGCGATCGAGGAAGCCCTCGGCCGAACGGCTGTCAAGCGGATGCTGCCCATGCAGCCGGGAGACGTGCGCGCGACATGGGCGGACACATCCGACTTACAGGCCGATTTCGGATACGCGCCGGAGACCACCGTGCAGACGGGCATCGAGAGGTTCATCAATTGGTATAAGGGATACCATGAAAAACGATGAGTATCATCGTCCGGAATAGCTGATGGGAATCCGAGACCGTTTGATCAAAGGCACGGCGCTGAACTTCGTGGCTGTGGCCTTCAACCAAGGCAGCACCTTCATCGTCAATGTGATCGTCGCCCGCATCCTCTTGAAGCAGAGCTTCGGCGAATATGCGATGATCCAAAGCACCCTGGTGATGGCGGCGGCCTTGTCCCAGCTCTCCATGGGCTATACGGCCTCGAAATATGTCGCCGAGTATCGTTCCGTCGATCCCGAGAGAGCCGGTCGCGTCATGGGATTATGCGCCATCGTTGCGGCCCTGACGGCCGCCGCCGGGGCGATCCTCATGGTTTCGTTGGCGCCCTGGCTGGCCGGCTCCGTCCTCAAGGCGCCGCGCCTCGCTCCCGCCCTCGTGATCGGAGCCGGATTCCTCTTCTTCTCGGCCCTCAACGGGTATCAGACCGGGGCTTTGTCCGGTCTCGAGGCCTTCGGCAGCCTCGCCAAGGCCGGCGTCGTCAGCGGCATAATGGCCGTCTTGATCATCTCGCTGGGCACGTGGTGGGGCGGATTGAACGGCAGTCTTATGGGGCTGAGCCTCAGCGCCCTTCTTCGCTGCGCTATCCACAATGTCTGGCTGCGGGTCGAGTGCCGAAGACAGAGGATCAGGCCCCGTTATTCCGGCGCCTTACGGAGAGAGAAAGCCATCGTGACGCGATTCGCGGTGCCGGCCGCTGTAGCCGGCTACTTTTCCATCCCGATGGTTTGGCTGGCCAATTCCTTCCTCGTACGTCAGCCGGGAGGCTTCGGCGAAATGGCGCTCTACGGCGCGGCCAACAACGTGCGGCTTCTGGCGCTGTTCCTGCCCAACGTCATGAACAGCGTTGGGCTGTCCGTGCTGAACCACGAGATGTCCAAAGACGTTCGGCCGCAATACCATGCCGTTTTTAGGAACAATGTCCTGGCGATCTTCCTGGTCTCCCTCGCGGGCGTGCTTTTCCTGGGGCTATTCGCCAAGCCGGTCCTGCTTTTGTTCGGGAAGGATTTCGCCCCTGGCCGCCGCATTCTCCAACTTCTCCTGATCTCGACGGTCTTCGAGGGCTTGAGCATCGGGTTGTTCCAATACCTGCAATCCCGGGCCAGGATCTGGCTCTCATTGATCAGCATCAATGTCCCCCGTGAACTCACCCTGGTGGCGGCGGCCTATTTCCTCGTGAAACCGAACGGCGGAGTTGGCCTGGCGCAGGCCTACCTGGCGGCGACCGTTTTGGGGACGATCCTTCATTTCGCGCTTGTCGTGCGGCTCTATGGCCGCCCCGGAGCGCCGGCCTTGCCCGCGGCTCCGGAAATCGTCAGCGGCTTATGATGACGCCGGATTGGGGACCCCGGATCCTTCCACGGAACCGGCCTGAATGAGATACTTGAGCCTGGCCAGGCATTTGGCGCGTGAAGAACGGCCTTGGCGCTGGATCGTCGCCCGATCGCTCTATTATTTTGGCCCGGCGTCAGGGATCGGACCGTTCCTCCGGTGTCGCGCCCTTTGATCGATCCCCGGGATAAAAGGCCCCGCTGATGCCCCACTTGAGTATTGTCATACCGGCCTATGATCGTGAGCGATTCATCGCCAGGGCCGTCGACAGCTGCCTGAATCAGGACTATGCCGACTTCGAGATCGTCGTCGTCAATGATGGCTCGACCGACCGGACCGGCGAGATCGTCAAGGCGTATTCGGACCCCCGGATCAGGCTTGTCGGTCATGTCGGGAATCGGGGCGTCGGGCCGGCCAGGAACACGGGAGTCGACGCCTCGCGCGGACGTTGGATCGTCTTCCTGGACAGCGATGACGAGCTTCTTCCCGGCGCCCTATCCGCCATTTTCCGGAGGAGCATGGAGGTGGGAGAGGATATCCAGAGGCTGCAGTTCATGGGGCGGACCGATAATGGACGGACGTCCCCCGATCCTCCCCTGAGCGACGAATGCTGGGACTATGAGAAGTATCTCGGATGGATGGACAGCGTCCAGGGCCGCCGCGGGGACTCCTTGCCCGTCATCCGTCGATCGACCTTCGACAAGGTCAGGTTCCGCTCCGATCGGACCTTGGAGGGGCCCTATCATCTGGAATTCATGAAGAACTTCAAAGCCTGGGCGTTCCCCGACGTGGTCGCCTGCTATCATCAGGATGCGGAGAACCAGCTCACCAAGCCCGATGCCGGCCGCTCACTCGAATCTGCCGTGGAGAGGGCCTCGAGCGGAGAGATCCTGTTGCGAGAGCATGGAGAGGCGCTCAAGGCGTACGCCCCGAACGCTTTCAGGAACGAGTTGGCGGGCCAAGCCACCCTCTGGTTCCTGGCCGGCCGCCGGGCCAGGGGGATCAAGTACTCCTTCCTTTCTTTGGCCCTCCGTCCTTTCTCGCCCCGGAGTTGGGGCACTCTGTTGCTCGGGCTCATCGGGCCCGGCCCGCTCGCTCGGGCAAGAGTATTGAGGAATCGGAAACCCCGACAATAAGAAGAGCGCTGCCGCCGAGGGGCCGAAAGTCCGGAAGGCGCAAGCCGGCGATCGCTCTGCGATCATGAAGATCAAGCATCAGCGGAGTCCGTTCGTCATCGTCGCGGTGGCCGTGAGCGGCGCCGCGCTGATCCTCATGTCCTCCGAAGAGCGCTATGTGGCCGTCCCGGGCCTTCTTTGTCTGATCATGACCCTCTGGCTCTGGCTGACGTTATGGGACCGGGACGGGAAGCTCCCGCTCTTTGACGTGGGGATGATCTGCGCCCTGGCCACCCTCGTTTACACGGTCCTTCCCCTTCTGAATTATTGGGTCGGCGGGCTGTCTTTCGGCCCCTTTAGCGACGCGCGCCTGCAGGCTTATCGCATTTCTCCCCGGGAATTGGGCTTGTTCCACTTCCGCCACGTCCTCTATGCTTTCAGCTTCATCCTGGCCTATGCGGCATTAAGGGGGAAAAGGGCCTTAAAGACGGGAAACACCCGTTTGCCCAGCCCATCGGCCCGCCATGTGATCGTTCTGATGTTCCTTTTATTGACCGGGTACTTCGCGGTCCTGCAATTGACGATGGGCGTCAACTTCAATACGAGTTATGCGCCCGAGGCCTTCAACGAATACCTCGCCGTGATCGGCAATCTGCCTCTTCCCCTTTTGCAGGTTTCGACGAAGCTCGGCGGCATTCTCTTCATTTTTAAGCTCGCCCTGCTCTATCTGGTCGTGGCCCGGTGCCGTCATGCCAGGTGGCGTGTCGTTCTTTGGGCCTGGATCGCCGCGGAGATCATCCAAACCATCGCCGTCAAAGGCGCCAGGACCGGATTGGTCCTGTTCCTCTTCGCCGCGGTCCTCTTTTACCATCGTATGATCAAACCCCTGACGATCAAGCTCCTGGTCCCGTTGGGCGCGCTCGTGTTTTTTGGCTTTCTTTACCTGGGGGTCTACCGCTCGTATTCGGATATCGCCGAAATGCAGGCGGATATCCTGAATAATGACGCGAGCGTCCTCTCGACGACGAATGAATTCCAGGCCTTATTGGGGACGTCTTACGATGTGCTTCAGCGCAAGGCGCGCGGCGTCTATCTGCCCTGGTATCTTTATTTCAACGATTTCGTGACCATCCTGCCGCCGCAGCAGATCATGCCCATCGAAAAGGTGTCCGCGTCCGAATGGTACCTTCGGGAGATCGGCTTGAGCGGGACCGGGCTGGGTTTGATGTGGGGGGTGATAAGCCAATCGATCATAGGATTGGATTGGCTGGAATTGGCCGTCAGGGGCGCGATTCTCGGTTTCCTATTGGCTTCTTTTCACCGCTGGTATGTCGATCGTCAAGTCGGCTTCGTTGAGACCGTCATTTATGCCTTCATCTGCGTTAAAGTGTATTATACGTTCAGGGATACGACCCTGAGCCTTCTGGCGAACGTCGTCTGGGAGATACTTCCCTTTATCCTCATCGTGCGCATCGGCACGGCCGTGCTTTCTCGCCGCAAGAGGGCTGTCCGGCCTAATGGGGCGGCAGCAGGATAAGGACAGAGAGAAAGAGATGTGCGGCATATGCGGAATGCTTCGATTCAAGGATAGCATTCCGGATCCAGCCCTCATCCAGGGGATGTGCCGGACCCTGATCCACAGGGGACCCGACGACGAAGGGATCTATGTAGCTCCGCATATCGGCCTGGGGCAGCGTCGGCTGTCGATTATCGATCTGACGCCCGGAGCATGCCCGCCTTTAGGCAATGAAGATAAGACCATTTGGCTCGTCTTCAACGGCGAGATCTATAACTTTCGGGAACTGCGGCGGGAGTTGGAGCAGGACGGCCATCTGTTCAGAACCGAAACGGATACAGAGGTCCTGATCCACCTTTACGAGAAGAAAGGGACTGACTGCTTGGAATACCTGAGGGGCATGTTCGCCTTCGCTCTCTGGGACGGCCCCCGGGGAATACTCTTCTGCGCCCGGGATCGTCTGGGAAAAAAGCCGCTCTGCTACTCGATCACGCCGGATTCTCTTGTCTTTGGTTCCGAGATCAAGGCCATCACGGCGGATCCGGAGATATCCGTGGAGCCGAATTATCGGGCTCTCGACCTCTATCTGACATATCAGTTCGTCCCCAGCCCGGCGACCGCCTTCGAAGGGATATTCCGGCTAGGGCCGGGGGAGTTCCTGACCTGTGATCTCAAAGGGAACCTGCGGAAGCAACGATATTGGGAGCCGCCAGACGGCCCCAAGGCGACTTCCTCTCCGTTCGAATTCGAGCAGGGGATCGTCGAGCGACTGCGAAAAGCGGTCAAGAGGCGGTTGATCTCGGATGTGCCGCTGGGCGCGTTTTTAAGCGGCGGCGTGGATTCCGCTGCGATCGTCGCCCTCATGGCCCAAGAGAGTCGTCGTCCCGTTAAGACCTACTCCATTGGCTTCGAGCAAGGCCCGTTCAACGAATTGCCTTACGCCCGGATGGTGGCCCGGCGATTCGGGACCGACCATCACGAGATGATGGTCAGGCCCCATCCGGAGGAAATGCTGCCCATTCTTGTCCATCACTATAATGAGCCTTTTGCCGATTCATCCGCCATCCCGGCTTACTGTGTCTCCGAGCTGACACGGCGGCATGTCACCGTTGCGCTCACAGGCGATGGGGGCGACGAATCCTTTGCCGGTTACGGGAATTACGCCGATATCATGAGCTGGGGCCGCTGGGACCGGTGGCCCCTCTCCTTGAGAAGAGCCGCAAGCCAGGCGGGAAGGGCGGTCCTGGATATGTGGCGGTGGAGCAATCAGGCGGCGAGACTCCGACGCGGGCTGGCCATGGTCGGCGCCGGAAACGTCAAGGAACGCCGCCTGCAATATGGAACGATCCTGAAGCCGGAGGAAAAACGGCTTGCCTATACCCCGAAGTTCCGGGCCCTGATCTCGACGCCCCGCGTCCTTGAGGACCCCCTGTCGGAATATCGCTGGCGGGAAGGCATGGACGAACTCGACTGGCTGATGCGACATGATCAGAATTTCTATCTGCCCGACTGTCTCATGGTCAAGACGGACATCGCCTCCATGGCCAACGGCCTGGAGGTCCGCTGCCCTTTTCTGGACCATGAACTGGTCGAATATGCGGCCACCATCCCCTCGCATCTCAAGCGTGACAAGACGGGAGGCAAGATCATTCTGAAGCGAGCCGTCCGGGACCTGCTCCCGGCCGAGATCCTGAACAAGCCCAAGACGGGGTTTGCCGTTCCTCTCAGCCATTGGCTTCGCCATGACTACGCGGCGCTCCTCAAGGGCCTCTTGTTGGGCGAGGTCACGGCGCGAAGGGACCTCTTCGAGCCGAGACTGCTCAAGAAGATGGTCAACGAGCATCTGGATGGCCGAAGGGATTGGTCCGGCAGGTTATGGGCTTTTCTCTTTCTGGAGAGCTGGTTCCAGGAGTTTATCGACTGAATGCGAATGCTCCACATCATTCCGAGCCTTAGCGGAGGAGGCACGGAACGGCAGCTCGGCGCTTTGGCGCCCCAGCTCGCCCGCATGGGCCACGCCGTTCATGTCGCCTATCTGAATCAGGGCCCCAGTCCGCCGAAAATGCCGGCTGTCGAATTGCACCGTCTTAGATCCTTCTCGAATTACGATCCTCTGCTGCTTTGGCGGCTCTTTCGGATCGTCCGCCGCGTCAAGCCGGATATCATCCAGACCTGGATCGTTCAAATGGATATCGTCGGCGGCCTCATCGCCAGGGTTCTTGGAATACCATGGGTGCTGAGGGAGCCCAGTTCCGCCATGGGATATGGCGCGAATGCCAAGACTTATCTGAGGTTGTTCTTGGGATCTGGCGCGCAGGCGCTCGTAGCCAACTCATCCGGGGGCAATGAGTATTGGGGCAACCGGATCCCCCGAGCGAGACGATACACGATCAAGAACGGCATACCGTTTGCGGAAATAAACGGCGATCTTGTTGGCTCGTCACCATTTATATCTGAAAATAAGCGGCCTCTGGTGTTCTCAGCCGGCAGATTGGCGGCAGATCGCAGCGGCTCAAAAAATGTCAGGACTCTTATAGAAGCGCTGGCCGTCGTCAAACAGCGGCTCCGGGTCAGGACCATTATCTGCGGGGATGGCCCCCAGCGCACGGACCTGGAAGATCTGCGGGATGAACTCGGCCTTGAGGGTGATGTCGAATTTTGGGGGCATCAGCCAGCCTCGACAATATGGGGGCTGATGAAAGCGGCATCGATCTACATAAGTCTCAGCGCCTATGAGGGATGCCCCAATACGGTTATGGAGGCCATGGCCTGCGGCTGCCCCCTGGTCGTCTCCGATATCCCCGCTCATCGGGAGCTTCTCGACGAGCAAGCCGCGCTCTTTGTCGATCCCTCCGATATTCAGCAGGCTGCAGACGCCGTCGTGAGGGCCATAGCCGACGAGAAGGCCTCGAAGAGGCGAGGGGACGCCGCCAGGGCCAGAGCTGGTGAGTTGTCCGTTGAAAAGATGGCCGCCGGTTATGAACGAATTTATCGGCAGATCATCGAGGACAGGGCCGATCTCTAGCGGGGACAGGCGCCAATTGAACGATCAACGAGCGATGAAGGAGCTTCCTATGCTCGGATCGGTCGTCCACGATCCAACGGCCCGGTATCCCGAGAGCGGCGAGTCTTTTTCGCCGTCCGAAGCCTATCCCGAATATCCCTTTTCGCACATCGCGTCGAGACCCAACCCCGCCTATCGATCTGTCCGCAGGTGCCTGTCTCAATGCGGCCTTGACGCCGAGCATTATGGAACCCCGCGCTGGAACCCGTTGGGGCGATACGTCAATAAGGGCGACAAGGTTTTCCTGTTGTGCAATTTCGTCTTTCACAAGAGGCCCCGGGAATCCTGGTCCGCGTTCCATGGGAAATGCACGCATGGCTCGATCTTGCGGGCGATCGCCGATTACGTCCTCATTGCCGCGGGTCCCGGCGGGGAGATCGTGTTCGGGAATGCCCCTCTGCAATCGTGCGATTGGCGGCGCGTATTGGCCGATACGGGGGCGGCGGAGGTGGAGGAGTTCTATCGGCGCCACCAGGCCCCTGTGCGGGCCAAGGATCTTCGGCTTTGGATCGCTCCCAGGGGAGCCCTGGGGCGGGCGAAGTCGCGCGTCGAGACGGACCCGGCCGCGGGCGTAAGCGTTTCCCTCGACGAGAAGAGCCTCCTGGACGCGTTCTATCAGGATCGTCCGGACCCGCGCTTGCGGGTTTCGGACTACGATCCCGACCTTACGGCGGGATATCATGGCCGGCATCGGCATCGATACGTCCTTCATAAGGACCTGCTGGCCGCCGATGTGGTTCTGCATATCCCCAAAATGAAGACCCACGAAAAGGTCGGCATCACGATCGGCCTGAAAGGCCTCGTCGGCGGCGTCGCCCGCAAGGACTGTCTGGCTCATCACCGCTTCGGGCCGCCCGAACTGAACGGCGACGAGTACCCCGATGACGGCCGTTGGCAGCCCCGCCTGTCGGCATTCCATGACTTCGTCTATCGCCGGCAGTATCCGGGCCTGCTGGCGGCCTTCCTCGAGATCCTGGACGGGACCGGCAGGCGGATCGCGAGGCGGATATTCGGGAAGATCCAAGCCGGGGGCTGGCACGGCAATGACACGGCTTGGCGCATGGCCGCCGATCTCACACGCATCATGTACTATGCCGATCAAAACGGGATCATGACGGATCGGCGGCAACGAACGCATCTGGCCCTCATCGACGGGATCGTCGGCGGGGAAGGGGACGGCCCCCTGGCTCCCCGGGGGGCCGGCAGTCGAACCGTCGTCTTCAGCGACGATCTCGTTCTTGGGGATCTTGTGGCCTGCCGGCTGATGGGATACGACCCGGAGAAGATCCCGCTCCTTCGCTTTCTCATCTCGGAACCCCGGCTCTTCGATCGGCCTGGCGCCTTGGCCGGCGACATCATTCTGAACGAGCGGCGCATCCGGTATCGGGACCTCGGCCCGGTCCTGGCGCGGCCGTTCGCCCCCCCAAAAGGCTGGAGGGGGATCCTGCCGTGAAATGGCCGGACCGGGTCAAAGGGCTCATGAACGAACGGTTCTATAACCGGTTTTTCTATTATTACCTCCACCTCAAGCGGGGACGGATCCCGAAGAGGCTTGATCTCCAAGAGCCGGTCACGTTCAATGAAAAGATGATCTGGCTGAAAATGAACCACCGCTGCCCGGACGCGCATATTCTGGCCGATAAGGTCCTGGTGAAGGACTTCGTGAAGCGGGCCATCGGCGGCGAATACCTGATCCCCACGATCGCCGTCTATGAAGATCCGGAGCAGATCGACTTCGAGATCCTGCCCCGCTCTTTTGTCCTCAAACCGAACCACGGCTCGGGCTGGATCATTATCTGCAGGGACAAGGCGCGTTTGAACATCCGGAAAACCAGGGCCCGGCTGAAGGGCTGGCTCCGCACGGATTACTACCGGATCGGAAAGGAGTATCAATATCGGGACATCGTGCCCAAAGTCCTTTGCGAAGCCTATCTCGAGAATACCCCCGCGCATCCGCTCCTGGATTACAAGATCTTTTGCTTCTCGGGCCGCCCGGAGCTGATCCAAGTCGATCTGGACCGGTTCACGCGCCATTCCAGGAACTTCTACTCTCCGGACTGGACCCTGCTGCCGTTCACCACGCTTTATCCGATCGGCACAAAAGCGCTCCCCAAGCCGGAGAATCTCGCCAAAATGCTGGCCGTCGCCCGGGAATTGTCGAAGGGGCTGGTCTTCGCGAGGATCGACCTGTATATCGATAAGGCCCGGGTCCTTTTCGGAGAGATCACACTTCACCACGGAGGGGGGTTCGAGCCGTTCGTGCCGGCCGAGTACGATCTGCTTCTCGGACGGTCCTTGACGTTGCCCGCGGCCCGGGGCCCGGCGTCATGAGGGGACATCGATGAGGATCGCGATCGTCAACCTCACCGGCGGCGGCTTGAGCGGAGGCTACGCGACGTATCTCAAGAACATCGTGCCGCGCCTGGCCCGGAACCGCGAGGTCGACTCCATCCTCTGCGTTTCGCCGGAAGGCATCGACGTTCGGGCCTGGTTCGAGGGGCTCGCCAACGTGGAACTGGCGGCCTGCCGGAAGTACGCGCTGGGCCACCTGGCTGGCCTTCCGGACCGGAAGCTCAGACGGCGGATCGGGAGCTTCGGACCCGATGTGGTGTTCTTTCCGTTGGACCGCTATCTCGCATTCGGCCCGATACCCGTCCTCAATATGTTGCGGAATATGGAGCCTTTCATCAAGGATCTGAAGGGGGATCCCGTCCGCGAGCGGGTCAAGAAGGCCGTCCTGCGCCGTCTGTCCCGATATTCCCTCGGACATGCCAGCCACACGATCGCCGTCTCCGGCTTTGTGGAAGATCTCGTCACCACCGCCATGCGGATCCCGCCGGAGAAGGTTTCCCGGGTTTACCATGGCGTGACCCCTCCATCCGGTACGAAACCCATTCGGCCGGCAAAGATCCCCGCCTGGTGGGACACCGGGTTCTTCTTCACCGCCGGATCGTTGAGGCCCGCCCGGGGCCTCGAGGACGCCCTTGAAGCCATGTCGTATCTTCGGGCTCGGGGCCAGGACGCGAGGCTGCTGATCGCGGGACAGGCCTCTTCGGCCATGCGACGGTACAAGGCTCGCCTCGATCGAGCGGTGTTATCGAGAGGATTGACGGATCGTATTTGCTGGATAGGGGATCTCAGCGATGGAGAGATGGCCTGGTGTTATGAGAGATGCCGGGCCTTTTTAATGACCAGCCGCGTCGAGGCTTGTCCCAATGTCGCTCTGGAAGCCATGAGCCGGGGCTGCGTATCCGTTTCCACCGATTCATCGCCCATGCCGGAGATATTCGAAGATGCCGCCGTCTATTATCACGAACAAGACGGAAAGGGCCTCGGCTCGGCGATCGAAAGGATCGCGGCTTGGGCTCCGGCGCGGAGAAACGAGATCCGCAGGCGGGCGGAAGCGCGGGCTGCCGACCTGTCCTGGGATCGTTGCGCAGAAAGGACCCTGGCGGCGATGAAAAAGGCCGTCCACTATCGGCAGCAGCGACATTGGACGGAACGATCGATAAGCGAGGAATAGAGTTATATGGCAAGGAACACGGTAGCGGCGACCAGGATCACGGATGAGTTGGCGGTCACGATCCGGACAGCGCTTGAACTGGCGGGCGTTCTGGCGCGGATCGGGCCTCATAGCCGAGTGGCGCTAAAGCCGAATTTCACCTACCCGTTTTATAAAGCGGGGGTCACCACCTCGCCAGCCGTCATCGAGGAAACGATCAAGATCGTCCGCGCCATTACGGCGAATATCGCCGTGGTGGAAACCGATGGCGGGTATGGCGCTTGGAAAGTCGAGGAAGCCTTCGAAGGCCATGGCATCTATGAAATGGCGAGGAAGTACGGCATCGAGGTTGTGAACCTCAGTAAGGAGCCAGCCGTCCCCGTCAAGGTCACGAAGGGGGATCCGGGGGTCTCCGTCAATTTACCCCGGAGACTGCTCTATGAAACGGACATTCTTATAAGCCTGCCTGTCCCCAAAATACACTGCATGACGGGATTGTCCTTGGGATTCAAGAACCAGTGGGGATGCATACCGGATATCATGAGGCTGCGGCGTCATCACGTTTTCGATGAAGCGATCGTCGAGATCAACAGGGTGCTGAGGCCGGCTGTGCTGGCCGACGGGACGTTTTTTCTGGACCGGAGCGGCCCCATGGAGGGCGACGCCGTTCGCATGGATCTCATTATCGCCTCGGACAACGTCGGGGCGTTCGATCTCTACGCCTCCGCGCTCATGGGAGTCCCATGGAAGAAGGTCCCTCATCTCCGGAAAGCCGTGGCATCAGGGCAGATGCCCACGACTCTTGAAGAAATCGAGTTCAATATCCATCCGGACCAACTGAGATCACGCGACTTCCACCTCAAACGGACGTTTAGGAATTATATCGCTCTGGCGGGATTCAAAAGCCGGTTCATAACCTGGCTCGGATATGAGGCTTGGTTTGGCAGGGTGGTGCTGCACAAGATCCTGTACGCCTTTGCCGGGAAGCCAGTCAAGGCCGAAAAGAGGGAGGATAAGGTCAATGTCTAAAGTGCTGTTGACGGGCGGAAGAGGGTTTATTGGAACCAACCTGACACGGGAGATCAGGTCCCGCGGGCACGAGGTCTGGACTTGCGATATCCTCCAGGGCGAGGATCCGCAGCATATCAAGGCGGACACCGGCGCTTATCAGCAGATGGATATGCTGTTCAGGAAGCATCGATTCGAATATGTCTATCATCTGGCCGCGGAGTACGGACGATGGAACGGCGAGGACCATTACGAGAACCTCTGGCGCACGAATGTCATCGGCACAAAGAACATGCTGCGGTTACAGGAGCAGCATCGGTTCAAGATGGTCTTTTTTTCGAGCGCCGAAGTCTATGGGGATTACGATCAAATGATGTCCGAAGACGTCATGGACAGGATCCCCATCAAGCAGATGAACGACTATGCGATCAGCAAATGGGCGGGGGAGCTGCAGTGCCTCAACCACGCCGCGATGTTCGGGACCGAGACCGTCCGGGTCAGACCCGTTGGATGCTACGGGCCGCATGAATATTACAGTCCCTATCGCGGCGTCATCCCCATTTTCGTCTATCACGCCCTCCGATCGGAGCCGTTCACCGTCTATGGGGGGCACAAGAGGATCTTCGATTATGTCGAGGACACCTGCAGGACGCTCGCCAACATCCTCGACACGTTCATCCCGGGAGAAGTCTATAATATCGGGGGAAAAGAGGATTGGATCGTCGGCATCGAGGAGTTGGCCGATATCGTGATAAAGGCGACTGGGGCCAAACCGAGCCTGGCCCGCCATAAAAAGGAAGAGTCCTTCACCACCAGGGTGAAGATCGTGGATTTCTCGAAATCCCGACGCGATCTGCATCACGATCCGATCATCGGACTCGAGGAGGGCATCGGGCGGTATATCGCCTGGGCCAAGAGGATTTACGGCTAGGCCGGGAGGAACGTACGTGATCTGGCTCGTTTCAGAGGTCTACCATCCGGATGAGGATGGGACCGCCTTTTACATGACCCGGCTGGCCGAATACCTGGCCGCGGATCGGCGCGTTGGAGTCATCTGCGGCTTCCCGAAACGCACGGCGCGAGGGGCCATAGTCCCCAAGCGCCAGGTGCGTTACGGGGTCGAGATCGACCGTTGCCTGGACCTCGGTCTCAGCAAGGACAGCCTCATTCTCAGGGCCCTGGATGTTTGTTTCATCTCGGCTTCGATGTTCCTGAAGGCCTTGAAGAGGCTCCGCAAGGGGGATATCGTTATCGCCGTCACCAATCCGCCGCTGACGCCGTTGCTGGCATTGATGGCCTGCCGGATCCGCGGCGCGAAGTGCATCTTGAGGATAGATGATGTGTATCCGGAGGCTATGATCGCCGCGGGATTGCTCCGAAGAGGCGGATTCGTCGCCCGGATGTCGCAGGCCTTGAGCGGCGCGGTTTACGGCAGGATGAGCCGCATCGTCGTCCTGGGCCGCGATATGGAGGCCCTGGTCAAAAAGAAGATCGGGGGGACCTCTCTCCCCATCAGCGTGATCCCGAATTGGGCCGATATCGATTCGGTCGAGCCGCTGCCCAAGTCCGGCAACGGGCTTGCCTGGGCGCTCGGCGTACAGGACAAGTTCGTTGTCCTATGCGCGGGCAATATGGGCCGCGTGCAGGCCGTTGAAACGATGTTCAAAGCCGCCGAGATGCTGAAAAGCGACGACGGGATCCACTTCCTTTTCATCGGCCAGGGCGCGAGACGACGGTGGATGGAAGAGGAAGTCCGGGTCAAACGGCTCCATAACGTCACGCTGCTGGATCACCGGCCGAGATCGGAACAGGCCGAGTTCCTCAATGCCTGCGATATTTCGATGGCCTCCCTGATCGCCGGGCTCGATGGAGCCGGAGTTCCGAGCCGGATGTATAATATCATGGCCGCGGGGAAGCCGCTCATCGCCATCGCCGGCCCATCCTCCGAGCTGGTTCGAACCGTCAAGGACGAGAATGTCGGCTGGTGCGTTCCACCGGACGACCCGGGGATGTTAGCCGAGGTCATAAGGCAGGCCTTCATGGAACCCACGAAGATCGAGGAACTCGGGCGCCGAGCGCGCCAGGTGGCGGTGGAAAAATACGGGCCCGCGATCATCTTAGCGCGGTATAAGGACCTTATTGAAAGCGCCTGACCGTTTCCTCCGGGAACCGCAGGGGATCGGCCGGGGCAGGCTCGAGGGGAGGACTTAGGTGGCGGTCCGACCGTTATCCAAGCGCCAGGCCGTCCTGTTCGTCGGCGATATCGGGATCATCCTGTTCGCCTTCAACCTCGCGCTGCGGCTGCGCACCGGCCAGACGCTCCTCGACTTCGATAGCTTCCAGCAGTTCGCGGTGGCCGCGTTCCTCGTCGTCTCCTACGCCACGAGCTTCGTCATCTTCGAATTCTACAATATCCGCGCCAAGTTCAGGGGCCCCGATTTCCTGGCCTCCATGGCCGGGGCCTTCGGTCTGGCCTTTTTGTTCTCCATCATCAGCGCCTATGTGTTCTCGTACAAGCTCGGCCGGGGCGTTTTCCTCATCAGCTGGCTCTTGACGGGCGTCCTCGTCTACGGCTGGAGATTCGTTTACCGCACCTTCTTCAAGCTCTCGGAGCCGCGGCGGAACGTCCTGATCCTGGGCAACGGCGTGACGACGGAGACCGTCATCCCCGCCCTCAAGAACGATCCCGAGTTCCGGCTTTCCGCCATCATGGACGCCCGGATCCTCAAGGACATGCTGGCGAAGGGATCGCGGCCCGACCGGAAGGGGAGCCTGGAAGCCTTCGTGGAGCTGAACAATATCAACGATATCGTCCTGAGCCTGGACGCCGGCGATTCGAGCGAGATGGAGCGGGCCCTGGTCAACTGCCGCATGAAAGGCATCGCCTGCTACACCATCGAGGCCTTCTACGAGCGCATCTTCGAGAAGCTCCCGGTGCTGATGCTGAACGACCGCTGGTTCATCCTGAGCGGCGGCTTCGGGACGCTCGGGAACCGGTTCTACAAGGGGGTCAAACGGGCCTTCGACGTCGCGGCCGCCGGCCTGATCCTGCTCGTCACCCTGCCGCTCTCCCTGCTCATCGCCCTGGCCATCCGGCTGACCTCCCGCGGCCCTGTCTTCTTCACCCAGTTCCGGCTGGGCGAGGGCAAGCTCCCGTTCCGGATCATCAAGTTCCGGACCATGGTCCATGACGCCGAGGCCGACGGGCCGCGGTGGGCCACGGACCAGGACCGGCGAGTGACCCGGATCGGCCGCTTCCTGAGGCCGACGCGTCTGGACGAGATCCCTCAACTCGTCAACGTCCTGAAGGGCGAGATGAGCCTGATCGGGCCGCGGCCGGAGCGGGAATATTTCGTCAATCGGCTGACCGAGAAGATCCCGTTCTACGCGCTGCGCTTCTTCGTCAAGCCGGGGCTGACCGGTTGGGCCCAGGTCAACTACCGCTACGGCCTGAACGAGGAGGACGCCCTGGAAAAGCTCCGCTACGAGCTCTACTATATCAAGAACCAGTCGCTGGCCCTGGACACGCGGATCCTGATGAGGACCATCCGCGTCATCCTGACCGCCCGGGGGACCTGAGGCCCATGAAAAGGGCCTTCGATATCGTTTCCTCGCTTCTGGGGCTGGTGGCGCTCGCCCCGGCGCTCGCCGCCGTCGCCCTGGCCTCGCTCCTGACCTCGGGCCGGCCCGTGATCTTCGGCCAGGAGCGCGTCGGGCTGAACGGCCGGCCCTTCAGCCTCAAGAAGTTCCGGACCATGACGCGTCGCCCGGGCGCCGAGGCGGGAGTGTTCGAGCCGGGGAGCCGCCTCCGGGTCACGCCGTTCGGGCGGCTGCTCCGGGCCTCGAAGGTCGACGAGCTGCCCCAGCTCTGGAACGTCCTCAAGGGCGAGATGTCGATCGTCGGACCGCGGCCCGAGATCGGGACCTGGGTCGCGGTCTATCCGGAGCGCTGGCGCCGCGTGCTGTCCGTCAAGCCGGGCCTCACGGACCCCGCTTCGGTCGTTTATAGGGACGAAGAGGAGATCCTGGCCCGCTCCCCGGACCCGGACCGGACCTATCGGGAGGTCATCCTGCCGCACAAGCTGGACCTCTATGAGGGCTATGTCGAGGGCCGGAACTTTTGGGGCGATCTCGGCCTGATCCTCGAGACATTGGGCCGGGTCGCGGCGGGAGCGGGACCCGGGGATGACGGAAGATGATGACAAAGCCGGTCCTTTTGGCTAAACTGGGATCATAAAAGGCGAACGGGGCCGGATGAGGCGCCGCCCGACGGGCGCCTTCACGACGACGGGACCGAGAAGAAAGGGAGTTCCGAAGATGAAGAACATGCCGATCAAGTTCATCGCGGCAGTGGCGGCGGCGCTGGCCTTGACGGTAGCGACGGCCTGGCCCCAGACCGTTCCGCCGGCCCAGGCGACGAGCCAGACCCCGGCGCAGCTGCAGGCGGCCCGGGACCAGTTCGTCCGGGCCTACCGCATCGGCCCGGGCGATCTGCTGGAGATCCGGGTGTTCGAGGTCGAGCAGTTGAGCCAGACCGTCCGGGTCTCGGAGGACGGGACCATCACCCTGCCGCTCCTGGGGCGCGTCCAGGTCGGCGGCCTGACCCAGGAGGGCGTGACCCGGGTCCTGACGGAGCTGCTGCAGGCCAAGTACGTCAAGAACCCCCAGGTGACCATCTTCATCCGGGAATACAAGAACCAGCAGGTGGCCGTGATCGGGGCGGTGGAGAACGCCGGCAGCTTCGAGCTGGTGGGGCGCCGGAACCTGCTGCAGATCGTCGCCATGGCGGGCGGATTCAGCGATACGAGGGGCGACCAGGCCTTCATCCTGCGGGAAGGGCCGGACGGGCAGACCTCGACGATCGTCATCGACCTGAAGGACCTGCTGGTGAACGGGAACCAGACCCTGAACGTGCCCATCGAGCCGAACGACGTCATCAACGTGCCGGTCGACCGGGAGGTCCGGGTCTTCGTCATGGGCCGGGTCAACCAGCCGGGGGAGGTCAAGGCGAAATTCTCCGAGGGCATCTCGCTCCTGCAGGCCATCGCGGGGGCCGGCGGCTTGGCCGAAGGGGCCAAGCCGTCGAGCGTGACCATCAAGCGCAAGGGCCCGAACGGCAACGAGGTCCAGTTCAAGGTCAATCTCAAGGACATCCTCCGGGGCAAGAAGATGGACATGCGCCTGCAGGAAGGCGACGTCGTTTTCGTGCCCGAGAGCTTCTGGTAGGACGGGGCGTCGATGAAGAACGGCAACGAGATCCAGGTCGCGGACTACGAGGTCGCCGAGGGCCAGGAGGTCAATCTCCGCGAGTATTGGGACCGGCTCTGGCGCCGCCGCCGGACCGTCCTGGCCGTGGCCCTGGGCGTGTTCGTCCTGGGCGCGTTCTGGACCTTCATCCAAAGACCCGTCTTCACGGCGAGATCGCAGCTCCTCATCGAGAAGGAACCCAATATCCTGTCGTTCGACCAGGTCCTCCAGATCGAGGCCATGCGGGACGACTTCTATCAGACGCAATACAAGCTCTTGAGCGGCCGGGGCCTGGCCGATACCGTCATCGAGCGGCTCAAGCTCTACGGCCGCCCGGAGTTCGCCGGCAAGCCCCGACCCGGCAAAGAGCCGCCGGACCCGACCGACCATGTCTTCCGGGAGAAGCTTATCGACGGGTTCCTGGCGCGGCTGAGCGTCCGGCCGGTGCGGCTGACGCGCCTGGTCGACGTGGCTTTCGAGGCCCGCGACCCCAAACTGGCCGCCGACATCGTCAACGACCTGGCCGCCGCCTTCATCGACCTGAACATCAACATGAAGTACGCGGCGACGGAACAGGCGACGACGTTCCTGGCGGAGCAGATCAAGGGCCTGCAGGCCGAGATCCAGCAGAAGGAGAACCAGCTGCAGGGCTTCGAGGCCCAGGCCAACATCGTCGCCCTGAGCGACACCGAGACCACGGTCATCGACCGGCTGGGCCAGCTCAACAAGGCCCTGACCGAGGCCCAGATCGAGCGCTCCCAGAAAGAGGCGACCTGGAGCGGCCTGCGCAACGTCGGCCCGGACTACGTCCCGGCGGCCATCGACAACCTGCTCATCCAGAAGCTGCGCGAGGAGTACGTGCGGCTGAAGCGCGAATACGAGAAGATGGAGGACCGCTTCCAGCCCGATTACCCCGAGCTGCAGCGGACCCGCATCGAGCTCGATTCGGCCCGCAAGTCCCTGGACGGCGAGGTCCAGAACATCGTCAAGGGGGCCTACGCCGAATACCAGACGGCCCTCAGGCGGGAACAGTCCCTCGAGTCGGAGTTCAACGAGCAGAAGGGCGCGGCCCTGCAGATGAACTCGTCGGCCGTCCTCTACAACGGCCTCAAGGTCGAGATCCAGAACAAGAAGACCGTGCTCGACTCGCTGCTGCGGCGGGAGAGCGAGACGGGGGTCGAGGCCCGGCTCAAAGGCCTGCGGACCTCGAACATCCGCATCGTCGACCGGGCCCGGGTGCCGGTCCGGCCGTCCAGCCCGAACAAGAAGCGGAACCTCGTCCTGGCCCTGCTGCTGGGACTCGGCGGCGGCGTGGCCCTGGCCTTCCTGTTCGATTTCCTGGATAACAGCGTCAAAACGAGCGAGGACGTCGAGCGCTATGCCGGCCTGCCGACGCTGGGCGTCGTGCCCCGGTTCAGCCTGGAAGGGACCGGCAAGGCCTACAGTTACGCCAAGCGGCTGAAGGAGAAAGCCGAGCCGCCTCGGCTGGAGGCCGGGTCGGGCGCGGGGGCGGGGGAGAGCGCGGGCGCCGGGACGGTCACGGCCGGCACGGTCGGCGCGGCGCCGTTCGTGGCCGCCGTGGAGCGGGCCGGGCACCCGGGCAGCATCGAGCTGGTGCCGCATTTCTTCCCCAACTCGCGCCTGGCCGAGAGCTACCGCTCCATCCGCACGGCGCTGCTGCTGTCGTCGGCCGACAACCCGGTCAAGACGATCGCCGTGACGAGCGCCATGCCCGGCGAGGGCAAGAGCGTCAGCGTGGCCAACCTGGCCATCACCCTGGCCCAATCGAACAAGACCGTTCTCATCGTCGACGCCGACCTGAGGCGGCCGCGCCAGCACCGCCTGTTCAAGGTCAAGAACACCTTCGGCCTGACGACCTACCTGACCGATTCGGTCGAGATCAGGAACGTCGTCAAGTCCACCGAGATCCCCAACCTGTTCCTGGTCAACGCCGGCCCGGTCCCGCCCAATCCGGCCGAGCTGCTGGGCTCGGACAAGATGAACCGGTTCATCCGCATGATGAGCGAGGAGACGGACTTCATCATGTTCGACCTGCCGCCCATGCTCGAGATCTCGGACGCCCTGGTCCTGGGCGCCAAGGTCGACGGCCTGGTCCTGGTCGTCTGGGGCGACCGGACGTCGCGCGAGGCGCTGAAGAAGGCCCGCGAGCGGCTGGACCTGCTCAAGGTCCGGACGCTCGGCGTCATCATCAACAACGTCAGCCTGCCGCCCAACGCCTCCAACTACTACAAAGATTATTACCACCGTTCGTGACCCCGTGATCGACCTCCACACGCATTTCCTCTGGGATTGGGACGACGGCCCGGATGACCGGGCCCAGGCCCTGACCATGTGCCGGATGGCCGAAAAGGACGGGACGACGGCCATCTGTCTGACGCCCCATATTTTCCGGTCCAACCGCCACGGCGACGACCTGGGCATCCTGAGCCGGCGCATGGCCGAGTTCCACGCCGAGATGCGGGAAGCCGGGGTCGGGCTCGAGTTCCACTGGGGCGCCGAGGTCCACGTCCACGCCGAGGTCGTGCGGGCCATCGAGAAGTACCGCTTCACGGTCGACGAGACGAGCTACGTTTTCCTCGAGTTCGGCGCCGGAGGGGTGCCGGCCGGGGCGGCGACTATGCTGTCGCAGCTCATGGGCCGGGGCTTCGTGCCCGTCATCAGCCACCCGGAGCGGAACAGGGGCTTCGCCGCGCGGCCGGAGCTGCTGTTCGAGTTCGTCGCCATGGGCTGCGTCGCCCAGGTGACGGGGGCCAGCCTGACCGGCGAGCTGGGCCGGGAGGTCCGGGCCACGGCCGGATCGTTCATGGTCCACAACCTCGTCCACATCATCGCCAGCGACGCCCACCGGGCCATCGGCCGGCCGCCCGGATTGAGCCGGGCCGTGGCGGCGGCGGCCAAGATCGTCGGCGAGAGCAAGGCCCGGGCCATGGTCACCGAGGTGCCCCGGGCCATCCTCGAGAACCGGGCCCTGCCGGATTGGGGGGAGCCGGCCAATCCGGCCATGCGCAAGCCCTGGACCCAGCGCCTGCTGGGCATGCCGAAACGGACGGCCCGGCTGTCGCCGGGGCCGGGCGAGGCGGGAGGCGCGGAAAAGAGGGGACAGCGGCGCGGCACGTCCCGCACGACGATCCTGAAAGTGAAATAATTCGGTGCTTGACCTGCGGGGTTGATGTATAATTCACTGATTAGAAGGAGGCATCATGTTTAGAATAGGCGCGTTTCGGTCCAAGGTCCTGGCCGGCGGGCTGGTCGCGGCGTTCCTCGCGTTGTTGACGCCGCTGCCGAGCGCCGCCCAGACCCAGGCGACGCTGACGCGGCAAGGCACCCTGCAGGGGACCGTCTATACCGAGGGCATGAAGGCCAAGGTCGTCAACGCCATCGTCAAGATCCGGAATCTCAATACCCAGAAGGAATACTCCAGCCCGCCGACCGACGCCAAGGGCGGCTACAAGATCATGGGCGTCGAAGAGGGGTGGTACACGCTCGGCGTCTCCGCTCCGGTCGGGGAGTTCAACCTGAACTACGGCATTTACGTCAAGGCGGGAGAGACAGCCAAGCTGTCGGTCGAAATGCAGCCGGGCGGCGCCCTCGAAGGCAAAGGCGGCGGCACTTCCGGCGGCGGGGGGGGCGGCAAGAGCTTTTTCGCCACCCCGGGCGGCGTCCTCCTGATCGTGGCGGCCGCCGGCGGGGCCGGATTCGGCATCTACGAGCTGACCAAGAAGGAAGACGAGACTTCGCCGATCCGGTGAGGCGAGGTCGTTGGGGGGCCCTTTTTTGGGGGCCCGGGCCCGGGCTCAAAAAATTCTTGACATAACCCGTTGATTATCCCATAATTGACCTACAGCTTGGATGGGAGGCGTCCCATGAAACGTGTTTTGTCCGTTTTTCTCGTCGGTGCATTCCTTCTTTTGATGTTCCCTATGCCGCGTCCGGCGGCGGCCGCCCCGAAGGGGAACGGGGTGCTGGTCGGGCACATCTACAACGAGGACATGAAAACCCCGGTCACCAACGCCGTCGTCAAGCTGCGGAACCTGGCCAACCAGAAAGAATACTCCAGCGAACCGACCGATCAGGACGGGATGTATAAGATCCCGGCCGTCGAGGAAGGGCGCTACGTGATGGGCGTGCTGGGTCCGAGCGGCTCCTACAATTTCCACTACAGCATCATGATCAAGTCGGACGCCTTGGCCAAGCTGTCGCTGGCCATGAAGCCGGGCAGCGCCCCGGTGATGCTGCAGCAGGGGAGCTCCATCAAGAAGAAATCGACGATCATCGATTTCTTCAAATCGCCGGCGGGCATCCTGACCCTCGTCGGAGCGGCCGAGGGCGTTCTGTTCGCCGTCGCCCTGGCCGAAGGGGAGACCTCGCCGATCATCGACTAGGGCCCGGCGGCCGCACGGGAACGCGGATAGCCGGCCGGCCCGCCTCAGGGGCGGGTCGCCGGATCGAGATAGTTCGTCACGCGAAGCGGGGCGCCATTTTCCGGAGCCGCCAAGCTCCGAGACAGGGGTGAGAGATGTCGATAAGAACGTTGGGTCGTTGCCGGGTTCCGTCCTGGATCGCGTTGGGCGCCTTCGCGCTATTCGTGCTGCCGGTCGCCTCCCTGGCGAAAGGGACCTCCGAAGGGGCGTCCGGGGCCCTTTCCGGCTTTATTTATGCTCAAGACTCCAAAACGCCGGTGACGGGCGCGGTCGTCAAAGTCCGCAACCTGTCGGACCTCAAGGAATTGACCAGCCCGCCGACGGACGCCAACGGCATGTACACGATCACGGGCATCCCCGAAGGCCGCTACCTGCTGGGGATCACGTCGGCCCGGACCGATTTCAACCTCGATTACTCCCTCTATGTCAAGGCCGGGGAGCTGGGCAAGCTGTCCGTTTCGTTGGCCTCCGGCGGGGGAGCGGGGCAGGAATCCGGCTCTTCGGCCCCGAAGAAGAAGGGCTTTTTCAGATCGGTGGCCGGCCGGGTGCTGGTCGTGGCCGCCGTCGGGGTCGGCCTCTATTTCCTGCTCGCCGATAACGAGGAATCCTCCCCGATCCGCTGATCCGTCCTGAAAAGAGGCAGCCAGGGGGGTCGAACCTACATCCGGTCGCGGACCCTTGGCCGCGACCGTCAGCGCCGCTCCGGAGCGACTCGGAGGAGCGGGGCTGAGAAATATCTTGGATATAAACAAGCGGGGGGACATTCCGCCTGCCGCCGGGTTTGACCCCTTCTTTTTTATTTCGTAAGATACGGGCACGTGATCGATCAGATCGTTTTCTGGGGGCTGTGCGCGATCCTCGTCTTCGTGCCGCTGCCCATCGGCTCGGTCGAGGAGTGGTCGATCTTCGCCTTCGAAGCGGCGACGATCTCCCTCTTCCTGCTCTACGCCGGAGGCCGCCTTTTCGGCCGGCGGCGCCGGGCCGCGGAGCCCGGCGCCGAGGCGGATGAGACCGACCGGCTCGCGGGCCGGCTGCCGGGGCTTATCAAGGTCCTGCTGGCCGTCTTCGCTGTCCTGGCGGCGCTGCAGCTCAAGACGCTCCCGGCCGGCCTGGTCAAAGTCCTTTCGCCCCGGGCCTACGAGATCCACGCCGGCCTGGTGCGCGACGCCGTCACCGCTCCGGCTTCCTGGATCCGGCTGTCGTTGGCGCCGGCCGCGACGGTCTACGAGCTCGTCCTCATCGCCTGCTACGGCCTGTTCGGCTATTTGGTCCTGCGCACGCTGCGGACCCGCGGCCGGGCCGAGATCCTGGTCGTGGTCATCCTGGCCTCGGCCCTCGGCCAGGCCGTCTATGGCATGGCCGAGACGTTCAGCGGCCACGAGATGATCCTCGGCCGGCCCAAGCGCTACGGCCTGGGCAGCGTCACCGGCACCTTCGTCAACCGCAATCACCTGGCCGGGTTCCTGGAGATGGCCTTCCCCTTGAGCCTGGGCTATCTGCTGGTGAAGGCCCGCTACTTCGCCATGGAGAAGGGGATGTCCCTGCGGCGGCGGATCCTCTGGTTCGGCCAGGAGAGCCTGCAGTGGACGCTCCTGCTGGGCCTGGTCCCCCTCTTCATCGGGGTCGGCCTCATCTTCACCAAGTCGCGCTCCGGCCTCATGGTCCTGGCGGTCACGGCCGTCCTGGGCGTCGTGGCCGCCGCGATGTGGCGCGACGTCTCCGCCGGCGAAGGACGCGGCCGGGGAAAGGGGGAGGGGGAGGCCGGCGGCGGCGGGACGGGCCGACGCTTCGGCCGCATCCTGCGCCTGGTCGTAGCGGCCGTCCTGGCCGCGGCCGTCTGGATCGGCATCGGCCCGGTCCTGCAGCGCTTCTCGGAGGTCGACCTTTCGGCCGCGGCCCGGCGGACGATCTACAAGAACACGCTCGAGATGATCGGCGATTTCCCCTGGACGGGAACCGGCCGGGGGACGTTCGTCAACGCCTATCCGATGTACGAGAAGGTCGACGACCGGCTGCGGCTGTCCTTCGCCCACAACGACTACCTGGAGACGTTCGCCGAACAGGGCCTGGTCGCGGGCGGGGCGCTCGTCGCGGTCGGGATCGCCCTCCTGGTCTGGCTGGCGGCGGCTTGGCGGCGCCGTCGCAGCCCGTTCGCCAAAGGCATCGGGCTCGGGGCCCTGCTCGGGGTGGCCGCCCTGCTCATCCACGGCTTCACCGACTTCAACCTCCAGATCACGGCCAACGCCGTCTATTTCACGGCCGTGGCCATGCTGGGCGCGGCGGTCCTGTCCAAGCCCCGGCCGGACCGGCCCGCCGAAAAGCCGCCTCGCCGGAAAACCGCCTCTCCGATAGGCCGCCTCGGACTCGTCATCGCCGCCGTCCTGGCCGCGGGCCTGCTCCTGCCCGCCGTCCGCGATTTCCTGGGCTTCCAGAACTTGGCCGACTACCGCCGGGACCGCTCGCGGGCGCGCAGCGTCGAAAGCGCCTTCCCGGCCCTCGAGGCCCGGCTGGCCCGGGCCGCCGCCGTATCGCCGCTGGCCGTCTTCCAGGTAGAAGCGGCCCGCCTCGACATGGAGATGGCCCGCGTGGCCAACGAATCCGGCCGCGACGAGGACCGCGACACGCTCTGCGACCGGGCCGTCGCCCGCTACGGCCAGGCCATCGCCGCCAACCCGCTCGACGCCGCCGTCCATTACGAGATGGGCACGGCCTACCTGCTCTACAACTTCCCCTTGATGACCTACCAGGAACGGGCCCGGGCCTATTTCCGCCAGGCCTTGATCTTCAAGCCGGCCGACGAGACCATCAACCTGAACGTCCAGTTCCTCTATTTCGGCCTCTGGACCAGCCTCGACGACGCCGACAAGGCCTATGCCGCCGGGCTCTACCGGGCCATGCTGGTCCGCGATCCGGATTTCCCGGCCAAGCTGGAAGCGCGCTGGAGCCAAAGCTACGGCGCGCCCGACGCCCTGCGGGCCATCCTGGCCGGCCTGCCCCGCTGAATCCCGGCCCGCGGCCGTCCCCGGCCCGCGTCAGGCCCCATCAGGCCGCCCTCGCTAAACCCCCGAACCGCCCCTCGTCGGACTCCGTCCGCTTACGCCTTGATGGCCCGCAGGTCGATCCGCGACAGGTCGTCCGTCCCGAGGCCCCGGCGGGCGCAGGCGGCCACGTGCGTCGAGATGTCCCGCACCGATCCGAGCCCCTGGGCGGCCCGCTTCTCCTCGAGTATGTCGAGGCCGAGGCGGTCCATGGCCACGGGGTCGCGGCTGAAGAAGATGCGGTTGTCCCGGGCGATCTGGGCCCCGGCCACGCTGACCGTCGAGATCTTGGCCGCCTCGCCGATGTGCAGGACCATCTTGTCCTTGAGGCAGGGATGGGCCAGGATCTCGGGGATGGACTTCTCGCAATAGTCGATGTGGAAGCGGACCTTGTTCGTGGTCACGCCCAGGGCGATGTTCTTGGCCGCCCAGGTCACGCCGCTGTCCTCGTTGTGCTTGAGGACGGCGATGTTGACGAGCTTGGTGATGTCCTTGGTCGCCAGGTCGGCGAAGAAGGACTTCTCCTCGTCCTCGATGACGACATCGTCGAAGGCCCCGGCGACCTCGTCGGCGATGCGCCGGATGCCCTCGCGGTCGGCGTAATCGGCGTACAGGCGGCGGATCTCCTTGTCGTACTTGGCGGCCTTGGCGTTGCCCTGCTGGATGAGCGTCCAGAGCCAGGTGACGGAGTTGAAGATCTCGCGCTGGCTGGCCTCCTTCGTGAAGCCGCGGGCGGCCAGCTCGCGGAAGCGCTTGAGCGTCCCGTCGTCGAACGAGACGCAGGCGCCGCGGTCGTAGCCGGGCACCCAGGGCACGACGCCCTCCCATTCGGTGGAGCAGCCCTGGACCCGGACCCCGGCCGGGCCGCGGTTGATGGCCAGCCCGGTCCGGCGGAAGTCGCGGTCGCCCCGGTCCCAGACGACGATGGCGTTCTCGCGGACGCCGGCGCTCTTCAGGCCGGCGATGGTCTCGTTGATCGAGGCCAGCGACGACGAGATGCGGGGCGCCCCGATGCAGTTGATCTTGATGCCGACGACGTCGTCGGGCGAGACGAGCGAGGACCAGGCCCCGGCCAGCGTTCTCTCGCCGGTCAGCTCGGTCAGCCCGCGCTCGAAGGCCCGGTGGACGGCCGCCGGGTTGTAGTCGAGTTCGACGAGCATGTCATCGGCGGACACGGCCACGACCCGGCTCTTGGCGGCGGCCGGCGACGCCGTGCGCGCCGCCGATACGCCGGCGACGGGGGTCGTTGCGCCCCCGGCCGGGCCCGCCGGGACCGCCCGTCCTCGGCCCGCGTCGCGGCCGGCGCAGGCCCCGCCCAAAAGAACGGCCCCGCCGCCCAGCCAAGCCGCGTCCCTCACGAAAGTCCTTCGTCTCATTCGGAACCTCGCTTCTTTATCGGCCGCTGCGTCGCGGCCCCGGCGACCTTTATCGCTTGACCGGCTTCAGCAGCAGGTCCTGAAAATCGTAGGAGAAATCCGTCTCCGGCGAGAACGGCTTCATGCGGACTTCGTCGATCGCGCCGTCGGGGTCGAGGACGAACGAGACATAGGCGTCGGCTCCCAGGCCCCGGTCGCGCCAGCGGACGACGAAGGTCTCGCGGCTCCAATGCTCCAGGTCGCCCGCGAAGCCCGGGGTCTTGGCGAAGCTCATGACCAGCCGGGCCGCCGGGCCATCGCCCTCGACCGTCACGTCGACGGGCCCGTACCAGGCGTCCTCGTAGGCCCCGGCGTAGGCGGCGAGCGGGAGCGACGGCGGGACGGAGCGGTCGCGCTTGGCCTCGGCCGCCCGCAGCGTGTCGGCGGTCCGGGCCCGGGCCCGGTCGCGGACCTGGAGATAGGCGGACGCCCAATCGGTGGCCGGGGCGCCCAAGGCCCGGTCGAGGACGGCGTAGATGACGGAGTTGTAGGCCTCGTCGGATTGCTGGTTGGTCAGGACGGCCACGCCCAGGCCCAGCTCGGGGACCATGACGATCTTCGAGACGTAGCCCGAGAGCCCGCCCGTGTGGCTGACCAGGCGGCGGCCGCGGTAGTCGTTGACGCGGAAGCCGAGGGCGTAGCCGCTGAAGTTCATGCGCTGGGCGGCCAGCTCCGGGGCCGGCTCGCCGATGGGAATGGGGGTGACGATCGCCGTCAGCTGGCGCTCCGTCCGCTCCCCGAAGAGGCGCGTCCCGTCGGGCAGGCGGCCGGCGGCCAGGTGGAGGTTCATCCAGCGGGCCATGTCGTCGGCGCAGGACAGGATGCCGCCGGCGGCGTTCATGTTGTCGTTCTCGTCGACGGCCGACGGCGTCGGCCGGCCGTCCGCCAGGGCGTGCGGCAGGGCCACGTTGCCGTCGGGCGAGGCGGCCAGGGCGGCCGAGTGGCGCGGCCGGCTCGAGGCCAGGCCGGCCTTCTTGAAGATGCGCTCGACGATGAAGTCCTCCCAGGTCAGGC
Source organism: uncultured Eubacteriales bacterium (assembly GCA_964574895.1). Lineage (GTDB taxonomy): Bacteria > Acidobacteriota > Aminicenantia > Aminicenantales > Saccharicenantaceae > RBG-16-66-30. The sequence goes on from CAZNPB010000003.1 coordinate 110,256, forward strand.
CGCTGACGGCTTCGATGAGCTCGCCCGCGGCGACGTAGAGCATGTTGTCGTAGGCGTAGGCGCTGCGGAAGCTCGTCGCCGGGCGGATGAAGCGGAGGCGGCCGACGATCTCGCGCCGCGTGTAGCTCGATTCCGGCCAGAGCAGCAGGTCGCCGGCGCCGAGACCCAGGCCGCTGCGGTGGACGAGCAGGTCGCGGACGGTCATCTCGCGCGTGACGTAGGGATCGAACATCTGGAACCAGGGGAGATAGCGCGTCACCTGGCCGTCCCATTCGATCTTGCCCTCCTCGACGAGAAGGCCGAGCGCCGTGGCCGTGAAGGCCTTGGTGTTGGAGGCGATGCCGAAGAGCGTCCGGGCGTCGACCGGGGCGGGCCGGCCCATCTCGCGCACGCCGTAGCCCTTGGCCAGGACGACGCGGCCGTCCTTGACCACGGCGAGGCCCAGGCCGGGGACGTCGAAGGCCTTCATGACGCGAGCGACCAGGGCGTCGAAGCCCGGCGGCAGGACCGCGGCGGGGGAGGGGGCCGGGGTGTCGGCGGGCGCGGCCGCCGGGGCGGCCTGAGCCGGGCGGGCGGCGGACCGGTCGGCTGCGGCCGCGGCGGTCGGGCCCGGCGCGAGGGCCGCTAGGACGGCCGCCGCCAGCGCGAAGAGGACGGCCGGGCGGACCTGGCGATAGCGGCAAAGGGGAAGGGCTCTTGGGGCGCGGGTTCTGGGGAGCATGCTCATGGGCGGATGGTAAGCGCCGCCGGGGAACTTGTCAACCGGGCGGGCTTGGGTCTAAGATAGGCCCATGAAGAAGGTCATCACCTACGGCACCTTCGACCTCATCCACCGCGGCCACATCAATATCCTCCGGCGGGCCAAGGCCCTGGGCGACTACCTCATCGTGGCCCTCTCGACCGACGAGTTCACGGCCGGCAAGGGCAAGCAGACCTATTACGCCTACGAGGAGCGCAAGCAGATCCTGGAGGCCATCAAGTACGTCGACGAGGTCATCCCGGAGACGTGCTGGGAGCAGAAGGTCGATGACGTCGTCAAGCACCACTGCGCCGTCTTCGTCATCGGTGAGGATTGGAAAGGCAAGTTCGACTTCCTGGCGCCCTACTGCGAGGTCGTTTACCTGCCGCGGACCGAGGGCATCTCGACGACCCAGATCAAGAACGAGCTTGGCGCCCGCGCCGCCAAGCAAAATCAATAAGATAGATGGGGTCAAACCTACATTTTTTCGAAAAATGTAGGTTTGACCCCATCTTGATTACCTGATCGTCAGCAGGGCGCCGGCGGAGTAGGCCGCGAATTCCGGCGCGTACATGGATTGCAGGGTCGCCGGGGCGGCCTTGAACGTCCCGGCCATGGCGCAACGGATGCGGTGCTTGAGGGTGTACTCGCCCTGCGGCAGCCATTCCATGAAGAAGTTCGTGCCGCTGTCCCGGATCTCCTCGTAGCGCCCCAGCCCCAGGTCCCACTTGTAGCCCGACGCCAGCGCCACCGGTTCGCAGCCCGCCGGCCTCGGGTCCCGCAAATGGACGTACTCGGCCTGGTGACGGGCCCGGATCGACAGGCGCACCTCGATCTCGTCGCCGACCGCCAGGGCCGCGCCCTCGGCCAGCGGCTTGAGCACGACCTCGTCGCCCTTCTTTTCCCGTTTGAGGTAGGTCCGTTCGACCGCGAACAGGTCGCCGTCGCCCTTCTCGGGCATCTTCTCCGTGCTGAAGTGCCAGGTGGCGCTGGCGAAAGCCAGTCCCGGGCCGCCCTTGGTCGCCTTGACCGTTGCGCATTCCTTCCCCATCCGGTCGAGCTTGTCGCCGGCGACGACCAGCTGGTTCTTTTTGCCGGTATACGCGTCCGGCTCGAAGGCGAAGGCCGTCTTGGCGCCGCAGGTCTCGACGGTCACCGTTTCCCGCCCGCCGAGCGCCCCGGTCTTCTTCAGGAACCAGGCCACGGAATAGAGGACCTCCGAGGTCGCCCGCGTCGATTTCCAATGGTTGAGCTTCTTGTTGAGGAAGAGCCACTGCACCAGGCCCTCGCCGCGCCCGTCCCTCGGCTCGAGCTCCATCAGCGTCCGCAAGGCGAAGGCGTGCGTCTCGATGGTGTCGTTGTACCACAGCCAGCCGCGGTCCTCCGGGGCCCAGCTGGTGCCGCCGTCCTCCGTCGTCTTGGCGCTGTCCATGACGCTGTCCCAGACGAGCGTCGCGTCCTTGGCCCGGGCCGCCCGCTTGAGCGTCAGCGCCAGATAGCCCTTGAGATACGGCGAGTGCTCCTTCCAGTGCTTGAACGAGAATACCAGCATCCGGGCCCGCTCCTCGTCCTTGAACACCCCGCCGGTCCACGACGCGTCCGGGAAATTCCCGACGACGTAGTTGAGGAAGGTGACGAACTCCCAGCCGCTGTCGTGGGCCATGAGATCGGCCACCAGCTCGTCGAGATAGTGGCGGTGCAGGTAGGCGAAGGCCTCAACGACCGCGTCCTTGGGCACCTCGACCCCGAACTCGACCGCCTTCGACAGGCCGCTGACGATGTAGAGCGTCATGTACGGCGACGGCGGCCCGCCCGGCCACCAGGGGAAGGCCCCGAGCGACGTCTGGGCCTTCAGCAGCTTGGCCAGCGACGCCTCCCGCTGGGCCTTGGCCACGCGCGGGTCGAGCACCTTCTCGACGCCCAGGCCCGCGTCCTTGCCGCCCCGCGCCGTCTCCAGCCAGGGCGTCTCTTCCAGGGCCATCTTGCGGTTGGGGTCGGCCCCGTCGAAAGTCTCGTAGACGGTCTCGCGCTTGCTCAATTCCTTGGCCATGCGCCCGACCGCCGGGTACTTGTCGTAGAGGCTGGTCAGGATGCCCGTTGACAGGAACCGATTGAGCGTCTGCTCCGTGCATTCGTACGGGTAGTTGACGAGGTAAGGCAGGGCCTCGATGAGGCCGTAGAACAGCTGGGCGTCGACCGTGACCACCAGCTGCTCGTTGAGCCGCGTCGGGTCGTCCGTCTTGGCCAGGTCGTCGAAGCGCAGCTCCCGCGTCCTGCCGGGCTTGAGCGTCGCGAACCGCGACTGGACGAGGTGCATCCGTCCCGGCAGCACCGGCAGCGGCCGCAGCTCGCCGTCGGCCAGCGTCCCGCTCTTGGCCATGATCTTGAAGGCCACCGTGCCGACCCGGGCCGGCGCCGCCAGGGCGAACGTCACCGGCGTCCCGCCGCCCGGCACGACCTTGAACGGCCGGGCCTGCACCGTCGCCGGCAGGCCGAAGGCCGGGGCCAGGTTCTCGCCCGTGGCCGGGTCGGTGATCTCGAGCGTCACCTCGCCCGCCAGCGCCGCGGCGCCCGCGTTGTTGACCAGGACCCGCAGGTCGGCCCGGTCGCCCTCGCGGAAGAACCGCGGCAGGTAGGGCCGGACCATGAGGTCCTTGACCGACTTGGTCTCGGCCTCGAGCGTGCCGCCCTCGAGGTCCCGGGTCACGCCGTGGACGAAGACCCGCCAGCCCGTGACCGAATCGGGCACGACGAACTCGATGGTCGCCGTGCCGTCGCCGCCCGTCAACAGGTGCGGCTGCCAGAAGGCCGTCTCGGCGAAATTCGAGCGCAGCTCGACGCCCGCTTCGGGGGCGGCCGGGGGAGGCGGGGGCGGCGCCTCCGCTTCCCGGTTTTCCGACCGCACCGTCGACTTGACGTCGATCCGAGGCGCCGCCGCCTCGACGACGACGTCGGCCTTCTGGACCGCGCCGACGGCGCCGCCGACGACGCCGCCGAGGACCTTGCCCTCGTAGCGCTGCCCCGGTCCGCCGATGCCGTACCCGCTGAACGAGAAGAGCCGGTCGGGCCTGAAGGTCGGGAAGCCGGGGACGTCCCTCCAGCCCGAGCTGGACGAGAACATCTCCTGGGCCCGGCCCAGGCCCGTGTCCCAGGCCCGTGTTCCCGTCTGGTTCGGGTAGAGCCCCGACAGGCGCGGCGGCCGGTGCGGGGCGAACAGGTCCAGGCTCCGGTCGTACATATAGGCCAGCAGCTCGGCCGCCCCCTTCTCGGCCGGCGTCCCCTTCGGCGTCTTGACCGTGACCCGCCAGGTCTCGCGGCCGCCGGGGACGAGCTTATCGCGGAAGGTGGCGAACGAGAGCCCCAGCTCCTTGTTGTCCCAGGGCACGTAGACCGAGGCCTCGGCGGTCATGAGCTGGTGGTCGCGGACGGACGTGACCCGGGCGCCGAAGCCGCCCCGCATGTCTTCCGTGACCGGGACCGTGATGAGGCCGTCGTCCTTGCCGGTCTCGATCCAGCGCCTGGCCGAGAGCTGGCCGCCGTTGAAGGTCTCGAAGAGCACGGGCTGGCCGCTCCAGCCGCCCCCGACGAGGAAGAGGGCCTGGCCGCCCACCGTCACGGCGGATCTCTCGGCCCGCAGGACGAGCGGCAGCTTCAGGGCGGACTTGGCCCGGCCGGCGACCAGGAAATCCAGGCTGTCACGGCAGACCGCCCCGAAATCGTCTTTGGTCTGGTAGAGCAGGCGGTAGGCCCCGGCCGCGAGGCCCGGCACGTCGATCTTCGCCCGTCCCTGGGCGTCGTGATCGGCCGTCCCCTGGGCCGCCTCCGCTCCCGCCTGCCATAGGCGCAGGATCTCGTCGGGCGAGGTGGCGCCGTCCCAGCGCGGCCTCAGAAGGTCGCCCGGGGTGGGCGGGTAGGCGGGATCGCCCGAGCCGGGCGCGATCCCGACCGGCTGGTCGGCCGGCAGCAGGGTCCGCTCCGGCCCGACGAGCCGCACGACCCGCCAGACGCCCTGGCCGGCCTTCGGCGTGCCGTCGAGGTCGGCCCTGGTGACCGTGAAGCGGCCCCCGGCATCGGCCCGCAGGAAGGCGCTCTCCGCGTCCACCCGCGCTTCCACGTTGACGAACCCGAGCCGGAACGATCGCTCCGCCGAGCGCGTCTCGCCGCCCTCGTCCGTGACGTCGATCGACAGGGTGTAGCGATAGGAGAGGCCCGAATCGGCGGCCCCCTTCTTCTCGTCGACGCGCGGCGTGAAGGACACGGCGATCGTGCCGTCGGCGTCGATCGCGGCCCGGCCGCCGGCCACGGTCTGGGCGGCCGTATCGGCCCGGTCCCACCACCAGCGCGGATAGACGGGTTCGCGCCGGACCTGCCAGACCGCCTGGCCGCCGGTGACCGGGAGCCCGAAATAGTAGCGGGCCTCGCCCTTGAGCGCCGCCGGCTGGTTGAGCCGCAGCGGCTTGTCCGGGTCCTTGATCGCGACCTCGAAGGTCGGCCGCTTGTACTCCTCGACCCGCACCGCGGCGGCCCCGTCGGGGGAGGAGCGCAGCTCCCAGCGGCCGAGCGGGCGGCCGGCCGCCGGGATCGTGAACTCGCCGCTGGCCGTGCCGAACGCGTTGGTCGAGACCGAGGCCTGGGCGACGCGCTGGTTGTTGATGTCCTCGAGCCAGACCGAAACGGCCGCGCCGGCGTCGGGAGCGACCCGCCCCAGGTCCGTCTGGCCCTTGTAGGCCAGGACCTTCCAGTAGAGCTTCTGGCCGGGCCGGTAGATCGACCGGTCGGTGTAAAGCAGGGTGCTCCGCTCGTCGCGGGGCGTCTCCGACTCTCCGAAATAGACGGAGTCGGCGTCGAAAGCGATGTCCCGGCCCTTCTTGGCCAGAAGGAAATAGGAGCCGTTGCGGCCGGTCGGGCTGAACCAGACCCGGCCGTCGGCGCCGGTCGTCTTCGTCTCGATCCGGGTGTGGCCCTTGCGCCAATTGAAGGCATAGAGGTCGACCGTGACGCCGGCCAGCGGCCGGCCCGTGGCGCCCGAGAGGGCCAGCACCTCAGTCCCGCCGGCGCCCGCCGCCGGCCCGGCGCCTTCGCGCTTGACCAGGACGAGGTCGCCGACCACGACGCCGAGGCCGATCCGCCGATTCCCGGATTCCTCGAAATCCTCGCGGGCCGAGGCGGCGACGAGATAAAGGCCGGGAGCGAGCTTTCCGGGCAGGTCCACGTACGTATCGTGGCTGCGGAAGTCGGCGGTCATGGCCAGCTCGGTCCGCCATGAGGCGGCCGGCGTCTTCTCATCGACGAGCCGCTCAGCGTCCCGCCAGCGCGGCAGGATGGAATAGTCTTTCGCCGCCCCGATGAGGGCGTCGATGTCGAGGGCGTAGGCGCGGAGGAAGAGGCGGCCGAGGTTGCGGTGCGTAACGAGGACCGAGCGGCGGCCCGGCGCGTCGAGCCTCATCGCCTCGACGGAGTATTCCGGGGCCTCGATCGACTTGACGATGCTGAGGCAGCGTTGACCGCCGGGCGAGCCGGGGTAGCGCTCGAGGCCCTCGAGCGCGAGCTTTCGGGCCCGGACGTTGGCGTCGAGGGCGTCCTCGTTGCGCGTGTATCCGGCCAGGAGCGCCTGGCCCATCGCCCACCAGGGGTCTTTGCGGTTGGAGGACAGGAACTCGGCCAGGTGCTGGCGGAGGAGGGCCAGGTCGTCCTCCTCGTCGAAGGCGCTGTAGAGCGCCTCCGTGAGCACGAAACGGGCCTCGAGCGCGGCCGCGGGACGGTCGTTGCGGCGGCTCCAGGACTCGTGCTCGCCGAGGAGGGCGGCGACCTTCTCGAGGGGGTGGGCCGTCGGGGAGGCGAGGACATCGGCGGCCTCGGCGGGCTTGGCGCGGCCGGCCCGGGAAAGGAGTTTCGGCAGATCGACAAGCCAGGCTTCGTTCGACTGGCGCGGCGTCCAGAAGGCCGTGTCGGCGGTCAGCTGGCCCATGAGGTAGATGACGGCGTCCCGCAGGGAGTCGCGCACCCCGGCCGGGTAGTCGCCCGGGCTCCAGAAGTCGGGGAACTCGCCGGGCTTGCGGGCGGCCAGGCTGTCGCGGTCCTTCCAGGCGAGGAGGAGCGCGGTCCAGGCCTCGCCGAAGATCTGGTCGCGGGTCCAGGACTTGAGGTCGACGGGACCTTTTGATTCGACGGTCTCGCGCTGATTGATGTCCCAAGAATAGGCTCGATAGTAGGTGACGAGCGAATTGGCGTAGAAGAGGTTGAGCATGTCCCGCTCGACGGGGGAGTCGGGCCAGGCTTCCTCCTTGAAGAAACGGACGGCGGTCTCGTAGCCGTGGAGCGAGGTCCGCAGCTGGCCCTCGCGGATCAGCGTCCAGGTCCAGAGGGCCGTGTCGCCGCGCCGGCGGGCCTCGCCGCGGAGGCGGGCGCATTCGGCCGCGGCGGCCTCGAACTTCTGCTCGCCGATGAGCTTGTCGACGGCGTCCCGGGCGGCCTTGTCCTGGGGGGACCCCGGATCGGCTGCGGTCAGGGGCGGCGCCTCCGGCGATGCGGTGTCCAACGTTGACGAGGCGGCGGCCGCCGCCGGGGCGGCGGAACGGGGGCAGGGCCGGTCCGCGACCACGGCGTAGAGGCCGGCCGCGGCGAGCAGGATCAGGACGGCGATGGCGGGAATGGCCCGTCCGGCTATCTTCGATCGATCGAAAAGTGGATGATCCATAAGGTCCTCCCAGGCGGCCCGACCGCCTTTATCGCATGATACAATGGGCCGGCGAAATTAATCCATCGAATTAGTCGGCCCCGATTGCAGAATGGGGGACACCATACGGTGTCCCCTTTTTTCAATATGGCACGACTTTTCCTCAGGCGGGAAAGTCGGGACACGGTATTGTGTCCCACGTTTTAATTGATTAGAATGACCGGGCATCTCATAGGAGGGATCATGAAACACGCGTCCGTTACGATGATCGGGCTGGCGCTGCTGGCCCTGGCGGCGGTCCTGCCGGCCGCGGCCCAGCAGGACAAGGCCAAGGGCTTCAACGGGCTCGGGATGGGCCTGGGCTCCCTGTCGCGGCTGTCCAAGGCCAAGACCCGGTCCATCAGCCCGGAGAACTTCACCGGCGAGAAGGGCCAGGCCGGCATGTCCACCGACGGCCCGGCCATGGGCGCGGCCCGCGACCTGGGCCAGGGCTGGAAAGTCTCGCCCTATGTCCGCGTCCCGGCCGGGGAGACGTTCGTCATGGCCGACGTCAAGGGCGAGGGGGCTATCCAGCAGATCTGGCTGACGCCCGCCGGCAGCTGGCGCCACGCCATCCTGCGCATCTATTGGGACGGCGAGACCGAGCCCTCGGTCGAGTGCCCCGTCGGCGATTTCTTCGCCTGCGGCTGGGGCCAGTACGCCCAGATCTCGTCCCTGCCCGTCTGCGTCAATCCCGGCAGCGCCTTCAACTGCTACTGGGAGATGCCTTTCCGCAAGGGCTTCCGCATGACCCTCGAGAACATCGGGGCCAAGCCGCGGCCGGGCGAGCCGGCGACGGCCAACCAATTCACCGTCTACTACCAGGTCAACTACACCCTGACCGACGTGCCCGACGACGCCGCCTACTTCCACGCCCAGTTCCGGCGCGTCAACCCGCTGCCCTACAAGGACGTCTACACCATCCTCGACGGCGTCAAGGGCCGGGGCCACTACGTCGGCACCTACATGGCTTGGGGCGTCCACAACAACGGCTGGTGGGGCGAGGGCGAGCTCAAGTTCTTCCTGGACGGCGACTCGAAATTCCCGAGCATCGCCTACACGGGCACCGAGGACTATTTCTGCGGCTCCTACGATTTCGACGCCAAGGCCCCGGACGGCTCGATCCAGTACCGCGAGTTCACGACGCCCTACGCGGGCCTGCCGCAGGTCATCCGCGGCGACGGCCACTACCAGGTCATGCAGAGATTCGGCCTCTACCGCTGGCACATCATGGACCCGGTCCGCTTCGACCAGGACCTCAAGGTGACCATCCAGGCGCTGGGCTGGCGGACGGGCGGGCGCTATCTGCCGCTCCAGGACGACATGGCCTCGGTGGCGTTCTGGTACCAGGCCGAGCCGCACGCCGTGTTCCCCAAGCTGCCGGACCGGGACGCCCTGGAGATCATCTGACCGGACGGCCCCGGGGCGGCGGGGCCTAGTTCTCGCGGCCCTCGACCTCGTCGAGGACGGAGCGGAGGTAGCCGTCGACGCCCGTCCGGACGTCGAAGTCCCGCTTCATGGCCTTGAGCTCGATGAAGAAGGGCCGGAAGTCCGAGGGATCGCTCCAGTTGGCCATGGTCAGTCGCTCGATGACGTCCTTGAGCCCGCGCGTCCCGATGATCTCGTCGAGGGAGTGCGGCAGACGGCCGTCCTCCTTGTCGCAGAAGCGGACGATGCGGAAGAAGACCTTGCGCAGGACCTCCTGCTGATTGAGGATCTCCTGCTTGAGCAGGAAGAGGTCCTTGACCGAGGTCGTCCGGGTCAGCTGGCCGTGGAGCTGCTGGGCGCCGTCCACGACCTTGTTCACGACCGCCATGAAGGCCCGGGCGTCGAGCAGGGAGACGGCTTCCGACGCGTAGAAGGCCAGCTCGGTGCCGTTGACGACGGGTTCGGTCCGGCGATAGCGCTCCAGGCCTTCGAGGGCGGCGGCGTCCTCGGCGGCGGGCGGGACGGAGGGGGCGTCGGCGGCCTCGCAGGCGGCCGGCTCAGTCTCGGCGGCGGCTTCCTCGAGGGCCTCGGCCACGGCCTCCTCGATCGCCGGCGGGGCCGGGAAGTCGGCCCGGGCCGGATTGTCGGGGGAGAGCTCGACGTCGTTGTGGTAGGGCTCGTCGGCCGGACCGATGACCCCCAGCGACGCGGCCAGCTCTTCGGCCGTTTCCGTCGCCAGGGCGCTCGGCGCGGCGTCGGCCCCGGGTTCGGCGTCGTCGCCCGCCGCGTCGGCCAGACCGGCCGGCCGCAGCGTGGCCAGCAGGTCGCGGACCTGGCGCAGCTTGCCGATCTCGGTCAGCCAGTCGACCTCGTTCTCCCTCTTGGCGGCGGGGACGGGCAGCTGGGCGATGATGCCGGCGTAGCCGGACAGCTGTTCTTTGAGCCCGGCGTATTCGGATTCGGCCCGGACGCGGACCTTTTCGATCTCCTCGTTGAGGCCGCCGATCTTTTCCAGCTCGCCTCCGGCCAGGACGGCGGCGTTCTCCATCATCTTCTGGTAGTTGACGGCCCGCTCGAAGTGGCCGCGGATCTCGCCGCGGAGGTGCTCCTCGGTCGTCTGGAGCTCGGACATGACCGCCTTGTGCTCTTCGAGCAGGCTGCGGACCTGGACGAACTCGCGATTGACGGCGGCGATGCGCCGCTGGGCTTCTTCCTTTTCCCGGTTGATGCGCTCGATGAGGGACTGTTCGACCTCGGACTTCTGGGCCGAAAAGATCTCCTGGACGCGCTTCTCGATATCGTCGAGGATGGCGGCCTGCTCGGTGCGGGGTTCGGGGTGCGGGCTCATGAGGGGACCTCCTTCAGGATTGGGCGGGCGCGGGCGCGGTTTGTCCCTTGCCGTAGAGATGATTGATGAGGACCAGGACGCCGGTGGGGATGCCGTGCTCGAATTCGACCCCGATCTCGTAGAGGCCGTCCTCGACCATCCGGTTCCAGCGGACGTCGGCCCGGGCTTTGACGATCTGTTTGGACTTGGACAGGTAGAGCGTCATGCGGAGCGAGGACCCGACCTCGAAAAAGTGGTTGGTGACGATCCGGGCGCCGCCGAGCGAGATGTCCTTGGTCAGGGCGTGGACGAGGCGCGGCTCTTCGGCGGGGGAGGGCCCGGGCAGCTCGATGGCCACCCGGTTCTCCTCGGCGATCCGCTTGTCCTTCCTGTTCTCGCTCATGGGCGATCTCGATCCGGTCCTCTCACGCTCCGAAGGGCTTGGCGATTCTTTCTACGGGTCCGATTTTAAGACAGCCCGGACGGGCGTCCATCGCCGCGGGGGGTGAAAGGGGGGGGGAATATCCGTCCCCTCCCTTGACCCCAGGAGAGAGGGGGCCCGATGAGGGGCTGGCCGCGGCGAAAAAGGGACCGGAAGGGGGACCGGAAGGGCCGGTCAGCGCACCGGCTCGAAGGCGGCCGGGCGGGAGGGGACGAGGCGGTCGGACCGGAGAAAGATGGCCATGTGGACGTAGGACCGGTCCGACGGATCGAGGGGCGAATCGCCCTCGTAATCGTGCCAGCGGTCGACGAACTCGGCCCGGGAGATGACGCCGCGGGCGCCGAGCAGGGAGGGGTCCTCGAAATAGAGGTTGGCGGCATCCAGGCCCAGGAGGACCATGTAGTGGCCGTCCTCCCAGGTCTCGGTCCAGGGGATGTCGGCGCGGTCGCGCCAGGCCTGGAGGTCGACGATGACGGCGGCCCCCTCGGCCAGGGCGCGCTCGAGGTCGGCCAGCCCGAGGCCCTCGCGGAGGTCGGCGGTCAGGCCGAGCTCGCGGGCGCCACGGACGATGTCCTCGGGGTGCGTGCCCTGTTCGGGCGTGCTGCGGAGGCGGGCGGCCAGCCGGTCCTCGCGCTCTTCGATCCCCCAGTAAGCGAGAACGGCCTGGAGGGCCGAAGCGCCGCAGGTGTAGTCCGTGCTCTGGCGGACGTCGGGCACCGCGGCGAAGGGCAGGTTGGCGGAGAGCGGGGCGAAAGCCGGGGCGGAGGCGGTGGAGGAGAGAAGGCCGGCCGACGAAGGCAGGGCGCGGAGACCCGAAAGGGGGAGCGGGACGACGGTCCCGGCCAGCCAGCCCGCGGCGATGGCGATGAGGAGAACGACGGCTTTTTTCATCGGGACCTCCATGTGTCGGGCGCGCCGGGACCAATCATCTAATAAGTCCGCGGGCGGCGTCAAACCGGGGCGCGATCGCGTCGAACCAAAGATGGGGTCAAACCTACATCCGGGAGCGGATTCGGAGGAGCGACCGCCGGAAGCCTAGCGGAGCAGCACGAAGCCTGGCTTCCGGGAAATGTCTTAAAGAGGATTTAGGTGAAATGTAGGTTTGACCCCATCGGGACGAAGGGCGCGGGCCGGGGGGCGCATCGCACGGCGTCGTGGCTTATAATAGCGGGCGTGACGCGGATCCCCGAAGATGGAGGCGACCATGGGTATCGGAAATCCGAATAGGGCGGGCCTATTGACGCTGGCGGCCGTCGCGACGCTGGCCGCGGCGTTGAGCGCCGGACCGGCCGGAGTCGGAAGGAAAGGCGTCGAGGCCGGGAAGGGGCAGGCCGCGGTCAAGGTCCCGGCGGATCTGGCCGGCCTGGCCGCCCGGTTCGACCTGGCCGGGCCGCTGGAGCCCCAGGTCCGGTACTACATCCAGCGGACCGAGTTCGTCCACTTCGGGTTCGACGGCCGGCGGACCGGCATCGAGACCTACACGCTCAAGCTCAAGATCGTTCCCGCGGCTCTCTCCGGCAAGGGCGGGGACGAATGCACCGTGCGCGAGTTCGGCGTGGAGACGGGGAGCGGCGGCCGGGCCGAAACGATCCCGTCGCTCGCCGGCTGGAGCTACGTCTTCCGCAAGAGCGCCGACGGGCGGGACGAGAAGGGCCAGGTCCTGGGCATCCCGCACGACCAGTTCGAGGAGCTGGTGACGGACGAGGGCCGGAAGCTGCCGCCGGCGGGCAACTACCCCGTTTACAACAGCTTCATCGATTTCCACGCCTTCAACGACGAGTTCGCCCGGCCGGCGGCGGGCGGGGGCGGCATCCAGGACCTGACGGCGATCGGACAGACGGTCCGGCACGCCTCGGCCTTCTCCGAGCCGCCGGTCGATCTGGGGAGCGGGATCAAGAAGGGCTCGGTCTTCCGCAACGGCGAGGTCCGGCTGACCTTCAAGGGCGTCGGGCTCGTCGACGGGGCGGCCTGCGCCATCGTCGGCTATGATTCGGGCGAGAGCACCTTGAAGATGATCATGCCCTGGGGCGGCGATGGAGGCGGCGGCGAGATCGTGACCGAGGGCGGCTCCCAGTACGGCGGCGATATCTACGTCGACCTGGCCCGGCGCTGGGTTCGGCAGGTGACCATGGACGAGCACGTCGTCACGGAGACGCGGCTGCCGGCGGCGGCGAGCGGGGGCGCGGCGCCGAAGATCCCGGGCTACACGGTCCGCCACATCCTGACGCGGCTGGTCGGACGCGAGGAGTTCGAAAAGTAGGGGACGGGAGCTAAAGGGCGCGGAGCAGGTCGCCGGGCGCTTCGAGGAGAACATCGGCGCCGTTGGCCCGCAGCTCTTCGGCGGTGCGGAAGCCCCAGAGGGCTCCGGCGGCCAGCATGCCGGCGGCCCGGGCCGTGGCCATGTCGACGTTGGTGTCGCCGACGAAGGCGCAGGCGGCGGGCGCGACGTCGAGCTCGGCGGCGATGGCCAGGGCGGCGGTCGGGTCGGGCTTGAGGGGCACGCCCGGCCGGGCGCCGCGGACGATATCGAAGCGGTGGGGGGCCAGGAGCGATCCGGCCATCGCGGCGGTGAAGGCCTGGGCCTTGTTCGAGAGGACGGCCGTCCGGACGCGGCGGCGGGCCAATTCGGCGAGAAGCTCCGGGATGCCGGAAAAGGGGCGGCTGTGGACATGCCAGCAGGCCTGGTATTCGCGGCGGTAGTCCGTCAGGATCTCGGCGACCACGGCGTCGGCGGGGGCCGGCCGGCCGCGCCAGGCGAAGACCCGGCGGATAAGCTCTTCGGCGCCTTCCCCGACGAGGGTCTTCATTTCGTCGTCGCTGAACCGGCCCAGGCCGCGGGGCTCGTAGACGCGATTGGAGGCTTCGGTGATGTCCTCGATCGTGTCGAGCAGCGTCCCGTCCAGGTCGAATATCACCGCCAAGATGGGGGACACAATACCTCGTCCCGACTTTTTCGTCGCGCTCATCTTCCGTGGACCCCGGCCAGGGCGCAATAGGTGCGCCAGGCGTTGTCGAGGCGGGACCGGTCCTCGGCCGTCGTCTCGCGGCGGACCTTGGCCGGCACCCCGGCGACGATGACGCCCGGCGGAACCTGCATGCCCTCGGGCACGACGGCGCCGGCGGCCACGACCGAGCCGCGGCCGATCCGGGCCCCGGAAAGGACCGTGGCGCCCATGGCGATCATCGCCTCGTCCTCGACCGTGCAGGCGTGCAGGATGGCCCCGTGGCCGACCGTCACCCGGGCCCCGATCCGGCAGGGGAGGGCGGCGTCGACGTGGACGACCGAGCCGTCCTGGATGTTCGAGTTCTCGCCGATCTCGATCTCGGCCCCGGCCATGTCCGAGCGCAGGACGCAGCCGTACCAGACGCTGGCGCCGGCACGCAGGAGGATCCGCCCGACCAGGACCGCTCCCGGGGCCACCCAGGCGCCCTCGGCGATCTCGACCGGGCCGAGCTTGTCCGCGATTCCGCATTCACCCATGGTCGAACTCCCTTCCTTAAAGGCGTCTATTCTACCAAAATGGGGGACACAATACCCTGTCCCCACTTTCCCCCCTGTCGGAAGGTCGGGACGTGATACCCTTTTTCCTGAAGATCCCCGTTTCGGACAGCCCTTTCCTCCGCCTGCCGAGGCTCCATGGTGGACAGGGTATTGTGTCCCCCATCTTATTCAATTTTTTCTTGCAATTTGCCGGCGGGCATTTTATAATCCATACCATTCCACTAGGGATTATTCTCCTCGGGTGGGAAATTCGCGATAGGCGGAGGCGCACGTGTCCGGTCCCGGCGGTTTCAACGACAACGCGATCAAGATCCTCAAGGCCCGCTACTTCCTCAAGAACGACAAGGGGGAGCTCGTCGACAAGACGCCGGAGGACCTTTTCCGCCGCGTCGCCGCCTACATCGCCTCGGCAGAAAAGTCCAAGGCCGACCGCCGCAAGTACGCCGAGGCCTTCCTCCGCGTCATGGCCGATCGCGACTTCCTGCCCAACAGCCCCACGCTGACCGGCGCCGGCCGCGGCATGTGCCTGTCGGCCTGCTTCGTCCTGCCGATCGAGGACTCCCTCGACCACATCTTCGAGACGGTCAAGAACGCGGCCCTCGTCCACAAGGAGGGCGGCGGCACCGGCTTCGACTTCAGCCGCCTCCGGCCCAAGGGGAGCTTCGTCCGCAAGACCCAGGGCGTCGCCTCCGGCCCCATCTCCTTCCTCAAGGTCATCGACGCCGCCACCGAGGCCGTCAAGCAGGGCGGCACCCGCCGCGGCGCCAACATGGGCATCCTCCGCGTCGACCATCCCGACATCGAGGAATTCGTCCAGATGAAGCTCGACGGCGCCTCGGTCGCCAACTTCAACATCTCCGTCGCCGTCACCGACGCCTTCATGGCCGCCCTCGACGCCGGCGCCGACTACGACCTTGTCGACCCCCACCTCGGCACGGTCGTCGGCCGCAAGGACGCCCGCAAGGTCTTCCAGCTCATCGTCGAGTCGGCCTGGGCCGTCGGCGATCCCGGCCTCATCTTCATCGACCGCGTCAACGCCGCCAATCCGACCGCCGGGCTGGGTCCCATCCGGGCCACCAATCCCTGCGGCGAACAGCCCCTCCACGACTACGAGTCCTGCAACCTCGGCTCCATCAACCTGGCCAACTTCCACGACCCACGGGCCAAGGACCATTTCGCCTGGGCCCGCTTCGCCGCGGTCATCCGCCTGGGCGTCCGTTTCCTCGACAACGTCATCGACGTCAACCGCTACCCGCTGCCGCAGATCGACAGGATGACCCGCTCGACCCGCCGCATCGGCCTGGGCGTCATGGGTTGGGCCGACCTGCTCCTGCACCTGAAGGTCCGCTACGACTCGCCCAAGGCCCTGGCCCTGGCCGACAAGGTGGCCGGCTTCCTGCGCGCCGAGGCCGCCGCCGCCTCCCGCGACCTGGCCGCCGAGCGGGGCTCCTTCCCGGCCATCGCCCAATCGGCCTACAAGGGCGCGAAGATGCGCAACGCCACGGTCTTCACCATCGCCCCGACCGGCACGATCTCGCGCATCGCCGGCTGCTCCTCGTCGATCGAGCCCGTCTTCGCCTTCGAGGTCGTCTCCAAGATCATCGACTCCGAGCTCAAGGACGTCCATCCTCTCTACGCCGCCTGGAAGGAGAAGAACCCGGACAAGCCGCTGCCGGACTACTTCCGGGCCGCCCACGAGATCGCGCCCGAGTGGCACATCAAGACCCAGGCGGCCTTCCAGAAGCACGTCGACAACTCCGTCTCCAAGACGGTCAACTTCCCCCACGAGGCCTCGGTCGAGGACGTCGAAAAGGCCTACCGCATGGCCTGGGACCTGAACACCAAGGGCATCACCATCTACCGCGACGGCTGCCGCGAGAGCCAGGTCCTCTACAAGAACGGCGCCGAGATCAAGCACCCCGAAGGCCGCCCCGACTCGCTGCCCTCCGTCACCGACAAGATCAAGACCGGCTTCGGCAACCTCTACGTCACCATCTCCTTCCGCAACCAGAAGCCCTTCGAGGTCTTCGCCTCGATCGGCAAGTCGGGCTACTCGACCATGGCCGACGCCGAGGCCCTCGGCCGGCTCATCTCGACCTCCCTCCGCAGCGGCGTCGAGGCCGAGGAGGTCATCGCCCAGCTCAAGGGCATCGGCGGCTCCGAGCCCATCTTCACCGAGGGCGGGCTGATCCAGTCCATCCCCGACGCCATCGCCAAGGTCCTGGAAAAGCACTTCGGCGAGGTCAAGCACAACGCCAAGGACTTCTACACCGTCCGCTGCA
>CAZNPB010000004.1:0-104467 GCA_964574895.1 uncultured Eubacteriales bacterium
GCCCGGATGGCCGTCCAGAACGGCTACTTCCCGCTCTTCGAGATCGAGGACGGCGGGAAGACCACGCTGAACCTGAAGCTCAAGGACCGCAAGCCCGTGGACGACTACATCCGGCTCCAGGGCCGGTTCCGGCACCTCAAGCCCGAGCAGATCGCCGCCGTCCAGGCCGAGGTCGACGCCCGCTGGGAGCGTCTGCTGAAGGCCGCCGGCTGATCTTCCGGATCTGAAGAGGGGGTCAAACCTACATTTTTCGAAAAAATGTAGGTTTGACCCCCTCTTTCTCTTTCACTATAATTCATATCGTCTTTGTCTAATTTTCCGGCAGGAGACGATCATGGTCAAGTTCGCCAAAGCGCTGCCCCTCCTCCTCGTCGCCGTAACGGCCCTGGCCGGGGCCGCCGCGTGCGCCTCCAAGGCGCCCGAAGGCCCGGCCGTCAACGCCCCCGACTTCAAGATCCAGGACCTGCAGGGCCGCACCCTGGCCCTGGCGGACTACAAGGGCAAGGTCCTGGTCATCAATTTCTGGGCCACCTGGTGCCCGCCCTGCCGCCGGGAGATCCCGGACCTCATCGAGGCCTACACGGAGCTCAAGGACCGCGGCCTGGAGATCCTCGGCCTCTCGGTCGACGACATGCCGGCGGCGGCCCTCCAGGAATGGGTCCGCAAGCAGGGCCTCAATTACCCCGTGGCCCTGGCCACGCCCGAGATGGTGGCGGCCTACGAGCCGGGCGATTACATCCCGGCCACGATCATCGTCGACCGCAAGGGCGTCATCCGCTTCCGTCAGGCCGAGCTGATGACCAAGGCCGCCCTGGTCAAGCTCTTCGAGCAATACAAATAAGAGGGGATCAAACCTACATCCGGGCGCGGATTCCGAGCAGCGACCGCCGGAAGCCCGGCGGAGCGACTCGGAGCGGGGCTGCCGGGAGATATCCGAATGGAGATCGGGATCCGGGTAAAAGACGGTAATGACCCTCTCTCGGCTTGGCGGCGGCGGCGCCGCTGTGTCATAATCGGAGGGTGGACGCGATCCGGCTGATCCAGGCCCCGGCCGCCGCCGAGGTCTCCGAAGGCCTCCCCTTTTGGCTGCTCTGGCTCCTCCTCTGCGTCATCCTCCTGCTCGTCGTCTTCATCTTCCTCCGCGACAAGGACCTGCGCCGCCGCATCAGCGCCTTCCTCTCCGGCGCCCGCCGCCACATGACCCGGCTGCGGATCCAGGCCAAGCTGAAGCGGGAGCGGGACCGCAAGGCGGCCCTCTGGCGCGAGCTGGGCAAAAGGGCCTGGGACCAGGACGTCCAGGCGCCCTGCATCGAGGAGGAGTGCGCCCGGCTGGCCGTCCTCGACGAGGAGATCGGCCGCCACCAGAAGACCTGGCACGACGTCTACTCGCGCATCGAGGTCCTGGGCCGGGAGCACGACGCCGCCGCCCAGCGGTTCCGCGAGCTCGTCGCCGAACAGGAGGACGCCCGCCGGCCGCACCAGGAGGAGATGCTGGCCCTGGCCAGCAAGAAGCAGGAGGTCCTCGAGGCCCTCGAATCGTCCCTGCGCGAGATCGAGACGACCGAGGCCCGCCTGGCGTCGGCCGAAAAGGACGTCCGCCAGATCGAGGCCGATCCCCGCCGCGCGGCCGGCGAAGGCCAGGCCCGTCTCGACAAGGCCCGCGACAAGGCCGCCGCCCTGGCCTCGCTCCTCGGCGAGCTGCGGGCCCGGGCCCCGGTCCTCCAGGAGGAGCGCTATCGCCTGGACCGCCGCCTCGAGGAGGTCGAGGCCCGGGTGCGCGTCTTCAACGCCGCCATTCAGCGCATCGAGGAGGAGTTCCGGGGCCGGCTCCAGGCCCGCGAAAAGGAGATCCGGGAGTGGCAAAAGGCCAAGTCCCGCATCCAGGACAAGATCGTCGACGTCAAGCGCCTCATGGAGCCCCTGTTCGAGAGCGTCGGCCGCATCCTCGACGCGGCCCGGATCGACCACGAGGAGCTGACCGTCCTGTACTTCCAGATCGACCGCCTCGACCGGGCCGTCGCCGACCTCGAAACGCGCCTCGAGCGCCTGAAATAGCGTCGTGCCCAAGCCCCGCCTGCTCGTCCACGTCTGCTGCGCCCCGGACGCCCTCTACGTTTTCGGCGTCCTGGCCGAGGCCTACGACGTGACCGGGTTCTTCTCCAACTCCAACATCCAGCCCCGCGGGGAGTACGACCTGCGCCTCGACGAGGCCCGCCGCGTCGCCCGCGCCGCCGGCGTCCCGCTCCTCGAGGACGACTACGACCCCGAGGGCTGGACCGCCCTGACCGCCAAGTTCAGGGCCGAGCCCGAGAAGGGCCGCCGCTGCGACGTCTGCTACGCCGTGCGGCTGTCGCGGACCGCCGCCCGCGCGGCCCGGGACGGCTTCGACGCCTTCACCACGGTCATGACCTTGAGCCCCCACAAGAAAGCGCCCGTTCTCAACCGCATGGGCCGCCAGTTCGCGGCCCGCCGCGGCGTCGCGTTCCTCGAAGCGGACTTCAAGAAGAAGGACGGCTTCAAGAAGAGCTGTGACCTGAGCCGGGCCGCCGGCCTCTACCGGCAGGACTATTGCGGCTGCGCCTACAGCCGCGAAGAGGCCCGGGCCCGGGCCGCCGTCCGGGCCGGCCGGGAGCGGACGTGACCCCGCCCCGCCGCGCCGCCGCCCGCCTGACCGTCTTCGGCGTCGTCCAGGGCGTCGGCTTCCGCCCCGCCGTCTATCGCCTGGCCCGCCGGCTCGGCCTCGACGGCTGGGTCCTGAACGCCGGCTCGGGCGTCGAGATCCACGTCGAGGGCCCGGCCGCGGCCGTCCGCGGCTTCGCCGCCGCCCTGCGGGCCGGCCTGCCGCCGCTGGCCGCGATCGAGCGCCTCGACCAGCGCCCGGCCCGGCCCGAGGGCCGCCGCGGCTTCGAGATCCGGGCCAGCCGCGAGGCCGCCGGCTTCGTCTTCATCTCCCCCGACATCGCCACCTGCCCCGAGTGCCTCGAGGAGATCGGGACGCCCGGGGCCCGCCGCTACCGCTACGCCTTCACCAACTGCACCAACTGCGGCCCGCGCTACACCATCGTCAAGAGCCTGCCCTACGACCGGCCGCGGACGACCATGGCCGGCTTCCCCATGTGCGCCGATTGCCGCCGCGAGTACGAGGACCCGCTCGACCGCCGCCACCACGCCCAGCCCATCGCCTGCCCGGTCTGCGGCCCCCGGCTATGGCTCGTCGACGCCCGGACCGGCCGCCGCCTGCCGGGGGGCGTCCCCGAAGCCGCGGCCCTCATCCGCGCCGGCCGGGTCCTGGCCGTCAAGGGCCTCGGCGGCTTCCACCTCGTCTGCGATCCCTTCGACCGCGCCGCCGTGGCCCGCCTGCGCCGGGCCAAGGCCCGCCGGACCAAGCCCCTGGCCCTGATGGCCCGCGACCTCTCCGTCGTCCGCCGCTACGCCGTGGTCGGGCCGGCCGAGCGCGACCTCCTCCTTTCGCCGCGCCGGCCCATCGTCCTGCTGCGCAAGAAGGCCGGCGCCGACATCCCGCTCGTCGCGCCCGGCCTCGACGAGATCGGCTTCATGCTGGCCTACACCCCCCTCCACCATCTCCTGCTCGAGCGACTCGACCTCATCGTGGCCACCAGCTCCAACGCCAAGGACGCCCCCATCGCCAAGGACGAGACCGAGGGGGTGCGGGGCCTCTGCCGGGCCGTCCTGACCCACGACCGGCCCATCGCCATGCGGGCCGACGACTCCGTGGTCAAGGTCGCCGCCGGCCGCCCGCTCTTCGTCCGCCGGGCCCGCGGCTACGTCCCCGCGCCGCAGCCCGTGCCCGAGGCCCTGCGCTCCGACAAGGACCTGATCGCCCTCGGCGGCGAGCTCAAGGACACCATCTCGCTCTACAAGAACGGCTACGTCGTCACCAGCCAGTTCCTGGGCGATCTCGACGACTACCGCAACTTCGGCTATTTCGAGGAGACCCTGGCCCATCTCCTGCGCCTCTTCGACGCCCGGCCGGCGGCGGTCGTCACCGACCTCCATCCCGATTTCCGGACGACCCGTTACGCCGCCCGCCTGGGTCTGCCCCACCTCCGGGTCCAGCACCATTACGCCCACGTCCTGGCCCCGCTCGTCGAACACGGCCGCGGGCCCGGACGGCGCGTCCTCGGGGCGGCCCTGGACGGCTACGGCTACGGCGAGGACGGCGCGGCCTGGGGCGGCGAGTTCCTGCTGGCCGATTACGACGGCTACGAGCGCTTCGCCCGCTTCGAGACCGTGCCCCTGCCCGGCGGCGACCTGGCCGCCCGCGAGCCGTGGCGGATGGCCCTGGCCTGGCTGGACCGGGCCTTCGACGGCCGCCTCCCCGACCTGCCCGCCCTCCGGCGCGTCGACCGCCGGCGCCGGCAGGCCGTCCTGGGCATGATCCGCGGCGGACTGCGGAGCCCGCTCGTCTCGAGCTGCGGCCGGCTGTTCGACGCCGTCTCGTTCATGGCCGGGACCGCGCCCGAGCGGCTCGAGTTCGAGGCCGAGGCGGCCATGCGCTTCGAGGCCGCCGCCGGCCGCGCCGCCGCCCGCGGCCGCTACCGGATCGACCTCCTCGACCGGGGCCCGGGCGCGCCGCTCGAGGTCGGCTTCGATCCCCTCGTCCGCGAGCTCGTCGGGGACGTCCGGGCCGGCGAGCCCGCGGCGGTCGTGTCGGCCCGGTTCCACGATTCGCTGGCCGGACTGATCGTCCGCGTGGCCGAGCGGGCCCGCCGCGACCGCGGCGTGGACGAGGTCGCCCTGGCCGGCGGGGTGTTCCTGAACAGGCGCCTCCTGACGACGACCGAGAGGCGGTTGACGGCCCGGGGCTTCCGGGTGCTGCGGCCGCTGGCCTATTCCCCCAACGACGAGTCCCTCTCGCTGGGGCAGATCGGCTGGGGCCTGGCCCGGATCAGGTCCGGCGGAATTTGACCCCGCCGACGAGCGACAGGATCCCGTTCGAGACGACCGCGGCCAGCGCCCCCCCCGCCGCTCCGGCCGCGAAACCGAAGAGCCCGCCGAAGAACGAGCCGGCCAGGCCGCCCAGCATGTCGCCGCGATGCTCCACGAAGAAGCCCGGCAGCCGGTCGACGAAGCCGGCGAAGAGCCCGGTCACGCCGGCCAGGAGCCCGACCAGGAGGCCGGCGAAAAGCCCGAGGACGCCGAAGAACCACAGGCAGGTCATGACATCGACGGCCCGGACGGTGACCATCGCGCCGGCCGGCGCGCCGGCGACGGCGGCCGCCGCCTCGGACCGCGCGGCGTCCTCGTCCGGCCCGATCAGGCCGTCCGGGGCGTCGTCGTCGGCCCGGCCGCCGCAACGGGCGCAGGTCTCGGCCTCCAGGTCGTTCTCGAAGCCGCAGGCGATGCAGATGGCCTTCTTCTCCGTCAGGGACGGCGGCCGGCGCTCGAGCCATTCGCCGTTCTCGTAGGCGTACCATTTGCCGCTTTCCGCCCCGATGACCCAGAAACGCCCGTCGTCGTCCTTGATGCGCAACTGGCGCAGGGAATCGGCGAACTCCTGCGGCGTGATCTTCTGGGCCTGGAATTTCTCCCGCAAAAGGGCGAAAGCCGCCTCGACTTCGCGGAACTGGTCGGCCATGAACGCCTCCTTCGGCCAGCCGCTATTTTAGCGCCACAACGTTTGTCTTTTCAACAAGTTGTTAACTCGTTGAAAAGGCGGGAATTGCACGCCTGACGAACTTTTGTGCAATCCGCGCTAACTCCATGCAGGAGCGGGCCTTTCAGGTCCGTCCGGGCCCCTATTTCCACAGCTTTTCCACACAAACTGTGAATAACGGCCGGAGGAGGATCGGGGCCGCCGGACGGCCGGCCCGGCTCATCGGGCCGCCCCCAGTCCGCCCTTGAGAAGGTCCAGCAATCCGACGCCCCGGACCGGGTCGGGAACGAAGGACAGGACGAAAACGAGGGCGACGGCGACGGCCAGGACCGTCCTCGTCCGGCCGAGCGGCGCGTCCTCGTCGACGACGGGCGGATGACGGAGCCGCAGCTTCGACTTGAGCTCGAAAAAGACGAGGAACGCGGCCAGGATGAGCCAGGTCAGATGGAAGAAGACGCCCATGACGACGAGGCCGGCCACCATGATCCGCGACATGAGCCGGGCCCGGTGGCCGAGCAGGGCGTAGGCGATGTGGCCGCCGTCGAGCTGGCCGATGGGCATCAGGTTGAGGGCCGTGACCAGCAGTCCGACCCAGCCGGCGAAGCCGACCGGGTGCAGGACGAGCGTCGAGCCCTCCGGGATCCGGCCGAAGAAAAGCCCGCTCAGGAGCCGGAACAGGAGCGGCTCGCCGAAGACGATGGCGTCGGGGGTCGGGACATAGGGGGCGACCTGGGAGAAGGCCAGGCCGATGGCCAGGACGGGGACGGCCAGGACGAATCCGGTCAGGGGGCCGTTGGCGCCGACGTCGAAGATCTGGCGCTTGTAGGGAACGGGCGCCTTGATGCGGATGAAGGCCCCGAACGTGCCCAGGAACGGCGGCCCGGGCAGGAAGAACGGCAGGGTGGCCGGCACCCCGTAGCGGCGGCAGGTCAGGTAATGGCCGAGCTCGTGGCCGACGAGGATGACGAGCAGGGTCAGGGCGTAGAGGAAGCCCATGGAGACGACCCGGGGCTCGAACAGGCCCGGCCCCGGACCGGTCCCGCCGGCCGCGGCCAGGAACGACGACGCGAAGATCAGCCCGGCGAACCAGGTCGTCAGGACGGTCAGGCCGAACAGCAGGGCGTTCAGCCAGGTCTTCGGTGTTCGGGGGGCCATCTCGGTCATGGGCAGGCGAAAAAAAAGAGGAGTGAAACCGGTTCACTCCTCTTTCGGGATCGTCCGGCCGGCGTCGGCTTACTTCCCGGTGAGCTTATGGAACTTGGCCATCAGCTCTTCCTTGGTCTCCTTGCGGTCGGGGTCGGTGACGCACGCGTCGACGGGGCAGACGGAAGCGCACTGCTGCGTGTCGAAATGGCCGACGCACTCGGTGCACTTGTCGGGATCGATGACGTAGCGCTCTTCGCCGGCCGTGATGGCCTGGTTCGGGCACTCGGGCTCGCAGGCGCCGCAGTTGATGCACTCTTCGGTGATGATGAACGCCATGGAATTCCTCCTCGATGGGTTTCGGGGATATTATATCCCTTTAGGGGAAAATGGCAACGCCTTCCCCCCTATTTCCGGACCTCGAGCTTGCCGACCTTGAGGGAGGCCTCGTAGCCGAAATAGGACTGGGGATGATCCGTCTGGAGCTTCTTGTAGAGGTCGATGGCCGCCGCGGTCTCGCCCTTGAGCTCGTGGCTCTCGGCCAGGCGGAACAGGGCCGCGTCGAGCGGATAGACGGCGGGCTTTTCGTCGATCGTCTTCTTGTAGATGGCGATGGCCCGGTCGTAGTCCTTGCGGGCCAGGGCGATCTGGCCCTTGAGGTCCTCGGCCTGGTAGTGGAGCAGGTCCTTGGGCGAGGCCGGGATCCTGGCCAGAGCGGCGTCGGCCTTGGCCCAATCGCTCTTTTCGGCCCAGAGCCGGGCCAGCTCGAGAGAGGCCGAACGGGCGGTCCGGCCCTTGGCGGCCAGCTTCTCGAGATCGGCCAGCTTGGCCGGATCGGTCGCGGCCTCGGCGGCCAGCGCGGCCACCCGGCCGACGGCCTCGCTCCGGGCGTTGCGGGAGTGGGCGCGGACGGCCAGCAGGCCGACGAACACGAGCGCGGCGACGGCGATCGCCCCGGCGACGAGCAGGATCTCCCGCCGGTATTTCTGAAAGAAACCGACGAGCCAGCTGACGCCTTCCGCCATCTCGTCTTCTTTGAGATGATGCCGTTCCGTTCTCTTCATGGTTATCTCCCGCGGGCCGGATCGAAGCTCTTTTGTAGCATATCCGTCCGATGGGGTCAAACCGGCGCAAAAGCGAAAAACGCTAGGCCCGGCCCCATTGGGGATCGTCGGACGCGGCCTCGAGCAGTTCGGCGACCGTCGACACGGCCACGCCGACGGACGTGTCCGCCGCGCCGTAATAGACCCGGACGGCGCTCGCCGGCAGGGCGAACCCCTCGGCGTCGAATTCCTCGACGACCAAGCCGGACGGGAAGACGACGTTGGGGACCTGGCCGCAGAGCTCGTACGGCTCGCGCGGCTCGAGGATGTTGCCCCGCGACCGGCCCAGCACCCGGGAGGGGTCGGCCGGATCGAGCAGGCAGACGCCGGCCTGGTAGATGTTGGCGCTGCCGAAGTGGCCGGCCACGCCGTGATAGAGGTGGAGCCAGCCCCGCCGCGTCTTGACCGGCGGCGGCCCCGAGCCGATGAACTCGTCCCAATAGTGGAACCGCCCGCCCATGACCGGCCCCAGGCGTCGCCAGCGCAGGAGATCGTCCGAGCCGGCCAGCCAGATCTCCGAGCCCGTTGTCGGGCCGCCTTCGAGCTTGGCCTTGTTGGGCCGTTCCAGCCGCAGGTACAGCCCGCCGATCTTCTCCGGGAAGAGCACGCCGTTGCGGACGTCGTCGTCCGAGACGAGGCCCAGGAAGCGGAAGGTCCGCAGGTCGGCCGTCCGGGCCAGGCCCAGCCCGCAGCCGCCGTCCATGTCCATGGCGAACATGACGTAGAAAGCGCCCTCGAGCGGCGTGATCCGGGCGTCGTAGACGTGATAGATCCGTTCGCGGACGGCGTCCAGGCCCTCGAAGTCCACGATCCCGGGCCGGACGACGAAGCGGAACCCGTCGGCGCTCTCGGCCGCGAGCGTGAACGTCTCCCGCGACCGGGCCTGGACCCGGAGCAGAAGCGTCGTCAGCCCGCCGGCCCGGACGGCGCCCGGATTGAACACCGACGTCGCGTCGGTCAGCCGGGGCGGGATGTCCGGGATATCGGCCCGGGTCAGGATCGGGTTGCCGGGATGCCGGCGCAGCGCGCCTCCGCTGGCCCTCTTCATGCGCTCCTCCCCATCCGGACGGCGACCCGGCAGACCGCGCCGGCCGGCCGCGGCGCGACGACGTTGCCCACGTTGGGCCGGCCGTCGACCACGACCGACGCGACGCCCCGCTCGACCCCGTCCGGATTCGCGACCTCGACGACGTACCGGGCGCCGCGGAAGACCCGCTCGACCCGGAAGCCTCGCCAATCGGCCGGGACGACCGGATCGACGACCAGTCCCTCGTAGTCCGGCCGCAGGCCGAGGATGTGGTCGTAGGCCACCCGGTACATCCAGGCCGCCGTGCCGGTCTGCCAGGAGTGGCTGGCCCGGCCGGCCGTCTCGTGCTCGTCGCTGGTGATGTACTGCGAATAGACGTAGGGCTCGGCCGCGAAGACGGCCTGATCGATCCGCCCCGGCAGCAGCTTCCGGAATTCCCCGAAGGCCCGGCCGCCTTGTCCCAGCAGGCACCAGGCCTGGACGACCCAGGCCGCCGGGTGGCAGAAGACGGCCCCGTTCTCCTTCTTGCCCGGGACGCAGCGGGTGATCAGGCCGATCTTGGGATCGATCTCCCGGAAGGCCGGGGCGCAGATCTTGGGGCCGAAGGGCGTGCCGAGGCGCTCCGCCAGGCTGTCCATGGCCCGGGCCAGGCGCCCGCGGTCGGGCAGGCCGGCGATGACGGCCCAGCTCTGGGTGTTGACGAAGATCCGCCCGTAGCGGCTGTCCTTCGAGCCGATCTTCCGTCCGGCCTCGCCGAAGGCCCGGAGATACCAGTCGCCGTCCCAGGCGTGGGTCTCGATCGCGGCGACCAGCCGGTCGCGCAGGGCCCGGATCCCGGGGCGCCGGTCCGCCGCCAGGGCCCGCGCCGGCAGCTCGAGGAGCCGGTCGAGCATGGCGACGTAGAACATGGCGCCCCAGACGCTCTCGCCGCCGTCCCGGCCGCCGATGTAATCGAGGGTGTCGTTCCAATCGCCGCGGCCGAACCTGGGCAGGCCGTGCGGCCCCGGATCGGCCCCGGCGAAGCGGACCACGGCCAGCAGATGCTCCAGAATGGTGCCGTCCCCGCCGTCCAGGAAGGGCTCCCGGGCCTCCAGGAGCCCCAGGTCGCCCGTTTCCTTGAGATACTCCGTCACGGCCAGGACGAACCAGAGCGGATCGTCGCAGTGGGCGGTGAATTCGCCCTGGCCGTCGCCGTAGAAATGATGATAGACGTGGCCGTCCCGCCGCATCTGCCGGGCCAGCAGTCCGACCCTATCCCGGGCCTTGGCCGGATCGGCCAGCACGACGGCGATGGTGTCCTGGGCCGTGTCGCGGAACCCGAAGCCGCGGCCGATCCCCCAGTAGTAGAAGCTGGCCACGCGCCCGACGTCGAAGGCGACCTTGGCCTGATACGGGATCCAGTAATTCAGGAAGACGTCGGCCTCGGGGTCCGGGGTCGCGGCCCGGGCCCGGTCGAAGACGCGGTCCCAGGACTCGCGGACCCGGTCCAGGGCCGCGCCGGCCTCGGCGGCGCTCCGGAACCGGGCCGCCGCCGCGGCCTTCTCCGCGTCGAACCGCTCCTTGGCGATGACGCCGAGCGAGAAGACGACGTCGGCCGACTCCCCGGGGAGAAGCTCCAGGCCGATCTGCAGCGCGGCCACGGCGTTGCCGCAGTCCATGTCCCGCGAGCTCAGGCCCGTCTCCAGGCCGGCCGGGTCGGATTCGTCGCGGAAGGGGCCGAGGAAGCGCTCCCGGACCGTCTCGTAAGCCTCGACCGGCCGGTTCACGGTGAAGAAGGCCCAGCGGTCCCACTCCTTGTTCTCCTGCTGCTGGGTGCCGCGGGTCTCCGTCACCCAGTAGGTCTTGGTGGCGAAGAGGGCGCCGAGCCCGCGGTCGAAGCGGACCCGGTTGAAATGCTGGTCGTCGCACTGGTTGATGAGGTCGACCAGGGCGTGGCCGAGGGCCAGCTCGACGTAGCCGACGACGGCCAGGCGCCGCGGCCGGCCGGACCGGTTGGTCAGGACCGCCTTCCAGATCTCCCGGTCGTCGTCGACGGGCACGAAGAAGACGACCGACGAGGCGATGCCCCCGACCTCGGCCTCGGCCCGGGTGTAGCCGAAGCCGTGGGCCACCCGGTAGCCGGCGCCGTCGCCGCGGCCGACGGGCTGCCAGGTCAGGCTCCAGACCTCGCCGCTGTCGCGGTCCTTGACGTAGATGTACTTGCCCGGCCGGTCCGGCGGGACGTCGTTGATGCGGTAGCGCGTGATCCGGCCGTGCAGGGGGCTGCGGTCGTAGGAGATGCCGCCGCCGTTGGCGGAAATGGTGGCGAAGTAGCGGCCGTTCTCGAGATAGTTGATCCAGGGGCTGGGCGTGCGAACGTCGGTGATCAGGAACTCGCGGCCGTCGTCCGAGAAGTCCCCGAAGCGGGCCACGGCCTCACCCCCGGTCCTTCTCGACGAAGCCCGTGTCGGCGTGGTCGCGGGTCATGACCTTCAGGCTGCCGATCATGGCCTTGAGGTCGACCAGGCCGCCGACCGAGAACCAGACGATGACGACGATGGAGACGGCCAGGTAGATCGTCGTGTAGGTCCGCCAGAACGACATCCAGGCGGCGTCGCCGACGCCGCGGGTCAGGTTGAGGACGGTGCCGGCGACGAAGACGACGACCCAGCCGGCGGTCCAGGCGTAGGTCGCGACGTAGAGGACCTTGTCCCAGCGGGTGAACTCGCGGCCCATGCCCAGGACCTTCCAGCCCTTGACCGGCGCCGCGTCGACGGCGGCGGACTCCTCCCGGGCCCGATACGCCCCGCGGTGGAGCATGCGGTCCATGTCGAAGGACCGGCCCCGGCCGGTCAGCAGGGAGACGACGACATAAACGACGCTCGAGCCGGCCATGGCCAGCCCCCAGAACATCTGGCCGTTGACGGGGAAGCCGGGCACGAGCTGCTGGACGACGATGCCGCCGACGGCGACGACCGCGCCGAAGATCATGGCCGACCAGGCCGCGGCCGTGGTGCCGCGCTTCCAGTACAGGCCGCCGATGATGACCGCGCCGCTGCCGCCGGCGAAGATGGCCCCGGTGATGGCGAAGAACAGGAAGATGTACTCGCTCTGCTGGAAGAGCAGGCTGAAGACGAAGCTGAAGGCGGCCACGCCGAGGATGGACCGCTTCAGGACCTTGATGTGCATCTCGGGCGCGAAGGCCTTGCGGCGCAGGGGCTGGACCACGTCCTGGATGAAGATGCTGCCCCAGGAATGGAGGTAGGTCTCGTTGCAGCCCACGGCGGCGGCCAGCATGACCGCGGCGAAGGCGCCCATCAGCCCGACGGGCAGCAGCCGGGTCAGGGCGACCGGCACGGTCAGCTGGCTGCGGAGGGCGTCCGAGCCCAGGCCGTCGAGGACGGGCCGGACCGAGTCCGCCGCGGCGGCGAAGCCGGGGCCGTGCCAGAAGGTGTAGGCGACGATGGGCACGAAGACCAGGAACAGGCCCCATTGCGGGATGCCCCGCCAGTTGGCCAGGACGTCGCCCATCTTGGCCTCGTGGGCGCTCTTGGCCGAGGCGTTGTAGGCCTGGGTCCCCTGCCAGGAGAGCTTGCCGTAGATGACGCCGATCATGCCGATGAAGAAGTACCAGAAGTTGTAGTCCTTGGTGCTGCCCGTGTGGAACGGGTTGACCAGCGAGGCGTTGGCCGGGGCCGCCGCCAGGGCCTGGAAGATCTGGGCCCAGTCGACCTTGATCATCAGGTAGACGACGATGACGATGAAGACGGCGTTGACGAAGATGCCCTGCAGGAAGTCGGTGATCATGACGGCGATCTGGCCGCCGGAGAAGACGAAGTAGAGGGGGATCCAGAGCAGGACGATCATGATCAGGGCGAAGGTCGGGACGGCCAGGCCGAAGATCCCGACCGTCGGGGGCAGGCCGCAGAAATAGATGAAGAAGCGGGCGCTGACGGCCGGGAAGATGCCGAAATTGATGATCCCGGAGACGAAAGCCAGGGCCCCGGCGAAGACCCGGAACGACCGGCTGTAGCGGACCTCGAAGAACTGGGCCATGGTCAGGCAGCGGGTCTGGCGGAAGCGGTAAAGGACCCAGCCCGAAACGCTGATGCCGACGACGACGACGGCCATGGCCATCTCCCACCAGCGCATGTTGAAGCCGGCGATGTAGTTCATCTCCAGCATGCCGACGATGGTGATGGCCCCGAGCGAGGCCGTGCCCTGGGACAGCGAGATGAGGTAGCGGCCGCCCGTCCGTCCGGCGGCCAGGAAGTCGGAGACGCTCCGCATCAGGGGCTTGACGACGACCACGGCCCCGAAGACGAAGGCGAAGACGACGGCCACGATGGCCCAATCGATCCAGGTCAGGTTCAAGGAAGCTCCTCCTCGCGGCGGCCGGAGGCACGCGGGGAAGCGAATTCTATCCGGGTCAGGGGAAGGGGTCAAACCTAAATTTCTTCAATTTTCGCGCTGAGGCGCCTGGCCATCAGACAGGGCCAGGGCGCGAAAATTGAAGAAATTTAGGTTTGACCCCTTCTCAGATGTCGAAGGTGACCAGGCCGGTCTTGAGCTTGATCTGTTCGCGGATCGCGTCCTTGGCGACGCGGTCCTCCTTCTCGGCCTTGACGGCCCGGAACAGCTCGTAGGACGTCAGCAGGCCGTTGCCGTCCTTCTGGGCCTCCTCGATCTGGGAGGCCGAGAAAGGGCAAGCGCGGCCCTTGGGGTCGGCCGCGGAGAAGTAGTTGCCCACGAGCAGGGCCTTCATGCGTGTGTTGTCGAATTCCTGCATCCGGCGGCCCTTGTACTTCTGGAGCAGGGCGCACTCGTCGTCCGTGGCCCAGTTCTTGCCGCCCCGCACCAGGACGAGCACCAGCTCGCCCTTGCGCAAGCCGGCCTCGACGGCCAGGTCGGGCGGCTCGATGATCCAGACGTCCTCTTCCTTGTCCCGGATGGTGTTCTTCCAGTACTGGTCGACGTCCACGACCCGGCCCCAGCCGAGGTAGCGGAGGGTGTTGACGACGGCCTTCTTGAGGGCCGACCCCTCGCCGTCGAGCAGGCGCAGGAAATCCTCCTGGCCGCCGCCCTTGAGGACCTTGATCTGGCGGTCGTAGTCGGCCAGGACGTCCTCGAACCGGCGCTTCTCTTCGTCGCGCCGGGAGACCAGGGCCTTGAGCTCGGGGAAGACGTATTCGTCGGCGTCGAGCCAGTCGGCGCCCTCCCCGGCCGCGGCCTCGGCCGCGAGGGGCAGCTTGTCCCGGAGAAGATGGTCGGCGATGTCGACGTTCTTGGGGCCGAACGACGGCAGGAACATGAGATACCCTTGGCCTTTGCGGACCAGCATGGCCACGGGCGCGCCGTCCCCGGTCTTGGCCAGGACCTCGAGGCGGCCGTTCGTCGGGGAGTCCTTCTCCCAGACGCCTTCGCCGAGGGCCTCCGGCAGCAGCCGGAAGGCCTTGGCGATGAAGGGTTTGAACCGTTCGAACGGGACGTGGAAGAGGGCCCGGGGGCTGAAGACGACGGCGTCGGCCCGGCTGCTTTCCCCGACCTGGAGCCCGTCCACGGGCCCGACGATGGCCGTCAGCCGGGACATCGGGCCGCCGCCGATGAAGCAGACGACGCGGAGGCCCTCGCGGACGCGGGCGATCAGGGCCTCGGAAGAACCGGCCTGTGGTTCGGGCCCGCCGGCCTCGGCCGCGCCCTCGATCTGGCAGAAGACGAATTCCGTGTCGCCGGCCAGGTCGAGCGGCTCGTCCCGGCCCGTCGAGACGAGGGCGACGTCGTATTTTTCGGCGACCAGGCGGTCCCGGTCCGCCGGACTGAAATCGATCAGCGCGATCTTGGCCATGGAGAGGCTCCTTGCGTCTTATCGGGCCCACTATCCGGCTAACCGTCCCGCCGGTCAATCACCCCTTAAGGTGAAGACCGGGAGGATTACCGGCCCTTTTTCTTCGCCGGCCCGGGCCGGTGGCCTTTCCCCTTGTCCCGTCCCTCCGGGGCCTTGTGCGGCCGGCTCCGGCCGATCTCGTCGTGGATCCGGACGAAGCTCGCCTGCCGGCTTCGCCGGGAGATGATGTCATCGGGGTCCAGGCCGTGGTATTCGGAGAGGAACCGCAAGTTGACCAGGCCGACGACCTCCCGGTCGGTGAGGACGAGGCCGCGCCAATCGCCGGCTCGCCCGCGCTTCCGGTAGTACCCGTAAGCATGGCCATACGGCGGGCCGGGCCGCTCCACCCGCACGGGCACGAAGAAGATCTCGGGCGAAAGGCGGAAATGGACGGCGATATCGAACCAGGACCGCTTGGCCAGCCGCAGGTCGATGACGGCCTGCGGACCGACATGGGCCCGGGCGGCCAGGAAGTAGACGACCGGCAGGTCCTCATCGGCGAGCCGGTAGCGGGCCCGCAGGTCGACCACGGCGCTCGGCGCGACGCGATAATGCTCTCCCACGGCGATATAGAAATTCCGCAGGCGGCCGTCCGAGACCGCCAGACCCAAGTCGACCTGGGCGGGCCGGGCCGGCGGAACGCCCCAGAGAACGGACAGAAAGGCCGCTCCGGCGGCCGCTTTCAGACAACGATGCCTCATGATGATCACCTCGGCTCTCATGGTTTTAGTCGCCCGGCCCCGGCCCGGCATGGAAAAGGTCCGGCCCCGGCCGTGGAAGGACCGGGCCGGCGGATCGTCAAAAGAAATGCCCGTGGTATACTGGACCGCCTGAGGAGAGCCTTATGACCCCTGACCGCCGCCCGGCCCTGATGTTGACGGCCCTGCTTCTCTGCGCCGCCGCCGGCCTGTTCGCAGGCCCCGCCGGCCCCGCCCGGGACGCCCAAGGGCCGGCCAAGGTCCTGGTTGTTCAAAGCCTGACGGTGCCGCCGCCGCGGATCGACGGCGTCCTCGACGACGCCTGCTGGCAGGGCCTCGAGCCGGTCTCCGGGTTCTTCCAGCACGACCCCCGCAACGGGTCCCCGGCCACCGAGGAAACGTACGTCCGGGCCGCCTTCGACCAGGACTACCTCTACTTCGCCTTCCTGATGAAGGACTCGCAGCCGAAGGCGATCTGGGCCGAGCTGACGCCGCGCAACGAGTACGAGAACAACGACTCCATCAAGCTCATCATCGACGCCTACAACGACAAGAGGACCAGCCTGGAGTTCGAGGTCAATCCCAAGGGGGTCCAGAAGAACTCCGTCGAGACGATCTGGAAGTCCGGGGCCGTCATGCGCCCGGACGGCTGGAGCGCCGAGATGGCCATCCCCTTCAAGTCCCTGCGCTTCTCCGCCCAGAAGCTGGACGTCTGGGGGATCAACTTCGAGCGCTACATCAACCGCCTCAACGAGACGGATTTCTGGACCGACGTCAAGCGCGACCTGCCCGAGCTGCTCCAGGCCGGCGAGCTCCGGGGCCTGGCCGGCCTCCGGCCCGGCTACAACCTCGAGTTCTTCCCTTACGCCGGCGTCCGGACGTCGGGGTACGACACGGAGACGGGGCGGGAGACGGAATGGAAGGCCGCCTACGGCCTCGACGCCAAGTGGGGCATCCGGCCGAACCTCTACCTCGACGTCACCGCCAGCCCCGATTTCAGCGAGGTCGAGTCCGACCCGTTCATCTACCGGCTCTCGCCCTACGAGAATTACCTGCAGGAGCACCGCCCCTTTTTCACCGAAGGCAGCCAGTACTTCTCCTTGGGGGAGGGGGACGAGTTTCACGGCGGCGGCACCAGTCTGTTCTACTCGCGCCGCGTGGACAGCCCGCGGGGGGCGATCAAGCTCTCGGGCAAGACCGGCGGCTTCGGCTTCGGCGTCCTCGGGGCCGTCAACAAGGTCCAGGTCGGCCCGGAGGAGGACGCGCGGGACTCCTATTTCGGCGTCGTCCGCGTCCAGAAGGACATCTTCAAGAACTCCCAGGTCGGCGTCTATTACGCCGGGACGCGGGACCCGAACGCGCCCGGCGGGGCCGTCGACAACCAGAACATCGCCGTCGATGTCAATTTTAATTTCGCCGATTTCTACTATGTCAGCGGTCTCGCCGCCCGCACCTACAACAGGGGCCAGGGCTCGGCCCGCAACGGCATCTATCAGCTCAACTTCCGCCGCGAGCCCGACGCCGGGCTCCAGCTGACGGCCGGGTTCCAGAGGGTCGAGGACAAGGTCGCCATCGAGACCGGCTTCATCGACAAGTTGGACATCCAGTCGTTCGACGCCATGGTCGGTCACGCCTGGCGCTACAACACGGGGCTCTTCAAGCGCCTCAGCTTCGACGTCAGCGGGGCCGTCAAGCAGGACTCGTTCGGACGCCCGACCGGCCAGGGCGGCGAGATCTTCGTCTGGTCCGAGCTCTTCAACCGCGTCGACGCCCACGGCGGCTTCTCCTTCGGCCGGAGCAAGTACCAGGTCCTCGATCCCGACGGCCGGCTCGTCTGGACGCCGGACTACATCCGGACGTACGGCTGGAACCTAGACATCGGCTGGGAGCGCGGCGGTTTCATCAAGGAGATCTCCGTCGAGGGCGGCTGGGACAAGAAGGGCGTCTACCCGGAGACGGGCGACGAGGATTTCTCGACGGTCCTGCCCGGCGCCGAAACGAACGTCGAAGGGCAGCTGACCCTGCGGCCGCGCTCCAACCTGGAGTGGTCGGCCGGGGGAGGCTGGGTCCGCCAGACCGTCGACGGCCCGGGCGGCGAGATCTTCAACGGGCTGGCCTACGAAACAGCCCTGCACTACCAGATGACCCGCAGCCTCTTCATCAACACCCGCTATTTCGGCGAGACCCGGGACCGCCAGTACAGCCTGGACGTCCTGCTCGGCTACTATTTCGGGGCCGGGAACGTCGTCCAGCTGGCCTTCAAGAAGAGCGAGCGCAACGATCTCTTCGGCCGGCTCGGCGGCTACTCCGTCACCCTCAAGGTCTCCTATCTGCTCCGCCTCTGATCCTCCCCCCCGGCGGTGAGGCCGGCGGCCGGAATATCACCCCCCGTTCCATTCTCCCCGGCGATGGCCTTCCGGGGCCGGGTCCGGCACAATACCGGCGAGGATAACATGCGGATCTTCGGCCATGCTTCCCAGGCCACGGCCGCCTCTTCGCCCGCCCCGGCCGCGCCGGCCCCGGAGCACCGGCACCGCAAGCTCCCCTACATCGCCGAGCGCCGGAAATACGACATCCTGATCGCCGCTTCGGGCCAGGCCGTCTACGACTACGACCTGGAGACGGGCGAGATCAGTTGGAGCGGCAGCGTCGAGAAGGTCCTCGGCTACCCCCCCGAGGAGATGGGCGGCATCGAGTCCTGGATCGAGCGCATCCATCCGGAGGACCGCGACGAGGCCGTCCGGCTCCTCGAGGAGTCGGAGAAGAACCGCGAGACCTACGACGTCGACTTCCGCTTCCAGCACAAGAACGGCCGCTACCGCTGGATCCACGACCGCGGCTTCTTCCTCATCGAGGACGACCGCGACCTGCGGCGGATGATCGGCATGATGCAGGACATCCACGACCGCAAACAGGCCGAGCTGCTCCAGAGCGCCCTCTACAGGATCGCCCAGGCCGCCGACGCCTCGGCCGGCCTGGACGACCTCTACGGCTCGGTCCACGGCATCGTCGGCACGGTCATGCCGGCCGCCAACTTCTACATCGCCATATTCGACGAGGCCGCCGGCCTCATCCACTTCCCCTACTTCGTCGACGAGATCGATCCGCCGCCGGACCCGGTCAAACCCGGCAAAGGCCTGACCGAGTACGTCATCCGGACGGGCCGGTCCCTCCTCTGCGACGAGGCCACGGACCGCATCCTGCGCGGCCGGGGCGAGGTCGAGGTCGTCGGCGCGCCCTCCACCGTCTGGCTGGGCGTCCCGCTCATCGTCGGCGGCAAGACGCTGGGGGCCATGGTCGTCCAGCACTACGGCAACCCGAACGCCTACGGCCCGGCCGAGCAGCGCATGCTCGAATACGTCTCCTCCCAGGTGGCCCGCTCGATCGGCCGCAAGACGGCCGAAGAGGCCCTGCGCCGCAGCGAACAGCGCCTGTCCCTGCACCTCCGGAAGACCCCGCTCGCGGTCATCGAGTGGGGCACGGACTTCCGCGTCCAGCAGTGGAACGCCGCGGCCGAGCAGATCTTCGGCTATCCGGCGGCGGAAGCCATCGGTCAGCACGCCTCCTTCATCGTCCCCGACGAGGTCAAGCCCCGCGCGGAGCGGATCTGGGACGACTTGATGAACAACGCCGGGGGGGAGCGCGGGACCAACGCCAACGTGACCAAGGACGGCCGGACCATTTTCTGCGAATGGTACAACACCTCCCTGATCGACGGCGAAGGCCGGGTCATCGGCGTGGCCTCCCTGGCCCAGGACGTCACCGAGCGCCAGCGCGCGGCCGACGCCCTGCGCGACAACGAGGAGCTCTACCGCCGGCTGGTCGCCGCCATCCCCGACCTGATCGTCCGGACCGACCTCGACGGCCGCATCCTGTACGCCAACGAGGTCGCCGAGCGCCTGAGCGGGACCCTCGGCGCCGGCGGGCTCGCGGGCCGCGACATCTACGACTTCATCGCCCCGGAGGACCGGGAGCGGGCCCAAAAGGGCACCCAAGCCCTATTCACCAAGCGGGTCGGGCCGCAGGAGATCAGCCTGATCTTCGACGGCAAGCCGCCCATCCGGTTCGAGATCGACGGGGCCGTCCTGCGCAGCGCCGACGGCAAGCCCTACGGCGTCGTTTATCTCTGCCGCGACATCACCGAGCGCAAGCAGGCCGAAGAAAAGCTCCGCCAGGGCCTGGTCCAGCTGCGCTCGACCCTGAAGGCGGCCATCGATTCCCTGTCCTCGGCCATCGAGATGCGCGATCCCTACACGGCCGGCCACCAGGAGCGCACCACCCGGCTGGCCCGGGCCATCGCCGTCGAGATGGGCCTGGAGGCGGACAAGGTCGAGGCCATCGAGATCGCCGGCATCATCCACGACATCGGCAAGCTCTACGTCCCGGCCGAGATCCTGAGCAAGCCGACCAAGCTGACCGAGCTCGAGTACGCCCTGATCAAGATGCACGCCCAGGCCGGCTACACCATCCTGAGCAAGATCGACTTCCCCTGGCCCATCGCCCGGATCGTCCACCAGCACCACGAGCTCGTCAACGGGTCCGGCTACCCGCAGGGCCTGTCGGGCAAGGACATCCTCATCGAGGCCCGCATCCTCTGCGTGGCCGACGTCGTCGAGGCCATGTCCTCGCACCGCCCCTACCGGCCGGCCCTGGGCATCTCGCTGGCCCTCGACGAGATCACCCAGAAGCGAGGCATCCTGTTCGACCGCGAGGTCGTCGACGCCTGCCTGCGCCTGTTCCGCGACAAGCACTTCAAGTTCGATTGACCGGGACGCGCTGTTGGGCTAACATGCCCGGGAGATGGACATGACCGCGGCCACCCTGATGAAGCTCCTGACGCCGCTCCTCCTGGCCCTGCCGCTGGCCGCCGCCGGGCGGACGCCCGGGGCCGCCGACCGGCCCAACCAGCGGGCCGACGCGCGCCTGGCCCGCGTCGGGTCGCCGCGCGAGCCCGGCGCCGGGGTCCTCGTCCTGCGGGACGGCCGGATGGTCTACCTGGGCGTCCGCGGCGTCGCCGACCTGCAGGGCATGCGCCCCATCGACGGCCGGACGTCCTTCCGGCTGGCCTCGGTCACCAAACAGTTCACGGCCATGGCCGTGATGCTGCTCGTCCGCGACGGCCGGCTCCGCTACGAGGACGCCCTGACGGACCTCTTCCCCGGCTTCCCGGACTACGGCCGGGGCATCACGGTCCGCCATCTTCTCAACCACGCTTCGGGCCTGCCCGATTACGAGGACCTGATGCCGCCCGCCGACCCCAAGTCGCCCGTGGAACAGGCCCAGATCAACGACGCCGGCGTGCTCGAGCTCCTGAAGGGGCAGACGGCCGGTTGGTTCGTGCCGGGCGCGCTGTGGCGCTACAGCAATTCCGGCTACGTCCTGCTCGGCCTGATCGTCGAGAAGGTCTCGGGCCGGTCCTTCCCGACCTTCCTGCGCGAGCGCGTCTTCGCCCCGCTGCGGATGGACAACACGGTCGCCTTCGTCCGCGGCCGCAACACCGTCCCCGACCGCGCCTTCGGTTATGCCAAGGACGGCCGCCGCTGGCGCTTCGCCGATCAGAGCCCGACCTCGGCCACCCTCGGCGACGGCGGCGTCTATTCCTCCCTCTACGACCTGACGCTCTGGGACGAGGCCCTGCGGAGCCGCCGGCTCCTCGGCGAGGCGGACATGGCCCCGGCCCTGGCCCCGGTGCGGGTGACCGGCAAGGGGCCCGTCGGCCCGGACGGCAAACCGGCCGATTACGGCTTCGGCTGGTTCCTCAACGGCTGGCAGGGACGCCCGCGGATGTGGCACTACGGCGAGACGTCCGGCTTCCGGACCTCGATCCAGCGCTTCACGTCGGACGGGTTGACGGTGATCGTGCTGGCCAACCGCGCCGACCTGGACGCCAACGCCCTGGCCGTGGAGATCGCGGGGTACTTCCTGGACGCCCGATAGGGCGGCGGAACGGCCGGCGGGCCGCTAAGCGACGGTCGTCGGGATGCCTTCGTTCCGGCCGTAGAGATGGCGGATGAGGGACAGCACGACCTGCGACGTCAGCTTCTGGAACTCGACCCCGATCTCATAGAGATTGTCGCTTCCCTGGGGCTTCACCCAGCGGACGTCGCCGTCGAGGACGACGACCTGGTCCGTGCCGTTCAGGCTCAAGCGGATGCGGATAGCCGAGCCCACGGGGTAGGCTTTCGCGGCGACGATGCGCGCCCCCCCGGTGGAGAGATCGTAGGTGTGGGCGGCGATGCCCGCGCCCTGGTACTTATCGACCGAGGTCCGGATGAGGACCTCGTTCCGTTCGACGAAGCGGTGCCGCCTGCGGCGTTCGAACATGATCGGCTCCTGTTCGCCCCCATTGTCCCGCGGCCGGGCGGCGCGGGACATCACCCCGGCGGGTGATTCGGGCGGTGATTTCCCGCCCCTCGCCGGCCGCCGCCGGCGGCCGTTGACGGTCTTTCGCCGCGGTGTTATCCTGGCCTCACCCGCCATGAAAGCCGCCAAGACCTGGGCCCTGGTCCTTATGGGCGGCGGCGCCCGGGGCCTGGCCCATGTCGGCGTCATCCGGGTCCTCGAGAAGGCCGGTCTGGTCCCCGACGTCGTCGCCGGCACGTCCATGGGCGGCCTGGTCGGCGGGCTCTACGCGGCAGGGGTGTC
Organism: uncultured Eubacteriales bacterium; assembly: GCA_964574895.1. Classification (GTDB taxonomy): domain Bacteria; phylum Acidobacteriota; class Aminicenantia; order Aminicenantales; family Saccharicenantaceae; genus RBG-16-66-30. The sequence goes on from CAZNPB010000004.1 coordinate 22,097, forward strand.
CGGGACCCGGATGACCGAGATGATCGTCGGCCTGGACTTCGAGGCCCTGGGCGGCGGCGCCCGCCGGGGGCTTTTCAAGCGCTCCGGCAACCTGTTCGAATACATCCTGCTCTCGGACACCAAGAACCGCTTCTTCACCAAGATCGGCCTGGAGAAGGAGGACGCCATCGAGGCCTACCTGAAGGGCTGCGTCGGCGAGGTCCGCATCGAGGACCTGCCGGTCCGGTTCCTCTGCAACGCCGTCGACCTGGCGTCCGGGCGCGAGGTCGTGTTCACCCGGGGCAAGCTCTATCGGGCCCTGCGGGCGACCATGTCCCTGCCCATCGTTTTCGAGCCCGTGCGCCGGGACCGCATGGTCCTGACGGACGGGGGCATCCTCAACAGCGCGCCGGTCGAGGCGGCCCGGGCGGCCGGGGCCGAGGTGACCGTCCTCGTCGACATCCACCGGCCGCTGAAGCGTCTGCCTCGCGAGAAGCTCAAGAGCGCCTTCCAGATCATCCAGCGGACGGTCGAGGTGGCCACGGCCGCGTCGTTCGCGGAGCGGGGGCGCCACGCCGACTACATCGTCCGCGTCCCCGTCGACCAGGGGGTCCTGCAGTTCTCCAAGCCCCGCTCGATCGTGGCCAAGGGCGAGCGGATCGCCGCGGCCGAGCTCGAGGGCCTGAAGAAGGCCATCGGCGCCTGTTGAGAGCGCCGGGCCGCGGCGCGCGACCGTCCGACCGATCGCGGGATATTGACGGCTTCTTGACAACTCCCCCGCCGGCCGGGCCTACGCTATCCCCGTCGAGACCAAGAACGCCCGGGCAGGAGGCCGGCCATGAGGATCCGCAAGGGAACCGCGCTCGCCGCCGCGCTCGGCCTGGCCCTGGCGCTCTCCGCTGCCCCGGCGGCGAACGGTCAGACCGGGGCCGCGCCCCGGGCCGGGATGGCAGGCGACGTGTCCGGCCTGCCGTCCGAAAACACGGCCGTGGCCCTCGGAGCGGTCGGGGCCCTGGCCGGCGTGTTCCTGCCGCTCGTGGATTCCCAAGGCTCCGGCGGCGGATGGGCGCTGCTGACGACCTGGTGCGCCGGCCCGTCCCTGGGCTTCTTCTATGGCGGCTGCTGGGGCCGGGGGCTGCTGACGACGGGCCTGCGGTTCGGGTTATGTTTGGCCGGCGCGCTCGCGGCCCTGGACAGCGACAACTACGGCGGGATCGTCTATCTCTGGCTGGGCGGCATGGCCGCGACGACGATGTGGGACCTGGTCACGACCCGCCGCGCCGTCCGCAAGCGGAACCAGCGGATCGCGGCCCGGCAGGGCCTCCGGCTCGAGGTCGCGCCGCTCGTCCTGCGCAAGGGGGCCGGGCTCAAGCTGCAGGTGAGCTTCTAGCCGGGACGGTCCGTCAATCCCAATCCCGGAAGACGAACCCGATCCCGACGCGGTGGATGCGGTGGTCGTAGTCGAGCAGGCTCTCGCCGTAGCCCAGGAAGTACTGGACGTAGCCGGCGACCATGGCGAACATCGGGAAGCTCCACTCGACCTGGACGGCGCCCCGGTTCTCGCGGAAGTTGAGGTTGTCGCGGACCATGATGCCGAGGCGGTGCCTCTTGATGAAGTAGTAGGCCCAGAGCTCGCCGGGCCCCATGTAATGGGTCAGGCCGGGATTGTCGTCCAGGGGATCGCGGAAGCGGATCCAGCCCTTGAGCAGGAGCGACAGCCGGCCCCGCTCGATCCCGGCGCTGGCCACCAGCCGGTTCCAGCTCCGCGACAAGGGCTCCGACTGGCCGTTGGATTGGTGGTTGAACCCGATCTGGACGAAGCGGCCGTCGAAGCCGAGGATGCGGTAGCGGGTGCCGAAGTTCAGCAGCAGCTCCGGCTCGTAATCCGTCTCCCGGAACGGCGAGCTGTCGTCGAAGTTGTAGAGCTGCCAGAAGGACCGCTGGGTGTAAGCGGCCCACAGGCAGACGTCCCGGCCGAATATGTCGCGCCACAACCGGGCCTTGAAGCTCAGCTGGAACACGACCTCCGGCTTGACCAGGGTCTTGGCCGGATCGACCTCCTGGAGGGGCGCCGGATTGGGGTTGTCGTTGTACGAGAACATGAGGCCGTAGTTGGCGCGATGGAAGGTGATGCCGGGCTGGCCGGCCCGCGCCGTCCGGTCGAGCTGCCAGAGCTGGGTGAAATAGGACGGCTTGACGGCCGGGGCGGGGTCCTCGGGAAGGGCCGCGAGGTCCCCGGCCAGCAGCGCGAAGATCACCGCCGGGCCCAGGAGGAAGCCCGCCTTGGGCCGGTTCCATATGGACATGGAAGACCGCCTTTCCGCCGGGCCCCGGCTCAAGACACCCGGGACGGGATGGCGACGTTCTTGCCGTAGAAGTGCCTGATCAGGGCCAGGAAGGTGTCCGGGATGCTGTGCAGGAACTCGACGCCGATATCGGTTTGTTTGTCGGTCTGGCTGGGCTGGCTCCAGATGACCCGGCCGTCGACCTTGACGAATTGCTCGGTCCGTTCGAGGTCGATGACGACATGGACGATCTCGCCGGCGGAAAAGTGCTTCTTGCAGCAGATCCGGGCCCCGGTGACGGACAGATCGTAGGTGTAGGCGTTGACGGCGCTCTTCTCGGGGTGTCCGTCCGGCCTGGCGGCATCGCGGATCAGGACCCGGTCCCGCTCTTCGAACCTCTTGTCTTTTCGGTGCTCCAATTCCCGTTCCTCCGGCGATGACGGTATGATCGCTCTTGAAGGGCCTATTTTCAAGGTCCAAGGCGCGCCGGTCAATCACCCCCCAAGGTTAATCACCGGGTGAAATGGGGGGCGCGCCGGAGGATCTCCGCCGTGGTCATCATGGCAGATCCGTGGCCCGATTACCGGTCACGGGGCAAAAGACCTGGCGGCCAAAAAAAAGAAGCTAAATAGCAGAAAAGAAAAGTGCCCCTGGCCTGACTCGAACAGGCGACAAACAGATTAGGAATCTGCTGCTCTATCCATACTGAGCTACAGGGGCCCGAACGACGGAGCGCCCTTACTATAGCCGAATCGCCCCCCCGATTCAATGCGGCGGCGGGGCCCGACGAAGCCGCTCACCGGCCCGGGACGGCGGCCTAAAGAGATGATTATTCAGCGCTTTCGCGTCTTGGGCGGCGGCTGGCACCTGGGGCAGAAATGGCTCGACCGGCCGCCGACGCGGGTCATCCGGATGGGCGTCCCGCAGACGAGGCAGGGCTCCCCCGTCCGGCCGTAGACCTTGTGCTCGAACTGGAAGTCGCCGGGGTTGCCGTCAGCGTCGCGATAGCCGGCGTCGGCCAGGGTCGAACCGCCGGCCGCGACGGCCGCGGCCAGGATGCGGCGCATCGAACCATGCAGGCGCCCGACGGCGCCGGCCCGCAGCGACGAGGCCGGCCGCAGCGGGTGGACGCCGGCCTCGAAGAGCGTCTCGTCGGCATAGATGTTGCCGACGCCGGCGATCCGGGTCTGGTCGAGCAGGACGCTCTTGACGCGGCCGCGCCGCGATCGGAGGATGGCGGCGAATTCCTCCGGGGAGAGCTCGAGCGGCTCCGGGCCGAGACAGGCCAGCTCGCGGCAGGCCGCCTCGGGCTCGCCGTCGAGGCAGAGCAGGAAGCCGAACTTGCGGACGTCGCGGAACCGCAGCTCGTCGGCCCCGTCCTCGAACCGGACGACGAGGCGGACGTGCTTGTCGCGCGACGAACCCGGGGCCGCGAACAGGAACTGGCCGGTCATCTTGAGGTGGAAGACGAGGGTCCGGCGGCCTTCGCATTCGACGAGGAGCATCTTGCCGCGGCGCCGGACGCTGAGGACGCGGCGGCCGCGCAGGGCCGCGAGGTCCCGGGGCCCGCCGGTCCGCAGGAGCGGCCGATGGAGGAGATCGAGGCCGGCGATCGTCCGGCCGGCGAGTCGCGGCCGGAGCGAGCGGGCGATGGTCTCGACCTCGGGCAGCTCGGGCATACCCTCATTCTATCAAACGCCGGAAGGGGTCAGGCCTACTTTTTTCCCTGCCCGCCAAGAAAGGGGAAAGAAGTCAGGCCCGACCCCATCCTGACGAACTTGATTTGGCGGGAGGTTTGCTTTAAGATGCCTGTCATGAAGATCAAAGGCGTTTTGGCGCTCGCCCTCGGCTGGGCCGTGCCCGGCCTGGGCCACGCCGTCCAAAAGAAATATGGGCGGGCCCTCCTGTTCTTCATCTCCATCTTCGCCATGACCGGCCTGGGCCTGGCCATGAGCGGCCGCGTCTATCCCTTCCAGACGGACAACCCCTTGACCATCCTGGCCTTCTTCGCCGACATCGGCAACGGCCTCTTCTACATCCTGGCCCGCCTCCTCCACTGGGGCGGCGGCGACCTGGCCCGGGCCACGTTCGAGTTCGGGACGGCCTACCTCGCCGGGGCCGGGCTGCTCAATTTCCTGGTGGCCATCGACGCCTACGACATCGGCGCGGGGAAGAAGTCATGATCTTCGAGAGCCACCTCCTGTCGATGGTCGTCTACGCGGCCTTCGTCTCCCTCGTCCTGGCCCTCGTCCGCCGGCCGGACCCGAAGAGCCGCCTCAAGTACGGCCTGGTCATGTTCGCCGTCATGACCGCCGGCGCCCTGGCCTTCGGCTGGCTGATGTTCCTGTTCATCAAGAAATAGCCGGACGCCCCGCGGCGCGCCGGCCGGCGGGGACGCCACGACCATGATCGAGCTCTTTCACATCTGGAAGCAGTACCAGAAGCCGTACTGGGCCCTGTCGGACGTCTCCCTCAAGATCGGCGACGGCGCCTTCTATTTCGTCACCGGGCCGAGCGGCTCGGGAAAGACGACGCTCCTCAAGACGGTCTTCCGCGAGATCCTGCCGACCGAAGGGCAGATCCTGATCAACGGCGTCAACATCCTCAAGGTCCCCGACCACCGCATCTACACCCTGCGCCGGACCATGGGCATCGTCTTCCAGGATTTCCGGCTGATGTTCCACCGGTCCGTGTTCGACAATGTCGCCGTGCCCCTCCAGGTCGTCGGCGTCGGGCGCAAGGAGATCCGGCGGCGGGTCTTCGCCACCCTCCAGAAGGTCAACCTGCACCAGAAGATGTGGGAGCTGCCGGGCCGGCTGTCCTACGGCGAGCAGCAGCGGGTGGCCATCGCCCGGGCCATCGTCAACAACCCCGAGATCATCCTGGCCGACGAGCCGACCGGCAACCTCGACCCCGAGCTGGCCTTCGAGATCGTCACGCTGTTCAAGGAGATCAACAAGCAGGGGGCCACGGTCATCATCGGCAGCCACGACCGCGAGCTCATCCGCCACTTCGGCGACAACATCCTCTTCCTCCAGAAGGGCAAGATCGTCGGCCAGGAAGCGCACGCGTGATCGAGAAGCTGAAGTTCTTCCTCAAGGTCACGGGCAACAACCTGTGGCAGTTCCGGACCCGCAACCTCTTCTCGGTGACCATCATCTGCCTGTCGTTCCTGACGGTCGGCATCTTCCTGTCGCTGGCCAACAACCTCCGGGCCACGGCCCGGGACCTGGCCCGCAACATGAACGTGGTCTTCTATCTCGACCCGGGCCTGGCGGCCGAGGCCGTGGAGACCCTGCGGCAGGAGGTCGCCCGGCCGGCCTTCGTCGAGGGCGTCGTCCTGGTCACGCCGGACCAGGCCCTGGAGCGGTTCCGGACGAGCTTCCCGGACCTGGCCGACGTCGTGACCGGGCTCAAGGGCAATCCCTTCCCGCCCGCGCTCGAGTTGCGCGTCAACGCCAGGGCTTCGGCCTCCAAGGAGGTCCTGGTTTTCGTCGAGGCCATGAAGAAGCGGCCCGGCGTCACCGACGTCCTCTTCAACCAGGACTGGGTCGAGAAGATGCAGGGCTTCAGCCGCCTGGCCGGGGCGGTTGGGGCCTTCCTGGGCGGCATCCTGATCCTGACCTCGTTCTTCATCATCTCCAACGTCGTCAAGCTGAACGTCTTCGCCCGCAAGAACGAGATCGAGATCCTGCGGATGGTCGGCGGCACGAACCTGTTCATCCGCATCCCCTTCTGGCTCGAGGGCGTCACCCTGGGGCTCCTGGGCAGCCTCCTGTCCCTGGCCCTCCTGTTCGTCGTCATCCGGCTGTTCCCGGTCTACCTGGGCGCGTCGCTCGGCGCGCTGCAGGAGCTGCTCAAGTTCCGCTACCCCGATCTGAACCAGGCCCTGCTCCTCCTCGGCGGCGGCGCCGCGACCGGCTTCATCGGCAGCGCCACGTCCGTGTCGAAGTTCCTAAAAATCTAGGAGACGTCCTTATTTTTGGGGTTCTTCTCCCATTATGGGGGATTCCCTCTCGTGGCGGCGATGGGCGTTGCCTCGAAGGTCCCCGTGGCTGGAGAGGGGGGCCCGCGCAGCGGGGGGGAACCGTGCAAACTGGTTCCCAGGGGGGCCGGGGACCCAGAGGCAAGGCCCTGAGCAAAGCCAAAGAGAGGGGTCCTCCAATAATCGGGAGAAGAAGCCTTACTTTCTCAGGCATGGGGCGAAGGTCGGTTTGACCCGATCCGGATTTTGGCCTAGAATCGGGGCCGATGGCATCCCTTGGTCAGTCTCTCAAGGACCAGCGCGAGGCGCGCAACATCTCCCTCGAGGAGATCGCCTCCGCCACCAAGATCGTCCCCCGCTACCTCGAAGCGCTCGAGGCCGACCGCCTGAACGCCATGCCCGGCGGCTTTTTCATCAAGGGCATCATCCGCAGCTACGCCCAGGCCGTCGGGCTCGACCCCGATGAGCTCCTGGGCCGCTACCGCGAGGCCGGACTCCTCTCCGAACCCGACCATGTCCATCCGGGCGCCGGGCGCCGGACCGCCAAGCCGGACGCCGCCCCCGAGCCTTCCGCCGCGGACCTCTTCCCCGCCGGGCCGCCGGCCGGGCCGGCCGGCGAAACCGAGCCGCCCCTCCTGTTCGCGGAAGCGCCCAAGCCCCGGCTTTCTCCGGCCGCCCGCCGCCGCATCTTCGCCGTCGCCTGGCGGCTGGTGGCGGCCGTCGCCATCATCGCCGCCCTGATCGCCATCTGGTCGAATCGGGCCCGGCGCCGGCCCGAGCTCAAACCCGAGGACGTCCAGACCCAGGTCATCTATCCCGCGCCCAGGACCTCGGGCCCGGGCGCCTCGGCTCCTGCGGGCGCGGTCCCGCCGGGTTCCGAACAGGCCCGGGCCGACGGCTCCGTCCCGACGGCTTCCCCGGCGGCGCCGGCCCCGTCCCCCGGACCCGACGCGCTGTCTCAGGCCAAGCCCGAGCCGCCGCCCGCCGCCGTCGAGGAGGCCCCGGCCGGGATCGTGATCGAGATCGCGTTCGAGGCCGAGACCTGGATCCACGTCCGGACCGACGGCCAGCCCAAGATCGACGGCGTCTTCCCCGCCGGCGCCACGGCCACGGCCCGGGCGGACCGCGTCCTGCTCATCCATACGGGCAACGCCGGCGGCTTCTCGTTCCGCCTGAACGGCCGCCCGGCCAAGCGGCTCGGCCGGTCCGGACAGGTCCTGACGGACGTCAAGATCACGCCGGAGAACCTGCGGGATTTCCTCGAGCCGCCGTCCTCCGGCCCGGCGACGGGCTGACGCCCCGCCCCATGCCGTCGAGCGCCTGAAGCCATGCCCACCGACCAGGCGGAAGCCATCGTCCTGCGGACGTCGTCGATCGGCGACCAGGACAAGCTGGCCGTCTTCTTCTGCCGCGACAAGGGCATCCTCCGCGGCGTGGCCAAGGGGGCCCGCAAGTTCGGCAACCGCTTCGGCAGCAGCCTCGAGCCGATGTCCTACGTCCGCGTCTTCTATTACGAGAAGGAGCGGCGCGACCTGATCACCGTCTCCGGCTGCGATCTGCTGGAATCGTTCTTCGAGGTCCAGACCGTGCCCGAGACGGCCTTCCTGCTGACCTATTGCGCCGAATTGGTCGAGGAGTTCGCGCCGACGCGGGCCCGCGAGGACGTCTTGTTCCGGCTCCTCCTGTCCGTCCTTCGCTGCCTCAAGGGCGGCGGCGACCGGGAATTCTCGGGGGCCTACTTCGAGGCCTGGTTCCTCCAGGCCAACGGGCTCCTGCCCGACCTGGCCTCGTGCCGGCGCTGCCGCAAGCCCCTGGCCGCGGGCGGCTGGCTGGGCCCCAAGAAGGACGGCTCGTACTGTCCCGACTGCGCCCCGCTCCAGAAAGAGCCCTTGCCGCCGGGGATGTCCGAGTTCCTCCTCTGGGTCCGCAAGAACCCGCCCCTGGCGGGGGGCTGCCAGGCGCCCTTCCCGGCGGACCGGACGGCCGCCTTCCGCCGGGCCCTCCAGGCCCTCATCGTCTACCACATGGAGCGCGAGCCGCGGAGCCTGCATTTCCTCAAGACGAAGTGAACCCGATTTGTTATAATGGGTGGAACAAAAATGGCCAAGACCGTGTTTTCATGAGTACCGTTCCGGAACGACAGAGGAGGTCCGTTTGAGAAAAGTCGCGGTGGCGCTGTCGATCCTCCTGCTTTCGTTCTCCCTGTCGGCCCAGGTCCGGACGGGCCTCATCCAGGGGAAAACCGTGGCCAAGGACGGCGCGCCCCTGGCCGGCGTCAAGGTCACCCTGTCGCGGCCCCTTTCCGCCGACCGGACGCTGACCACCGGACCGGACGGCGTTTTCCGCTTCCAGGCCCTCGATCCCGCCGGCGACTACGCCCTCAAGGCCGAGCGGGGCGATCTCAAGACCGCCGTCCGCCCGGGGCTTCTCGTCGAGACCGGCGGCCGCCGCTCTCTCGACCTGGTCCTCGAGCCGGGCAAGCCCGAGGAAACGGCCAGCCTGACCGTCCCGGCGCCGGCCGTCGACCGGGCCCGCTTCGGCCGCGGCGCCTCGTTCGGCGCCGCCGAGCTCCAGATCCTACCCACCGCCCGGGACCCCTGGGCCGTCATCCGGCTCGTGCCGGGCACCCTCCTCGACCGCGAGGACGTCGGCGGCAGCGAAGCGGGCCAGCAGGCGCGGGTCCTGGCCAAGGGGGACAAGACCAACGGGGCCGCCAATACCTGGACGGTCGACGGCATCGACGTCACCAGGCCGGACGGCCTCGGACTCTCGGCCATCCCCTACGATTTCGACGCCATCGACGCCATCACCGTCACGACCGGGGGCGCGGTCGACGTCGGTCAGCAGACCGGCGGCGTGGCCGTCGACATCCGGACCCGCCGCCCCGGCAACAAGGTGGCCGGCAGCGTCCGCTTCTTCCTCACCGGCGACGCCTTCCAGGCCGACAATATGACGAGCGACCTGCGGTCCGCGGGGGTCGCCAATATCAACAAGATCCAGCAGCTGCGGGACTACGGCGCCAGCGTCGGCGGCCCCCTGTTCAAGAACCGGCTCTGGCTCTGGGCCGGCTTCGGGATCCGGGACCTGTTCGCCTATACCCTCTACGGCACCCCGGACCGGGCCCAGTTCCACGATTACAGCCTCAAGCTCGCCGCCGAGCTCCTTCCCGGCAACCGCTTCGAGGTCCTGATGACCACGAGCCAGGAGGAGCGCTTCGGCCTCAACGCCGGCGTCGACAAGCCGGAAGGCGACCACCTGCGGGGCCGGGCCCGTCTGGGCAACCCCATCTTCAAGCTGCAGGACGAGCAGGTCCTGGGCCGCGACCTTTACCTCTCGGCGAAATTCACCTGGGCCACAACGGGGGCCGCGACCAAGCCCATGATCGACGAGGACATGACCAACCCCGTCGTCTGGGACGTCGCCAACGGGCTCTACGTCCCGTTCTCCTCGGCCTACGGCCGGTCCTGGGACTACAGCGTCGTCAAGCGGGACCGCAAGGACGCCCAGATCGACCTGCGGTTCTACAAGGACGGCCTGCTCGGCCTGAGCCACGAGTTCAGGGTCGGGTTCGCCAATATCGACAAGTCCGTCTCCGCCGTCTCGGGCTATCCCCAGAACTACGAGGTCCGGCGCAACTTCGACCAGCCCCTCATCGACCTCGGCGAAGGCCTGGTCGTCCCGCCGGCGGCGTGGCAGCGCTTCATCATCAACCGCGAGAACGTGGATGTCGGCGCGCTGGGGCAATCCTCCTTCTACCTGCAGGACGCCGTCGCCAAGGGGCGCTGGACGATCCAGCTGGGCCTGCGCTATGACCACCAGAACCCGACGCTGGGGGCCATGGGCGTGTCCTCCATCCTCTCGAGCTGGACGAACGTCTTCAACCAAACCCTGATGACCTCCCTGCTCAACGCCCTGCCGGCCCTGAACGTCCAGCCCTTCGACCCGAAGTACGAGTGGAGCACCTGGTCCCCCCGCCTCGGATTGAGCTGGGACCTGAAAGGCGACGGCCGGACGGTGCTCAAGCTGACCCTGGCCCAGTACGGCGACCTGATGGCCGCCGGGGCCAACGTCACCCGGCCCCTCGGGCTGACGGGCGGGCTGGGGTTCTGGTGGAAGGACGGCGACGCCGACGGCCTGGTGGACCCCGAGGAGGCCTATTGGCAGTACTCGGCGGCCCACGCCGAGACGCCGAACCAGCTTTACGCCATCTACGACGGCAACGGCGCCTTGACCACGGCGGCCTCGGCCGCGCTGGCCGGAGGGTTCGAGAGCGACGCCTATCTGGGCGGGAACTTCTGGGGCTACGATTGGACCCACAAGGAAGCCGTCAGCTACGACAACCTGACGACCTTCTATCGCAGCGACGTCGATCCCGGCGCCAAGAACGTCAAGACCTCGCCCCGCACCCGCGAGGTCACCCTGTCGCTCGAAAAAGAGCTCCGCCCGGACCTGGCCGCGTCGGTCACGGCCACCTTCCGGCGGTCCGACCGTTTCGACTGGGCCAAGCTGTTCTACCCAGCCGACCTCTACCCTTCGACGCCCGACCTGGTCATCGACGAGACGGGGGCCTGGTACGCCGCCGCCGGCACGATCCCGGAGACGATCGACGTCGGCGACGAGACCCTCGCCATGGGGGACGCCGCCGGACGGACCTGGTATCTGCCGACCTCCACGTTCCCCGGCGACACGCCCTACCGCATGGTCGACAAGAGCGCGGGCTACCGGGACTACTTTGGCCTGGACCTGGCGCTGACCAAGCGCCTGTCCCACAACTGGTTCATGAACGGCTCCGTCACCCTGCAGGACCAGCGGACCCACTGGGGAGGGTCGTTCGTCGACCCCACCAACCAATGGGCCATCGACGGCCGGCCCTACGGCAACTGGTCTCCCTCCTTCAACGGCAAGGTCCCGGCGCAGATGTACGCCCGTTGGATGGCCAAGGTCAGCGCCCTGTACCAGCTGCCCCTCGGCCTCGACGTCTCGGCCACCCTGGTCGCCCGCGAAGGCTGGAAGATCCCCCACTACATCACCTTCGCCTACGAGAACGCCGAGAGCTGGCCGGGTCTCTACCGGGCCAACACGGTCTACCTGCAGGCGGCCACCAAGGACAGCCTGCCGAATATGATGAACCTCAGCTTCCGCCTGGAGAAGAAGTTCACCATCGGCTCGACCCGGATGTGGATCATGGCCGACGTCTTCAACCTGCTCAACGCCGATACGGTCAACCGGGCCACGGACGCGGACTTCGGGGTCTATTACGTCGACACGGAACGCTACGTGGCCAGCCCCTACAACCGGATTTCCAACGAGATCCTCAACCCGCGGATCATCCGGTTCGGGGTGCGCTTCGAGTTCTAGTTATTTCTTGATGGTCGAGATAAATTCCTCGACCTCGGGGATGCCGCCCTGGAAGATGAGGTAGCCGTTCTCCGGCTCCCGCTCCGTGATCTCCCCGGCGACGGGCGTCAGCATGATCCGGCGCACCTCTTCGGGGTCCGCCGTCTTCCCCAGGGCCCAGGCCAGCTTGACGTAGGCGACCTCGGGCAGCATGTTGGCCGCCGGGACGACCCCCAGCTCCATCATGTCGCGGCCCGTGTCGTAGACGTACATCTGGACGTAGCCCCAAAGCGTCTGGACGGTCATGAAGACGGTCACCCCCCTGTCCCGGGCCCGCTTCAGGGCGGGATAGAGGGGCTTGTTGACGTGGCCGAGGCCGGTCCCGGCGATGACGATGCCGCGGTAGCCGTTGTCGACGAGCGAGTCGATGATGTCCGGCTTCATGTTGGGATAATAGTAGACGATGGAGACGCGCTCGTCGAACGAGGTGTCGATCCGGACGTTCCGGTCGTCGCGGCGGCGCTTGTAGTCGTGGCGCAGCGGCGTGATCTTCTCCCGGCTGACCATGGCGATGGGGATGTCGCCGATCGTCCGGAAGGTCGAACGGTAGCTCGAGTGCATCTTGCGGACGCGCGTGCCGCGGTGCAGCAGCCCGTAGGTGTCCGAGGTCGGCCCGAACATGCAGACCATGACCTCGGCGATGTCGCTCTCGGCCGCCGTCTTGACGCTGTGCATGAGATTGAGCGCGGCGTCGGAGGAGGGCCGGTCCGAGGAGCGCTGGGAGCCGACCATGACGATGGGCACGGGCGGGTCCTGGACCATGAACGACAGGATGGCCGCGGTGTGGTGCATGGTGTCCGTGCCGTGGCCGATGACGATGCCCCGGACGCCCTTTTCGATCTCCCGCCCGATGGCCCGGGCCGTGGCGATGTACTGCTCGGGCCCCATGTTCTCGCTGAAGACGCCGAACAGCTTCTCGGTCTCCAGGTTGCAGATGTCGGCCAGCTCGGGCACCGAGCCGTACAGCTCGCCCGGCGAGAAGGCCGGGATGACGGCGCCGGTCCGGTAGTCCAGGCGGCTGGCGATCGTGCCGCCCGTGCCCAGGAGCTTGACCTTGGGCTTGGCCGGGTCGAAGGGGAACTCCTTCTCGGGGATCTTGTAATGGGCTTCCTTGCGGCCGGCGATGGCGACGGCCTCGATCGAGCGGGCCGCCAGGCCGATGTTGTAGCCCGAGCGGAGCTTGAGGACGATGTAGTGGGGATCGGCCGTCTCGGAGCGGGGCAGGATGATGCCGGTGTAGGCGCCGTGGGAGGTCTTGATCTCCACGTCGCTCCAGACCAGGGCCCCGAAATTCTTCAGGGTGGCCAGGGCCTCGCCCCGGTAGCCCTTGTAATCGTCGTTCCCGGCCATCAGCATGTCCCTTCGGCGGCGGCCGTGACCCGCTCCAGGACGGCGGCGCCCTCGACGCGGCCCCGCAGGGCGGTCATGACCAGGCCCATGAGGACGTGGGCCCGCTTGTCCGGGTTATGGACCTTCAGGGCCCGGAGGGCGGCGTTGGCCTCGACGACCCGGGCGTAGATCTCTTCCTCGGTGGCCGGCCGGACCTCGCCGGGCTCCGGCAGGGCCTCGCCGCGGGCCAGCCGCTCCATCAGGGCAAAGACCCCGTCGCGCGAGATGCGGCGATCCCGGTACAGGGCAAAGACGCGCCGCAGGGCCTCCTCCGTCAGCCGCGACGGATCGAGCCCTCCCGTCCGGAGGCGCTTGGGGAACTGGACCAGGGCCACGGCCGCGGCGGTCGGGGCGAGGCTCCAGTCCTTGACCAGCGTCTCGAACAGGCCGGCCCAACGGGAGACGGCCAGGGGCTCGACGACGTCGGCGGGCAGGCCGAGCTCGCGGTACCGGGCCTCGCGGGTCCAGATGGGGACGGGCAGGCTGCGGCGGATGCGCTCCAGGCGCCCCTCGGTGACCTGCTTGGGCGGCAGGTCGGTGTCCGGGTACATCCGGTCCGGCCCGGGCAGGATGCGCTCGAAGCCGTTGGTGCCGTCGCGCAGGGCCTGGCGCGTCTCGGACGGGACGCCGGCCGTCGCCTCGCGGGCCCGGATGACGATCTCCTGGACGGCCGTCTTGACGTCCCCCGCCGGGCCCCAGACGACGACCACGGTGTCGTCGGCGGCGGCGCGGACGGCCTTGCGGACCCGGTCCCAGCGCGAGCTCGACAGCGTCTCGGACAGGCTGTCGGAGTGGACGATGTTCGGCAGCTTGGTCAGGCAGGCCACGACCCGGACCCGGTCGGAGATCTCGCGGGAGAAGCGGGTGTTGGTCTGGGTCGGCCAGCTCAGGAGGTCGCGGAAGCCGCGCAGGACGACCGCCGAGGCGACGGCGCCGGCCTCGAGGGCGTCGCGGATGGGCTGGTAGCTCGTCTTCTGGAGGATGCGGCTGACGTCCTCGGCCCCGGATCGGAACGTCTCGGGGGTCAGGCCGCGGCCGCGGAGCTCCTCGCGCAGGCGCAGTAGGTTCCACTGGCGCATGGCCTCGTGATAGGTCAGGAGCGGGATGCGCGGGATGCGCGGCACGCCCTTGATCTCGATCCGGGTGCCGCCGCGGACGCTGACGTTGACGTCCTCGCGGGCCGCCCCCAGGCCGGTCCGGACCCGGCCGGTGCTGCGGACCAGGCGCCGGAGGAGCTGGGCCACCTCGGCGACCTCGCGCGGCGTGCGCATGTCGGGCCCGGTCACGGTCTCGATGAGGGGCATGCCCAGGCGGTCGGTCAGGTAGACGCGGCGGTGGCCGACGTCGCTGACCTCCCGGCAGGCGTCCTCCTCGAGGCCCAGCTGGATGATGGCGACGCGGCGGTCCTTGTAGGGCACGGAGCCGTCGACGCCGACGATGGTCGTCCGCTGGAAGCCGGTCGGGATGCTGCCGTCGAGGTACTGTTTGCGGGCGATGTGGAGCTCGTCGACCAGGTTCAGGCCGTAGAGCATGGCCACGCCGAGGGCGATGTCGAGGGCCTCCTCGTCCATCATGAACGGCGGCGTGTCGTCCATCTCGTAGGTGCAGACCGTCTCCCGGTTGATCCGGTAGATGATCTCCTTCCTGGTCTTGAACTCCATCAGGGCCGTGCCGTCGTACTCGCCGAGCTCGGACAGGGTCGGCCGCATGTGGCGGAGGATCTCGGCGTCGTAGGCGTCGCTGTAGCGGCCGGCCGGGCAGCGGCAGAACAGCTTCTTGGCGGTCAGGAGCTGCTGATGGATCTCGAGGCCCGAGCGGAAGCCGACCTCGGCGTAGTCCGCCTCGGTCATCTCGGCGAAGGGCTTGAACCGGAACCTGTATTCGCTCATGGATGTTCCCGCCCGCCACGGACAGGAGGGGCATTATAGCACAAAACCGGGGTTGATTTTTGGCCCCGGAAGTGTAGAATAGCGCTTCCCGAGGCCCCGAGGGAGCCGTCAAAGCCCCCGAACGGCCCCGTTCGTCGTTCAACTAAGGAGAAAGGCATGAACATCCTGGGACTGGCCCGGCACGGGCTGAACTCGTTCGAGCAGATCGCCATCTGCGGCGTCATGCTGACAGCCTTCGTCAGCCTCTGGTACGCCTGGATGCTGCGCAAGACCGTCCTCAAGAAGGACAAGGGCACGGCCAAGATGCAGGAGGTCTGGAACGCCATCCGCATCGGCGCCGACAGCTACCTCAAGACCCAGCTGCGCAAGATCCTGCCCATCATCGGGGTCCTGACGGCGGCCCTGTTCCTGAGCGTCTACATCGCGCCGGCCAGCCGCGAGGCCGTAGCCGAGTTCGGCCAGAAGAACGCCCAGATCATCATCGCCATCGGACGGACGATCGCCTTCGTCATGGGCGCGACGTTCTCGCTCCTGGTCGGGCAGCTGGGCATGCGCATGGCCATCCAGGCCAACGTCCGGGCGGCTTCGGCGGCCCGGCGCGGCTTCAACGAGTCCCTGTCCATCGCCTATTACGCCGGCACGATCACGGGCATGCTGACCGACGGCCTGGGGCTGTTCGGCGGCACCCTGATCTTCATGATCTTCGGCACGGCGGCCCCCGACGCCCTGCTCGGTTTCGGCTTCGGCGGCACGCTGCTGGCCCTCTTCATGCGGGTCGGCGGCGGCATCTTCACCAAGGCCGCCGACGTCGGGGCCGACCTCGTCGGCAAGGTCGAAAAGGACATCCCCGAGGACGACCCGCGCAACGCCGCGGTCGTGGCCGACCTCGTCGGCGACAACGTCGGCGATTGCGCCGGCATGGCCGCCGACATCTTCGAGTCCTACGAGGTGACCATCGTCTCCGGGCTGATCCTGGGGCTGGCCCTGATGGCCATCGACCCGACCCACGCCCTGAAGTGGATCGTCTATCCCCTGATCATCCGGGCCATCGGCGTCATCTCCTCGATCCTGGGGACGTTCACGGTCCCGGTCTGGGAGCGCTTCCCGATCAAGTTCCTGCGGGCCAAGGACGCCGAAGAGGCCATGTTCCGGTCCTACGAGGTCTCGAGCGTCAACACCATCGTGTGGTCCTTCGTCGTGGCCCTGTTCTACGCCCACGACTGGAAGCTGGCCATGCTGACGTCCGTCGGCGTCGGGCTGGCCGTGGCCTTCAACCCCCTGACCTCCTACTTCACGGCCACCCGCAAGTCGCCGGTCAAGGAGATCGTCAAGTCGACCAAGACCGGGCCGGCGACGACCATCCTGTCGGGCCTGGCCGTGGGCATGGAATCCAGCGTCTGGGCGGTCGTCATCATCTGCATCAGCTTCATGGTCGCCCTGGCCCTCTACAGCGCGTCCGGGGCGCTCTATGTCCTCTACGGCGTGGCCATGATCGGCATCGGCATGCTGAGCCACACCGGCAACAACGTGGCCATGGACTCCTACGGCCCGATCTCGGACAACGCCAACGGCATCGCCGAGATGTCCTGGCAGGGGCAGAACGACGAGGAGACGGTCAAGGCCCGCCAGATCATGGCCGACCTGGACGCCGTCGGCAACACGACCAAGGCCATCACCAAGGGCGTGGCCATCGCTTCGGCGGTCATCGCCGCCGTCAGCCTGTTCGCCTCCTACATCACCGACGTCGGCCGGGTCCAGCTCCAGCTCGGCGTCCAGAACGTCATGACGGCCATCCGGCTGTCGGAGACCAAGGTCTTCATCGGGCTGCTGCTCGGCGGGGCCCTGCCCTGGCTCTTCAGCTCGCTGTCGCTGCGGGCGGTCACCCGGGCGGCCGGGCTCATCGTCGAGGAGGTCCGCCGCCAGTTCAAGATCCCCGGCCTGATGGAAGGCAAGGTCAAGCCGGACTACGCCCGGGTCGTCGGCATCTCGACCAACGCGGCCCAGAAAGAGCTGGTGCCCCTGGCCCTGATCTCCGTCTTCATGCCGCTCATCGTCGGCCTGGTCCTGCAGGTCGAGGCCCTGGGCGGCTTCCTGGCCGGCATCATTTTGAGCGGCCAGCTCCTGGCCGTGTTCATGGCCAACGCCGGCGGCGCCTGGGACAACGCCAAGAAGTGCATCGAGGACGAGCCCCGGGACGCCATCGCCTGCACCGGCAAGGGCTCGGAGCGCCACAAGGCCGGCGTCGTCGGCGACACGGTCGGCGACCCGCTCAAGGACACGGCCGGCCCGGCCCTCAACCCGATGATCAAGGTCACCAACCTGGTCAGCCTGCTGGCCGCGCCCCTGATCGTCAAGTACAACAAGATGACGCCGACGCTGGCCGTCGTCGTGGCCGTTCTCCTGGCCGCGACCGTGTGGGCCATCTGGAAGAGCAAGCGCGAGGCCCCGTCCCTCTTCGTCGAGGACCAGCCCGTCAAGAAGTGATCCTTAGGGGGACACGTGCCGCCGCGGTACGTGTCCCCTTTCGACTCCCCTTTCGCCCCCCCTTGCCGAAGAGCCGAAGAAGCAGCCGCGCCGGACTCCGGGTCCTCGAGGTTAGGGGCGCTTGGCCCGTATCTTGCATTCTTCCGAAGCGTACGTCATCGCTCGAGACCGATGGAGGACCATCGTGGACGAACTTCCGGAAATCACTTCCGCCGAGCTCGCGGAGCACGACGGGCGCGGCGGCCGCCGCGCCTACATCGCTCATGAGGGCAAGGTTTACGACGTCACGGACAGCGGCTACTGGGCGGACGGGGATCATTTGGGCGCCCACCGGGCCGGCGCGGACCTGACCGCTGAGCTCGCCGCCGCGCCGCACGGCTCCGACCACCTCGACAATGTGAAGCTCGTCGGCAGGCTCGCGGCGTGATCTGAGCGCAGCGCCGCCTCGTCCGGCGCGGGGTCCTCGCGGCAGGCCTCGTAGATGTGGGATTCCTTGCCTTGACAACTCCCCGCCTCCCCCATTATCGTCCCCATGGTCCGGAGGAGAAGACACATGAAGATCCTGACGCCCGCCGCGCTCGCCGCCGGCCTGGCCTTATCCGTCCTTCCCCTGGCGTCGGCCGCGGCCCTCGGCGACGCCGGCCAGACGACGATGTCGGGCCCGGGCAGCTGGGACCCTGAATCGGGGCTGGGGAACCATCGGGTCGTCGTCCGGGTCGAAGCGCCGCAACCGCCGGACGCCCCCGGCGTCCCGAATTCCGCCAGGGCCTCCGGACGGCCCGGGAAAGCGGTCGGACCGGCGCTGCCGCCGGCCGCGCGGGTGCGCATCGATTGGCGGCGCCGGGACCTCGAGCCGGAGAAGAAGAACGTTCTCGTCGTCGACGCGGCGACGGGCCGGCGCGTTCCGCTGATCCTGCCCCTGCGGCTGGACCGGGAAGCGGGGGAATTCCTGTTCCGGCCCCCGACCGTGCCGGGCGACTATTACTTCTACTATATGCCCTACAAGTCCGAGGGCCGCAAGAACTACCCCAGCGTCAAGTACGATCCGCCGTCCTGGACCGCGGACCCCGGGTTGGCCGCCCGCCGAACGGGATTGAGCTCGGGCGACGCCGCCGCGGCCGCCCAAGCTTCGGCGGGCCTGCTCGAAGCGAAGGCCGTGGCCTTCGAGTCGGCCGACGCCTTCAGCGCCTTCACGCCCATGGAACGGATCGCCACCGCGGCCGAGACGAAGGCGCTCCTGGACGCCCACCCCGGCGCGGCCTATCTGCTCTTTCCCGAGGACCGGTCGCTGTCGGTCCGCATGACGGACGACCTGCCGGAGCGCTGGGCGGCGGCCGGGCCGGCCGGGGCGTTCGCAGGCCGGGCCGCCCGCGGCGAGTATTTCACCTTCCAGATCGGCGTCTGGGCGGCCCGCCGGGCCCTGGCCGACCTCGAGGTGCGCTTTTCCGACCTGGTCCGGGCGGACGGCCCCTCCCCCGACGGCGCGACGCCCGCCGCGGCGGCCATCCCGGCCCGGGACCTGACCTGCTTCAACAAGGGCGGCGTCGGCTGGGACGGCGCTTCTTTCGCCAAGGCCCTGCCGGTCGAAGAGGGCCGCATCCAGGCCCTCTGGTGCGGCGTCCCCGTGCCGCGCGACATCCGCCCCGGCCTGTTGCGGGGCACGGTCACGGTGGCCCCGGCCGGCCTGCCGGAGACCGTCCTGGCCGTCGAGCTGACCGTGACCGGCGAGACCCTCGACGACGCCGGCGACGGCGAGCCCGCCCGGATGACCCGGCTGCGCTGGCTCGATTCGACGCTGGCCCAGGACGAGGGGATCGTCCCGCCCTACACGCCCCTGACGGTCGAGCGCTTCACCGTCGGCTGTCTCGGCCGCACGCTGGCCATCGGCCGCGACGGCTTCCCGGCCCGCATCCGCAGCTCCTTCGCCCCCGAGATGACCCGTCTCCAGGCCCGGCCCGTCGACGTGACGGCCGGACCGATCCGGCTTCGCGTCCTCGACGAGAACGGCCGCGGCCACGACTGGCAGCCGAGCCAGACCGGGCCGCGGCTGGCCCGGCGCGGTCCCGGCGCGGTCGTCTGGGAGGCCGACAACTGCAACGGCGACTTCCTGATGCGGGTCGAGGCCCGGATGGAGTTCGACGGCTTCGTCGACTACAAGGTCGCCCTGACGGCCCGGCGCGACATCGCCGTGTCGGACATCCGGCTCGAGGTCCCCTGGGCCGCGGCCAGCGCGGAGTACATGATGGGCCTCGGCTTCAAGGGCGGGCGCCGGCCCGCCTCCTTCGACTGGGCCTGGGACCGGAAAAAGAACCAGGACGCCCTATGGATCGGGACGGTCAACGCCGGGCTGCAGGTCGGACTGCGGGCCGAGAACTACTCGCGGCCGCTGAACACCAACTTCTACCTGTCCAAGCCGCTCCACATGCCGCCGTCCTGGTGGAACGAGGGCCGGGGCATGGTGACGGTCCGGACTGCGGCGTCGCGGACCGAGGACGGCGCCGCGCCGGGGACGGTCGTCCTGGCCGCCGCCTCGGGGCCGCGCAGGCTCCGGAACGGCCAGGCGCTGCACTTCGATTTCACCCTGCTCATCACCCCGTTCAAGCCCATCGTCCCCGAGGCCCATTTCCGGGAGCGCTATTTCCACGCCTTCGAGCCGCTCGACAAGGTCGCGGCGGCCGGGGCCAACGTCGTCAACGTCCATCACGCCAACGCCGTCAATCCCTACATCAACTACCCCTTCCTGCGCCCGGCCGAGATGAAGGCCTACATCGACGACGCCCACCGGCGCGGCTTCAAGGTCAAGATCTACGACACCGTGCGCGAGCTGTCGAACCGGGCCCCCGAGCTCTTCGCCCTGCGCAGCCTGGGGCGCGAGATCTTCACGACCGGGCCGGGCGGCGGCTATTCCTGGCTCCAGGAGCACCTCGGCGGCGACTACATCGCGGCCTGGTTCGTGCCCGAGCTCAAGGACGCCGCGGTCATCAACAGCGGCATGTCGCGTTGGCACAACTACTACGTCGAGGGCCTCGACTGGCTGGCCAAGAACGTCGGCCTCGACGGGCTGTACCTGGACGACGTGGCCTTCGACCGGACGACCATGAAGCGCGTCCGCAAGGTCCTGGCCCGCGACCGGCCCGGGGCCCTCATCGACCTCCACAGCGCCAACCAGTACAACGTCCGCGACGGCTTCGCCTCGAGCGCCAACCTCTACCTCGAGCACTTCCCGTTCCTCGACCGGCTCTGGTTCGGCGAGTACTTCGACTACAACGGCAGCGGCCCGGACTACTGGCTGGTCGAGATGTCGGGGCTGCCGTTCGGGGTCATGGGCGAGATGCTCCAGGACGGCGGCAACCCCTGGCGCGGCCTGGTCTTCGGCATGACGGCGCGTCTGCCCTGGGCCGGCGACCCGCGGCCGCTCTGGCGGGCCTGGGACGAGTTCGGCATCACGGAGAGCGAAATGATCGGCTGGTGGGCGCCCGCGAACCCGGTCCGGACGGGACGGGACGACGTCCTGGCGACGAGCTTCGTCCGGCGCGGCCGGAGCGGCGACAAGCCGGCGCCGGCGGCCGGCGGCGGCGGGAAGGCGACCATGGTCGCCGTCGCGTCGTGGGCCAAGGAGCCCGTCGACGTCCGGCTGACGATCGACTGGAAGGCGCTCGGCCTGGATCCGAAAAGGGCCCGCTTGCGCGCCCCGGCCGTCGACAAGTTCCAGGACGCCGCCGAGTTCGCTCCCGGCGATCCCATCCGCGTCGAGCCCGGCCGCGGCCGTCTGCTCATCATCCGCTGAAGATGGGGGACACAATACTGTGTCCCCACTTTCTTCGGCGGACCGGAGGCGGCGGCCCTATCTGTCCGCGGCAGTTTCCGGGACCAGACGGAAGCGCTTGACCACCAGGAACTCGTCCTCCCGGCGGACGATGCTGTACGCCAGCTCGCCGCGGACGAGATGGAGCGATTCCGGCACCCGGACCTGCCGCAGGTAGAGGCCCTCGGGCGAGAAGACGTCGAAGACGTGGTCCTTGATCCCCTCCTCGACATACTGTTCCAGCCACAGGTTCCCCTCGGTGTCGAAGAACTTCCGCCAGTCGGAGAAGGCCGGATAGAACTCGGGGTGGGGCCCATCGGGTTTGTATTCGGGATGGCGGAGCGGGGTGAATTCCCGCCCGAACCGGAGCACGGGCCGCCAGTCCGGATCGTAGACGGTCAGGAGATAGTCCTTGTTGAAGCCCAGGTAGACCCGGTCGCCGGGACCGAGGAGCCAGACGGTCTTGGGCGATTCGCGCGAACCCATGCTCACGACCCCTTCCTGCCCGCCGACCTTCATCATCCTCATAAGCATCATCCCGTTGGGATACTCGCCCAGGGCGGCCCGTTCGGTCCAGTTCTCGTCGGTCCGGAACAAGGCCATCCGGTTCTGCAGCCTCTCGTAGGCCTCGCCCAGCCGGGGCTCCGGCGTCAGGTCCCGGCTGTAATAGACCCGTTGCCGCGAATCGACGCCGAAGCCGCCGCAGAAGCCGTCCAGCCGGAAGCTCGAGAGGTAGGTCCCGTCGCGGGCCAGGATGACGATCTGATGCTGCCGCCCGGAGAGCAGGAAGAGCCGGCCGTCGGCCGCGAGCGCGAAATAGGCCGGGGTGTCGAACTCGCCCGGGCCCTGGCCCTGCTTGCCGAATTTCCGCAGGAGCCGGCCGTCGGGGGCGAAGACCTTGATGTCGACATCGCCCCAGTCCATGACGTAGATGTTCCCCTGCTCGTCGACCGCCAGGGATTGCGGGCGGTTGAGGACGGACTCGGCCCCGCCGGCTTCGCCGCCGATGGTCAATTCCTCCGCAAGGGCATACCGGACGACGCCCTCCCTGGCATAGGCCGGATTGAGGACGGTCCGGACGCCCTCCACGGTCTCGATCCTGACGGGGTACGCGGCCGCGGCGGGAGCCTTGTCTTTCCCGCAGGCGCCGGCCGCCAGGACGAGGCCGATGACGGCGAGCAGGGCGGAGATCTTCTTCATGACCGTTCCTTTCAGGCCGGACGATCGGCCCGGGCCGGGCGCTGGCCGCGAACACGCCGGCGGGACGCGCTCAGACAGAGTATACGCCGGAGCCGGCGCGAATATTCCCCTTCCCCCTGACGGGCCGCCGGACCTAGGCCCCGTGCCGTCCGCGGAGCCGTTCCAGGATCTCGCGGAACGCCGCCGTGCCCCGGATCGGGTCCAGGTCCTTGTCGGTCTCCAGGGCGTCCAGGCCGGCGAATCCTCCGTCCACCGCCATCGTCAAGTGCCGCAGGGCCAGCTTCTTGTCGCCGGCCCGGGCCGCCACGCAGGCCCGGTCGAAATGAAGCCCGCCCGCCAGGGGGAGGTCTTCTTCGCAGGCGGCCAGGGCCAGGTCGAAATAGGCGCCGCAGAGGATCATGTCGCCTTGGCCGTACAGCGCCGAGGCCCGGGCCCGCGCCGCATAGCTGAGGCCGAACAAGAGCCGGGAGGCCAGGGCGCGGTCCTCGATCGCGGCCTTCCCCTTCGCCTCCTTCTTCAGGACGGATATCCCCGTCGCCCGGAGGACCTTCGCCACCGCCCTCGGGCCGCCCGTTTCAGGGTCCTCGATGGCGGCCAAAACGCGAGCGGACCTGTGCCGGAATTCCTCCTCCTCCTTATCCCTTTTCCGCTCGGCGTCGAGGAAACGGCCGTATTCCTTTCCGGCTTTGAGCTCCGCGAGGCGCCCGTCCAGGCCCGCCAAGGCCGGCAGGTCCAGGTCCAGCCCGGCGGCCAGCCCGGCCGCGGCTTCGAGCCGGCCGGCCGCCCAGTAGAAGCGGCCCGCGGCTTCGAGCGCCCGGGCCTCGGCGAGGTCCCGGCCTATCATCGAGGCCGCGGCCTCCCGGTCGGCCGGCCGAAGCCCTTGTTTCATGGCCATGATCTCCATCCAGGCCATGGCCAGGGCGCACGACGCGGGGTCCGGCCAGGCGTGCGGTCCGTCGAAATAGTGGAACCGATGCGGCGGGCCGCCGGCGTCGAGGGCCCGATCGAGCCCCTTCATCTCGACGTAGTTGAAATCCCTTAAGCCCGCCAACCCGAAGTAAGCCGACGCCCCCAGGGCCTGCGGTCCGACCCCCTCGGCCAGGCCGGCGCCGCAGCCGATGATGCCGGCGATCGGCCGGCCGATGAGGCGGGAGAAGGCCGACGCGACCCGGGCCCCGCCGGAAAATCCGGCCGCGTAAACCCTTTTCGCGTCGACCGGCAGCCGGGCCGCCAGATCGGCCCAGAGGGCGGCCGCCGCCAACCCGTTCTCCCGGAACGGGCCGTTGCGCGAATCGTTCGAGCCGGCCAGGACCCAGCCGTATTCTTCGGCGGCGGCCCGGAACGCCTCGATCGCGACCGGCCCCCGGGCGGCCGGGTCGAAGAGGATGAGGACAGGCCAGGTCTTGCGGGGATCGAAAGCGGACGGGAGGTAGAGCGCATAGGTCCGGGCCGGATCGGCAAGGCAGGCGACCTTCTCGACCACCCGGCCGGGCGCGGAGCCCTGGGCCCGGGAGGGACGCGCGGAGAGGACCGGCAGGACGGCCAGACAGGCGGCCAGAAGGATACTGCGGCCTCTCATGTTCTCCTTCAACGGGCCAGGCGGTCGAGCTCCTCGAGCTTGAGCCGGACGCTGACGATGTAGGGCGGCTCCCCGGCCGTCCAATGCCCGTAGGTCGTCGTCACGAAGGTCCCGTCGGGCAGCACGACGACGCCGGGGTAGGCGCAGTCGGCGTCCTCGGTATTGTCCATGAGCCGGACCCGGTACCGGCCCTCCCGCCCGGCGACGATGTCTTCGAAGGTCCCGACCCAGGCCACCCAGTCGCCCTTGGTCGGGCTCTCGAGGGTCGTGTCGCGGAAAGAGATGAACAGGCGCCCGTCCGGGGCGTACGCGCCGGTGTGGCGGTCGCCGGTCAGCGCCCCGGGGAGCTCGCGCGGCGCGCTCCAGGTCTCGCCCTCGTCCGCCGAAAAGATGACGAAGGAGTTGCGCGTCCGGGTGTTCTCCCGCAGCAGCGCCGCCAGGGTCTTCCCGTCCGGCGAACGGACGAGCCCCGGCTCGCAGAGATGGACTTGGCCGGAGCGATGCACCGCCTTCGGGAAGGACCAGGTCAGGCCCCCGTCCTCGGAGAACGTCGTGTACAGGGTGAACACGGCCGGCGTTTCGCGGCGGGGCTCTCGGGCGAAGAACCGGCCGTCGTCGTGGAACATGGCCAGGTACCGGCCCCGCCCGAACGGCCGGCGTTCGACCAGCGCCGACATGACCACGATGCCGCCCCAGTCCCCGGCCGGCGCGAGCGGCGTCCAGGCCGCGCCGTCGTCAGCGGACACGGACAGGCGGGCCGGGTAGAGCCCGGACCAGACGATGAGCCGCTTGACGCCGTCCGGCCCGGCGACACGGTGGATGGTCGGCGTCTCCAGCGAGGTGGCCCAGTTGTCGGGCACGGGAAGACGATCGCTCCAGGTCAGGCCGCCGTCGGCGCTGCGCTTCAGGACGATCGGTCCCTTGCCGTGGCCCTTGGGGTAGACCGCGATCATGGTCCGGCCGTCCTCGAGCAGGGCCGTGGTCGGATGGCCGAGGTACTGGCCCGGCTCGCGGTCGACCACCACCTGCCGCCAGGCTTGCCCGGCCAGATCGACGAGCGGAATGGCGTAGCCGCGCCCGACCGGACCCGGCGGCTTCGCTTTTCCGGCGCAGGCGGGGAGCGCCGCCAGGGCCATCGCCAGGGCCGCGGCCGGGCCGAAACGCCAGGACCCGGGCTTCCTTGCCGGTTCGTTCCTTCGCGTCATGTCGTTCCTCCCCCGCCCGGTCCTGTCCGCGCCTGGCGGCGGCGCCTCGATCGCCCTCAACCGAACAGCTTCATCAGCCAGCGATGGAGCGGCAAGACCGGCGCGAAGCGTTCGAAGCAGTAGTCGACGAACTCCGGTCCGTAGAACTCCGGCGGCACCCTGGCCTCGAAGCCGGCGTAGAGTCCCTTGTGCTTGAGCAGTTCGGCGTTGGGATGGCCCGGGTCGAACCCGGCCGGAACGCGCTTGTAGTGCGCCCCCTCGACCGTGCAGCCGGGGACGGCCCGGAGCGCGGCCACGATGCGGCCCAGCTCCGCGCCCCGCCGGGAGTCGACCACCGCCTTGCGGTAGCGGGCCAGCAGCGCGTCCGGGATCATGTACAGGCCGCCGCCGAGCGTGACGTCCGGCGGCTCGAGGCCGACGTAGAAGCCGGACGATTCCATCCGCGAGCGGGCCCCGTCCCAGAAATAGATCCCCAGGTTCGTCTTGTACGGCGCCGGATCGAGGCTGAAGCGGGTGTCGCGGTTGATGCGGAAGATCGATTTGTTGACCGCGGGCACGGCCACGATCGCCGGGACGATCGTCTTCAGCTTGGCCCCCATGGCCGTGACGAAGAGCTTGGCCGGGCCCAGGACGCGCCCCTCGTAGGTCTCCCGGTGGGCCTCGAACCAGGCCTTGGTGTTGTTCCGCCGCAGGTCCGCGTAAAAACGCACGGTCGCTTTGGAAAATCCGGCGAAGACGGGCCGATCGCTCATGTCGCCCTCCCGACGCCATTCTACCAAATTGCCAGGACCGAAGTCGCTATGGTATAGAAAGGGGCGAAGGAGCCCGCCATGGATCCGATCGATTGGGCCCGGGAGTTCCCGGGAGCGGTCACGGTCTGTGACACCGAAGGCCGCATCCTCGAGATGAACGCCGCGTCGCGCCTCGTCTTCGCCGCCGACGGCGGGGACAAGCTCATCGGGACGAACGTCCTCGACTGCCACCCGGAACCCAGCCGCTCGAAGCTCCGGGCCATGATGGCCGAGCGGCGGGCCAACGTCTACACCATCCAGAAGAACGGCCGCAAGAAGCTCATCTACCAGGCGCCCTGGTTCCGGGACGGGGCCTACGCTGGCTTCGTCGAGCTGTCGCTCGAGATCCCCTTGGACATGCCCCATTTCGAAAGGGGTCAAACCTAAATTAATTCGATTTCGCACGCCTATCTGATGACATCGGGGGGCGGCCGAAAAAGTTAATTAATTTAGGTTTGACCCCTTCTTAGAGCAGCGCGGTGGTCAGCAGCGGCACGTAGGTGATCAGCAGGACCGTGGCCAGGCCGATGGCCAGGAAGACGAGCACGTCCCGATAGACCCGGGTGATCGGCTCCTCGAAGCGGTAGCAGGCCAGATACAGGTTCAGTCCGACAGGCGGCGTCAGGTAGCCCAGCTCCAGGTTGGCCAAAAAGATGATGCCCAGATGGACGGGATGGATGTGGAACAAGGCCCCCAGCGGCAGGATGAGGGGCACGACGACCAGGATGGCCGAGTAGATGTCCATGAAGCAGCCGACGACGAGCAGGGCCAGGTTGAGCAGCAGCAGGAAGACCAGCGGCGAGGCGATGTGCGCCGCCGCCCACTCGCTCAACCGCTGCGGGATCTGGGCGTCGATGATGTAGTAGGACAGCCCGTTGGCCAGGGCCATGATGAGGAGCACCCCGCCGATGATGGGCACGGCCTTGAGCAGGATGCGGGACAGGTCGCGGAGACGGATGTCCCTCTTGACGAAGGTCTCGACGATCCAGACGTAGAGCAGGGCCGCCGCCGCGCTCTCCTGGAGGCTGACGAGGCCCCCGAAATAGAGCCCGAAGACGAGGAACGGCAGCAGCAGCTCCCAAACGGACTCGCGGAGCGCCGCCGCGGCCTCGCGGAGCTTCAGGGGATGGCGCGGCAGGCCGTGCTTCCAGGAATAGACGACGCCCACCGACATGACCGAGACGACCAGGATCAGGCCCGGCACGAGGCCGCCCACGAACATGTCCTTGATGCTCGTCTGCGAGGTCACGCCGTAGATGATGACCGGCAGGCTGGGCGCGAAGAGCAGCCCGATGCTGCCCGAGGCCGTCAGCAGGCCGACCGTGAAGCGCTTGGGATAGCCCGCCTTTTCCAGGATGACGGCCAGCAGGCCGCCCAGGGCCAGGATGGTGACGCCCGAAGCGCCGGTGAAGGTCGTGAAGAAGGCGCAGACGACGACCGCCATGACCGTCAGCCCGCCGGGGAACCAGCCGAAGAGGGCCTGGAAGAGGCGCACCAGCCTCTCCCCCGCCCGGCTCTCCGACAGGAAGAAGCCGACGGCCGCGAACAGCGGGATGGCCGGGATGGCGTTCCCGGTCAGAACGGCGTAGGCCTGGTTGGGGACGATCTCGAGCGGCAGGCCGGCCTTGGCGAAGAGCAGGAAGCCGACCCCGCCCAGAACGGCGAAGATGGGCAGACCGAAGAAGGCGGCCGCGACGAGGACGGCGATGAGCGGCCCGGCCAGTCCGGCGACGACCGGCTTCAGGAAGGCGGCCGCCGCCGCGAGCGCCGGCCAGTCCCGCGCCCCGCCGGCCGTGACCAGTTGGACGAGCGGCTCGAAGCCCAGCCCGAGGCCGAGGACGACGGCCGCGGCGGCCGCCCCGCGCCGGGCGCCCTTCTTCGCGATCCCGGCGATGAAGCGCGCGCTCATGGCCAGGAAGCCGGCGGCCATGACCAGCACGACCAGGCGCTTGGGCAGGACGCCGACCCGTTCGGCCGCGGTGAAGGCGTTCCAGGCGAAGGACAGGGCGCTCAGCCCGAAGGCCAGGGTCAGCCCCGAGGCCAGGGCGGCCGTAACCGCCTCGGCGGCCGGCTTGATCCGCTCCGGCAGGAACATCCCCGTGGCCAGGGCCAGGTGCCGTTTCTCGCGCGACGTGATGGCCGCGGCGACGAAAGCGGCCGCGAGCACCAGGTGCTCGACGGCCACGCCGGAATTGCGGATCCCGGTGTCGAAGACCTTGCGGGCCACGGCCTCGGCGATCAGCGTCCAGGCCAGCGCGAAGAGGGCCAGGACGGCCAGCGCGTCCTCGGCGGCCCGGAAGCCGCGTCCGATCTTAACGGCCATGGGTCTTGCGGTAGTCGAGCAGGCCGGCGGCCACCCGGTCGTAGATGTCCTTGGAAAAGACCGGGCCGACGAGCCCCTGGACCGCCCGGTCGGCGGCCGTCCGCCATTTGTCCATGGCTTCGGGCGAAGGCTCGTGGACGGTCAGGCCGTTGTCCTTCATCATCTTGACGGCGTCGGCCTCGAGCCGCATGGTCTCCTCGTAGAGCCCCCGGGCCGCCCGGGCCACCGCGTCCTGGAACGGGCCCCGGAGCTCGGCCGGGACGGCGGCCCAGGCCTTGTCGCCCAAAACCAGGCCGCCGACGAGGGGGGCCAGGGAGGGGGCCAGCATGTGGTCGGCCAGGGCGAAGAACTGGCCCGAGCCGGCGACGAGGGGCGGCAGATAGAGGGCCGTCACGGCGCCGCTCTGGAGCTGGATCATGAGATCGTTGTTGTCGGAGGCCACGACCTCGTAGCCCATCCGCTTCCAGACCTGTTCGACTTCCGGGAAATCGGCCGTGACGTTGATCTTGTGCTTCTTCAGATCGTCGGGCTCGAGGACCGGGGTCTTGGAGAAGAAATTGACCCAGCCGGCCAGCGTCCAGAGCATGACCCGGAAACCCTTCCGCTCGAGGGCCGCCTCGAACGAGGGCTTCAGGCGCTCGAAGACGGCGTCGAACTCCTCCCGCGAATGGAATTGGAAGGGGATGCAGAGGACGGTCACCGAATGCTCGATCTTGGCCAGTCCCATCGAGGAAAAGACGCCGCCCTGAAGGACGCCCAGACGCATCTTGCGGATCATGTCCTGCTCGCTGCCGGCGATGCCCCCGGGGTAGACCTTGACCTGGACGGCGCCGCCCGACAGCCGCTCCCATTCGTTGGCCACCTGTTGGAGGGCCTTGTCCCAGGGCGAGCGGGCCGGGGCGACGCTGCCGATCTTGAGGACGACGGCCCCGGAGGCGGCGGCGGCCGGGCGGGGGCCGGACGGCCGCCCGGCGAGCGGGCCGGCGGTCGTCAGGGCGGCCAGGACGGCGGCCGCGAGGATCTTCTCGATCATGGCTGTTCCGTTTCGATGAAATAATCGTCGATGTGGTCCAGGAGCCAGCGGGCCTTGCGCCGGTTGAGCGTGTTGACCAGGCGTTTGGCCGGACAGCTCTCCGGATCGAAGGCCAGGACCCGTCCGAGCAGGTCCCTGAACTCGGCCGCCTTCTGCTCCTTGACGCAGACCGTCGTGGCCAGGGCCAGGAGGGACGAAGTATCGGTCCGGCCGGCCAGGGCCTGGGCCCGGGCGAAATGCTCGCGGGCCTTGTCCGGATCGCCGCCGAGGTCGTCCGGGAGCGACCCGTAATAGCCGACATAGAAGGAGTCCAGGGCGCCGTGCCCGTAGTCCGGCTCGAGCTCGGCCACCCGCTCGATCATGGCCCGCGTCCGGGGCACGGTCTGGCCGAGGGTCATGTCGAAGGGGTCGACCGAGAACGCGGCCAGCCAGCCGAGGGCGGCCCAATAGAGGAGATCGACGTCTTTCCGGCCGAAGGGGGCCAGGGCGGCCCGGTAGCGGCGGTCCTTGAATTGGGCCCGGATGGCCGGGTTCCTCTTCTCCAGCGCGACGAAGAGCATGTCCCGGCCGCGGAGATAGAGGTTCTTGGCCCGGGCCAGAAGATATTCCTTCTCGGCCAGCCGGCTGCGCGGGATCGTGTCGGCGGGCGTTTCGACGAAGGCGTTGGCGTACATGATGTACAGGCTGCCGGTGCGCAGACGCAGCCCGGGATGGTCCGGCAGGGAGGCGAGGAGCGTCTCGTAGAGCTTGATGGCGAAAGGCAGGGCCTGGCCGACCAGGTCGGGATCGTTGTCGGTGCTGAAGACGTCGGCCGATGACGGACCGGAGAGCAGGCCGGCGGCTTTCCGGAGAGCCAGCTTTTCGACCGAGCAGGCGCCGAGCGAAACGAGCAGGGCCAGGGCCGGAACGAGGGCCGCCGTCCCGGGCCGCCAAGGCCCGCGCCGCCTGCGATCCCCCCGCGATCGGAACATGACTCGGACTCACCCCGATCCTAGCGCCTCAAGGATAGGCCCCAGGTCGGCGTTAGTCAAATCGGCGGGCGGGGGGCGAAAGGGCGGGGCCGGCGCCAGCGGAGGCCGGCCAAAACGGGGCTAGGCCCGGCGCCGGGAGACGCGGCGAAAAAAGAAATAAACGGGGATGCCCGCCAGGGCGGTGGCGATGGCCACCAGGGACTCGGCCGGCTGGCGCAGAAAGGCCAGGATCAGGATGGCGGCGCCGACCAGGAGATAGACGGCCGAAGCCACCGGGTAGCCCGGCAGCTTGACCGCGCTCCGGCCGCTGCGGCGGAGCTTGAAGACGCCCAAGACGGCCAGCAGGGGGAAGATGCCGAGGGAGAAGCCCATGTAGGTCAGCAGCTGCTCGAAGGTCCCGAACAGGACCATGACGGCCGCGATGCCGCCCTGCAGCAGGATGGACCGGGTCGGGACGCCGCACTTCGGGTCGACGAAAGCGAGGGCTTTAAAGAAGATGCCGTCCCGGGACATCGAATAATAGACCCGCGGCCCGAGGATGAGATAGGCGCTCAAGGACGAGAACAGGGCGAACGAGATCAGCAGCGAGAGGACCGTCCCGGCCGACGGGCCGAAGAGGTTGCCGGCCGCCAGGCCGGCCACCGAGATGACGCCCTCCATCTGGGCGGGCGGGATGGCGTAGATGTAGAAGAGGTTGAGGGCGGCGTAGAGGGCCATGACCACGCCCGTGCCCAGCAGGAGCGAGCGCGGCAGGTTGCGGGAGGGGTCGCGGACCTCGGAGCCGACGTAGGCCGAGGCGTTCCAGCCGCTGTAGGCGAACATGATCCACATCAGGGACAGGCCCATCGTCTTGAGGCCGGCGAAATCGAGGCGGAAGGGCGCCGCGGCCGTCAGGTGGGCCAGGCTGCCGCGGCCGAAAGCGAAGCCGGCCCCGACCAGGCCGACGATGAGCAGGATCTTGAGCCCGGTCAGGGCGTTCTGGACCCGGGCCCCGGATTCCAGGCCGCGCGTGTGGAGGAAAGTGAAAGCGGCGATGATCAGGATGGCGTAGATCTTCTTCATGACCAGGGCTTCGCCGGCGACGGGCAGGAGGCCGGGCGTGAGCAGGCCGGGGAAGGCCCGGGTCAGGTACTCGGAGAAGCCGATGGCCGAAGCGGCGATGGGCGCCGAGAAGCCGACGAAGAAGGAGACCCAGCCCGACAGGAAGCCGAGGATGGGGTGATAGAGGCGCGAGAGGAAGGCGTATTCGCCGCCGGCCTGGGGGAAGGCCGCGCCGAGCTCGCCGTAGCTCAAGGCGCCGCAGAGGGCGATCAGGCCGCCGACGAGCCAGAGGGCCAGCATGACCCGCGGATCGTGGAGGTCGCCCATCAGCAGGCCCGAGGTCGTGAAGATGCCGGCCCCGATCATGTTGGCGATGACGATGTTGGTCAGCGGGAAAAGGCCGAGCTTGCGCTCCAGGCCGTTCGCCGCGGCGGGGCCGGGCCTTGTCTGTCGATCGTTCACGTCGTTCGCTCCATCGGTCGAGCCCCTACTCTAGCCGCGCCGGCCGGGGCTGTCAAACCCGCGCAGCGCCGCCTTTCCTAAAGGTCTCTCCCGGATGCCCGGCTCCGTGTTGCGCCGCCGGGCTTCCGCCGGTCGCTCCTCAGGATCCGCTCCCGGATGCAGGTTTGACCCCATCTCGCTTTCGGGACAGGCGCTTGGCCAGCAGGGTCAGGACGAAGAGGGGGCCGGCGAAGGCGGCGGCGCCGGCGGCGAAGCCGACGTTGCTCCCCTTGAGCAGGCCGACGCCCCAGCCGAGCTGGTCCTCGTCGACGAGATAGGTCCAGGTCGAGGACGGGCCCTTCAATCCGGCCGCTTCGAGGTCGACGGGGCCCGGGCGGGAGACGAGCTCCCGAAGCCGGGCCTCGACCTCGCCGCCGATCCGGTCCTGGAGCCCCAGGAAGGCGTTCGTCGCGGCCTTCTGGAACTCCTGGAGCGGTTCGAGCCGGCCGATGGAGACGAGATGGATGCCCTCGCGGAGATCGGCCAGCCAGGCCAGGTGGCCGGCCCAGGCCTCGTCGACGAGAAGGAGCGCCGCCCGCCGGGCCAGGCGGTCGAAGTCGGCCTCCCCCATCCGGGCCGCGCCGGCCTGGCGGAGATCGGGCGACGGGCGGAACGGGTCGTCGGCCGTCCCCCCGCCGGTCCGGGCGAAAACGGCGTCGCGCCAATCGGCGACGATGCGCCGCTGCGTTTCGATCAGCGTCGAGTAGTCCCAGAGCGCCCGGCGAAGGTCCAGGTTGCGGCCCTCGATGACGCGCTGGCCGTGGAGGATGTCCCGGCGCAGGAGATCGCTCTCGACCGCGCCGTCCCCGGGCGCGAGCCGGTAGCGGGCGAAGAGCCGGCGGGCCAGGCCGGTGCGCTCGAAGATGTCGTCCTCGAGGCTGATGAAGAACCGGGACGAGCCGGTATCGCCCTGGCGGCCGGCCCGGCCGCGGAGCTGGTCGTCGATGCGCCGGCTCTCGTGCCGGTTCGTGCCCACGACATAGAGCCCGCCCAGGGCGGCCACCCGGTCCCGGTCCTTCTCGTCGGGCCCGCCGAGCTTGATGTCCGTGCCCCGGCCGGCCATGTTGGTCGAGATGGTCACGGCGCCGGGCGCCCCGGCCCGGGCCACGACCGCGGCCTCGGCCTCGTCGTTGCGGGCGTTGAGGACCTCGCAGGCCAGGCCCGCCCCGGCCAGGGCGGCGGCCAGCTCCTCGGACTCGCGGACGCTGGCCGTGCCGACGAGGATGGGCCGGCCGGCGGCGTGGACCGCCGCGATCTCGCGGACCAGGGCGGCGACCTTGGCGGCCCGGCGGGTGAAGACGACGTCGGGCCGGTCGCGGCGCAGGCACGGCCGGTGCGGCGGCACGACGACCACGCCGGCGCCGTAGAACTCCTTGAATTCGCGGGCCGAGGGCGCGGCCGTGGCGGTCATGCCGCAGAGCGTCGGGTAGAGCCGGAAGAAGTGCTGTAGGGCGATCGAACCGAGGATGCGCCCCTCGGTCCCGCGGCGCACCCCTTCCTTGGCCTCGACCGCGGCCTGCAGGCCGTCGGGCCAATGGCGCTTGTCCATGACCCGGCCCGTGAACTCGTCGACGATCTCGATGCGGCCCCGGCGCACGATGTAGTCCACGTCCCGTTCGAGCAGGACCCGGGCGTGCAGGGCGCAATGGAGCGCGGCCAGCAGCTGTTCGTTCGCCGGGGCGAAGAGGCTGCCGCAGCCGAGCGAGGACTCGACGCGGTGAAGTCCGGCGTCCGTGGGAAAGACGTTGGCCCGCTCGGCGTCGGTCTCGTAGTCGAGGCCGGGCGCGAGATCGCGCACGACCGCGGCCAGCCGGGCGGCGTCCTCCGGGAGCGCGGGGGCCGTGCCGGCGATGACGAGCGGCACGCGCGACTCGTCGATCAGGATCGAGTCGGCCTCGTCGACCAGGGCCGCGCCGAAGGGGCGTTGGACCCGCTCGTCGGGCGCGACCGCCAGCCGGTCGCGCAGGTAGTCGAAGCCGGCCTCTTTGGCCGTGGCGTAAACGACGTCGCCGGCGTAGGCCGCGCGCTTGGCCGCCCGGTCCTGGCCCTCCTGGACGGCCGCGGCCGACAAGCCGAGGAGTCGGTAGGCCGGCCCCATCCAGGCCGCGTCACGGCGGGCCAGGTAGTCGTTGAAGGTCAGGACGTGGACCGGCCGCCCGCCGAGGGCGAACCAGGCGGCGGTGAAGACGGCGGCCAGGGTCTTGCCCTCGCCCGTGGGCAGCTCGGCGATCTTCCCGTCGGCCATGGCCAGGGCGGCCACGACCTGGACGTCATGGGCGGCCAGGCCGGTGGCCCGCCGGGCGGCCTCGACCGCCAGGGCGAAGGCCTCGACCCGGGCGGCGTCGCGATCGCGCCGCGCCGCGCGGTCCCCGGCCAGACCGTCCTCGAGGCGGGGCCGCAGCGCGGCGGCCCGCCGGGCGAGCTCCCCGTCGGGAAGGCCGGTCAAGCCCTCGCTCGCGGCCCGGTCGCGGACCCTCCGGACGGTGCGGAGATAGCCGGCCAGGTCCGTTTCGACGGGGTGGCCCCGGAGTTTGTTGAAGCCGGACTGAAGCCAGGCCGGAAAGATCGCCGGGCGCCGGCCCCGGCCTGAAGGCCGCCCGGAAAGGGCGGCCGGATCGGTCTCGATCATGGGAACCTCCTCGAAGGAAAAGGGATCGTCTCGACGCGACGCGGGGACGAGCGAGGAGGTCAGCGGGGCGGGCTTCGCAGGAGGCCCGGGCCCCCGGGACGGCGGACGACGGCCGGCTGGCGGCACGGTTCGCCGCGCGGCCGGACGACGAGCGGGACGGAGAGGACGAAGAACACGACGGCGAAGGGCAGGGGGAGGAGGAGAACGGCCAGAACCAGGAACGGGAGAGCGTATCTCGCGGCCATCGTGTCTATCTTCCGGCTTCTATTGTAAGCCGTCACCCCGATGGGGTCAAACCTACATCGGGGAGCGGATTTCAAGAAGCGACCATCATCATCGCTCCGGAGCGGCTCGGAGGAGCGCTGATGAGAATATCTTAGAAAGGGAATGGGAGCGGGAAAGCGGCGGCTTCGGCGCCATCGCCGGCTCTCCCCGCTTGACAAAACGCCGGGGAGCGGGGATGCTTGAAGCGGACAATCGCCATGAGCAAACGACTCGCGGCGGCCGCCGGGCTGGCCGCGCTCCTTATCGCCGGCGGCGCCGGAGCGGCCCTCGGCGGCCCCGACCGCCCCGCCTCGCCCGCGCCGGGGACGGCGGCCTCCCAGGACGTCAAGCCTCTCCAATACGAGCTCAGCGTCATCCTCAAGCTCATCCCCGTCCACGTCACGGACAAGAAGGGCCGCCCCGTCCTTGATCTGACCCGCGACGAGTTCACCGTCACCGACAACGGCCAGCCCGTGACGATCACGGAATTCGAGCGTCACGCCCTCGCGCCCGCGGCCGCTTCCCGCGGAGCCGGGGCCGCGCCCGCGGCCGGAGCGGCGCCGGCCGCCGCCCCGCCGGCCGTCCGTCCGGCGGCGCGCAGGTTCTTCCTGTTCTTCGACTTCGCCTACAACAACGTCCGCGGCATCCAGAAGGCCCGGACCGCCGCCCTCCATTTCCTGGACAAGATCGTCCGGCCCGAGGACGAGGCGGCCATCCTGACCTATTCGTCCGTCGGCGGCCTGGCCATCCACGAATATCTGACCGCGGACAAGGCCAAAGTCCGGCAGGTCGTGGAGAAGATCGGTCACGCCGACGTCAAGGGCCGGGCGACCGTCATCGAGGACTACTACTGGAGGCTCGTTCAGGCCACGGGCGGACCGTTCGCCCTCGGCTTCCGGGCCGAGGCCGAAGCGAACCGCCAGGAATCGCGCGGCATGGCCCAGCAGTACATGCAGAAGCTGACCGCCCTGGCCCGCGCCCTGCGGCTGGTCGAGGGCGAGAAGAATTTCGTCCTCTTCTCCAGCGGCATTCCGAGCTCCTTGATCTACGGCTTCGCCCCGGCCAACGCCTTCAACCGCTCCGACGTCGCCCGCGCCTCCGGCGACGATGTCCTGCGGCGGGCGAACGAGGCCATGTACAAGGAGTTCGGCGCGGCCGGCTGCGCGTTCTACGCCTTCGACACGCGGGAGTCGGCCAAGGAGGCCTCCCTCTTCGCCTACGACGAGGAGACCTTCGCGCTGGGCAGCCGGGCCCTGACCACGGCCATCGGTCCTTACGACGTCTTCAAGGACGACAAGGCCACCGGCCTCGACTCGCTCAAGCGCTTCACCGACACGACCGGCGGGAAGTACTACTCGAATATCAACATGTACGAGAAGAACGCCGCCCAGGTCGGGGACGTGACGGGGGCCTATTACGTTCTCGGCTATGCCGTGAGCGAACGGTCGAGCGGCGAGTTCCACGAGGTCAAAGTGACGGTCAGCCGCAAGGGCTGCCAGGCCCGGACCCAGACGGGGTATTTCGATCCCAAGCCCTACGCCGAGTACTCCGATGTCGAGAAGCAGATCCACCTCTTCGACCTGGCCCTCAACGAGAGGGCCTTCTCGCGCCTGCCCGTCAACGTGCCGATGGGGGCCATGGCGGCCTCGGCCGAGGGCCTTTCGCACCTGGCCCTGCTGGCCCGCCTGCCCGGCGAGGTCACGGCCAAGTTCGCCGGCCGGAGGGTCGAGTTCGTGGCCCTGTTCTTCGACGCCGCCAGCGACGTCGCCGCGATCGTCCGCGAGGAGCGCGACCTGTCGCCCTGGCGCGGCCGCGAGATGGCCTTCGCCGCCGGGGCCGGGCTGCCGCCCGGCGATTACGGCTGCCGGCTCGTCGTCCGGGACATGGAATCCGGCGCCAGCGCGGTGGCCTCGGTCAAGGCCGCGGTCGGCCGGCCGCAACCGGCCGGACTGCAGATCGGGACGCCCCTCGTCCTCGAAGCCCGGACCGGCTGTCCGCTCGTTCTGGCCGGGGCCCCGAAAGGGAGCCGGGCCTTCCCCTGGGACGATTACTACGGCTACGACAGCTCGATCTACACGCCGGTCCTGGCGGGCGAAGCGGCCCCGGCCGGCGCCCTGGCCGTCCCGGGCGGCCTGAAGGCCGTCCTCCCCTGCGCCGCGCCCGGCGGAGCGTCCGCCGCCGGCCTGGCCGTGACGGCCTCCCTGGTCGACGCCGCGACCGGGCGGCAGACGGCGGTCTCGGTCGGCCTGGCCGGCCGGGCCGGGACGGGGCCGATCGAGGTCCTAACGCTCGACCTGGCGACGGCGGCGGCGGTGGCGCCCGGCACGTACTACCTCCATTTCTACGCCGGTGACAAGGCCTCGGGCTCGGTCGGGCACGCCTTCACCGTCCTTGCCGTCCGATAAAACATTGAATTCCGGGCCGGATTTTCCCATAATGGAGCGGCCATGACCGAGCCGCTCCGCATCGCTTCCGCCATCTTCGCCGCCATCGCCGCCTCGGTCCTCCTCGCCCTCGCCCCGCCGCCACAGGAGCGTCCCGCCGTTGCCTGAGTTCCTGGAGTTCCGGGCGGTCTCCAAGCGCTTCGGGCCCGTCCAGGCCGTCGACGGCATCTCCCTCGGTATCCAAAAAGGCGAGTTCTTCTCCCTGCTCGGGCCGAGCGGCTGCGGCAAGACGACCATGCTGCGCCTGGCCGCCGGCTTCGAGGAGCCCGACGCCGGCCGCGTCTTCCTCGACGGCCGCGACATCACGGACCTGCCGCCGGACAAGCGCCGGGTCAACACCATCTTCCAGAGCTACGCCCTCTTCCCCCACATGACGGTCCGCGACAACATCGGCTTCGGCCTGGCCATCGCCAAACGCCCCAAGGCCGAGATCCGGGCCGAGGTCGACCGGATGCTCGAGCTCATCGGCATGACCGACCAGGCCGACAAGAAGCCCGGCCAGCTCTCGGGCGGCCAGAAGCAGCGGGTGGCCGTGGCCCGGGCCCTCGTCAACAAGCCCGAGGTCCTGCTCCTCGACGAGCCCCTGGCCGCGCTCGATCTCAAGCTCCGGCAGAAGATGCTCATCGAGCTCGACCTCATCCACGACCAGGTCGGCATCACTTTCCTCTACGTCACCCACGACCAGGCCGAGGCCATGAGCCTGAGCGACCGCATCGCGGTCATGAACGGCGGCCGCGTCGAGCAGATCGGGGCCCCGGCCGAGATCTACGAGTCGCCCCGGACGAGCTTCGTCGCCGCTTTCATCGGCGACACCAACTTCCTCGAGGGCCGGGTGCGCGAGGGCCTGGACGGCGACTACTGCCGTCTGGACATCGCCGGCCTGCCGGCCGTCGAGTCCTACAACGACAAGGCCCTCCTCCCGAACCAGCCCATCTTCTTGAGCGTCCGGCCGGAGAAGATCCACATCTCCCACGACCGGCCCGAGGACAAGCCCCGGCGCAACCTCGTGCCCGGCGTGGTCGAGGACGTCATCTACCTCGGCGCCAACACCAAGTACTGGGTCCGGGTGGACGGCCACCGGATCCAGGTCCTGCGCCAGCACGACCGCTACTTCCTGGACGAGAAACCCATCCGCTGGAAGGACGCGTGCTGGATCTGGTGGCACGCCGACGACGGCTTCATGCTCGACCATTTCCGCAAGGACGACGAGGGCCTGCTGGCCGCGCCGCCGCAGCGCGTCGGGGATTAGGATGGGGTCAAACCTGAATTTCTTCAATTTTTGGAGACGTCCAGCGAGGCCCAGGTCTGCCAGCCAAAATCAAAAAATGAAGAAATTCAGGTTTGACCCCCAATGGGCGATCAGCCTGCCGACGATCGTCTGGCTGAGCCTGTTCGTCGTCGTCCCGACCCTGGTCGTGTTCGTCATCGCCTTCCGGCCGGCCAACCCCTACGGCGGCATCGGGACGGGTTGGACCCTGGAGACCGTCCGGGCCCTGGCCGCCCCCGGCACCCTCGTCATCGCCTGGCGGACGCTGTGGATGAGCCTGCTGACGACGGTCATCTCCCTTCTCCTGGCCCTGCCGGTCGGCTACACCATCGCCCGGGCCCGGGCCCGCTGGCGCAACCGCCTGCTCCTCTTCATCGTCGTCCCCTTCTGGACGAGCTTCCTCGTCCGCGTCTTCGCCTGGCGCTCGCTCCTCCACCCGGAGGGGCCGGTCAAGCGGGTGCTGGCCGCGATCGGCCTGGTCGGGCCGCAGGCGACCCTGCTCTACCACCCGGCGGCCGTCGTCCTGGTCATGGTCTACACCTTCCTGCCGTTCACCATCCTGCCGATCTACGCCGCGGCCGAGAAGTTCGATTTCCGGCTGGTCGAGGCCGCCCGCGACCTCGGGGCTCGGCCCTTCCAGGCCTTCCGCAAGGTCTTCCTGCCCGGCATCCGGGGCGGGGTCGTGACCGCCGTGCTGGTCGTCCTCGTCCCGGCCCTGGGCTCGTACATCATCCCCGACCTCGTCGGCGGCCCGTCGAGCGAGATGATCGGCAACAAGATCGCCCAGCGAGTCTTCACCGACCGCAATCTGCCGCTGGCCAGCGCCCTGTCGGCGGTCCTGGTCCTGGCCGTGCTGGCGCCGCTCGCCGCCATCCTCGTCCTCCAGCGCAAGGGCAAGAAGTCGGGCATCGTCATGGGAGAGGCGCCGTGAAGCGGAGCCGCTTCCCCTTCGTCGTCACGGGCCTGGTCCTGGCCTTCCTGTACCTGCCGATCCTCATCCTGATCGCCAACTCGTTCAACCCGGCCCGCTTCTCCGGCCGCTGGGAGGGCTTCTCGCTGGTCTGGTACGCCCGGCTTTTCGAATCCCCGGAGATCTGGCAGGCCGTCCGGAACACGCTCGTCATCGCCGTCGCGGCCACGGCCGTCTCGGTCGTGCTGGGCACGATGGCCGCCTACGCCCTCCACCGGTGGAGCGCCAGCCGGCTCCAGCGCCTCCACTACACCCTGATCTACCAGCCCCTCGTCGTGCCCGAGATCCTGATGGGCATCAGCCTGTTGATGGCCTTCGTGGCCGTGGGCGCGCCGCTCGGCCTGTTCACGATCTTCCTGGCCCACGTCACCTTCTGCGTCAGCTACGTGGCCATGACCGTGCTCGGCCGGCTCCAGGACTTCGATCTCTCCGTCATCGAGGCGGCCCGCGACCTCGGGGCCAGCCCGTGGCAGGCCGTCCGGCGGGTGCTGCTGCCCCTGCTCATGCCCGGGATCGTCTCCGGCGGGCTGCTGGCCTTCACCCTGTCGGTCGACGATTTCGTCATCACCTTCTTCGTCGCCGGGCCGGGCTCGACGACCCTGCCCCTGCGCATCTACAGCATGATCAAGTACGGCGCCCCGCCCCTGATCAACGCCCTGTCGACGCTGCTTCTGGCCGTGACCCTGACGGCCGTCCTGTTCAGCCAGCGCCTGGCCTCCCGCCGCTCCTAGGCCGGCGGCGGGAGCGGCGACGGAGCAGGGACGAATAACGGGAGCATCCCCGTTTTTTATTGAAATGCCGGGCGGTCTGGATTATAACGGGCCTTCGTGAGGCACCCGTGAGAAACCGCGACCCGAACCGGCCCGCCGCGTCCGCCGCCGCCCTGGCGCTCGCCCTCGGGCTGGCCCTCGCCGCCGCCGGGGCCGCCTGCGGCCGGGCCAAGCCGGTCCTCCGCGTCTACACCTGGTCCGATTACATCAAGCCCGAGATCGTCCGCCGCTTCGAGCGCGAGCGGGGCTGCCGGGTCGTCCTCGACACGTTCGAGTCGAACGAGGCCATGTACGCCAAGCTCAGGGCCGGGGCGACGGGCTACGACCTGCTCATGCCCTCGAGCTACATGGTCAGCCTGATGCACGCCCAGGGCCTGCTGGCCCGCCTCGATCACGCCCGGCTGCCCAACCTGGTCCATATCGATCCCGACTACCTGGCCCTGGCCGTCGACAAGGCCATGGACCACTCCGTTCCCTACATGATCACCAACACGGGCATCGCCTACCTCGAGGGCCGGGTGGCCGACGTCGCGCCGTCGTGGCGGATGTTCGGCCGGACGGACCTGCGCGGCCGCATGACCATGTTCAACGACATGCGCGAGACGATCGGCGCCGCCCTGAAGTACCGGGGCCACAGCATCAACTCGACCGACCCGGCCGAGCTGGCCGAGGCCGAGGCGGTCCTCCTCGAATGGAAGAAGAACCTGGCCAAGTTCGACAACGAGCAGTACAAGCTCGGACTGGCCTCGGGCGAGTTCCTGCTCGTCCACGCCTGGAGCGGCGACGTCTTCCAGGTCCGGCGCGAGAATCCGGACGTGCGGTTCGTCATCCCCGAAGAAGGCACGGTCATCTCCTGCGACGACCTGGTCATCCCGGCCGACGCCCGGCAGGTCGGCCTGGCCCACGCCTTCATCGATCTCCTGCTCGACCCCGCCGTCGCCGCCGAGAACACGGCCTTCGTCTACTATCTCTGCCCGAACAAGGATTCCTATCCCCTGTTGCCGGCCGAGATCCGCGACAATCCCGGCATCTTCATGGACCCGGCCATCAGGGCCAAGAGCGAGATGATCGGCGACATCGGGCCGGCCAACGCCCTCTACGTCGCCGTCTGGGACCGCCTCAAAGCCTCCCGCTAGGATGGGGGACACAATACCCTGTCCCTACTTTCCCCCGACGATCAGTGGTGCCGGGGCACACTTTTTTCAGGCGGAAAAGTCGGGACGGGGTATTGTGTCCCCCATCTTATCTTGCGCTAGCGCATCGAGGCGCGGCGGATGACGACCGGCTCGAGGGGCTTGTGCATGGCCATCTTCCGGTCGGCGCCTTCCCAGCGCTCCTCGACCGGAACGGCGGCGACGCGCTCGAGGACGTCGAAGCCCTCGACGATCCGTCCGAACACCGTGTACCGGCCGTCGAGATGGGGCCGCGGCGCGACGCAGACGTAGATCTCCGAGTCGCCGCTCCATTCGTCGCCGACCCGGCCGAGCCCGAGCGTCCCGACGAGGTGGGGCCGGGTGTTGAACTCGGGCGGCAGCGGCGGCGCGTCCCCGCCGCCGGCCTGGATGACATGGCCCCGGACGACCCGGTAGAAGTCCTTGCCGTCGTAGAAGCCCTTCCGGACCAGCTCCTCGAACCGGGCCGCCGTCCGAGGGGCGTCCTCCGCGTAGAGCTCGAAGGCCATGGTCCCGAGCGAGGTCTCCATGACGCACACCGGGGCCGCGGCGCGGAGCGTGTCGTGCCCGTAGCGGGCCCGGACCGCGGCCGGGTCGACGACCGCGTGGCGGACGCGCCGCCGTTTCCAGGTGTAGGTCACGTGGACGAGCCCGTCCGCGCCCTGGATGACCGCCGGGTAGGAGAACTCCGCGCCCTTCTCTTCTTCCAGCGTCAGGGCCCGGGTCCAGTTCCGGCCGTCGTCGGACACGGCCAGGGCCAGGACGCCCCGGCCCTCGGTGACGGGATTGTAGGCCAGGACATGCCGGCCGTCGCGGAGGGTCACGGCGTCGATCCCCGCGTTGGGATTGGGAAAGACCGTCGGGGCCGGCGTCGACCAGGTCGCGCCGCCGTCGCCGCTGCGGCTTTCGTAGATCCGCCCCGCGTCGCTCCGCATCAGGGCGACGAGGCCGCCGCCGGCCGTCCTCAACAAGGCCGGCTGGATGAGCCCGGGCTTGGCGCCTTCGCCGAGGGGCGGCGTCGCCGTCCAGGTCTTCCCGCCGTCGCGGGTCGTCTCGAAGCGGACCCGCCAGCCGCTCGCCTCGGTCGAGCTGCCGCAGAGCAGGGCGCCGTCCGCGAGCTCGAGCGGAT
Source organism: uncultured Eubacteriales bacterium (assembly GCA_964574895.1). Classification (GTDB taxonomy): domain Bacteria; phylum Acidobacteriota; class Aminicenantia; order Aminicenantales; family Saccharicenantaceae; genus RBG-16-66-30. Next base: position 64,599 of record CAZNPB010000004.1, read on the forward strand.
GGTTCTTGACCGGCCCGACGAACCCGGCGGGCAACGCCTCCGGGGCCGTCCAGGTCCGGCCGTCGTCGGTCGAGCGCATGATCAGGCCGCGCCACCGCGCCGGGTCCGGGCCCGACTTATAGAACAGGAGGAGAGGCCCCTTCTCGGGGCGGAAAAGGACGGGGTTCCAACACGGCTCCGGCGTCCCGTCCGCGGTCGCGCCCCGGGCCACCTCGACCGGCGCCGTCCAGCCTCCGGCCTCGCGCCGCGAGAGCCAAATGCCGACGTCGGCCCGCCCTTCGGCCGAGCCGCCGAACCAGGCCGCCGCCAGCCCCGACGGCGTCTCGACGACGGTCGAGGCATGACACTGGGCGAACGGCGCCTCGGCGAAGATGTCCTCGCTCCGGACGGCCGCTCCCGGCGTCCGGGAGGCCCCGCCGCCGCAGCCGGCGATGAGCACGGCCGCCAGGACGGCCGCGCCCCACGCGAGCGAGGCGCTACTTGAGCGTCGCAAGGTAGTTCCCCGCCCCGACGACGACAGTCGACAGGATCAGGACGGCGATCCCGGCCACGACCAGCCGGCGCGTCGGCCGGCCCGTCGCCTTCCACTCGTGGAAATAGATGCCCCACAGGCTGCTGAAGGTGATGATGAAGGCCATGTGGATGGTCCAGCTGGAGAAATCGTAGCGGCCCATCTGGGTCGTGCCCATGCCGTAGAAGAAGAATTGGAAGTACCACGTCGTCCCGGCCAGGGCGGACCAGACGTAATTGGAGAGGAGCGACGGCCTCGGCTTGACCGGCGCCGTCCCGCTCCCCGCCGGCTCGGCCGGCCGCACCCGGCCGTAATCGCGCCAGGACCGGTTCCTGAAGCTCAGGGCCGCGCACCAGACGGCGTTGGTCGTGAAGCCCCCGAGCAGGGCGACGATCATGACCGGGAAGTTCTGGAAGATGGGCCGGGCCCCGGCCGCGACGGCCGCTTCGGCGATGGGCTTTCCGGCCGCGAAGGCGAAGGCCATGCACGAGCTCATGATGCCCGCGAACACGGCCACCCAGGCCCCCTTGACGAAGCTGAACTCGGCGATGGCCGCTTTCTTCTCGGCCTCGGAGAGCTCCCTCTCCTTCCTCATGCCGGCCCGGCCGCACATGGCGATGCCCGTGAGGCAGACGGCGATGCCCAGGACGACGACGAGCCCGGAGGTCGTCGAGACGAGGGCGGCGATCCGCCCCTCGAAGACGGGCGGCACGAGCGTCCCGAAGACGGCGCAGAAGCCGAGCGACAGGGCCATCCCCAGCGACAGCCCGAGGTAGCGCATGCTCAAGCCGAAGGTCAGCCCGCCGACGCCCCACAGGACGCCGAAAAGATAGGTCCAGAGCAGCGTCTTGGGCGACGCCGAACGGATCACCGCGGCCACGCCCGGGCAGGTCAGCAGGCCGACGACCCAGGGCACGATGATCCAGCTGAAGAAGCCGCCGACGAGCCAGTAAACCTCCCAGGCCCAGCCGCGGACGTTCTTATAAGGGATGTAGAAGCTCCCGGCGGCGAAGCCGCCCAGGGCATGCAGCATAACGCCCAAAAAGGGATTGGGATTCATGGCGCCTCCACGAGTCCCGGACTATATCGCCCCCCCGCCGGCGAAGTCAACCGGCGTCGCCTTGACCGGCCCTTCGCCAAGGACTACGATGGGGCCGGCCGGTCACGCGGGGCGGATCGGAGGGCCTGTACGGGGGGTGGAGCATGCGCTCGAACGGGGATCGTCGCGTATTCGGTCTGTTCCTCGCCTTTGCGGCGCTGACGGCGTCCTGCGCCGGCCCGGCGGCCCGGGGGGACGCCGATCTCGCCCGCCGGGCCCGGGACCTCTTCGGCCGGCTGCCCGCGGTCATGGCCGCGGCCGAAAATCCGGTCACGCCCGACAAGGTCGCCCTGGGCCGGATGCTCTTCTTCGAAAGCCGCATTTCGGTCGACGGCACCGTCAGCTGCGCGCGCTGTCATCCGCCGGGGCTCTACGGGGCCGACGGCCTGGCCAAGTCCGTGGGCGACCGCTGCCGAACGAGCCCCCGCAACGCGCCGACCGTCCTCAACGCCGCCGGCCAGATCGCGGCCCATTGGGTCGGCAACAGGACGAGCGTCGAGGACCAGGCCCGGCAATCGCTCGTCGGGGCGCCGAGCTTCGGCCTGCCGTCCTATGAAGCGGCGGAGACCCGGCTGAAAAGCATTCCCGGATATGAGGCCCTGTTCGAGCGGGCCTTCCCGGGCGATCCCCGGCCGGTGACGGCCGCGAATTTCGCCCTGGCGGTCGGCGCCTTCGAAAGAACGCTCGTCACGCCGGCGCCGTTCGACGCGTTCCTCGACGGGGACGGGAAGAGCCTGGACGACCCCGCCAAGCGCGGTTTGGAGGACTTCATCGGGACCGGCTGCGCGAACTGCCACGCCGGCCCGTACCTGGGCGGCCGGAGCTACGAGAAATTCGGCGTCTTCGAGCCCTACTGGGAGCGGACCGCCGGTCCGGAGATCGACGAGGGCCGCTACGGGGTCACGAAGGACGAGGCGGACAAATACGTGTTCAAAGTGCCCGTCTTGCGCAACGTCCGGATGACGGCCCCCTATTTCCATGACGGGTCGGTCGGCCGGCTGGACGACGCCGTCGGGATCATGGCCCGGGTGCAGCTGGGGACGGACCTGGACCGGGCCCGGGCCGGGGGGATCGTCCTGTTCCTGGAGGCGCTGACCGGCCGCGTCCCCGCCGGCGCGCTCGAAGCGCCCGTCTTGCCGGCGGGCGCGGCCGCTCCGGGGCCGGACCCGGCGCCGAGCCAAGATCCGGGACCCGCGGCCGGAGCGGGGCTTTCGCCGAACGAGGACCTGCTGCAGGAGCACGCGCTGCTGTCCCGCGTCCTGCTCGTTTACGAAGAGACCGTCCGTCGCCTGGAGGGCGGGGCCGTCGCCGATCCGGAAGTCCTCGGACAGGCGGCCGGCATCGTCCGCCGGTTCGTCGAGGACTACCATGAGGCGCTCGAGGAGCGGCACGTCTTCCCGCGTTTCGATCGGGCCGGCCCCTTCGGCGGACTGGTGCGCGTCCTGCTCGACCAGCATCGCGCCGGCCGCGTCCTGACCGGCCGGATCATCGGCCGGGCGAACGCCGCCGCCTTCGGCGACCCGGCCGGCCGCCGGGCCCTCGTCGAGGACATCCGGGCCTTCATCCGCATGTACAGGCCGCACGCCGCCCGCGAGGGCTCGGTCCTCTTCCCGGCCTTCCGCCAGCTCCTGCCGGAGAAGGAGTTCCTGGCGCTCGGGGACGATTTCGAGGCCGCCGAACACCGGACGCTGGGGGCCCAAGGCTTCGAAGGCCAGGTCGCCGTCGTCGCCGGTCTGGAAGATCGCCTCGGCATCGCCGACTTGGCGCGGTTCACGCCGGCCGGCGGGGTTTGACCCCCTGTCCCGTTTCTATTAGCATAGCCGCGAAAGGCGGCCCTATGCTGAAGGAACACCCCCGCGCCTTGGCCTATATCTTCTTCACCGAGATGTGGGAGCGGGTCGGCTTCTACACCCTGATGGCCATCCTGGTCCTCTACATGGACCGGGTCCTGGGCTGGTCCGACGCCCGCAAAGGAGACCTCTACGGGCTCTTCCTGGCCCTCTGCTATTTCGTGCCGCTCCTCGGCGGCTGGCTCGGCGACAAGCTCGTCGGGCAGATCCGGACGGTCCGGGCCGGCGCCTTCCTCATGGCCCTCGGCTACGTCGGGCTGGCCGTCTCCGGCCCGGGGCGCGTCGTCCCCTTCTACGCCGGCCTGTTCCTGATCGGCGTGGGCACGGGGCTGTTCAAGGTCAACATGGCCGTCCTGGTCGGCAACCTCTATGCCGGCAAGCCCGGGCTCAAGGACGCCGGGTACAACATCTTTTATATGGGCGTCAACTTGGGGGCCATGGTCGCTCCGCTGCTGGCCACCCTGAACAACGTCGTCTTCCACAGCTATAACCTGTCGTTCTGGATCGCCGCGGCCGGCCTGGCCCTGGCCCTGATCGTCTGGCGCGCCGGCGAGCCGAAGCTGCGGCCCTTCGACGGCAAGTTGGGGGCCGGAGGAGGAGCCGCCGCGGCCGTCCCGGCGGGCGTCCCGGCGGCCGTCGGCAAGCGGGAGGAGCGCCAGCGCATCGCCACCCTGGTCACGCTCTTCCTCATCGTCATCTTCTTCTGGGTCGCCTTCTACCAGAATTTCTTCGGCCTGACCCTCTTCGCCGAGCGCTCGACGCTGGTCCTCAAGTGGCTCCGGCCCGAGACCTACCAGTTCTTCGAGCCCTTCTTCATCCTGGCCCTGACCCCGCTCCTCCTGGCCCTGTTCGGCCGCCTGAACCGGAGCGGGCGGGAGCCGTCGACGCCGGTCAAGATCCTGCTCGGCATGGTCATCATGAGCCTGGCCATGATGGTCATGGTCTGGGCCTCGCTCGCCGGCGGCGACCACGACCGCAACATCATGTCCCCGGGCTGGCTGGTCGGGTCCTATTTCCTGATCACCCTGGCCGAGATCCTCATCTCGCCCATGGGCCAATCGTTCGTTTCCAAGGTCGCCCCGCCGCGCATCGCCGGGCTGATGATGGGCGGCTGGTTCGCCGCGACGGCCGCCGGCAGCTACGGCAGCGGGCTGCTCGGCAAATCGTACAGCCGGCTGGCCCACCACCAGTACTTCCTCTTCCTGGCCGGCCTCATGGTCCTGTCCGCCGCCCTGGCGGCCGTCTTCATCAAGAAACTGCGGCGCTTCGCCGCCTGATCGGAGAGGACGCTCATGACCCTCATTCAGGAAAAGATCCGGCAGGCCGCCGGGCTCCTCCGGGAGTTCGGCCTCGACGCCTGGATCACCTTCACCCGCGAGAGCGAGATCTGCGGCGATCCGACGCTCGTCTTCCTGGCCCCCGGCCCCGTCACCTGGCACTCGGCCTTCGTCGTCGCGGCCGACGGCCGGACCCGGGCCATCGTCGGCCTCTACGACCGGAAGGCGGTCGAGGAAACGGGCGCTTACGACAAGGTCGTCGGCTACGTCACCGGGATCAAGGAGCCGCTCCTCGAATGCCTCAAGGAGATCGGCCCGCAAACCATTGCCGTCAATTTCTCCGAGACGAGCGAGATCTGCGACGGCCTGACCCACGGCATGTACCTGACCCTGCGCCGCTTCCTGGCCGAGGCCGGGATGGCCGACCGCCTGGTCTCGGCCGAACCGGTCGTCTCCGCCCTGCGCGAGCGCAAGTCGGCGGCCGAGATCGGCTGGACGAGGGAGGCCGTCCGGGCGACCGAGGAGATCTACGACCTGGCCGCCGGGTCCATCGCCCCGGGCCGGACCGAGAGCGAGATCGCCGCCTTCATCCTGGCCGAGGTCGACCGCCGCGGCCTGGTCACAGCCTGGCCCCGGGCCACCTGCCCGTCCGTCTTCACCGGACCGGACACGGCCCAGGCCCATTACGGACCGACCGGCCGGACCGTCCGCCCCGGCCACGTCCTGAACATGGACTTCGGGGTCAAGGTCGGGGGCTACTGCTCGGACATGCAGCGGACCTTCTACGTCCGGGCCCCCGGCGAGGCCGCCGCGCCCGACGACGTCATGAAGGGCTTCCGGACCATCGTCCGGGCCGTCGAGGAGTCGCGGCGGGCCATGCGGCCGGGCGTCGAGGGCCGGGCCGTCGACGCCGTGGCCCGCTCGATCGTGGTCGAGGCCGGCTACGACGAGTTCCCCCACGCCCTCGGCCACCAGGTCGGGCGCTTCGCCCACGACGGCACGGCCCTGCTCGGCCCCGCTTGGGAGAAGTACGCCCGGAAACCCTTCCGCAAGCTCGAGGAGGGCATGGTCTTCACCCTCGAGCCGCGCCTGACCGTGCCCGGCCGCGGCGTCGTCACCATCGAGGAGATGGTCGTCGTCACCGCGGACGGCGCCGGATGGCTGGGCCGGCCGCAGACGGACCTGATCCTGGCGGGCTAGGATGCGGGAGAGATACCCCGGAACGAGGAAGCTGGCCCGCGTCGCTCTGCCGGCCGCCCTGCTCGTCTTCCTGGCTTCGCTCTTCCTCCGCCACCGCCTGCCGGACCCGGGGCTGATCCTGGAGCCGCTCCGTCAGGATCCCGTTCAGACCGACACCGGCGTGCCGGGGCCGTTCGAGGTCGAGCGCCGGGGCTTCACCTACACGGTGACGCCCCTCTTCGCCTACGAGCTCTGGGGCCTCGTCGTCTCCTACCATCACGCCTCGTCCTTCGTCGACATCTCCCACCGGCAGTGGAACGACTACCTGAACACCAAGGACCTCTGCGTCCTCTGGGGCCGGAACGTCGAGACGGGCGTCTACAAGCGGATGACCTTCCGCAACCGCGATTTCACCTGCTACTACCGCTACCCCGACCGCGAGACCTACGAGCTGTTCACCGAGAGCGCCCTGTCGAACAACCACATCCTGCCGGCCGACGCGCGGGTCGCCGAAGCCGTGCGCCGGGCCCGGACGGGCGACCAGGTCCGCTTCAAGGGCTGGCTCGTCTCCTACGGCCTCAAGGACGCGCCCTACGCCCGCGGCTCCAGCACCGTCCGCTCCGACCGCGGCAACGGCGCCTGCGAGGTCGTCTACGTCACCGAGTTCGAGGTCCTGCGGGCCGCCAACTCCGTCTGGCGGACGCTCCACGGCCTGTCGCTCGTCCTGGCCGCGGCGGCCCTGGCCGTCCTGATCTTCGTTTGACGGCCGGCGGCGCTTTGGTCTAGATTGCCGGTGATGCCTCTCCCGTCGCGCCCGACCCCCGCGCCCGGCCCGGCCCGGGTCTCGCCGTCCGGGAACCCGGTCCCGCGGGGCCCCCTCATCTTCGTCATCGCGGTCATCGCCGCGGCCTGCGCCGCGGGGCCGGCCGCCGCCCCCCCCGCCCCGCTCCCCTCGAGTCCCTGCGGCCGGGCCTTCGTCTTCGTCGACCACGGCCGGCCGGCGGCCCGGATCGAGATCCCCGAGAACGCCGGCGAGATCGAACGGCGGGCCGCCGATATCCTGCAGACCTCGGTCTTCAAGATGACGGGCGTCGATCTGCCGGTCCTGCCCGTCCGCGCCCCCGGCCGGCCCGGCGTCGCCGCCATCGGCTTCGCCGCCGGCGACCTGCCGCCCGTCGTCGCCTCCTCGCTCCCCTCGCTCCGGGCCGACGGCTTCGCCGCCGCGACCTCGACCGGCAACCTCTATATCGTCTCCGGCGGCGGCCGAGGCCTCGTCTACGGCGTCGTCCACCTGCTGGAGAAGTACTTCGGCTGCCGCCGCTACAGCCCAGCGGCCGAGATCTTCCCGCGCCGCGGCGACCTGGCCTTGGGCTGCCTGTTCGAGGTCGACAACCCCGTGAACGAGGTCCGCATCGTCAACGGCGACTTCGCCCAGGACCGGGACTGGCTCGACTGGATGCGCCTGCAAACGACGGCCGACCTCTACGGCGACGGCTATTACGTCCACACCCTCCAGCGTCTGGTGCCCTGGCAGGAGCACTTCGCCGCGCATCCCGAGTATTTCGCCCTGATGAACGGCAAGCGCGTCATCGACCAGCCCTGCCTGTCGCGCCCCGAGGTCTTCGACCTGGCCGTGGCCGGGCTCCGCGAGGAGATGGCCGCCCAGCCGGATAAGGTCATCTGGTCGGTCAGCCAGAACGACAACTTCTCCTACTGCCAGTGTCCCGAGTGCGCCAAGGCCATCGAGGAGGAAGGCTCCCCGGCCGGCCCCGTCCTGCGCTTCGTCAACCGCGTCGCGGCGGCCTTCCCCGACAAGATCATCTCGACCCTGGCCTACCAGTATTCCCGCCCGGCGCCGCGCCTGACGAGGCCGGCCCCGAACGTCGAGGTCATGCTCTGCACGATCGAGCTCGGCCGCCACCGGCCTATCGCCGAGGACCCGGCCGGCGCCTCGTTCGTCCGCGACATCGGGGACTGGAGCCGCATCTGCGGCCGCCTCTATCTCTGGGACTACACCGTCAATTTCTCGCACTTCGTCTCGCCCTTTCCCAACCTCCACGTCCTCGGGCCGAACCTCCGCTTCTTCGCCGGCCACGGCGTCCGCCGGCATTTCCAGCAGACCAACACCGGCCCCGGGCACGAGATGAGCGAGCTCAAATCCTACCTCCTGGCCCGCCTGCTTTGGGACCCCGGGACCGACGTCAAGGCGGTGACGAACGACTTCCTGGCCGGCTATTACGGCCCGGCCGGTCCGTTCATCCGCCGCTACCTCGACGGCTTGGAGCGCGCCCTGGCCCGCGGCGGCGCCCGGCTCGACATCTACGAGCCGCCGGCCGTCCACGCCGGCGACTACCTCTCGGCCGCCGACATCGCGGCCTTCGGCGCGCTTTTCGACCGGGCCGAGGCCGCCGCGGCCGGCGATCCGGAGCGTCTGACCCGCGTCCGCACGGCCCGGCTGCCCCTGATGTACGCCGAGATCGAGATCGCCAAGGACGACCTGTTCGGCCCCCGGGGCTTTTTCGCCGAGAAGGCCGGCCGGTTCGCGCTTCGCCCGGGCCGGGTCGGGCTGATCGACGATTTCTACGAGCGCTGCCGGGCCGCCGGGGTGCGGAACCTGAACGAGTCGGGCCTGGCGCCCGAGGCCTACCGCGACGGCGTCCGGCGGTTCATCGACGTCCAGGTCGAGGGCAACGCCGCCTTCCACCGGCCGGTCGCCGCCGATCCTCCTCCTTCGCCCAAGTACGCCCGGGGCGACACGACCGTCCTGACCAACGGCGTCCGGGGAGCAGCCGATTTCAAGGTCCACTGGCTGGGCTGGGAAGGCGTCGACGCCACGCTGACCCTGGATCTTGGCCGGCCCGTCCCCGCCCGCGAGATCGCCGTCAGCACGCTCTCCGACTTCCGCAGCTGGATCCTCCATCCCGGCCGGGTCGCCTGCGCCGTCTCGGCCGACGGGACCGCTTTCCGGGACCTCGGTCCCTGCCCGGCCGACACAGGCGGCGACCACCAGGGAGAAGAGAGCGTCCGGACCCACCGCTGGACGGATCTCGCGGCCGCGACCGCGCCGGCCCCGGCCATCCGCTTCGTCCGCTTCCGCCTCGAGGCGGCCAAGACCCTTCCGGCCTGGCACGTCTCGGCCGGAGGCCTGTCCTGGATCTTCGTCGACGAGATCGTCGTCCGCTGACCGGCGGGAGGCCGGGACCCGTTGGGCGATCGAAAGCCGTCTGGTATAATGGTCGTCCGCGACTAAAAGGTGAGATGAGAGAGAAGATCCGAGCCTTCTTCGCCCCGGAGACCCCGGCCCGGCGCCGGTTCCTCGGTTTCGGCCTGGCCTCCCTGGCCCTGCCGCTGGCCTCCCGGCTGCCTCTCTTCGGGGCCGAGCCCCCCCTGCCCCCCGACCGCGGCCTGTCGTTCTACAACACCCACACGGGGGAGAGCGAATCGGCCGAGTATTGCCTGAACGGCTGTCTCGTCCCCGGCTCTCTGGCCAGGATCGACCACATCCTCCGGGACACGCGCACGGACGAGGTCCTGGCCATCGACGTCGGGCTCCTCGACCTCCTCAACACGCTGGCCCGGACGCTGCCGGCGGCCGCGCCCTTCCACGTCATTTCGGGCTATCGCTCGCCCCGGACCAATGAGTACCTGCGGACGCACGGCGGCGGAGGGGTCGCCGCCAACAGCCTCCACCTCGTGGGCAAGGCCGTCGATATCCGCGTCCCCGGCATCCGGCTCCGCGACCTCTATCGCGCGGCCGTCGGCCTGCGGCGCGGCGGCGTGGGGATCTATCCGGCCTCCGATTTCGTCCACGTCGACGTCGGCCGCGTCCGGACCTGGTAGGCCGGGTCAGCGGGCCGACGACGAGGCCCGCTCGTCCAGGGCCCGGACGAGGGCCGCGTCCCGCAGATAGATATCGGGCCGGAACTGCGTCCGCCCGTCGGCGCCGAGCCAGGCCGTCCAGTAAAGGACGTGCACGTTCCACGGCCGGGGGACCCGGACGGCCCGGTTCGTCCCCTCTTCGACGGCCCGCTCGATCCCGTCCCGCGTCCAGGCCGGATCGCCGTCGAGCACCAGGGCGGCCAAGTCGAGGGGGCGCTCGACCCGGATGCAGCCCGAGCTCAAGTCGCGGGCGGCCCGGTCGAACAGCCAGCGCTCGGGCGTATCGTGGATGTAGACGTCGAACTTGTTGGGGAAGAGGAACATCAGCCGGCCCAGGGAGTTCTGCGGGCCCGGGTCCTGGCGGAACTTCCAGGACAGGGTCGGGGCCTCGACGCGCGACCAATCGACCGCCGCGGCGTCGACCTCCGGGGCCCCTTCGGCCCAGGTCTCGAAGATCCGGAAGCCCTTTTTGGCCAGATAGCCGGGGTCCTTGCGGACCTTGGGCAGGATGTCCTCCCGGGCCAGCTTGGGCGGCACGTTCCAATAGGGATTGAAGGTCACGGTGGCCAGCCGGCCGCTGAAATCGGGCGTCCGCCGGTAGGCCCGGCCGACGATGGCCGGCATGGACGTGACCAGGCGGCCGCCGTCCCAGACGCCGACCCGGAAATCGGCGACGTTGACGAGGATGAACCGCTCGCCCAGGTCCGTCGTGATCCAGCGCCAGCGCTCGAGATTGGCCCGGACCTGCCGCAGCCGCTCGCCGGCGGGAACGGACAGGGCCGTGGCCGTCGCGGCCCCGGCCACGCCGTCGGGGTCGAGGCCGTGCCGGCTCTGGAAGGCCTTGAGCGCGCTTTCGAGGGCGCCGTCGAAAAGCTCGGCGTCGGCCGGAGCGGCCCCGGCCGGGGCCGCCAGCTCGCCCATCCCGGCCAGGGTCCGGCGGAGGGCGGCCACGCGGGCGTCCCGGTCGCCGGAGGCGAGTTTCGGCCCGGACGGGAACGCCGGCCAGCCGCCGGCGGCGGCCAGGGCCCCGATCTCGCGATAGGCCTGCCGCAAACCCCGGTAGATCGCGTAATGCGGCCGCAGGGAATCGAGGGCCGCCGGCACGTCGTGGGCGGCCAAGCCCTTGTCCAGCGCCGCCGCCAGATCCTCGACGCGTCCTTTGATGAACCACTCGGACAGGACCGTTTCCGGGTTGACCTGGCCGTGGACGAGATGGGAGCCGCAGAGCAGGAAGCTGTCCGTCAGGAGCATCTCCAGGTCGGCCAGGGCCTCGGGGCGCAAGACCCGGGGGCCTTTCCCGCGGGCCGCTTGGACGTCCGCGAGGAGGGACTCCAGGACGGCCAGATGGTAGTTGGCCGGATCGAGGCCGTCCTCGGCGACGAGGCGGAGGGCCGCCAGGTAAGCCCGGGCGTCGCCGAGGGCCAGGCCGTCGTCGATCCAGGCCGGGCGGAAGTCCCGGGCCCGATAGAATCCGGGCAGGACGTCGGAGCCGCAGAGCATGTCCCGGCGGCAGTAGACCGGACCCGCGGCCCCCTCCCGGCCGACCCGCTCGACGAGCGCCGCCCGGGCCGTCTCCGTCGGCGCCGCGGCCGGAGTCCGGCCGCAGGCGGTCACCGCCGCCAGGGCCGCCAGCAATCCCGCCGGCAGCGCGGCGGCCGCGCCGCGCCGCGGCTTCGTCGTCCTCTTCATAGGCCTCCCCAAGCCCCCCATTGTATCAGGCCCGCCGGGAATTTCCAGGACCGGCCGGAGCTTGACAGACCCGCCCGGCTCCCCTATGGTGGTAAAAACATCGCCGGCGCGAGGCGCGGGGAGAGCGCATGAGCAGCGAATTGAGAAGTTCGGGCATCGACATCATCGGCGACGTCCCCTGGGGCACGCACTTCTGCCAGTTCTACCGCACGCCGCGGGACCTGACCGACGTTCTGGTCCCCTATTTCGCGGCCGGCCTGCGGGCCGGCGAGTTCTGCATGTGGATCACGTCGGAGCCCCTGGACGGGGCCGCGGCGGAGCGGGCTTTGTCCGCCGCCGTGCCGGACCTGGCCGGGCGGCTCCGCGACGGTCAGATCGAGATCCTGCCCCACGATGCCTGGTACCTGCCGGACGGACGATTCGAGTCCCGCCGCGTCCTGGACGCCTGGGCCGCCAAGCTCGAGGCCGCCCTGGCCCGCGGCTGGGCCGGCCTGCGGTTGAGCGGCAACACCTTCTGGCTCGAAAAAGCCCAGTGGCAGGCCTTCACGGACTACGAGGCCGCCGTCGACGAGGTCATCGGGCGGAGCCGCATCATCGCGCTGTGCACGTATTCCCTCGATCGCTGCGGGGCCAACGAGGTTCTCGACGTCGTCCGCAACCACCGCTTCGCCCTGGCCCGCCGCGACGCCCGCTGGGAGCTGGTCGAAAGCACCGAGCGCCGCCGGGCCGAGCAGAGCCTGCGCCAGAGCGAAGCCCGCTACCGCCTTCTGTTCGAGAACATGGCCGAGGGCTTCGCGCTCTACGAGCTCGTCGACGACGAGAAGGGCCGGGCGGCCGACTGGCGCGTCCTCGAGGTCAACGAGGCCTATACGCGCCACACCGGGATCCCCCGCGAGCGCATCCTCGGCCAGCGCATTAGCCAGATCTTCCCCGAGGCGGTGCCGGACTACCTGGAGACCTTCGCCAAGGTCGTCGAGACCGGCGTCGCGGTCGATTTCGAGACCTACGCCCGGGCCGTCGGCCGCTACCAGCACATCGTCACCTTCCCCGCCGGCGGGCGGCGATTCGCCAACGTCGTCGAGGACATCAGCGCCCGGCGCTTGGCCGAAGAGGGGCTGAAAGCCAGCGAAGAGCGCTACCGGGCGCTTTTCAACAACATGTCCGAGGGTTTCGCCCTGCACGAGATGGTCCTCGACGAGGCGGGCCGGCCCGTCGATTACCGCTTCCTCGACATCAATCCGGCCTTCGAGCGGCTGACGGGCCTGCGCCGCGCCGACGTCGTCGGCCACCACGTCCGGCAGGTCCTTGGCGAGATCGAGCCCTATTGGATCGAGGCCTACGGCCGGGTGGCGCTGACCGGCGAACCGTTCAAGTTCGACCGTTTCTACGGCCAGCCCCTCAACCGCTGGTTCGAGGTCTACGCCTACAGCCCGGCCCGGCTCCAATTCGCGGTCGTCTTCATCGACATCACCGAGCGCCGGCAGGCCGAAGAGGCCTTGCGCGAGAGCGAGCGGCGGCTCGGGCGGTCCCAGGAGATCGCCCATCTCGGCGGCTGGGAGCTCGACGTCGCGGCCAACCGGCTGACCTGGTCCGACGAGGTCTACCGGATCTTCGGCCTGGCGCCGGGTCAGTTCCCGGCCACCTACGAGGCCTTCCTGGAAGCGGTCCACCCCGAGGACCGGGCCGCGGTCGACGAGGCCTACCGCAGCTCCCTGCGCCAGGGACGGGACCGCTACGAGATCGAGCACCGGATCGTCCGGCGCGATACGGGCGAGGTCCGCATCGTCCACGAGAAGTGCGATCACCTGCGCGACGCCGCCGGCCGGGTCGTCCGTTCGGTCGGCATGGTCCACGATATCTCCGAACGCCGCCGGGCCGAGGCGCTGCGCCAGGCCCTGGCCGATCAGGAGCGCCTGCGGCTCGGAGCGGCCGTCGAGCTGGCGACCGAGGCGGTGGTCATGGCCGGGCCGGACGGCCGCATCCTTTACGTCAACGCGGCTTTCGAAGCGCTCCACCGGACGCCGAAAGGGGCGGCGGTCGGTCGGACCTTCTTCGATCTCCTGGACGGCGATCCGCGGGCCTCGGCCATGCGGGACGCCCTGGCCCGCGGCGGACCCTGGAACGGCCGCCTGACGCTTCAGCGCCCCGGCGATCGCGCCGCCGAGCTGCAGGTCGTGGCCACGCCCATGACGGACCCGCCCGGCATCCTCATCACCGAGCGGGACGTCACCAGGGAGGTCTTCCTCCAGGCCCAGGTCCGCCAGGCCCAGAAGATGGAAGCCCTGGGCACGCTGGCCGGCGGCATCGCCCACGATTTCAACAATATCCTCGGGGCCATCTTCATCAACACGGAGCTGGCCATGCTCGATACCCACGACAACTGCCCGGCCCAGGAGGCTCTGCCGCTCGTCCTCAAAGCCGCCCAGAGGGGCAAGGACCTGGTCAAGCAGATCGTCTCCTTCAGCCGCCGCCAGGAAGGCCCGAAAAGCGCCGTTCGCCTGGAGCCCGTCGTCCGGGAAGCTCTGGGGCTATTCCGGACCACCCTCCCGGCCAACGTGGCCCTCGAGGAATCGATGGCCGCCGGGTCCGCGACCGTGATGGCCTACCCGTCCCAGGTCCACCAGGTCCTTTCGAACCTCTGCCAGAACGCGGCCCTGGCCATGGCCGGCCGGCCGGGACGGCTGGAGGTCCGGTTGGACACGGCCGAGGTCGACCCCGAAACGGCCTCGCGGCACGCCGGCCTGCGGCCCGGACCGTACGCCCGCCTGACCGTGGCCGACTCGGGCTGCGGCATGCCGCCCGAGGTCCTCGAGCGCGTCTTCGAGCCCTTCTTCACGACCCGGAACCCCGGGGAAGGGACGGGCCTCGGCCTGTCGGTCGTCCACGGCATCGTCAAGAGCTGCGGCGGGGCCATCACCGCCTACAGCGAGGTCGGGAAGGGCAGCGCGTTCAATGTCTTCCTGCCGCTCGTCGACGAGAGCGGCGAGACGGTCGAGGACGATCTCCCGGCCGAAGCGGAGCCGGGACGGGAGCGCATCCTGCTCGTCGACGACGATCCGGGCCAGCTCGAGAGCCTGGCCCGGATGCTCGGCCGGCTCGGGTACAAGGTCACCGCCTGCTCCTCCGGCCCGGCCGCGGAGGCGTCCTTCCGGCAGGGCCCGGACGACTTCGATCTCGTCATCACCGACCAGACCATGCCCGGCATGACCGGGATCGAGCTGGCCCGGCGCCTCGTCGCGGTCCGCCCGGACGTCCGCATCGTCCTGAACACCGGATTCAGCGAAAAGGTCAACGGCGAGACCGTGGGCCGGGACGGCATCCGGGCCTTCCTCATGAAGCCCTTCACGGCCCGGGAGATCTCCCGGGTCATCCGCGACACGCTCCGGGACGGGCGCTAGGAAGCGCCCCGCCGGCCTTCCCTCCCCTGGCGTCAGGCGACGTAGGGGATCGTCTGCGGGCCCTCGGGCATGACGCAGATCGAGGGCCGGCCGCCGAACCGGGCCCGGAGCGCTTCGAGCGTGTCCTCGACCCGCCGGCAGGGGGTCAGCAGGGCGGCCCGGATCTGATCGTCCGTCAGCCCGTCCGAGCGGACGAAGACCTCCGCTTTTTGCTGGATGAGGGCCTGGATTTGGGCCTGCCACTGGTCCTGTTCGAGGAAACCCGGGGCCGTGATCCGGTCGAGCAGCTCGCGCGGCGAGCGCGACTGGCGCAGGAGCGCGCCATAGAGCCCGTGATCGGGGAGGCCGTCCTCGCAGCGCGTGGCGATGATGATGGCCCCGCCCGGCCGGACGATCGGATCGGCGGCCCGCAGGCCCTTGACCGACTGGTAGAGGTTGAGGTCGAGGGGATAGCCGGAATTCGTGGTGACGGCGATATCGAAGGGCCGCGGCACGGCCACCATGGCCGAGCGCTTGACGAACGCGCAGCCCTCGGCGTGGGCCCGGTCGAGGTCGCCGGCGAAGACGCCCGTGACGGCCTTGTCGCGGTTCAGGGTGACGTTGAGCAGGAACAGGCGGCCGGCCTGGCCGGCCACCTCGCGGATCTCCTCGAAGATGGGGTTGCCGCGGGTGACGCCCCAGGTCGCGTTCGGGTGCCCGATCATGCCGGCGTCGTGGTTGCCGAGGACGGTGCGCTGGCCGGCCAGGCCGGGCATGACGGCTTTGCCGCCGCCGGAGAAGCCGGCGAACAGGTGCGGCTCGATGAAGCCGGTCAGGACCTTGAGGTCGCAGCGCATGAACTCGGCGTTGAGCCAGGTCTCGTGGCCCTTGGAGGTCACGCCGACGCGGACCTGGGTGGCCGGGTCGAAGGTGTCGTTCTGGACGATGCGGCGGCTCCCGAAGATGGCGTCGCCCAGCATGGCCCGCAGCTCGGCCTCGGTATTGGGCCGGTGGGTGCCCAGGGCGTTGAACAGCGTCACGTCGAGGCCGGGGACCGAGTCCAGGATCTCGAGGACCGCCCCGAGGAGGAGGGGGTTCGGCGCCGGCCGGGTGATGTCGCTGAAGACGACCCCGACGCGCTGGCCCGGACGGACGAGGTCCCGGAGCGGGGGCGAGCCGAGGGGCGCGCCGAGGGCGGCCCGGACCGCGGCCGCGGGATCGGCGACCGCGGGCACGAACGCCGGCTCGACGACGGTGACGTCGAGCGCGTCGCCGAGCTCGAGGGGGAGCCCGGTCTTGCCGTAGGCCAGATTGATGCGCATGCGTCGCTATTCTACCGCAGACCAAGAAGGGGTCAAACCCAAATTAATTCAATTTCCAGGGTCCGGCTGGGGACGGCCCCTTTCCCGGCCGCCGGAAAAAGTTAGGAAATTTAGGTTTGACCCCTTCTGGCGGGCAGGGCGACGGTCGCCGTCCGGCCGGCCGTTATCGGGACCTCGACCCATGAGACGGGACGGCCGGCCTCGTCGCGGCCTCGCGACGCCGGGCGGGAGAGGCCGTCGACGGACAGCTCGCCCCAATCGCCGTCGACGACGGCTTTCCAGATCACGTCCCGGCCCGAGCGGACGGCCAGCGTCGTTCGGCCCCGGCCCTCGTGACGGACGTCGAGGACGGCGTCGAAGACGGGCAAGCCGCGCAGCTCCGCCCAGGGCGTCGCCGCGGCCAGGCCGGAGCGGGTGGCGACGGTCCGGGACCGCGCGTCCGGCTCGACGCCCATGAGTCCGGCGGCGACGGCGCCGACGACGGCGAACGGGACCTCGGGATACTCGCGGCGCGGCTTGGCGGGATCGGCGAGCGCGAGAAGGCGGGCGTAGGCGGCCTCGTCCTGTCCATAGCGATACAGGATCTCCGGCAGGTACGACTCGATCTCGATGCCCTCGGGCCGGGCGGCGAGGATGCGGCGGAGGGTCGCCCCGCGACGGGGCCCGGAGGGGACGGCGCCGAAATAGAGCGGGAAGACGCCGTTCCAGATCAGGTCCCGGAAGACGAGGGCGCCGCCCTGGACCCGGCCGTCGGCGTAGCGGCCCTTGGCCTCGCTCCACCAATCGCGGTCGTAGGCGCCGCGGAGGGCGGCGGCCCGGGAGCGGCAGGCGGCGGCGGCGGACGGCTCGCCGCGGACGTCGAGGAGCCCGGCGTAGGAATCGAAAGCGCGGGCCATGGCGGCCAGGAGGTCGGAAGCGTAGAGGGCCTCGTCCGAGAACGGGCCCTCGTCGTAGCCGCCGAGCCCGCGGGAGCCGTACTCCGGCCGGTGCTCCGGGATGCCGTCGCCGTCCTTGTCCCAGGCCCGGATGTAGTCGTCGACCGATCGGCGATAAAAGGACGCGAAGCCGGGGTCGTCGAGGTAGGCGCGATCGCCGGTCCAGAGGTATTGCCGCCAGCAGGCGTCGAGGACGTCGAAGTTGGCGGTCAGGTTGTACCAAAAATCGCGGTCGTTCTTGTAGTCGACGGGCGCCGGGCGGCCCCACTTGTCGATCTCCCAGTAGGAGCAGAAATCGCGGGACGGACTGACAGCCCGGGCAAAACGGCCGAGCATATTGCGGTTGAAGGCGGCCAAGCCGAGGGCGTGAGCGCCGGTGGCCTGGTGGGAGACGTCGCGCATGCAGAAGGCGAACCGCGAGGGCAGGGCGGCCTCGTACCAGTCGCCCACCGGGTCGCCGTAGACGGCGGCGGGGAAGACGTAGTCGAGGGCCTGGCCCTTGGCCCAGGCGAAGGCGGCGGCGAGCCTGGCGTCGGGGGTGTCGAGCTCGAGCGGGCTGGCCGGCGGCATTGCGGGCCGGAAGCCGCTCGGCGGTCCTAGCTCGAGCGGGAACGGCGCGTCGCGGTCGCAGGCCAGCCGGCCGTCGCGCCACTCCAGGCGGGCGACCTGGATGGACGAGCGGTGGCGGCCCGGCTCCTGGTGCGCCTTGGGCCCGGCCGGGTGGGTGAAATAGAAGAGATAGGCCTCGGGCCCCTGGACGACGACCTCGCCGTGGCGGCCGATGTCGCCGTCGTCGGGGCGGCGGCCGGGCGAGCCGAGGATGGTCCCCGGCTGTTCGGTCCAGTGGACGAGGTCGGCCGACTTCAGGACGCCCATCCCCTGCCAGCGGTCGACGAGCATCCAGTAGGCGCCGCGCCACCAGAAGACGGCCGCGCCCTCCTGGGCCTTGTCGGCGACGACCGGGCCGGCGACCGTCCAGCGGGAGAGGTCATCGCTGTCGGCGGCGTAGATGTGGGAGCCGTCGGCCTCGTCCTTGTACCACATCCGCCAGCCGCCGGCCGGCTTGGCGCAGACGAAAGCGTCGATGACCCGCTCCGAGCTCAAGGGCACGATCCCCTCGTTCGTCCAATCGACCAGGTCGCGGCTGGTGTAGTGCACGATGCGGCGGTCGCCGCTCCAATCGGCGGGGACGCCGCGGACGTAGGCGACGAACAGATGGTACATCCGGCCGTGTTCGAGAAGGCAGGGGGCCCAGAACGTGTTGCGGCCGGGCTCGAACTCGAGGCCCTCGGCGATGCCGCGATAGGTCCAGGTCCGGCCGCCGTCGGTCGAGGAGGCGATGCCGATGTCGGTGCCGTGGCACCAGCGCACCCCGTCCTGGGCGTCGGGCGCGTTGGCCCGGCGGTTGGTGTAGAACATCCACCAGGCCCGCTCGGCCTCGTTCCAGATGAGCGAGGGGTCGGCGGCGCCGTCGAAGACGGGGTCCCGGAAGAGCGGGGCGGGCGGGACGCGATCGCCGGCGACGGGACGGGCCGGCCGGCCGCAGGCCGCCATCAGTGCGGCCGCCGCCATGAGAATTATAATGGGGGACACAATACTATGTCCCCACTTATTCTTGGGGAAGGAAACTCGGGACATGATACTCATTTCCCCGGAAAAAGTAGGGACAGGGTATTGTGTCCCCCCTCTTATTTGTTGAAGACGGTCCAGTTGGGGTTCTGGCGCAGGGTCTCCAGGCGGAAGGCGGCCGGCCAGGCCACCAGCAACTGGCTGACGGCGAAGGGCTGGAGCCAGCGCGTGTGCAGGAAGCCCTCGTCCTGGCTGCCGTAGGGACGCTTCTTGCCCATGACGACGAGGTCGCCGCCCGAGATGCCGATCGTCCCGTTGGCCCAGGCCGCCAGGGCCCGTTCTTTCCACACCGCCTTGCCCGTCAGCTGGGCCAGCTTCAGCCAGTCGTTGACGATGATCAGGGCGTAGGGGTCCTGGTGGTGGTGCTGGGTCGAGACGGCCGTGCCGCCGTAGGTGTCGTAACCCATCCCGCGCAGCACCGTCCCCTCTTCGAACGGCACGCTGTAGTGCCATTGCCAGGTCGCCAGGTAGTACGAGACATCCTCGGCCGCCTTCAGGTACTGGGCCTTGCCGGTGACGTCGTAGAGCTCCAGGGCGGCCTTGAGCAGCGGCGTGGCCGATTCCTTGTCGATGCAGTGGGTGTCGAGGGCCCCGGCCGTGGTGAAGCCGTCGCGCCGGAAGGCCTCGATGTAGAACCCGTACGCCTTCTCCGCGCCCTCGAGGTAGGCCGCCTTGTGCGTGGCCCGGAAGGCCGTGACCAGCGGCGGGATGAGGAAGGCCCCGATCGTGCCGTCCGGGTCGACGGCCTTGCCGTCGTTGCGCCAGGCCTTGCCGATGCGGCCCTCGGCGTTCATGGCCTTGAGGGCGAAATCGCAGACGCCGAGCGCCGCCGCCCGGTACTCGGGCTTCCGCAGGCCGCAGCGCGCCGCCAGATCGAAGGCCTCGAAGTAGCCCTGGGCCGCGTGGCCGAGGTTGCAGGCGTCCTGGACCTCGGTCTTGGGGTCCTCGAGCCCGATGAGGTAATCGTAGTGGCAGCGGAAGAGCCCGTTCGGGAGCCGGGCGTTCTTGAGCCAGCCGTCCAGGCACTGAAGGCCCCGGTCGAGCGAGCGGCGCTCGTTGGCCAGCACGTAGTCCCGCAGCATCGAGTTGGCCAGCGACAGGTTTTGCCCGGCCCAGCCGATCTCGTACTTCCAGGACTGCCGCTGGACCCAGCCCTGCTCCCCGGGGTCCCAGGTCAGTCCGATGGAGAAGCCCTTGAAGCCCTTCTCTTCGGCCCACAGGCTGTCCAGGGCGTACTGGACGCCCAGCTCCCAGAGCTCTTCGGGCTCGAACCGCGGCTTCGCCGGCCGGGCGTTGAGGGCCCAGGCGGCGTCGACCAGCGCGTGCCAGCCGTGACGGGGCGTCGCCACCGGCGCCACGACGATCCAGGCCTTGAGCGCGATCGTCTGGCCGCGCGAGACGCGCAGGTCGCCACGGTAGGCGTCCTGGTAGGCGTCGCGCATGGCGTAGAGCCGGGGCGTCTCCTCCTCCGGCCAGACCAGCCGGTGGAGGGTCGTCTCGGCCCGCGGCTCGAGCGCGCACGAGAAGCCGCCCGGCAGCTGGCCCGGGGCGCTGAACAGCCCGACCGACCAGCCCTCCGACTCCGAATAGGTCGCGCCGGGGATGGAGGTCCGGTGATAGGCGAAGGTCCAGGGCAGGCCGTCCTTCACGAAACCCTTGGGCTCGAGGCCCGTGCCCCAGGCGTTGCCGCCGTACATGACGGCCGGGATGAGCCCGTAGCGCGAGGCGTACAGGCCCTCGACCTCGAGCGTCAGCCGGGCCGGCCGGACGTGGTCCTGGCCCAGATAACGGAAGGTCCGGGTCCACTCGAAAAACCCCGGGCCGAGCTCGGCGACGGCGTCCTCGACGGCGAAATCCGCGCCCGCGTAGGGCACGAGCCGGGCCACCGGCCGGCCGGCCGCGGCGAACGAAACGGCCTGACCGTCCCGGCGGATTTCGACGCGGTCCTGGGCGGCCAGCGGAGCGGCGGCGGCCGCGGCGGCGATGACGAGACAGACGGTGAGAACGGTCCAGCGCTTGATCATGCGGGGCTTCCCTCGATCCGGAATTTGGGATACACGGTCGTTCCGGGTTATAACAGAGGGCCGGCCAAAAGACAAGGCGCGGCCGCCCGTCCGCCGGCCCCGGTGATTCCGCCGGCCTGGAAAAGAGCCCGGCCTTGGGCTATGATAAGAGCGTCCCCACGATCTCCCAGGAGGTTCGACCATGCCCGTTTCCTACAAAGACCTCGGCCTGTCCAACAGCCGCGACATGTTCCGGCGCGCCTTCGCCGGGCGTTATGCCGTTCCGGCCTACAATTTCAACAACATGGAACAGCTCCAGGCCATCGTCACGGCCTGCGTCGAGACGCGCTCGCCGGTCATCCTCCAGGTCTCGAGCGGGGCCCGCAAGTACGCCAACCAGACCCTGCTGCGCTACATGGCCGAGGGCGCGGTGCGCATGGCCCGCGAGATGGAGAAGGCCAAAGGCCTCGGCCAACCCATCCCGATCACCCTGCACCTCGACCACGGCGACACCTTCGAGCTGGCCAAGTCCTGCATCGAGAACGGCTTCTCCTCGGTCATGATCGACGGCTCGCACCTGCCCTACGAGGAGAACGTGGCCCTGACCCGCCAGGTCGTCGATTACGCCCGGCCGCTCGACGTCTCGGTCGAGGGCGAGCTGGGCCGCCTGGCCGGCATCGAGGACGAGGTCCAGGCCGAGCATTCGAGCTACACCGACCCCCAGCAGGTCGTCGATTTCGTCAGGCGCACCACCGTCGACTCTTTGGCCATCTCCATCGGCACCTCCCACGGCGCCTACAAGTTCAAGCCCGAGCAGTGCAGCCGCGACGCCCGCGGCATCCTCGTCCCGCCGCCGCTGCGGTTCGACATCCTGGCCGAGGTCGAGAAGCAGATCCCCGGCTTCCCCATCGTCCTCCACGGCGCGTCCTCGGTCATCCAGGACGCGGTGGCCATGATCAACCGCTACGGCGGGGCGATGAAGGACGCCATCGGCGTGCCCGAGGACCAGCTGCGCCAGGCCGCCCGCTCGGCCGTCTGCAAGATCAACATCGACACCGACGGCCGGATGGTCATGACCGCCAATATCCGCCGCGTCTTCACCGAGCAGCCCGGCGAGTTCGACCCGCGCAAGTACCTCGGCCCGGCCCGGACGGCCCTGGTCGAGATGTACAAGCGGAAGAACCGCGAGGTGCTCGGCTCGGCCGGCCGCTACGGCGAGGAGTTCTAGCGCCCCGGGGCTACTTCGCCGCAGGCCGGAAGACGCCGCGGATCCGGTCGCGCAGACGGGCGATCCCGTCCGGGATCTTGTTCTTGGCCACGTTCTGGGCCACGCCGGTCAGGCCGAGGGGGACGCGCCCGGGATCGGTGTAGACGCGGTAAACGACGATCTGCCCGCCCGCCTCATCGGGCCGGACGAACCAGAAGCCCGAGGTATCGGCGATGGTGCGGCTGGGCTTGAGCTCCGGCCAGGGCAGCATCCGCCAGCTCAATTCGAAGCCGGTCTCGTCCCGGGCGCTGGTGTAGCGCAGGCGGTACTGCTTCTTGACCCCGAGGGGCAGGCGGAGAGTGGTCTCGATGTCGGCGCACGGCTCGGCCCGGCCGCAGAAGCGCGCGGCCGAGACGTTGGGCATGAATTCGGGGTAGCGCTCGAAATCCGTCAGGACCGCCGCGGCCTCGTCGAGCGAGCCCCAGACCAGGCCGACGGCTTCGTAGGTCCGCCCTTTCCGCCCGTCCGGAGGCAGCGTCCGGAGGACGATCCGGCCCCGCAGGACGTCGGCCCGCTCCTCCGGCGTCAGGTCGATGGCGTGGACCGAGGCCAGGGTGACTCGGCCGGCCTCCCGGGCCGGGCCGGCGGCCCAGGCGAGCGCGAGCGAAGCCGCCGACAGGATCATCGCCAGCATCAGCGTCATAAGGGGCCCTCCTCGCGGGGCCTCATTCTGCCCTAAAGGCGGCCCGATTGCAACGGATATCCGGGGCCCCCGGTCTTGCGTATAATAAAGGGAACGGGAGGTCTCTATGAACGATCACATCAAGGTCATCGGCATCCTATGGGTGGTTTGCGGGGTGCTCTATCTTTGCCTGGCGATGTTCGCCGTCCTGGTCTTCTTCGGCGTCGCCCAGATCCCCGACGTCGACATCGAACCGGGGATCCTGCGCGTCATCGGCATCGTCGTCAGCTCGTTCCTGGGCCTCATCGCCCTGCCCCAGATCGTCGGCGGCCTGGGCCTTGTCGGGCACAAGGAATGGGCCCGCATCCTGCTGCTGGTCGTCTCGTTCTTGAGCCTGCCGCACGTCCCCTTCGGGACGGCGCTCGGCGTCTATTCGATGGTCGTCCTGTTCAATCCCGAGACGGTGCGGCTGTTCCGCGCCCCGGCGACGGCCGCGGCCCCGCCGGCGGCCGCGAAATAACGGCGCCGGCCGTCGCGAACCGGGGCGGCCGCCCGACCCGGGCTATTTCTTGACCGACGGGTCGGGCTTGAGCCCGACCTTCTTGTAGAGCTCCAGCCGGCCCGCCTTGTCCCCGTCCATGATCCTGCGGGCGTACTTGGCCACGGCCTCGGCCTGGGCCCGGGGCACGACCACGACGCCGTCGCCGTCGGCCACGACCACGTCGCCGGGGACGACCAGGACGCCGCCGCAGACGACGGGCCGGTTGACGGACTCGAGCTCGTTGCGGCCGGGCCGGATGCCGCGGCCGGCTTGCCTCATGTAGAGCGGCACTTTCTGGGTGACGATCTCGTCCGAGTCGCGGGCCGTGCCGTCCGTGACCACGCCGACGCAGCCGAGCGACTGCCATTCGAGGATGTTGTAGGAGCCGATCGACCCGACGTCCGCCAGCGGGGCCTCGTCGATGACCAGGGCCGTGCCCGGCCGGATGAGCGCGGCGAACGATTCGGTCGACAGCTTGTCGTACCAGTCGCCGGCCCAGGCGTCGTAAGCCTCGACCGTCCGGATCCCGGCCGTCGGCCGCTGGGTCGGCACGTAGCGGGCCGTGACGGCGAGGCCGACGAACCGGTGGGCATAATGCGCGGTGTCGCGCCAGAGGGCGTGGATCTCCGGGTCCATCGTACCGGTGTCGACCAGGCCGACCGCGTCCATCCCGTCGACGACATCGGCGACCCGGAGGCCCTTGAACAGGGCCAGGACGGCTTTGTCCTGGGCCTCCGTGAAGACCGGCGTCGCGATGTAGCCGCGGCCGGCCCGCAGGGCCTCCGCCTCGGGCGCCTTGGCGGTCTGGGCCGAGACGGGCAGGGCGAACGACAGGGCGAGCAGAGCGATGATGACGATCACGGTCCTTCCTCCTCTCGTGAGTGCGGCGCCCGGCGGCGCCGGCCCGCCGGCGCCGTCCCGGTCCCTAGATGATGAGCTTCCCCAGCCCGACCAGGAACAACAGGGCCCCGAGGGCCAGAACATACTTGTAAGGGACGGCCAGGCCGTCCTTGACGTGGACGACCCAAACGTCGCGCTCATAGCTGGCGCCGGTTTCGCCCCGGTATTTCTCTTTGACCGTCTCGACGATCCGCTGGACCGTATCGAGCTTGGCCTTGTGCCGGTCGATGACCGTCCGGATCTCCTGTTGCTCGTCCGGGGTCAGGGTCCGTTCGAAGATCTTGTCCTGGGACGAGAACCGCACCGCGCCTTCCACCTGGATGAAAAAGACGACGAGCGGGATGCCGATCGCCAGGAGCATCAGGGTCAGCCCCTGGCTCCGGCCGGCCCCCCGCGAACGCCGGGGCGGTTCGGCGGCGCTACGGGCGTCCCATTCGTCGCGACGGGCGTCTTTTCTGCTGGCCATGGGATCCTCCTTCAAGAGTTTGGTCGGACCGGCGCCCGTCCGGGGCGGGTCGTTCCTTACGGGCCCTCCGTCTTGACGATGACGACCTTGACGGGCTCCCAGTTGCCCAGCCCGAGAGCGAAGGCCTCCCTGCCGTCGGCCACGTACTGGTCCCCTGCCAGAGGCTCCCGGGCCACGAAGAAGACCTTGTAGTGGATCTTGAGGGGCCGGTCGGCGCCGTTGAAGAGGTAGACCCGATAAGTCTTCATGTCGCCGACGTCGTTCTCGGTCCCGAAGGAATACTCGATCTTGGTCGGGGCGTCGGACTCGTCCATGGCGGCCCGCCACTCGGTCCTGTGCTCGCCGCCGCCCCGGCCAATGGCGCTGCATCCGGCCGTCGCGATGAGGGCCGCGGTCGCCAGGACCGCGACGGCGATCAGGTATTTCTTGCTCATGCGGTTCTCCTTCAAACGCCGCCATCGACGAGCGGCAAAACAAGGATCGCTAGGAGGATGAGGAGCTTGACGCGTTTCATGGCCTGCCTCCGGAAGTCCGAACTGGATCCTAGCCCGTTCATTATGGGAGCGTCGCCCCCGGATAGCAAGCCCCGGGAGGAGTCCCCGGACCGGGCCCGGTTCTTGACAGCCCCTCCCCGTGACGCTATCATCGCCGCGACTCTCGGCGCCAGGAGGAAGGTCATGCGAATGATGAAGATTATCGCGGCGTTCGCCGCGCTGGCCGCTGTCGCGGGCGGCATCGGCCTGGCCGCCGCCTGCGTCCCGGCGTCGCCCCAGAAAGCGACAGGCGCATCGCCGGACCCCATCCCCGACATCGAATACGAGGTCTATGCGGCCCTGTTCGCGGTCCAGGCCCCGGGCGGGCTCAATTCGCCCCAGTTCTTCGAAGCCGTCCCGGAGGGCCGCATCGTCTCCGGGACGACCATCGCTCTCGAGGATCCGAAGGACCGCGTCTGGCCGGTCGAGGGCTTCGGCCCCGTCGACAAGGCCCTGGTCGCGGACTACCGGGCCAAGAACCTGAAGCCCTGGCCGATCCAAGGGAAGATCAAGGTCGAGAACCTCGTCGTCCTCACGCCCGAGGAGCTGGACGCGCGGATCAAATCCGCGGCCGAGGACCCCGACGGGCACCCTTTCGGCTTCTCCGGCGGCTTCGTCTCGTTGAGCCGGGTCGGCTTCAATAAAGCGGGCGACCTGGCCCTGTTGAGCGCCGCCCACACCTCGCCCCACGCCATGCGGGCCCAGTACCTCGTGCTCATGAAAAAGACGGCCGAAGGCTGGCGTCTCGAGAACGTCATCATGGAGGGCCTGCTCTACCATTGACGATCGCCCGGACCAACGCGGGCCGGGGCCTCCTGCGAGGGGCCCGTCGTCCCGGACAAGCCGGAGATCGAGGGGGAAGGATCTGACCGCTGCGCCTCGCGGCGCTCAAAGGAGTCAAGCATGAGAGAATATCGTCCGGCCCGTCCGCCCCGGCTCGTCGCCGCTGTCCTGTTCTTGGCCGCCCTGCCGGCGGCGGCCGCGGTCCCGGCCGTCCCGCCCGCGGCGCCGCGGGCCGGCGCGCAGACGATCGAATACACGACCTTCGTCATGGACCACGACTATTTCTCGTGCCTGGTGCCGGCGGCCTGGGAGCTCGAACGGAACGCCGAGGAGGACGAGGAGTACCGCATCTTCGAGTTCTACGTCCGGGCCCCCGAGCCCCGGACCGACGTCAATGTCCGCTATCTTTTAGCGGACAACGGGGATTTCGCCGGCTACCGGGACTTCCTCGAACGGAACTCCAAGAACATCCTGGGCGAGACGAAGAACGCGCGGGAGAATTACGGTCCGGTCGAAAAGACCACCCTGGCCGGCCGGCCCGCCTTCCGCCTGCGGCGGGACCGGATGGTCTACCTCCACCCGGAATCGAAGGACGACGCGAGCGCTTCGCTCAAGGAGCTCCTCTATGTCGTGCCGATCGCCGACGGGTCGTTCTACGTGCTCCACTTCACGGCCGACGCTGCGGCCTACGAAACGTACCTCCCCGTCTTCGAGCGCGTCGCCGCCAGTCTGAAGCCGGGACAGAAGTAGGCCCCGGGCGCGTGCCGCGGCC
The DNA here is from genome assembly GCA_964574895.1 of uncultured Eubacteriales bacterium. Taxonomy (GTDB): domain Bacteria; phylum Acidobacteriota; class Aminicenantia; order Aminicenantales; family Saccharicenantaceae; genus RBG-16-66-30. The sequence continues at coordinate 91,233 of CAZNPB010000004.1, forward strand.
GGGGCCTAGCGGCCCGCCCGCAGGTAGATCTCGCAGGTGTCGAAATCGATCTCCCAGTGCCCGCCGGCCTGGCCCTTCCACTGGTACTGGCGGCTCCGCTCGTCCCACCATTTCTGGAAGCGGGTCGCCGTCTCGCCCATGTCCTGGACCAGGCGCTCGTAGAGCGGATGGTCGGGGCTCTGGATGGTCTTGAGGAGCTCGACGAGGCCGTTGCGGCGCTCGAACAGGCGCTTGATCTCGTCCCGTTCCGCTTCGGTGACCTTGCCGACGGGCCGGTCTTTCGGGTTCTTCATCGGGACTCCCTCCTCGTCAGAGCTTCTTGAAATCGGCGATGGCCGTCTTTTTCTCGACGGCGACCGCGAACGGATCGTCGTACTCGACGGCCGGGATGTCGGCCAGGCCGGCCCCAGCGCCCGCCTCCCGCAGGCGTTCGAGATAGAGCCGGGAGGCCTCCCGTTCGACATGGGCCAGCCGGCACTGCTCGGCCGAGGGCGTATTGAGCTCGAGGGTCAGGGCCCGGTTCAGGAAGACGCAGCGTTTGCACTGGTAGGCGTCGCAGATGCGGCAGATCGGGGCGTACTTGAGCTCGAGCAGGCGCCGCCCGGGGACGACGATGTCGTTGCGGATCTCGCCCAGGGCGTCCTTCGGGTCGGCGTGATAGAAGGCCGGGCAGAGATAGAGCCGGCCGTTCGGGGCCACGGTCAGATGGTCCAGGCCGGCCCGGCAATCGTTCAGGCGGTCGAGGACCAGCCGGTCGGTCAGGGCGTTCAGCTCCGGCGGGTCGGGCCGGCCGGCCGCTTTCAGCAGCGCCGGCCGGAGGGTCTCGAGCTGACGCCGGTATTCGGCGTATTCGGCCTCGCCGCTGCCGGCGACCTCGGTCAGGACCACGTTGATCCGCTTGGCCCGGGGCAGGAGCCGCTTGACGGCCGCGGCCAGGCGCGGCAGGTCGGCCCGCCGCACCCGGAGAATGAAGATCTCGTCCCGCAGGCCCGCCAGTTCCGCGGCCGGCGGAACGGCGCCGGATTCGACGACCAGGATGGCGCCCGGGTAGCGCGACCGGGCGGCGAAGGGCACGATCTTGACATGGTCGACGCTCTCGACGAGCGCGTCATAAGCCCGGCCCAATTGGCGCGCGGGATAAAGGAAGTTGACCTTGAGGTTGTTCTTCAGGGCCAGGAGGACGGCCGCCTCGAGCCGGTCGAGCGGCAGGAGGCCCGGCCGGCTCCCCCGCCGCCGGGCCCCGCCCTCGTAATGGCAGAACGAGGTCGCGTCCTCGGCCAGGACGACGAGCAGGCGCGTCAACACGGCCCCGCCCCCTCCCCGCCCGAGGGTTCCGTCCGCAGGTCCTTCCCCAGACGCCGGCCGAGCTTGTTCCAGAAGTAGTTGTTGGCCCGCACCCGGGCCTTGTGCATCTTGCAGATGGCGGTCGACCGCTGGAAGATCGTCCGGGTATCGGCGAAGTCGTAGTTGGCGCCCTGGCACCAGGCGCAGCCCGTGGCCACGCCGCAGTCGACGCACTCTTCGGGGCTCTGGCTGACCATGTCCAGGGTCAGGAAAGGCCGGAGCCGGTTGCGGTCCAGGCCGTCGAAACAGTTGCCGACCGTCAGGGCCGGGCGCTTCTGGAGCGAGAACCCCAGGAAGCGAACGCAGGGGTAGAAGTTACCCTTATGGTCGACGGCCAGCATGCGGCCGGCCCCGCACCAGTTGTTGTTGTCGACATAGGGGGCGCCGATGGTCTTGGAGAAGAACGAGCAGGACCGGGTCTCGTAGAGCCGGCCGTCGATGGCCGCGTCGGCCAGGGCCACCAGCTGCTCCTCAAAGCGCTCGTCGTCGCCGGGCTTCCAGACGTCCTCGAAGACGACGTTGATGTTGATCTCCTTGATGCCCAGGCCCCAGAGGTGCAGGACGCTGTCCTTGATGTGGGGGATATCGTCGCTCGAGATGGTGACCTTGGTCGAGGACTTGGGGAACTGCTCCAGCCAGCGGGGGATGCTGCGGACGACGTCGTCGTAGGAGCCGCGGCCGTCCGGATAGACCCGCTGGAGGTCGTGCTTGGCCCGCGTGCCGTCGACCGTGATCTGGACGCTCAAGTGGGTCGCGTTCTTGGCGATGAAGGCCTGGACCCGGGGGTCGTTGTAGAGCAAGCCGTTGGTCGAGAAGCTGAAGCGGTAGCTGTCGAACCAGGGATGGCCGAGCTCGTAGGCCCGGACCTTGAAGTAGTCGCAAAGGCGGTCGATGAGCTCGACCTCGAGGAAGGGCTCGCCGCCGATGAAGTCCCAGACGACCGAGCCCTCGGTGACGATGTCCCGGGCCCCGAGCAGGTAGTCGATGGCCCGCTTGGCGATGTCGAACTTGAGCCGGCCGGCCTTGTTCTTGCCGACCATGTAGCAGTAGCGGCAGCGGAGCTGGCAATCCTCGGTGACGACGAAGGTGACGTTCTTCGAGCGGCTGGCCTCCCAGGACCTGTCCGTCTCGATCCTGACGGGATCGCGGCTGGGGCTGGACACTAGTACTGGTTCTGGCCCTTGCAGAAGCCTTCGCAATTATGGTTGCAGGTCGTAGCGCAGTCGTTCTTGCAGCCGCCCGTGCAATTGTTGTTGCAGCCCTTGGCGCACTCGTTCTTGCAGCCGCCCGTGCAGTCGGCCTCGCAGGTGTCCTTGCAGACGCGGCGGCAGCTGCCGACGCAGGTCTGGCCGCAGTCCTGGGGGGCGCGGTCGGCGGGTCGGCCGGCGCTCTGGGCCGCCAGCCGGGAGGTCCGGCCCAGGCCGATGACGGCGATGGTCGGCAGGGCGGCGCCGGAAACGGCGCGCAGGAAGGCGCGGCGGCCGATCGGGCGGGTCTTCTCTTCGCTCATGCGGGCACTCCTTCCGGCGGGCCGAGGCCTCGACCGGTCATCCTTTATCCGACAAACACGCGGCCGCTGTCAAGCCGCCGGGCTTCACCAGGCGCCGGAAGAGCACTGGCCGCCGCAAGAGCCCTTGCACATGCCTTCGCAGGTGCCGTTGCAGCCGCCCTCGCAGGTATACTTGCAGGAGCCCTCGCAGGTCAGGAAGCAGGCATCCTTGCAGGTGCCCAGGCACTCGCCTTCGCAGCCGCGGCAGCCGTTCTCGCAGGTGACGACGCAGTCGTTGGGGCCCTTGTCGGGACCCTTGGCCCCGGCGTCCTTGGCGGCGCCGGACGGCCGGGCCGACGGGCGGGCGGGACGGGCGAAGCCCAGGACGGCGATCGTGGGCAGGGCCGCTTTGGCCACGGCGCCGACAAAGGCGCGCCGGTTCATCGTTTTGGGGGCGGCAGCGGGGACGTCCGCGGGGGTTGCGGGGGCGGGGCGGTCATTGCGCTTGGACATGCTCGGCAAGCTCCTTCGGATGATCGGAATTCACGACACCGCGGCCATTCTAATGGGGGCCGCCGGGCCGGTCAATCACCCCTAGGGGTGATATGAATGGGGGACGATCCGTGCTATATTCCACGCTAGCCGTATTTAGATCAAGCCCAGGAGGCCATCATGTCCGAAGCTCCCCAGGCCCCGGCGCCCCGGAAGTCCCCGTTCCGTTCGGTCCTCGGGATCGTCATCGCCGTCGCGCTCATGATCGTCGGGTTCGGCGTCCTCAATCTGGGGGGCGACGACCTTTCGGGCGGCGAGAAAGCCCTGCGCATCGTCTTCGGCATCGTCTGGTTCACCTTCTGCGTCGGGATGATGATCTACAACGTCCTGAACTACGGGGCGCGGAAGAGGGCGAACAAGGCCTGACGGGCGGGGCGGGCCTACCAGTCCCGCTTCATGATCTCGGCCCGCTTGGCCCGATATTCCTCTTCGCTGATCAGGCCGTCCTTCTTCAGGGATTCCAGCTTGCGCAGCTTGGCCTCGAAGTCCGGACCGGGCTCGGCGGCCGGGGAGACCGTCTCGGTCTCGATGTCGACGGCCGTCCGGCGGGTGGCGAGCATGTAGACGAGGTAGCCGATCATGACCAGGATGATCAGGATCCAGAAGGCCAGGAAGCCGACGCCTATCCAGGACCGTTCCCTGGCCATCATGATCAGGAAAACGACGCCGAAGACGAGGAACGCCGAAGTGACGATGAGCCCCGTCACGAGCGCCGGACGGGTCGGCCGGACGTTGATCTTCTGGGTCATGGCAGCCTCCCTGGATGAACCGGGCTATTTCTTGGCCACTTTGACGGTCAGCACCTGGTAATCCCGGGCGATGGCCGACAGCGGGCTGTCCTCGGACGGATCGAGGTCCATGGCGCTCGTCCCCCGGGAGCCGCCCACGGACCAGGTCCAGGTGACGGTCACCCTGACGGTGTTGGCGTTGCGCCATTGCAGGCAATCGTAGTAGTCGATGCCCTCGGTGTTGCGGCAGAGGCGGTAGTAGACCTCCTGGTAGGGCCCGAACCACTTGGTAGAGACGTCCTGGGCCGGAACGGCGACGACCGCGACGGCGGCCAGGGCGGCGGCGACGGCCAGGACCAGGCAGAGCTTCCGTTTCATGGGCAACCTCTCCGGAGACGGGATCGTCGGGACCCATTGTTCCTCATTCCGGCCGCCGAATCAATCACCTCCGCCGGGGATTCCGGCGATGACCTCCCCCTGGCGGTCCGCGTCTTCATGCTCTGGCTGGTGTTCATCCTCTGGCGCCGCGACTCTTCGACCGACGTCGGCGGCGGCACGGCCATCGCCCCCGTGCGGGTCACGCGCCCAGGATGGCCACGCTGCCCCGCCGCTGGCCGGTCTCGACGTAGCGGTGCGCTTCGGCGGCCTGCGCCAACGGGAAGCGCCGGTCGACGATCCCTTTGAGCGTCCCCGCTTCGACCAGCGCCCTGACCTCGAGGAGGTCCGCGAGGCTTCCGGGCGCGATGGCGCAGACGACCCGCCGGCCGCCGGTGAGGGACGTCCGGATCATCGTCAGGAGCCGCCGCGTCTTGAAGCTGACGCAAAGGAGGACGCCGCCGGGCGCGAGCGAACCCCGGCAACGCCCAAAGGGCAGCCGGCCCAGGATGTCGAAGATGACGTCGTAGGTCTCGCCGTTCCGGGCGAAATCCTCTTCGGCGTAATCGATGGCCCGGTCCGCGCCCAGGGCCCGGACGTAGTCCAGCCGGGGCCCGCCGCACACGGCGGTCACGTCGGCCCCGAGGTGCTTGGCGATCTGCACCGCGGCCGCGCCGATGCCGCCGCTGGCCCCGTTGATCAGGATCTTGCGCCCCTGGCGAAGGCCGGCTCGGCGCAGGAGCGGCAGGGCCATGATGGCCCCGTAGGGGATGACGGCGGCTTCTTCATAGGACAGACTGGAAGGCAAGTGCGCCACCGGGGCGCTTTCGCGCAGGCGGAGGAACTCGGCATACGCCCCGAAACGCTGGCTGAAGCCGAACACCCGGTCGCCGGGCATGAAGCGCTCGACATCCCGGCCGACGGACACGACGTCTCCGGCGAATTCGTTCCCCAGGATCCGGTTCTTCGGCGCCCTCCAGCCCATGTCCGCCCTGGCGATGAGCCAGAACAGGAAAGGCATGTTGAAGCCGCGAGGCGTGACGGACCTGAAGCTCCGGGCTATGATGTCCCCGAAGTTGACGCTCGACGCCCGGACCCTGATCAGGATCTCGCCGCGCTTCGGCTCGGGCCGGGCGATCTCCTCGAGCCGGAGGACGCCGGGGGGACCGAATTCGGTGTAAACGACCGCTTTCATGGCCGGGCTCTGTGCGCTCACTGGCGTCCTCCTTCATTTCCTTTCCCGCGGCATCGCCATCTTCCAGCCTTCGAAGGCCAGCCGCAGCCCTTCGACCAGAGAATTCCCGGGGACGTGGCCGCCGCGCGCCAGGACGGCCAGCCGGCAGGACAAGCCGGCCGGGGCGACAAGATCGCATTGCTCTTTTAGCGCGCCGTTCTGGCTCAAGACGGTGGGCAGGTCGTTCTCGCCCATGATCAGGATCAGGCGCTTCTCCCCGCCTTTAAGATCCCGGATCCAGGCCTCCCGGTTGGCGTGAAAAACGGGAACCGACAGCGTGGCGCTGGCGGCGATAAAAACGGTGGCCAACTGGGGGGCCCGGAAGAGCGCATACACGGCCGTAAAACCCGTATTGGACGTCCCGTAGAGGACGCGGAACGGCTCGGTCCGGTAGGTCTTGTCCACCCGGGGGACGAGCTCTTGGCCGATGAAATCCAGGAACGCATCGGCCCGGCCGCCGTCCTTGGTCCCGTCGTCGTAAGTCACGACTTCGGGAAAGATGTCCTTGGAGCGATCGGTGTTGACCACGCCGACGACGATGAAATCGGGCATCTCGCCCAGGAAGGCCGCCATGCGGAGGCCGCCGATGACGCCCGAATTGAAGTTGGTCTCGCCGTCCAGCATGTAAAGGACGGGATACTTGGCATCGGTCTCGTCGTACCGGTCGGGCAGCGAAACCCAGCATTCCCTGGTTTCGCCGAGCTTGGCCGAAACGATCTTCTCGACCCTGATGGGAGAGATCGGCATGGAGGCGCTCCAGGCCTGGACCGGAATGATCCGGAAAAGGACACAACTGATAAATCCCGCCAGGGGCCACCGGCAACGCTTAACGGACATCGCCGATTCCTTGAAAAGCGAGGTTCGTCCCTTGCAGCGCACTCACCGCTTTATTGTATTCCTTGGCGTAGCGCTTGTTCTTTTCATCGCTGTTGTAGAGGATGACGCATTTTTTATACAACACGAGGGCCCTCTCATCATCGACGCCCCCCAGGGTCTCAGCGAATTGGTAATTCAGTCTGAAATCGTTGGGGAAATCGGCCAGGCCCGCTTCCCATATTCTGATCGACTCTTGCTTCAGATCGTGTTTGTTGTCCAGTTCACTGGCGAGATAGTAATAATCCGGCGCGCTGATCTGATAGTCGTCGCTCTTCTTGAGCAGAGACAATTGCGTTAGGGCCTGCTCGATCCCAGCCTGTCCGATAGTTAGGCCGACGGCTTTGGCGATCGATCTTTTGGCCTCCTTGACGTCCCTGCCCGCCAGGATGTCGATGATGTCATCGGTGATATCGTAACACCACTTGACGCCCACATCGGTCCTGAAATAATCGTTCTCCAAAATAATGATATCCGTTTGGTCTTCCACGATCCTGGTCGAGTAGGCCTTATATCCGTCGGTCGAGCCGCCGTGACTGATCAGCGTCTTTTTTTTACCGTCCGACGTGATCGTATCGATCCACCAACCGTAGCCGTAAAACTGCCAGTCTTTGACGTGCGGGGTGAACATCTTTTGATACAGCGCTTTGGTCGTCAGCGTTTGGGCTACGAAGCACTCTTGGTTGAATTTGGCCATGTCTTCGACGGTGGACAGGATCCCCCCGCTGCCCTTGCAGTGATCCATGGAAATGTAGGAGGGGAGTTTATACCCTTCCAGCAGGTGATACTCATAGCCATAGGCCCGTTTGGAGTCGATCGCAAGGTTGTTGTTAAGCGTGGTGTTGCACATGCGGAGAGGCGTGAAGATCCTTTGCTTCAACAATTCAGCAAAACTCCTATGGGTCACCTTCTCGCACATGATGGCAAGCAGGTTGTAAGCGATTCCGCTGTATTGAAAACCCGCGCCGGGCTCGAACTTCAAGGAGGTTTCCTTGACCAACTCCAGGTATTGATCCGAATCGTATATCCAGCGGACCCGCTTTTTGGACAGATCGGGGATCGCTCCATGATCCGGGATGCCGGACGTATGCGTCAGCATCTGGTGGATCGTGACTCGGTTTTTGCCCGGGCCGTCATATTGCGGAATATAGGCATTGAGGGTGGCATTCAGGTCGATCAGGCCTTCGCCCGCCAGGATCAGCACCATCAATGCCGTGTACGACTTGCTGACGGAGCCGATCAAGAATTTTGAGTCCAGCGTGTTTTTCACGTTCCATGGCCGGTCGGCCAAGCCAAACGCCTTCGCGTATAGGATGTCAACGCCTTTCTTGACCAGGATGGTGCCGTTGAATTGTCCGCATTTGCTATACGATGTCATAACCCTGTCGATCCTTTGCGATGCATTTTCGGCGTAAAGCGGCCACGCGGAAAATAGCAGGATCAAGACCGCCCGACTTATGAAGGTGTTGCGTTGCAGGTCCGTTCTTTTCATGGTCATCTCCTTGGTCGGACCCTATTCCCGCACGTGTTTGAGGACGGCGCCGGGTTGGCCCTTGTAGCGAGCTTGCAGCTTCTTGGCCATCTCGAAGGCCATCGGCCATTCCTTCCAAAACACCTTGTCACATGAAGCCAGGTCGAGACACTGGACGCAGGACTTGAGACCGTTGGCCGCCGGGCAGACGCGGACGGGACACTCGGCCATGCCGACCTTCAAGGGCTTGCCGCCCGGCTTGCAGCCGTAGCAGAAGATCTTGTCGGGATCGAAGTCGATCCCGAACTTCGATTTCATCTTCCACTGATCGTAGACGGACCTCTTCAGCTTGGCGTCGTTCTCCCGGGTGGCCTTGAAAAGCTCGCACTGCTGTTCGCAATAAGCCTGCGGGATGGCGCAATAGCACAGCGTCTCCGGATCGAGGGGCTTCTGGGCCTGCCCGGGCTTTGCAGGCGCGCTCTCCTGGGCCGGGGAGATCCAGCCCAAAGCGAGCAGGGCGCAGCCGGCGCCGCCGCACTTCGCGCATTGCTCGAGAAAACTCCGCCGGTTCCGCCTTTGGCTCATGGCCTTCTCCTTGTGATGCATGACCTCGTTATCTCCTCGCGGGCACCTTACGCCGCGGAGCCGGCGGCGGCAATCGGGAAACCGCATGAATCCGGGAATTCATACCGATTCCCGAGTCTCGCCTACCGATCGGCCAGCGGACGGTATGGGCCAGGGACGGCGGATGATCAGGCAGGCGCGTCATCAGCTCCGCGACGGCGCGCTCGAGCTGCCGGTCCACGCCCCGCATCGTCTCGTCGGGCCGGTTCTCGACCTCGATATCGGGCCGAATACCCTCGTTCTCGATGACGCCCTTCCCCTCCGCCGGATAGACGAGGACGCCGCCGTCGACGAGCCTCATCCCTCCCGTGGACGCCAGGCGGCCCGCCGTCCGGCGGCCGATGATGGGCCCGACGTTCCATTGGCGGAAGATGGCCGCGAACGTCTCCCCGCTCGATTCGGCGCCTTCGTTGATCAGGCAGGCCTTGAGCCCGGCGAACACGGGGTCGGGCTCGGAGATCGAGGCCTTCCCGTGCGGAAGCGACGAGCGGAAGATCACCCGGCGGTTCAGTCTTTCGATCATCCAGACGGGAGAGTATCCGCCGCCGTTCCAGCGGACGTCCAGGATCAGGCCTTCCTTGTGGAGCAGGGCCGGGGCCTGGCGGAAGAACGCGGCCACGCCCGGAACATAGGTGTCGGGAAGATGGAGGTATCCTACGCGTCCGCCGCTCGCCTTCTCGACGGCCTCCCGGTTGCTTGCGACCCAATCGGCATAGCGAAGCGGATCGCCCCCGGCTTCGGTGCTAGCAGCCGGCCTCACGGTCAGGCGCCTGGCCCCGTCCATGCTCGGGCGAGAATTGACCGTCACGACGACATCCTTGCCGGCCTTGTCGAGGAGGAGCGAATCTGGGTTGATCCCTTCCCTCAGCGGAGCGCCGTCCATGGCCAGGAGATAATCACCCGGCTTGACCTTCATCCCAGGCAGAGTGAGGGGGCCGATGAGATCCGGATCCCAGTTCCTGCCCCGGAAAATCCTGGCGATCCGATAAAGATGCGTGGCCGGGTCCGGCTCGAGATCGACGCCAAGCAGGCCGTGGCCGCGACGGGCGCCCACCTGGAGGTCCCCGCCGGAGATCTCGAGATGGCTGTGGCCGAGCTCGGCGAACATCTCCTCAAGGAGGTAATTGAGGTCCTGGCGCGAGTCCACGTGCGGCAGGAGGCTTTCGTATTTCGTCCGGATGGCCGGCCAATCGAGGCCTCGCATCTTGTCGTCGTAGAAGAAATCCCTCACGATGCGCCAGGACTCGGCAAAGATCTGGGCCCATTCGAGGCGGCGGTCAAGGTCCATACGAAGCCCGGAAAGGTTGAGCCCGGCGCCCGCCGCGCCCTTCTCCCGCTTCGTCCGGAGGTCGAGGATGCCGATCCCCTCGTCCGCCCGATAGACGGCCTTGCCCGCGCGGGCCGCCGGGACGAGGTAGAAGGCGCTCTCCGAAAGGGTCGTCTCTTTCCCGGCAGCCAGGTCGAAAAGCCTGAAGCTCGATCCACCCGAAGCCGGAGACGACCGATAGACGAGGCCGCCCTCGAAGGCCCTCAGAGAATCGTACGTCGAATCCTCGACGGGCAGGGCCATGATCCGCTCGCCCAGCCCCTCGACATCGATCTCGATCGGCGACGCGCCAATAGCCGCCGGGACGCGGGCAGGGCCCGCCGCGCCGGGAGCGAAGGGAGACGGGTCCTCCCGCCGCAAGGTCGCCGCCACGATGGTCGAGGGATCGACGATATGATGGTCCCCGTCCCAAAAAGAATCCTCCACGCCGCCCTTGCCGTAGGCCACCCAAAAAAGGCACCGGCCGGCGAGATCGAACTGGGGATCGGAAGCATGAACGGATCCGTCCGTCACGCGGAAGGAGCGGTCCCGGTCGAGCGAATAGAGCCAGATCGAGCTCAGCCAATTTGGCCCGCCGAGGGCGTAGGCCAACCAGCGCCCGTCGGGCGACCAGGAGGCGGAGACGAACGGCACCGAGCCCTGATAAGTGTTGACGAAGACGTCTTTCGTCGCCCCGGTTTCGAGATCGAGGATACGGTAAACGGCCCGATGATCGGCGAATCCGATCCGCCTCCCGTCGGGGGACCAGCTGAGCGGCCCGATCCGCCCGGCTCCGAGGCGGCTGACCGGCTCCGGCTCCCGGCCGTCACCAACACGGCCGACATAGATCTGGTCCTCACCCGCGGCATCGGAGACGCAGGCATAGCTCCCGCCGCCCGCCGGGTTCCACTGCGGATATCGCTCGTTGGCGCCCGGGGTCCGGGTCAAGTTCACGGCGGTCTGGCGTTCGGAGTCGATGAGAAAGAGATCGCCCCGGGCGCTGAGGATCACCTTCCCACCATCGGGGGACAGGGCCGGTGCGCCCGAGACGTACTTTTCGACGCCGACCGGCTCCGTCTTCCCCATTCCTTCCGCCTCGTGGACCTCGATGGGGACGGGGCGCAGGGTCTCCGTGCGGACATCGAAGACGACGATCCGCCCCTCGTTCTCGAAGACGATGCGGCCGCCGCCCCGGCTCGGCCAGCCGACCGGCCAATCTCTGAAGAAAGTCAGCTGCCGAGCGGCCCGGGCCCTGAGATCGCGGACCCAGAGATTGGCCCGGCCCTCCTCGCCCTTATCGCTCACGTAATAGAGGCGGTCCCCGATCCAGAGAGGATGGTTGTTGACGGACCCGTCGGCGACGAGCGCCTCAGAGGTCCCCCGCTTGAGGTCATAGGCCCAGATCCCGGGCGCCGCGCCGCCGCGGTAGCCCCGTACCAATTCGTCGGACCGGGTCTGGCAGAAGGCCAGCTTGTCCCCCGTCTCGTCGAAGGACGCGAGATCGGCCGCCGGCAGGTCCATCGTCTGGACGAGTCCGCCCTGGCCGGGTACGGACATGAGGCGGTTGACCCGCTCGGTGAAGCTGGCCGCGTTGGACCGAAAGATGACGCTCTTCCCGTCCGCACTCCAGTCGAGGACCCACTCATCGGCCGGGTGGAACGTCAGCCGCCGCGGCGCGCCGCCGGAGACGGGCATGATATAGACGTCTTTGTTCCCGTCGCACTCCGCCGTGAAGGCGATACGCCGACCGTCGGGCGAGAACTTCGGCAGGAGCTCCTCCCCCGGCAAAGACGTGAGGCGTCGGGCGCTCCCCCCATCACTCGAGGCGATATGGAGGTCGCCGCCGTGACAGAAGACGATCTTGTCCCCGTGGATGTCCGGATAGCGCAGCAGGCGTGTCTCCCGTGACGAGGCTACCGGCGGCCCGAGGACGAGAAGGCCGGCGGCCAGGATATAAGGGCTGAGCTTGGTCATGGACGCTCCTTTGTCCTATATACGCACGGGCGGACGGCGGCGGCTATCGGGAAACCGCGTGAATCCGGGAATTCATACCGATTCCCGAGGCTTCCGGGGACGCCTTGCCACGGGGGGTCCGTTCCCCTATAATCCCCTCCCGTCAGAGGGAAAGCCGGCTTTGAAGCACTTCAACGTCCTGACTATGGGCCTGATCCTCGTCGTCGGGGTCTGGGCCGTCATCGAGTTCCGCCAGCGGGCCCGCCTCTATCCCCGGCACCGGCTGGGCGCCCTGTGGCTTTTCCTGATCTTCTACAACGCCCTGACCGTGGTCTCTTTCCTCGGCGCCTACGGGCAGAGCAATCTCAACCCGGACCAGCTGGCGGGATTCTCCTTCTGGTTCAGGTTCGTCGATTGGCCGGTCCTGGCGGCACTCGTCGTGGGCGTCCATATCTCGCTCTACGTGTTCATCTTCCGGCGCCGGGCGAGGGCCCTGCCGCTTTGGCTCGTCCCCGTCGCCGGGTTATCCGCCGTCGCGGTCCTGATTTGGTACTTCCTGGCCATGAAGTATCCGGCCCTGACGCCGCCGAGGCCGGACAACACCTATTGGCTGGCCCTTATCTGGCCCCCGGGACTTATCGACATCGCTTGTCTCGGCTGGCTGTTGGCCGTGAGCCGCAGGGACCCCGACCCGGGCCGGCGGAAGGTCGATGCCGCGTTCGCCTGGCTGTTCCTGGCCCGCTATCCCGTGCACCTGGCCTTGACCGTGTGGAACCCGGCCGGGGCGGAGTTCTGGGCCCTGTCGCTCACCAAGTTCCTCGGCCTGTACACGAACCTGGCGCCCCTCGTCTGGCTCAAGGGTTGGTTCCTGCCCTGGGCGGGCGGCCTCGGCAAGGTCCTGGGGGCGCGATTCGACCTGGCCGCGATCGGGCGGGCCCGCAGCCTCTCCCCCCGCGAGATGGAGATCATGGAGCTCATGATCGACGGCCGGAGCTACAAGGAGATCGAGAGCGCCCTCCACATCTCCATCCACACGGTCAAGAGCCACGTCTATAGTCTCTATCGCAAAATGGACGTCAAAAGCCGCCACCAGCTCATCCACCGGATCGGCGTCTACGGCGGCCAGTTTGGCCCCCCGCCGGCAAAACCGTAAGCGACGGGGTGACGCTCCGGGTCGGCGTCCGAGGGGAGTTCACGGCGGAGAATTTGCGGACGGAACCGGGATTATCGGGGTGGTGGAGCTGACCAGGATCGAACTGGCGACCTCTTGAATGCCATTCAAGCGC
>CAZNPB010000005.1:0-101349 GCA_964574895.1 uncultured Eubacteriales bacterium
CTCGGTCTCGATGTAATCGTTGGCCCCGTAGCCTTCGTCGCTGACGATGACGTCGACGTCGGTCGGATAGCCCTTGGTGAAGCGGTGGGTGTAGACGCGGATGCCCTGGCGCTCGAGCTTGTTCTTGAAGACCCGGGCCGAGGGCTGGTTGTCGAACCGGGTGATGACCACGGCCCGGATCTGGATGCCCCATTCGCGCAGGTCGTCGATGAGCTTCATGGCGTCGACGTCATAGGTGTGGCCGAAATCGGCCCGCATCTTCTTGCGCTCGATGTCGCCGGCGTAGATGCAGAGCAGGAAATCGGCCCGGCTCCGCAGCTCCTGGAGGAGCTTCATCTTGACGTTGGGATCGTAGCCGGGCAGGACCCGGGCGGCGTGGTAATCGAAGAAGAGCTTGCCGCCGAACTCGAGATAGAGCTTGTTCGGGAAGCGGGCCATCCGGTCGAGGATGGCGTTCTTCTGTCGCTGCAGATAAGAGGCGTTATCGAAACCGACGGCGTGGTTCATCGGGTCCCTTTCAGGATCGCGAGATCGCCGAAGAGCCCGTAGCCGACCGACGAATATTCCGAGCCGGGCGGCAGACCGCCTTTGGCCCCCTGCTGGAACGACCCCGGCCAGGCCCGGCCGAGCGGTGGGCCGTTGTGGAAGGGCCCCAGGGTGTTCCGGAGCGTGCCGTAGACGACCACGGACACCTCGTTCCGTCCGGGCGCCAGGGCCCCGGTCAGATCGACCTCGTAAGGGGGGAAGGCGGCCGTGCCGGCCCTCTTGGCGCCGACGTAGACCTCTGCCGTGGCCCCGAGCCAGGCGCCGAGGCGGAGCTTGTAGGCGGCCGCGGCGCCGTCCGCGGGCAGGTCGAACGTCCTGGCGTAACGGACGCCGGCCCCGTAGAACGGCCAGCCCTGGGCGTTCCAGGCCCCGGCCGCGAGCGGCGCGGGCGGCCGGATCTCGAAGCCCCGGGCCGCGGCCGCCAGCCGGAAGCCGCCGAGCAGGTAGACCGGCTCGAGCTCGCTGTGGATGGTGAAGGGCCTGGCCTTGAGGGTGATCTTGTTCCGGCCGGAGACGACGTGGGCGCCGATCGGGAAGACCGCGAAGGTCCGGTCGAGCCACCACCGGCCCGCCGCGGGTTGGACCTCCCGGTCGTTGATGAAGACCTTGACGAGGCCCGGCCGCTGTTCTTCGACCACGGCCTCCAGGTCGGCGAAGTCCCGGGCGTCGTCCTTGGCGGCCCGGAACCAGAACACGGCTTCGAAGCCCGAGCCGGCCGCGAACTTGTCGAGATCGACGATGTTGGTCTTGTACTGGACGGCGCTGTCCCAGGGATTGCGGTCGAGCCCGTGGGCCTGGAAGGTCTTCCGCTGGGCGTCGTAGAAGTAGAGGTCTTTCTCGGTCTTGCCGGCCACGGTCAGGTCGCAATAATCGAGGGTCAGGACGTTCGGCGACAGGGCCTCGACGGCCAGGGGGCCGGCCGCCGGCAGCTCCTCCCAGGACGGGGCCGGCGCGGCGGGCGCCGGTTTGGCCCGGCCGTCCCGGACGCAGAGGAGCAGGCTGCCCGCGGGCGGCAGAGAGAACGCGGCTTCGACCCGGCCGCCCCGCCGTTCGAACGGATAGGCCTCGGACCGTCCGGTGAACGGGTCCCAGCGCTCGACCGAGCCGCCGGCCAAGGACAGTGTCCCGGCCGCCGCGGCCTCGGGCTCGGTATTGGCCAGGAAGACGAGCTGGCCGCCGTCGAATTCCCGGCGCTGGTGGAAGAGCCGGGTCCCGGCCGGCAGGCCGGAGAAGGCGATCGCCGGCGGGCTCATTTCGCGGAGCCGGTCGAAACCGCCGCTCCCGTCGATGTCGCGCCAGCGGTCGCCGAAGGAGGCCTGGAGCTGGCGAAGGTCCTCGGTCGGCAGCCCGTCGACGTAGTCGGGCGGGGCGACCCACGACAGGATCCGGCCGTCGCGGATCAGATAGTCGTGGAGCAGGGTGACGGTCGTGCTCTCGAGGTTGCGCAATCCCGGCGGCAGGACGACCAGGCCGTAGGACCGGGCCCCGACGTCGAGCCGCTCGTGGCGGGTCGCGCCGAACTCCTGGAGCGTCTTTTCGCTGACCAGGTCGTACTCGACCTGCTCGGCTTCGAGCATATGGACGAAGGCCTGGAAATCGTCGCCGACGGCCTTGAACTCGGCCGATTCGGCGGCCGGCGAGTAGAGCATCCAGGCCGTTGTGGTCGGCTCGATGACGGCGACGCGGTTGACCTGCCGGCCCAGGCTCATGGCCACCGAGAGGCGGCCGAAGTAATCGGCCAGCGTGTTGTAGTGCTCCCACCAGGGCTCGTGGTCGGAGAACGAGAGCGGATGGTCGCGCTTGCGGGCCCCCATGACGGTGGCGTAGGACAGGTGCTGGTTGAGGAAGTTGACGCCCAGGGCGTACTCCCAGTCGCCGATCCTCTTCTGGTCGGCGAAGGTCAGGTCCCAGCCGCTGGCGCCGTAGGTCTCGGACATGGTCCGCTCGCGGCCGCGCTGATTCGCGGAGCTGCGGATCTCGCGGACGGCCCGGGCGTTGCCGAACTGGGCCCCGACGTCGGTCGAGTAATCGTTCATCAGGATGTCGACGCCGGGCATGTGGGCGTAGGCGGCCATGGCCAGGTTGTCGGGCGAGACGCGGGGGCGCGGCCACTCGTGCTCCCAGTAGTGCCCGGTGAAGGCGAGCTTGTTGTCGGTGGCGTAGGCGTAGTAGGGCTTGGCCCAGTTCTCTAGGAAGAGCTCGAGCAGCGTGGCGTAGAAATCGTGCCGGACGCGCTTCCAGCCGCCGGATTCCTCGAAGAGCGAGACCAGGTTCGGCCGCAGGTCGTAGCCGCGGCGGGTCAGGAAGGCCTGGAACAGGGCCGGGGTGTAGTTGACGGCGTCGCGGCCGCCGGCCGGATTGATCTCGGCCTCGTCTTGGAAGACGCCGGGCACGGTCAGGCCGAATTCGGCGCCGATGACCTTCTTGTAGCCGCCGAGCGTCAGGTCGATGAACTTCTCGGTGACGTCCTTGCGCATGATATCGACGTAGGTGAAGCCGCCGTGCCAGGGCGACGGCTCGGCCTTGAGGACGTCGAAGACATAGTATTTGGCCGCGTCGCCCGGCGGGACGCTCTTGCCGGTGACGTCCTCGAGGCCGGTCAGGGTCCGGCGCAGGACGACCAAAGGAGCCGGATCGAGGGCCGGCGGCGGGCCGTCGTAGGTCCGCAGGCGCAGACCGGACCGGGCCGCGTCGGGCATGGCCGCGGGCACGTGGCCGCCGGCGAAGCCCGAGGGATAGGAGTTCTCGTCGTAGAGCCAGATCTTCAGGCCCAGGCGCTTGCCCTCCTCGACGGCGTAGGCGCAGAGGGCGAACCATTCGTCGGAGAGATAGGTCGTGATCAATCCGGGCCGCGGATGGATGAAGGCGCCGCCGATGCCCCGGGCCTTGAAGTCCTCGAGCTGGCGCTTGATCTCGTCCCGGGTCACGATCCCGTTCCAGACCCAGAGCGGGGCGCTGCGATAACCGGCCGGCGGATCGGCGAAGGTCGCTTTGAGCGTCCCGTAATCCGGGCCCTGCGCTTTCGGCGCGCAGGCGGCGAGGAGCGCGGCCAGGGCCAGGGCGAGAATGGCGGCCGTCGAGGCCGGGGAGCGGCGGTTCTTGGTCATGGGGCGTGCCTTTCTGTCGACTGCCCGGCGGGGACCGGATAGAGTTCGTCCGCGGGCGATAACATTTGCCCTCAAATCTAGGGGAACGGCGGGGCAAAGTCAAGCCGGGGCGGGGCCCCGCGGGCGCCCGAACGGGGCCATGTCAGACGGCGGCGGCGGGAACGCGAAAGGACGGGCGGAGGGAATGGCGGAGAGGGCGGGATTCGAACCCGCGGCCCCGGTTTGAGCCAGGGCAAACGCTTAGCAGGCGTTCCTGATCGACCACTCCAGCACCTCTCCGCGGTCGGGGAACCGGGCTATTTTAGCATGAGCCGCGGGGGAATGCCAACCGCGCGCCGTCAGCAGGGGCCCCAGCGGTGGCCGGGATGGCGCCGTTCGTACTCGGCGGCCGTCGCCTTGGTGATCTTGTGCCAGGGCTCCCCCGTCTTGGCTCCGATGATCCCGGCCAGGGCGCAGCGGCAGAGCGTGCGGTCGACCTTGGTCCGCAATTCGTGGAAGACGTCGTAGGGGTCGCGCTTCAGGAAGTCCTCGGCCGTCGCGATGCCGATCTTCTGGAGCTTGGCCGCCGTCGTCTTGCCGATGTTCGGCAGGTCGGTCAGCTTGTGAGCCGCCCCGGCCGGGGCGCTCATGCCGAAGCCCTGCTGTCGACCTCGCCGACCACGGCCACGTAGTTCCGGCCGTACTTCTTGGCGCACTTGGGGCAGGTCGTGTACCACATGTAGATCTTCTTGACGGCCAGGCCCTTGCTCGCGGCGAAGGCCTCGAAGTCCTTGCACCAGGCCCCCGTTTGCTTGAAGTCCCCTTCGTAGACCTTGGACAGGTAGCGGCCGGACAGGGCGACGTTGTCGGCCCCCGGGACGTCCTTGGTCACGGCCATGTAGATATCCATGTTCCATTTCGAGGTGTGGTCGGACAGGCCCATGGCCTCGGGCGTCATGGCCCCGGCCGCCGCGACCTTGGGGACGAGACGCCTCATCACGGCGCCGAAGTTCAGGGGCATGTAGAAGACCGTCCGGACCCGGTCCTTGACGAACCGCTTGCGGTCCCAGACGAACTCCTTCCCGTCCCACGGCGCGGGATCGAACTTCGGGCAGCACTCCTGGTCTTGGGCTTCGGTGGTCATGGTCCCTCCTCTAGGGATTTCGTTCCGGTCCGGGCGGTCCGGGTTGACGCCGCGCAGGAAAGCGACAATGGCGGAGGGAGAGGGATTCGAACTCTCTCCGGGCTTTGCCTGATTCAAGGCCTCTCCCCATATAGGCTGGCGTCTTGAGCTATCAGGAGGCGTCCCAAAATGCCAACCCCGAGCACAATTTCGGACACAATTTCGAAAGGAAAAAATGGCCCCATCCTGTTTGCTATGACTCCCCGGCCGGGCAGGATGGGGCCGGAGTTCCCGGCCGGATTAGATTCCAAGCTTCCCCTTGGTCTTGACGTGCTTCTTCAGGACAAGGATCAGATAGGCGTTGAGGCTTATCCCGAGCTCCGCCGCCAGCTTCTCTAGATCCGTCTTCAGCGGCTTGTCCTCGGGCCGGAGCCGGATCCCGATGTCCGGGCTCGTCTTGCTCATTGGGCCTCCTCGATGGCGTTGATGAAGACCGGGCCGTCGTCCGGATCGTAGAACTCGGCCGAGATCTCGCGGCCCTCCGGCAGCAGCTTCCCCGCGTCTCCCATGTTCTCGGTGGTCAGTTCGCCGCGGTCGAGATTGTCTTGCGCGATCGTCCGTGCTTCCCTCCGGTCTGCGGCCCGGATTGTAGCACACCCGACGGGCGCGGCAAAGTAGACCCGGAAGACCCTGAGCTCGCGGCGCGCTTTCATTCCAGCCCCCCGATAGCGGCCGAGGCCTTCATGCCGATGTGGGCCGGGATGAAGGCGGCCCCCTCGTCCACGGCTTTCATCACTTCCCGCAGGGCCTCGGCCAGTTGCGGGGCGCGGGCGATCAGCGCGGCGTTGGCCTCGACAGGTTGCCCGAGGTTCCCGACGACATGGGCGACGCCAATGTCTATGCCCTGGCCTGGCTCGGGGTCGGTGTGGATGACCACCCAAGACCCGCGCACTTGCCACGGCCCCGGGGTGTGCTTCTGTCCGTCCCGGCTGGCCTTTTCTTTGACCGCCCGGGCGTCTTCATGGGTCGCGCACCGGAGGGTTAGGGCCCCGGTCGCCACGTCGTAGCGGCAGCCGCAAGGGCTGACGCGGATCCTGTCGGCTTCGTTCATGCTTCTCGCTCCTCCCCTGCCAGGCCTTGCCGCTCGGGCGCGGGCGGGGCCGGCGGCAGGGCCAGGCCCCGGAAGTCGGTCAGGGCCAGCCGGCGGTTGACCTGGCCGCTCACGTAGTAGTCGGGGCAACAGAGATTCCGGTCGGTGATGATGACGTCGTCTTCGCGCTTGATGTAGACCGAGCGCGCGCCGGTGAAGCGCGAGAGCTCGTCCGTCACCTTGACCCGGATCCCAAACTCCCGCTCGACCTCGGCGGCGGCCCAATAGAAAGCCTCGGGCGAGTAGTGGCGGGAGCTCGTCGTGTACTGGCTTCCACACCAAAGGTCCGTCATGATGTCGTCCCGGCCGTCGTCGTTGTAGGAGTCGAGAAAGCCCCGGACCTCCTTCTCGGTCGGGCCGTCCGTCCATCGGACGTTGATCCAATGGGAAGCCGTACCTCTGTCCCGGGCGCAGCTGAACTCATGTCCGAACCGCTCCCGGAGCCGCCGCTTCAATTCTCGCGGCTCGATTCGTCCTTCGAAGGTCATAGCATTTACCTCCAGCGGGCTTGGATTTGGCCGGGGTTAGGACCGGCCGTCCCGCTTTACTGGCCCCCGAAGGGGCCAGCCTTCAGCGCTGGAACAGAGGGCCAGGGTCGGCTTGGTCCGGGGTGGCCTCGCGTTCGATGCGCTCCCGGGCCCGCCGCAGGACGGGGCTAGAGATTTCGATATCCGCGAATTCCAGCGAAGCGAAAGGGCCGGGCTGGTCGGCGGGCTCGTCCACGCGGCAGGCCGGACAAAGATCGTCCGACCAGTCCGGCGACCGAAAGAACGTCCGGCAACGGGAGCAGGCGCAGGTGTACCGGCCGGGCCCGGAGTCCGTCGCGTATCCCAGGGGAACGGACACGCGGGGGGTCGGCCGGCTGATCGCTAGGGCGTGACGGGCGCGCCGCGCCTCCCGCTCGGCCCGGCGGCGTTCGCACTCGGCG
The DNA here is from genome assembly GCA_964574895.1 of uncultured Eubacteriales bacterium. GTDB lineage: Bacteria > Acidobacteriota > Aminicenantia > Aminicenantales > Saccharicenantaceae > RBG-16-66-30. Next base: position 6,834 of record CAZNPB010000005.1, read on the forward strand.
CGCCGGAGCTCCCGCCGCTGGCGGCGGATGGCGCGCTCGGCCTCGCGCTCGATGGTGGCTTGAGACTTGGTGCGGCTCATGATGTCACCGGAAGCGCGCCGCGCCCGATGGCGTCGGCAAGGTCGGGGGAGTCGGCCGCGACTCGCGCAATCCAGCCGATGAACCCGAGGCCCGAGAGGGACTGGGCCAGGTTGATACAGCCCCGGGCGGCCGTCGTGGGCGTAAGCCCGAGGGCCATTTCGGGGTCAGTTGTCCAGGCGTTCCCCGTCCAGTAGCGAACCCGAACGGCGTCGGGGGCGTCAAGAACCAGGCGAATAGCCCAGAGGGCAGGATTGGTGCGGCTCATGGCGTCACCTGGGGAAGCCGTTGAACATGAGGTCGTAGTCGTCAATGAGCCCCTGGTCGGCGAACGAGAAGGAGCGGCCGGCGTCGGGGCCGATGATGACATGGTCAAGGACCTTGATCTGAAGGCACCGGGCGGCGAAGACGAGGTCCCGCGTAACTTCGCGGTCACAGAGGGAGGGCTCGGGGTCTCCGCTCGGGTGATTGTGGCCGAAGATGAGGGCGGAGGCGTTCGCCAGGAGGGCCGATTTCATGACGTCGCGGGGATAGATGCCGGCCGAGTCGACGGTCCCGACGCTGTGGAGCTCGGCCCCGATTAACTGATTCTTGGGGTCGAGGTGGAGGACGACGAAGCATTCCCTGTCCGCCTTGCCGATGGTGGCCTGGATGCGCTCGGCGGCTTCGGCCGACGAGCAGACCGCGCGGCGGTCGATCACGGCCGGCGCTTCGGCGATGCGAAGGGTGAGAGGAAGCGGCCGGGGGGCGGCCTTCGAAGGGGCCGGCGCGGGCCGGCGGCTGGTTCCGGTTTCAGGGGCCCGGAATCCCTCAAGGGTGGATTGAGTAATAGCGTATATAAAGTCGGTTGGGGATGTCACAATGTCAAGCGGGGGACATCACTCCACCAGCGAAAGTTAGAGATTATTAGAGGAATGATTAAGGCTTAAGAATAGGTCTATTCTTAAAGATGGGTTTATAAGAATAAGAAATAGATATATAGAGCATAGGGGAAAGGCATGATGTAAGGAGAGAGGGGGCGTCTCCCCCGCTCCAAGGTTGGCCACGGCCCGCAGCGATCCGCTCGGGCTCGAAGATGAACACGGATTGAAAGTGAGAGCCCCTTTGTCGGCTCTAGTTTACATAATCAACATTATGCGACCCTTAAAATCAGGCAGGGAAGCGCCCAGGTCGAGGCCCCGGGAGGGCGCCCGGCCCGTCGTTGAAAGCCGGAAGCCGGCCCCCCCTATGGGACCTTTTGGCGAGGCCCCCCTCTTCACAGATTACGTTCCCACCAACTATCTCAAAATCCGACCTAGGATTTCATCTGATCAATTTCCATTCTGTTGATCCCATCGGCTATCACCTGGCCGATAGGCTGAGGGGCGGCAGGGTCTTCTCTTGAGCATTCCTGCTGAACCGGGCGGGACTCTATCAGTGATGTCTACGATGAGGCCCTTGCGCTTGTCCGCGTCGGGCTCCGGCTTCTTCGGATTTTCCTTCTCTGGCTCGGGCGCGATTTTCTTATCATCAAGCATAGCTATTTCTCGGGAACATCTTTCGTTTCCGGATTGGGTCCAACGGCTCCTGTAAGTCTAGGCCCCCACACGCCGAAGGTAGGATCAGCTGGACCGGTCGGACCAGTCGCCATAGATGCCGATGGACGAGGTCCCTGATATTGAATCGCGCCTATATCTGGCCTGCGCCGAGGAATGCTCCTAATCTCGTTCACGAGGGATTCAACAAGACGGGTCAGATAGCCAATTTGTTCATCTGGCCCAATGTTCTTATCGAGGCGATTAGCCACCGCGCTTAAGCTAAAAGCTTTCCATAGTGCGTTGCCCTTATTGGACCCGTCAAATGATTTCGAAATGTGCGCGGCCAAGTCCGTAATCTCCTGATCAGAATCCCATCGCGACAAAGCCGAGCGATACGTGTGATGGTTGATTCCAGCCATATCAAAGGGAATCCTATCGGTCAAGTCATCCTTCACTAGACAGACGGGCATATCTAGCGCCGTTCTAATTCCTAACTCAAAAAAGACATTTGGATTGTAGGAGGATATATCACATAGAACAAGGTCGTCCTGCTCGATTTCGCGGATTGTCCTTAAGTGAATTAGATCTGCGCCTGTCGCTATCGGCTTGACGGGATCAAGCCCGGCCCGATCAATAGCCGGCAAGAAAAGGCTTTCGAGAATGTGCTTAAAATGATCGAGATCAAGGAAACGAGAACTGTAGCTTTCCGGGGTGGAGATCGGCATTATGACGAAGCACTTCTTCCGCGCAGCCTTTCCGCTAAGACTCTCAGCTTTATCCTGATCAGTCATTTATTCCTCCTTTGAGAATATCCCTAGCTGGCCAGCGTCTATATCTATGAGGCGCGAAATACGCTTCCCATCGAGGAGCGTCCCTTCAACTCGGGGCCCGCGGCCTCATAAGCCCGGGCCCGGTCGCCTCAAATAGATCGCTATCGCATGCCCTTAAGGCCGAGCCTATATGACATCTTATGGGCTATATTAAACTGATAATTATCCCGGCAAGGATACAGAGGACTATGGCTACCTTTAGGTCTTGATGCCGATATTTCAGTTTTGTATATGCTTCAAGAAGAGCATCGTAATTCCCATGGAATTCATCGTCGAGTCTGTTAATGGCGTTTCTTAAATCATCACCGCTCATAACGATCTCGGTTCTTTCGGCCCGGGCCCGGTCGCCTCACTTGCCCTTCGGCATATCGTCTATAAGCTCATTCGTAACGTAGACGTTTTGGATCCAATTCACTGTCATAACGATCAGCTTTTTGAGGTCTTCGTAGTCTTTTTCTGCCCACTTCCGATAGTAATGGGTTTCATCGTTTCCTAACCAGGCCGCCCTCTTCGCGCAAGCCTTTATCCTCTCATCGTCTACGTGGTCATTAATACAGGCGCCGAGCAGCTTATCCTTGACTATATCGGGATCGACATTAACCTCTTTGATCAAATAGTCTTTGATAAGGAACTCGAGGGCCTTTCGGTATCCCGCTCCGCAGATCTGGACAAGGCCGCGCTGCTCAGCCTCGAATGATTCATCATAAATCGAACAGAATGAAGGCGAAATTGACGTAACTTCTTCAGGGAATTCATGTTTTATGGGGTCCCACGGGCTACTACTCCTCAGCATAAAAACACTTGGCCCTGTGTCGTATTTGAAAGTACTGATGAATAGTCGTCGGCAACTTGCTTTTGGACACTGATATACCGCATAGGCGTAGGGATATTCGGGCTTACAATACATACAGGTCGGCTCTATCCCCTTATGACAAATGGGACAGGTATCCGGCGTGCGGTCGGCGCTAAAAGCTATTGGCCTACCCTCCGACGTCCCATAACTATATGCATGTATGCTTACAGCCATTTGTTCAGTCTCCGTTGGCCTGATCTGGACATTATTTATCTTCCCTGATCTCGAGCTGCTCCCCTTCCCCGGGCTTGAACCTCTCCGCCTTCTTGAACGTCGCCCCGACCTGGCGGATCGGCGGCATATCAATTTTCTTGCCGGATAACAATTCCTCAACCGTCAACAGCTGAATCCTCGGATATTTCATCCCCCAGGTCTTTGATTCGAAGAGGCCAGCCGTCGCCGCCTCGGTCTGCATCGGCTTCGTTGGCTCCCCCATCGAGATCAGGACGCCAATCGCAGCCTTCTCCCGGTCCAGCACTCCTCGGAGATCCCGCACATGGTTGGCGGTCAAATTGCCCGCCTTTACCGAGAGAATCACGTTCTCAAACTGGCCCGGAGTATCACCCTGAAAGACGATCTTCCCGTCGATACCTTTATCCGCGCCCTTCTTTTCATCGACAGGACGTGCTCCGACAAGTCCCAGGGCCCACCATTGAAATTGGTAGGGATCGGATTCGGCCAACTGCTGGGCGTCAGGAAGTGAGGCCGGCTCTCCCACGACCTCGAACTTGGCCTGGTCCCCAAATGCATCAACCAGCCGGTTCTTCATGAGGGCGATAGCCAGATAGGTGATGTCAATGCCGACCCAGCGACGATTTAGCTTTTGAGCGGCAGCAATGGAAGTGCCGCAACCACAGAATGGATCTAGAACGAGGTCACCTTCGTTGGAGCTAGCCTTAAGGATCCGTTCGAGGAGCGCCTCTGGCTTTTGGGTTGGGTAGCCGAGGCGTTCTTTCGCCGCCGCGTTAAGCCAAAGGCTGGATTTCGCCCAAACATCTTGAAGCGGAATGCCCTTTAAATCATCAAAAAGGATCTTCAGTCGAGGCATTCCCGTTCGGGTGTAAACGACGCGACCCTCGGCCTCGAGCTTTCGCATATTTTCTTCTGTATAACTCCACATACGACCAGAGGGCGGACGCCTACCCTTCCACTCATATTGTCCACTGTTGCCTCCGTGGGCCGGAGCTGTAAGGTCACGTTTACGATAATGCCAGCCATTCTCATCAACCTCAAAGTCATGCGCCTTGAAGAATGCTTCATCGGGGGCATCAAACTGGGTAGCCCAATGCCACGAGTCTCCTTTGGTAAAAAATAGGAGGATATCGTGAACGCGGCCGTATTTGGACGGATCATTATGCGCAGAAGTTCGTTGCCAGACGATCTCATTACGGAAGTGCTCTGGGCCGAATACCGCATCCATCAACATCTTGAGATAGTGACTAGCCGCCGGATCACAATGCAGGTAGATGCTTGCCTTCGGCTTCATTACCCGCTTTAGTTCTACGAGCCGGGGTGCCATCATAACCAAGTAAGCAAGCATATCGCAGGGGCCGAGGAATGTCCGGAAAGCTTGAAGACAATCGGCAACCTTATCGCCTTTCGTCACTAAATCTGCATAAAGCTCCTCGTCATCCGTGCTCCACGTCCAAGTGTCTCCAAAGGCCCGGATCTGCGAGGCGGCCTGGCTGCCGTTCTTCTCCTTGAAGAGCACGTTGTAGTTCTGATTGCTATTGAAGGGCGGATCGAGATAGACGAGATCGACACTCTCGTCGGGGATGTAGCGCTTCAAGATCTCGAGGTTGTCGCCGTAATAGAGAGTATTGCCTGCCACCTAGGCCTCCCAAACGGACGTTTTGGAGATTCTAGCCCAAAACTGAGGGATATAACAACCCTCAGCGGTCTTTCGGGACAACGAGCTCCCCTACTTGCTTTTCCTCGAACATAATGGGGATGAGGGAATATTTCTCGGGAAGCATTTTCTTTTTGCTCAATGGCCCGAAATTATGGTTGTTTCTATGACACTTAAGACAAAGCTTTACGATGTTCTCCGGGATGTTGTTAGAGTGATTCCCGTCAAGATGATGTATCTGCCCGGGGCCGTCGCTGCCGCAAGCCTTACAGGGGGCAGACTTGAGAGATTCCTGGGTGTCGTGTAGGTATATCCGCGCGATTCTATCCTGATGCCTCTTGCGGAGGAGGGCATGGTCTCCCGGCGTCCACCTGATATTCATCTTCGTCGGGCGTTGGCCTATTTCGCCCCGAGCTCCTTCCCCGCCTTCTCATGCTCGGTCTTGAACCAGGAGTCGAACTCGACCCGGGCCTTCATGCCAAGGCGGTTTCGGATGCCCCAGTAGATGTCGATGACCTCGCGGGAGGCTTGCCGGGCGGTCAGCCGGCCGGATTTGACGAGCTCCCTGGCCTCGCGGAGAGCCTTCTCCCCTCTCAGCTTCGCCTGGGCCAGGGCCAGGTCGCCCATCAGTTGTCGCTCTTCTTCAATAGCCGCTCGAGAAACCCCTTGAGCTCATCGATGTCTTGCTCGAGGTGCTTCATTTTGGTCCGGAGCTTAGCGATCTCGATGCCGTCTCCCCATATCCAGTTCTTGTGAGTCTCGAGAGCCCTCTTTATGCGTTCCTCATCAGACAATTTTTCGGGTAATTCAAGCCGTCTATAGGGGGGCCTATCTTCGCTCATGCCCCCATATATCGGGTAAAAGGGACCTATTGTCAAGTCGGCTATAGGCTTCCTCGGCACATCTTGACGCTGCCAGTTAAATCGCCCCCTATGGGAAGCATAGGCAGGACTCCAAGTGAGAGAACGACCACTACATCTTGAGTGCAGGGAATGAAATGGCAAAGGTCGTGAAGGCCAAGGACGGGACCCCGGTCCTGGTGGGGGGCAGGGATACCCGGAAGTCGCATCGTTTCAACGGGCCTAAGACCAAGAAAGAGCAGCTCCGCAGGAAGGGCCTCCTCGGCAAGATCCCCAAGTCCGAGCTCCGACTCCTCACCCTCCGCCAGCGGGAGGGGCTCAAGAACTTCCTCGAGGCCGGACTCGACCCCGCCAAGAAGAACGAGTGCGCCGTAGCCGCCGGCTTTGCCGACACCCCCAACGCCGGCCAGGCCATCGACCGCGTCCTGGCCAAGCCGTTCATCAGGGAGCGGATCGTCACCGCCCTCGAGACGGCCGGGGTCGGCTACGACAAGATTGCCCAGGTCATCGCCGAGGGGCTCAAGGCGGAGCACCCGACGGCTGAGCCGCGGGTCGACCCGAAGACGGGAAAGCCCTATATCCCCCCGGACCACACGGCCCGGGAGCGATACCTCCGCGACGCTATCGACCTCCACGACCTCCGGCCGGCGACCAAGGTCGATCAGAACATCAACCGGCGGACAGTCACTATTACGCTCACGGCGGACGACGCCACGGCGTTCTCCAAGTTCAAGCGCATGAGGGAGGAGGCGCGACATGAGGTCGCTCTGGAAGGCGCTTAGGGTGTGGTGGTACTTCCGCCGGCTCAAAGGAGCCTGGAAGGTCATCCGCCGCACCGACCTCCTCATGGCCGACAAGCCTTCTCAGAAGCGCCAAGCCTTCTGGCGCGAGTTCATCTATCACCACGACTTCCGTAAGTTCGCCAGTCAGAAGTTCAACCGGGAGCTCCTCGGATGAAGAAGCGCGACGCGGAGGCCTTGATCGTCCACCTCCAGGCGAACTTCGGCCTCCCCGAGGAGATCCGGACCCCGAAGGACTTCGTCGAGATCTCGCTCGAAGACGGGTTCTTTTTCTGTTCGTTCGTCCTCCGGCACGGCAAGAAAAGAGAGTACCACGACCTCAACCGGATCCACCTCAAGGCTTGCGATTGGCTGATTCACGACCCCACCCCCCAGAAGCTCCTTTGCATGAACCGCGACTCCCTCAAGTCGACCATCGGCCGCGGCCTTATGGGGCAGAAGTTCTTGAAGCACTCCTACGCTCACGACGAGGCCCTCCTCGGCATCATCACCGGGGAAGAGACGCTCTCGGCCGAGCACCTGGCGATCATCGAGCAGGAGATCCTGACCAACGAACTCATCCAGGCCTTCTTCGCCGGCTATGTCCCTACGAAGCCATCCGACGCGGAGGCCTGGAACTCGGACATGATCAGGTGGGGCCGGGTCGGCATCGACATCGGCTCTCTCCGCAAGACCCTGACCGGCCGCCACTACGCCGGCATCTGGTCGGACAACATCATGAACGAGGTCAACTCCGCGACCCCGGAGCTGAGGAAGTGGGCGGTCAGGCGGTGGCGGTCCCAGGAGCCCCTCATGGCCGAGAACGCCTGGGAGTGGGTCTTCGAGACGCCCTGGGAGCCGGACGACGTCTCCGGCGTCATCCTCGACCCGGACGGCCGCTTCGACTACCGGAAGCTCCACCGCAAGAGCCCGGCCATGTTCGTTACGGAGACCGGCTACTCGGTCTTCTCCTGCTTCGTGCGCGACGAGAACGGGCAGCTCAACTTCCCCGAGCGCCTCACCGAGGATTACCTCGCCAGGAAGAAGCGGAAGATGGGGTCCTTCCTCTACGCCCGGCAGTACGAGGGCCAGATCGTCTCGGACGACGAGCAGGTTTTCCAGCGACGGCTCATCCAGCACTTTGCCAGCCGGCCCCGGTATTTCTCCCGCAACCTCGTCATCGACTGCTCCGGCACGACCTCCGCCCAGTCCACCCCGACCGCCATGTCGGACCTCGAGTGGGACGAGAACGGCATCGGCCACCTCGTTTGGGCCGACGACTTCAAGATCGACGTCCTCGATCTCAAGAGGAAGGTCTGCGAGCGCTTCGACGACGCGAAGAAGGAGGGCCGGCCCTACGACCAGGTCGGGGTCGAGTGGGAAAAATACGGCATCTATCTCGTCACCGAGCTCCAGAGCGAGCGGCGAGATATCCCCCTGGTCCCGCTGCGTCTCCTCGGCCGGACCCGCGACGACCGGATCCTGCCGCTTCAGGGCCTTTACGAGTCCTGCAAGATCGTCAGCGCACCGGGCCTTAACAAATACGAAGACCAGCTCATCGCCTACCGCCGGGGCAAGAAGGACCAGGAGACGGGCATCCTCGACACCATCGCCCACCAGCTTGACATCCGCCTTATCCCGAAGAGGGTCGAGGAGCCGGACACCGAGACTGTCCGGCTCAACGACTTCCACCAACAGATCCTACGGGACCGCCGCGGCCAGCCCTTCCGGCCGACGCCGGCCCAGGTCATCAGGGGGCAATTCTAATGATCGGAATTTGCGTCGCGCTCGTCCTCGTTGTCCTCGCCCTGTGCGCCGTCATCGTCTACCTCATCAAGACCCACCGCGAGGAGACGAAGGACCTCCACCTCCGCCTCGCCTCCAAGTCCCTCGAGGAATACCACTACTGGCGCGACGGCCATGAGCTCGAGTTCGAGCACAACAAGAAGGTCCTCGAAAAGGTCCGCGACGAGAAGGTCGGGGCGCGGGTGGAGACTCCCGAGGAGCGTGAACGGCGCCTAGCCGCGAAGGGGTTCTGACATGGCCGATGAGAAGTTCAAACCGATCAGGCTGAAAGAGCTTAAGGCCGGGCCGGCCAAGGATTCCTTCGACCGGACCCATGCGGAATGGAACGATCATTCCTTCCAGGCCCTCTACGCCAAGCTCTATGAGGACCTCCGCTGGTTCGAGGGCGATCAGTACGGCTACTACAGCGGCACCAAGAACGCCGAGTGGTTCGAGATCACGGCGCGCGAGCTCGAGCGCGAGGTCAAGAACGTCTACAACCGGATCCTCCCCATGATCCGGCAGCAGCACGGCGACCTGATCATCGACCATGAGTTCTACACCATCCCCGCGACCGACGAGAGCGCCGACCGGCGTGCCGCGGCCGTGGGCTCCATCATCATCGAGCAGACCAACTACATGAGGAGTTTCCTCCGGAAGATGATCGAGGCCAAGCTCCTCGTCCTTCTCCTCGGCAACTGCTATTGGAAGGAGTGGTGGAACAAGCGCCTTTCCGGCCTGGCCTGGGGGAAGAAGGGGGCGACCGTCGTCAAGGGCGACCTGGATTGCGCCGTGGTCAGTCCTTTCAATTTTCGCCCGGATCCCCACGCCCAAAGCGCCGACGAGTGGCGTTACGTCATCGAGGGGAAGCGGCTGCCCACGCGCACGATCGAAGCCGAGTTCGGCCTCGATAAGGGAACGATCGAGGAGGAGAAATATATCTCCTTCGAGGAGGCCCGGCTCACCCGCCACGGCATCGAGAAGCCGAAGGAGCCCTCCGCCGTCCGGCTCGAGTATTGGGAGTTCTCCTCCGACGAGCGGCCCGAGGGCCGGTTCCAGGTCATTTGCGGCGATTGGCTTCTCTACGACGGGCCCAACCCGACCCCGGATGCGCGGCGTAACTACGGCCACTTCGGTAGCGGCATCCCGATCGTCGGCACTCAGTTCCATCAGTCGATGGTGGAGATCGGCAAGGCCCCGCAGCGGCAGATCAATCGCCACGGCTCGATCGTCGACGAGCACCTCATGAACTTCCGGGCCAAGGGATTCATCCCCTGGGGGTCGCTCCGGCCAGGTGACGCGCAAGCCTTCAAGCGCATGGGCGGCGTCGACTTCGTCGAGTACAACGGCCGGGTCGGGACGCCCTTCTGGCAGAATCCCCCGCCCCTCCCCGACTCCTCGCTGCTCTATATGCAGGTCCTCGAGAGCGAGTTCGAGGTCGAAACGTCCGTCCGCAAACCCTCCTACGGCCAGATCCCGAAGTACGGGTCGCGGCCGTCGAACCAGCTCTTCCAATCCCTCGTCGGCCGAGACGCCTCGGTCATGCAGCCGACCCTGGCCACATTCGACGCCGAGCTGGTGAACATGATGAAGGTCCGCCTGGCCCTGGCCCAGAAGCACTACGGGGAGCCCCGGCTCATCAAGAACACCGGGAAGGGCAGGATGCCGGCCGTCCGGTCCTTCGTCGGATCGGACCTCCGCGACTCGACCGACGTCATGGTCGTCCCTGGCGTCGATATCTTCACGACCCGGCAGCGCCGCGAGGACGTGGCCATGAAGCTGGCCGAGATCCGCGCGATCGACGCCAAGACCGCGCTCGAGATCATGCGCTTCAAGGGGGTCGAGGCGGTCGTCAAAGAGGACAAGGTCGACGAGTACCAATGCGTCCGCCACCTCGAGAAGATGGTAGCGGACAAGGCCTACATTCCCGCCGACCCGTCCGACAACCACGAATTCGCCTACAAGTTCTTCAACGATTACCGGAAGGGGGAAGAGTTCGAGGAGCTCGACAGGAAGACCCAGGGCTTCATCATCGAGCGCCTTAACGAACACAAGGACTTCCTCCTCAAGATGGCCCCGAAGCCGGCCCCGGCCGCTACCCCCGCCGCAGGGCCCGTCGCTCCAGGCGGCCCGCTGCCGGCCGGGCCCGGCGCCGAGGCCGTACCCGTCGCCGCGCCAGGCATCCCCGCCCCCGGGCCGGACGGCGGCGGCGGCATCCCGCCCGAGTTTCTCGAGGCCGTCATGGCCCAAATTCAAGGAGGAGAACAATGATCAGCCTCAAGCGCACCGGCCCGCCGGAATCCGTCGTCTACGTCACCAACTCCTACTTCAGCGATCAGCAGCCCGGCCGGAACGACGACCTGGACGACGTGAAGATCCCCGCCGCCTACACGAGCCTCGTCGACGCGGTCGCGGCCATCGGGGCGGCGAAGGGGACCATCATCGTCGATCTCCCCTACTCCCTCGCCGCGAACCTGACCATCCCGGCCGACGTCAGCCTCGTCATCACCCCGCGCGGGTCGGTCACGGTAGCTTCGGGGAAGACCCTGACCATCAACGGCCCGCTCGCCAATTTCGCCGCGACGCCCTTCGCCGGAGCGGGGGCGGTCGCCTACGGGGCGGCCGCGACGCGCAACGTCGTCGGCCCGGCCAGCATGAGCGGAAAAAAGGGCAAAGTCCCCACCATCAACGCGACGGAGGATGGGTTCGATTGGGATATTCAGCCCGCCACGCTTTCGTTCTTCATCGACAACCCTAGCGTCAAAGATTACGGGGCCATCAAGATCATTGGGGCCTCGACCATCACGGGGATCCACGCCTACACCGAAGGCGGCGGCACGGAGACGGTCGATTTCAACCTCGAAGAGCGCGATGCGGCCACGCCGAACACGGCAGGAGCGGACGTCCTGTCGGCCGACCTTCAGGCCGACCACGACGGAGCGTCCGTGACGTCGGGCTTCGGGAACTCCGGCCTCGCCGACGGATGCTGGCTTTCTCTCGCGGTCTCCGCCGTCGCAAACTCTCCGACCCGGCTCTGCGTGACGGTGACGCTGAAGAAATAGGCACACTCAGGAGGACCAATGCTTCAGGAATTCTTGACCATCGACGAGACAGCCGAGCGGCTGAAGGACCGCGGCTACGACGACGAGACGGTCCAGGCCGTCGTCGCCAAGGGGGGATGCCCGTTCCACGTCCGGGACATGGTGATCCTCATCCCCTTCCCGGAGGCGGACGAATCCTTCCCTCCCCTGCCGCCGAAGCCGACTCCGCCCGACGAGACGGACGCCGCGCCGGCCGGGCCGCCCGACACCGCGACCGCGGACGCGCCCGCGCCGGACCCGGCCGAGGACGACAAGCCCAAGAAAGCCGGAGGCCGAAGGGCCTCCACAAAGAACCCAGCATAGGAGGTAATCTCTCATGACAACCGAAGCCACGACGACCACGGAAAAGGCCCCTGAGCCGTCCAGCGTCGGCGAAGCTGTCAGTATGTTTCAGCGCGACCAAGCGGCCGCGGCGGCGAAGCAGACTGAGGCTGACGCCGCCAAGGCCGGTGAGGCGAAGGCCGAACCAGCGAAGGATCCCGCCGCCGCTCCCGCCGGCGAGGGTGAGGACGCAGGGAAGGCCGAACCCAAGCCCGCCTCCAAGACCGCCTTCCGGCTGGTGGACGAAAAAGGGAACGAAGTCCCGTTCGTCTTCAAGGCCGACGGGAAGGACATCAGCGAGGCGAGCCTGGAGAAGGTCCTCGAATACGCCGGCTACGGCTACCACGGCAGCCAGCGTCTCGAGGCCCTGAACGCCAAGGAGAAGCTCCTCAACGAGCAGTTGGCGGTCATCGAAGTGATCGACCGCGCTCAGAAGGAGGGCCGGCTCATCATCAAGGAGGAGGGCGCGAAGCCTGAGCCCGAGAAGACCGAGGGGGCCGACGACGACCTCCTCACCGACCCCAAGGTCAAGGAGCTTCAGGAGAAGGTCAAGAAGAACGAGGAGGAGATCAAGAAGACCGCGGGGCTCTTCATCAAGGAGAGCATCGACAAGGCTTACAAGGATCTCAAGGGACAGATCGACGGCATGAAGGCCGAGTTCCCCAACGCCCGAGAGGGCGAGGTCTGGAAGCTCTTGGAGCTTCAGGACGAGAAGACCGGGAAGCCAGTCCACGATGTTGCCTCCGCGATGAAGGCGGCCCATGAGAAGGAGGCGGAGCACCTCATGTCCGTCCCGCTTCCCGAGAAAAGGCGGCAGCAGATCATCGCCGACTACCTCGCCGAGAAGGCCAAGGCGGAAGAGGCCCCCGTCGGGGCTCCCGCCGGCGCCGGCCCTGGCGCGGCCGCGGCGACCAAGCCCTCCGACCAGCCGAAGGAGTTCGGCAGCATGGCCGAGGCCATCGAGGCCTTCAAAAAGGACCAGGCCAAAGCGGGAGAGCAAAAACCATTCTAGCGAAGGAGCTTTACTCTCATGTTCAACAATGTCGACCAGGAAAAGCTCTTCAACGAGTACATCAGCAAGGGTGTGCTCGTCGAGGTCCGGAAGATCTCCAAGTTGTGGGACCGGATCCAGAAGAGCGACAAGATCGAGGCCCACGGCCTCTACGCCAAGCAGAAGATGATGCGCGAGGGCGGCACGTCCACCCGGGCCGCGTCCAACTCGTCCTACCCGACCGCGCACTCCTCGACGCCGGGCGAGACCATCACCCGCCTGAAAAGGGCGCAGATGTTCACCCTGCACTTCGACGGCTTCAGCATGGAGCTGGCCCAGAAGAACGGGGCGGAAATGGATCCCATCGAGTTCGAGAAGAAAGGCCTGTTCATCAACATGGCCAACGACCTCTCGCGTCAGCTCATGGGTGACGGCTCCGGCGTCATGGCCTTCGTCAACGGTGCGGTCACGGCTTCGGCCACCGTCGTCATCGACCACCCCCTCTATGCCGACCTCCGGCGCTTCTTCAAAAAGGGGATGATCCTCGACATCTACAACGGCTCGACCAAACAGGCCGACTCCGTCGTCGTCCAGAGCGTCGACTCCGCGACCCAGATCACTTTGACCGCGGCCGTCACCGTCGCCGACGACGCGAAGATCTACCGGGAGGACGTCTACACCGGCACGGAAGGCGCGGGCCTCGGCGAAATGATGGGCCTCGACGGCATCATCCGCGCCACGGATCCCCCGGCGCCCAACGCCTCGGCCGGCCTTCAGGGCGTCCTCGTCGCCACCGACCCCGAGTGGAAGTGCTACACCAACACCAATAGCGGCACGGCGCGCGATCTCACCGAGGTCCTGCTCACCACGTGCTTCGACGAGCTCGAAATGCCCGAGCTCATCACGGCCCTTCTCACGACCCCCGGCGTCCGCCGGTTCTGGGCGTCGAAGCTCATCACCTACAAGTCTCTCCCGAACCAGAAGACCCTCTGGGGCGGCTGGGACGGGCTCCCCTTCATCTACGACGGCCGGGAGATCCCGCTCGTCTCGGACAAGTTCATTCCCGACAAGCGCCTCTACGGCCTTTCGGAGTCCGAGCTGAAGATCTTCGTCACGCAGACGGGGCAGCCGATCACCTGGGAAAAGGGCGACGCCGGCGGCATCCTCCAGAAGGTTGCCGGCAAGAACGAGTACCAGGCCGAGGGCCACATCTTCGGCAACATGGGCGTCCCGATCCGCAAGGACGCCGGCTTCATGATGAACGACCTCAACGTCGCCTAGAGGTAGGCACATATCAGCCTATGCCCGGAGGGGGAGCCCACTCCCCCTCCGGGGATTTTCAGGAGGCCGCCGTGGACAGAACGCCACCCAAGCACCTCGTCGAGGAGATCGGCCGCATCGCCCCCGGGCTCTACCCTCGCTGGTTCCCCGGTTGGGAGCGGTGGCTCATCGTCAAGGATTGGCCCCGCCAGGTCCCTGGGATGACCGAATACGACCCGGTCACCGGCAAGCACTACATGATCGAGCTCGTCCTCGAGGACGAAAATGGCCAATACGTCGAGCTCGATAGCCGGGCGGTCAGGCTCCTCGGCGAACTGGTCAAAGAGAAGGAGCGACTCAGCGGCCCGGACGGCTTCTCGGTCGAGAAGTTCTGTAAGGAAATGGACGACAAGGAAGACGTCGAGGTCCTCAAGGCCAGGAAGACCCGCGACGAGCTCATCGCCGAGTTCTACAAGACGCTCTGGCGGCATGAGCATCGGCTGATGTTCTCGTAAGGAGGGCGCCATGAACAGGCTCGAAATCAGGACCCTCGCCCGGACGCTCATGGACGAGCCCGATGCGGCGCCGGACGGCTCTTTCACCGATGCCGCCATCGACATTCAGATCAACGCCTCGAAGGACCGGGTCGCCATCGCCCTTTCGAGCCTACTCCCCTCGATGTTCCGGTCCTATGCCCTCGTCGACGTCGTCGCTGGCAAGGCCTCGTACTCGATCGTCACAGACTTCGGCATCGCGGATTGCCTTCTCCCGGTAGACCTCTACCGCTACAAGGCGGACGAGCCCCGGCTGCCCCTCCTCTTCACTCCGGACAGCGAAACCCTGGCCCTCATGTCCAACAAGACGGGCCACGATTCTATCTTCTGGGGCATGGAGAAGGCCGGCTACGTCGAGCTCGCCCCTCCCTCAAAAGAGACGGTCACCGACCGCTACAAGCTCGTCTACGTCCTCAAGTTCCCCGACCTCAACCATGACAGCTCGGACGTCGCGCCGAACGTCGCCACCCCGGGCTACGATTCGGCCCTCCACTCCCTCATCGGCTACGACACGGCCATCGCCCTGCTCCCGGTCAACGAGCGATCGACGGCCGACCTCGAGCGCCGGATGAACGTCATCATGCAGGACATCGCCTGGAACCTGTCCGGGCAATCGGCGGCGACCTTCAAGGAGCTCCTCCCGTCCCGGGAGATCCTGAACTTTGGAGCCGGCCTGTGAGCTTCAACCGCCGGACCCCGCTCCTGACGCTCCGTGACGAGTTCACGCTCGAGGAGTTCTCCGGCTCCCTGAATCAGGCCGCCCCGCCGGACAAGGTCCCGGTGACGGACTTCCTCCGCTTCCAGAACGCCCGGACGTGCGACGACGGCAAGAGCTTCGAACGCCGGCCCGGGACGGTCAAGCTGGCCACGTTCACCGGCAAGCGGGTCCTCGGGGCCTACGGCATCAACGAGGGGGAGGAGACGAAGCTCCTCGCCTGTCTCAACGACGACATTCAGCTCAAGAGCGGCGGGGCCTGGTCGTCCATCTTCACGCCGACGAAGGCAGCCACCTCCCCCGTCCAGGTGGCCCAACACAAGGGCCTGACCTTCATCGCCGGCTACGAGAAGCCGATCATGGTCCGGAGCGGCGTCGCCCTCTACCCGGGCATCGACGCCCCGGCCGACGCCCTGGTCGCCACGGCCGCGGCCTCGGGCAGCGAGATCCTCGCAGATAGCTTCCCCGAGACGAATGTAGACCACCTCGGAGAGCTCAGGCAGGGCGCGGCCCGGACGCTCATGGCTCAGAGCTTCAAGGCGGAGCGGAGCGTCGACGTCGAATCGGTCAAGCTCTCGCTCAGGAAGATCGGGGCGCCGACGGGCAATATGTGGGTCGAGATCCATAGCGGGACCGCGGGGACCTCCGCGACCAAGAACGCCTCCGCCAACATCGTCGGCCAGGCCTCCGACAACAAGGACGTCTCGACACTCTCCAACACCCTCGCGGCCATCACCTTCACGTTCACCGGGACCAAGCCGAGCCTTACCGAGGGCAATATCTATTTCATCGTCGTCTACGGCGACTTCGCCGTGAGCTCCTCGGCCTTTGTCCTTGTCGGCTTCGACTCCTCCTCGCCGGACTACACGGACGGCCGGTATTACGAGCTCAGCGGCAGCTTCGCCTGGACCCCGAATGACAACGTCGACCTCATCTTTGAGGTCAGCGGCCCTCTCGGCGATCCGGAGGAGCTCGTTTCGCACGGGACCGCCGGCGCGGATAGCTTCGTGCCCCTCCGGAGCTCCAACACAGTCCTCATCCTGTCTCAGTCCTTCATCGCGCCGAAGGATTGCTCCCTGACCGAGATCGAGCTGCAGCTCGGCGTCAAGAAGGCCGCCGGCGTCGCGCCGAGCGGGAATATGTGGGTCGAGATCCATAGCTCGAAGACCGGGACGTCGGCGACCAAGGGCGCCTCGGCGTCCATTGTGGGGGACCCTTCGGATGAGGTCAATCCCTCCACCCTCCCGGTGATTCCCGACCTCGGGATCGGGCACTTCGCCTTCTCCGGGGCGCAGCCGTCGCTCATCGACGGCGTGACCTACTACATCATGCTCTACGCGGCCTATCCGGTCGACGCCACCAAGTTCGCGGTGTGGGGGCAGCTTGCCGGCTACGCCGACGGCGAAGGGTTCTCGATCAACAACACCCTCGTTTGGTCCTCTGCCCTGACGAAGGACTTCTGCTTCAAGGTCCTCGGCCGGGCGGAAGACTACCAGGCGGCCTCCTACGATGAGACGCACGTCGATACCTATAACGGGCTCAGGGAAACGGCGGCTCAGACCATTCTGGCTCAGACTTTCGTGGCCACGTTCTCGGGGCCGCTCACCAAGGTCCAGCTCTACCTCTCGAAGGTAGGGTCCCCGACCGGGAACCTGTGGGTGGAGATCCACAAGTCCCAGGCCGGGACCTCGGGCTCGAAGAACTCGTCGACGAATATCGTCGGCCAGGCGACGGCCGACCTCGACGTCTCGACCCTTGACGCCTTCCCGACCTTTGCCCTGAAGAACCTCTCCTTCTCCGGGACGCAACCGACGCTCGAGACGGGGTCCCTCTACTACATCGTCGTCTACGGGACGTTCTCCGTCTCGCCGACGGCCTTCGTCAAGGTCGGCATGGACAAGGACTCCCCCGACGCTTCGGGCGTCGCCTACGAGCTCAGCGCGACCTTCGCCTGGACGGAGCAGCCGGCCGCGGCCCTGGTCTACTACCTCTACAGGGCCGCCGGCGATATCGCGGGGACCTACTCCTACGTCGTCACCTTCGTCCGGGGCGGCAACTACCCGGCCGAATCCAACCCGAGCCCGGCCTCGGCCTCGGTGGCTCCGACGGCCGGCCAATCGGTCAACCTCTCGAGCATCCCGCTCTCTCCGGACGGAAACGTCACGGCCCGGAACATCTATCGGACGGAGGACGCCGGGGCGACTTACAAGTGGCTCTGCCAGATCGCCGACAACACGACGACCACCTACGTCGACAACGCGGCCGACGCCGCCCTCGGCGAGGACGTCAGCTACGCGAACTCGAGGCCGCCGGACGGCACGACCATCGAGGTCTGGGACGGGAAGCTCTGGGTCGGCGGCGTCTCGGGTTACGAGGAGCTCCTCTTCCCCTCCGGGCTCGACACGCCAGAGCAGTTCAACCTCCTCGGCTTCCTGATGCTCCGTGAGCGCGAGGCCGGCAAGGTCCTCCGCATCATGGAGTTCGACAACGAGCTCTGGGCCTTCAAGGCCGCGTCCATCTGGAAGGTCGAGAGGACCGGCGATAGCTACATCGTCGACAAGCTCGTTGAGGACGTCGGCCTCGGCGCCATCGGCTCGGCGGTGCGTTGCGGGAAGGGGATGCTCGTCTTCCTGTCGAACCACAAGAAGATCGAGATCCTGACCCCGTCCGGCCTCGCTCAAGCGGAGCTGCCGATCTCGGCGAAGGTCAAGGAAACCCTGGCCTCGATCAATACGGCCGCCCTCCATAAGTGCGTCGCCGGCAACTACGTCGAGCGGGGCGAATATCGCCTGGCCGTCCCGACCGGGACCAACACCGAGCCGGACACGACCATCGTCTTCAACTACCTCCGCGGGACCTTCGGCCTTGACGTCTATCCCTACTACCCGACGGCCATGAACCTCACCGATTACTCCCTCGGGGCGCGCGCCCTCATCCTCGGCTCCTCGGCCGGCTCTCTCTACCGGGTCGACGAGGCGGCCGCGACGGACGACGGCGTTGGCATCACGATGGACGTCTGGACGGGATGGTTCACGACCCCGGTGAAGATCAAGATCTTCCGGACCTACCTCGATTACGTCCTCCCCGAGGCTGCGACCATGAGCTTCCGGATTTACCGGAACTTCGAGGCGACGCCCTCTTGGGACAAGGACCTCGTCGGCAACACGCCGGCCGGGGCAGACCCCGACCTTCGCAGCACGATCCGGGCCCGGCTCGGCATGGCCCTTCAAGGGAAGGCCTTCTCCTTCCGGTTCGTGAGCGGCGGGGCGGAGAAGCTCAAGGTTTCGCGCATCAACTCGGTCCTCATCCAACGAGAGAAGGGCCAGGGAGTCCAGGCCACATGAACCCCCTGATGATTTTCCCGGCCGCGATGGGTTCTCAGAACCCCTCTAAAAATGCGCCGCGCATCGTTCGCAGGGCGAAGCGGGTCCTGCGCGATACCGAGGAAGGGGTCCAGGCGGAATGAGCGACATGACGCGGGAGCAAGTCATTCGGCTCCTTGGCGCGGAGATCGAGAAGCTCGGCCTTACCCGCCTGACCAGGATGTTCGCGGTCGAGCACAACGTCCCGCGGGGGACGCACAAGTTGGCTGCGGGTGGGGACGCCGAGACGCTCGAGGGCAACCCCGCCTCGGCCTTTGCCCCGTTTATCCATACTCATATCGGCGGTGATGTTACCTCCCAGGTAGATGACTCCGGAATGCTTGAGGGGCATGGGGCCGATGATTTCTTCCTTAAGAACGCTGTCCCCTGGGGCCTAATCGGATGGTCCCATCGCCTTCTCCTCCGCATCAAGGACGACTACATAGACGGGGCGCTCACCGACTTCCCGCTTTGCGTTCAGATCGCCGGCAACACCGACATCGGCGGGGACGCCCTCTCCACAGGCTATGACATCCGCTTCACCGCGGCCGACGGCGTGACCGAACTCTCGTTCGAACGGGAGTCCTTCGCCGTAGCGGGGGGCGAGGCGACGGGAGTTTTCTGGGCCAAGGTCCCGAGCCTGCCGACGACCGGGGCCTATCTCTGGATGTACTGGGGGAACGCTTCGGCGGCGGACGCCTCGGACCCCGACGCGGTCTGGGACACGGACTACGCGGCCGTCTACCACATGGCCGACGCGACGACCTCGACCATCCTCGACTCGACGGCGAACGCGAACACGGGGACGAAGAAGGGTGGCGGGGAGCCGGTCGAGGCGACGGGCAAGGTCGGCAAAGGCCAGGACTTCGACGGAGCGGATGATTACGTCGACGCCAATGGCCTTGATAGTTATGCCGACGGAAAAACGGCGATTGGGATCGGGTGTTGGGTCAAATTCTCCGCGCCAAAGGCAGCCGCCGCTATCCTCGGATGGTGGTGGAATCATGCCGGTCATCTGAGATTGGATGGAGCCAAGCTCCTTTTTTCGTTCTCGAACGCCGGAGGGGATGTATCCGTCACAAGCCCCCTGGGTTATGACGACGGCAAGTGGCACCTTGTCACGGGAACCTATGATGCCGGCGCTGGGAGCGATAATGTCCGGCTCTATGTCGACGGCCAGCTCGTAGCCGTGGCCACAACCACGGGCGCCCTGGTCTCCCCAGAGCCGTTCAACATCGGCAGCATCAACAACCTCATGACCGGCACCTACAACTTCGACGGCCTCATCGACGAGGTCCGTATCTCGTCGGTCGCCCGCTCGGCCGCGTGGCTCAAGTTCGAGTATCACAACATGGCCGACGCAGACGGGTGCCTGGAGTGGGGAGAGGAAGAGATCGAGGCTGACTTTGCCGCGCTCGCTAACCACGCCCACGCCGGGATGGTCACGGGTGCTTACGACAACGACTTCAGAGCTCTCTATGCGAGCAACTATCGCATCCCTGTCTTAGAGCAATTCTCTTGGCAGCCGCCGGTCCTGGCGCAGCAGAACGACCCGCCCGCGTCGCCGACGAAGGGCGACCGCTATATCGTCGGCAACACCCCGACCGGGGCCTGGGCGGGTTATGCGTGGAGCGTCGCAACCTACGACGGCGCGGCCTGGATCTTAGACGTGCCGGCCGAGGGGTGGATTGCTTATAGCGAGGCCACAAACGACCTGAAGCTCTACGACGGCTCCGTGTGGGGGAGCCTTACATTAGCCGAGGGTGGCCTTTCCCTCTCCGACGTCACGATCGGCGACGTCTCGACCTCGAAGCACGGCTTCGCCCCGAAGGCCCCCAACGATACGAGCAAGTTCCTTCGGGGTGACGGGTCCTGGGCCGCACCGGCCGGCGGAGGCCTCGGCTACTGCCTCGCCATCACGTCGACGAATATCTCCACGATGGCGGGCGGGGCGACCTACTACTTCAGCGGCTACGCCTTCGCCCCCGCGACGACCGCCGACCAATGGCGGCTCTATATCCCCAAGGCCGGGACCATCAAGGCCGCCTACGTCAATATGTTCGCGGGGACCACGGCCGGCTCCAACGAGAGCATCTCCATGTATATCCGCAAGAACAATTCGGCGGATACCCTAATCGCTTCCGTCGGCTCGGCCGGCGCCAATCGGACCTTCTCCAATACCGGCCTTTCGATCAGCGTCGCGGCCGGGGACTACATCGAGATCAAGTTGGTGTGCCCGACCTGGGCCACGAACCCCGCGGGAGTGAGATTCAGCGGGAGCATCTACATCGAATAGGAGGGTGCTATGCCTTTAGATCCTACGGGTGGCGCGCTACTCGATACGGCTTCGACCTTGGGGGACACCGCGGGGATCGCAGCGGGAGGGGGGGCGGCGGCCTTGGCCGGCGCCTCGAGCCCTTGGACGTTGCCGCTCACGCTCCTCCTGGGGATCCTGCCGTCCATCTTTGGCCGGCGGGGCCAAAAAGACATGACCTCGCTCATCCAATACCTCCGGCCGAAGCAGCAGCTCTACATGAGCCCCTACCTCCCCGAGGTCGACAAGGCGGCTCTCAACGCCGTCCTGAATCAGATGGGCCAGACCTCCGGGTGGGGTTGGCCGGGCGGGAAATAGGAGAGGACGATGGGCCTTTTACAGACCAACGCCGGTAACTACTTCAGCTACTCGCCGGAGACGAAGGACCTCCTCTCGAAGCTCCGGACCAAGGCCGACTACCTCACCCGCTACCCAACGGGGATGAGCCCGTCCGAGAAGAACGCGACCATCAATCAGATGGTCGAGAGCATCCGGGCCGGCAAGGAGCCCGAGGTCGAGTCGATGCGGGTCCGGATGGCTCGGCAGGGACTCCTCGGGTCCGGCATCGAAGAGACGGCCCGGGAAGGGATCGACCGCCGCTATGGCGAAGGGGTCGCCAACGCGAAACGTGACGTCACCATCGCCGATCAGGGCCGGAAGGCGGCGGAGACGATCGCCGGGACCAACGCCGCGGCCGGCCTCGCCGGGATGCTCATGGGCGGAGAATCGACCGAGGAGCAAGCCAACGCGGCCAGAAGGGCCGAGGGTTTCCAGTCGACCAACGCGCTCCTTCAGCTCCTTCAGCTCCTCTACGGGCAGCAGTTCTCGGCCGTCGCCCCTTACGCCCAGGCCGTGATGACGCAATACGGCGGCGGGGGCGGCAATTCGGATTGGAGCGGCCTGGGGTTCCTGCCCTACCTACTGAACCGCTAAAGGGAGGCCACTATGCCTATCGACCTCGACCGACTCGGACAGGCACTCAGTCGCGTCCTCCCCTTCCTCGCTCAGGAGAAGGCGCAGCGGGAACAGATCCGCCAATGGCTCGAGAGGTCGCTTCAAGAGATCTCGGCCAGAGAGGAATCGCAGCGCCGTTTGGCGACCGACGCGTCCAAGAACGCGATCATGGAGAAGGCCGCCGGTGATATCGGCGCTTATTTCCGCGACGTCCCGGGCGGGGCCTTCTTCCTCCCTGGCTACCTCAAGAGCGTCATTCCGGCCGCGGCCGAGGGCATCGTCGACGACCCGGGAAACCGGAACGTCTTCGACGACGTCACGAAGAACCTCACCGACATCTACGGGCAGTTCCAGACGGGGCAGCCGATCAGCACAGACGCCCTCCGCGCCGTGGTCGGCCGGGTCGCCGGGGATATCCCGAAAGAGATCCTCACGAAGGCGGCCGCCAATAAGCTCGAGGGCAGTTCCCAGGCGTTGACGTCGAGGGGGCTCGACCTCGAGGCGTCCGGCCAGGAGATCCGGAGGCGGGAGCTCGAGCAGAAGGGCAAGGACGCCGGCAAAGATAAGGACACGACCAACCTCGGCATCGTCAAGGAAGCGCAAAACGACCGGGACGCTGCCATCCAGAAATACGGCGGAGTCGGCCAGATCTTCGGGCTCATGCCCGAGGCCAAGAGGGCCCTCAAGGCGTCCATCAAGAACGCCAACGTCCGGATCGACCAGGCCTCGAGGGCGATGGGGGTCGAGAGTCCCATCAAGTCCCGGGAGGAAATGTTCAAGGTCGGCATCGCCATTCTGGCCCGGTTCGGAAAGGATGGGGTGCTTCCGGATTGGTTCACGCTCCTCTACCAAGGGTATGACCCGGACTTCGTGTTCGGCCTTCAGGAGGTCTTTGAGAAACCCGACAAGAAGAAGAAGACGCCGGACGGGAACGCTCAGGCCCGGGCCCTGGCGCTGCTTCAGGCAATCTCCGAGGGCAAGGTGGAGTGATGTCCACCCCGCAGACCCGGCTCCAAAGTATCCTCGAGCAGCTCGAGGGGGCATACAAGACGAGCCCGGTCCCCACGAATAGCGGCCAGGGCCTCCCCAACGGCATGAGCGAGGTGTCGAAGCGGGTCGATACTCCCTCCCCCGCTCCGGTCGATCCCCGGATGACGCAGATCCTCGAGGAGCTCGAGGGGGCCTATTCCTCGAACTACCAGATCATCAAGCCTGGGGCGCTGCCCCCGGCCGTAAATCCAGAGACCGGCGGCGTCCTCGATGCGGCCGGTCAGGCGGTTCACACAATCGGCGCCGGCGGTTGGCAAGGCCTCGCCGGGTGGGTCGACACGGCCGATAAGCTCTACGACCAGCTCCTACGCCGAGAGTATCAGAATCGCTATGCAGCGATCGTGAAGCAGCGCCCGGCCGGCTACGAGACGATGACCCCGCAACAGGAGTCCCAGGCGAAGCTCAAGCTGTTCGACGTTCTCGGCCCGCCGGACGAGTGGATAAAGGGCCGAAAGGTCCAGCTCCTCGCCAATGCCCGTGACGCCCTCCTGAAACAAGCCCAGGCCCACGCCGCGGCCGGCCTCCCGATGACCGACAACAAGGTCCTCGACGTCGCCCGGCAAGTCTACCAGGGCCTCGGCCAGGCGGCGGTCGATGTTCCCGTCTACGCGATGGGCGGGCCGGCGGCCCTGCCGGTCTTCGGCGCGGCGAAGGGATACGCCGAGAAGGGAACGGCCGAGGGCGCGGTTCTTGGTGGCGTCGAAGGGTCGATGCTCCAGACCATGATCCGCGCCGTCGGCCTTCTGCCGACCGGGGTGCAGCTCCCGACGTGGTTCGGATTCGGCGCCGCCACGACGCCTGGCAACGTTCAGGACCGTGTTGTCGGAGGGCTGACCTGGGCCGGCCTGGGGGTGTCCGGCCAAAAGGGGAAGGATCCGGTCACGCTTCGGGAGTTCATCGAGCGATATCCCCGGTGGCAGAAGCGCGTCGATGACGCTGCGGCCGCCAAGGTCCTGAAAACCCTGGCGCCGGACATCACTCCCGAGATCATCGAGTCCTACGGCGGCGGGAAGGCCATGCTCAACCGCCTGGTCGGACTCAAGGATAAGTTCGCCGCGGTCATGGCCGTCTTCAATAAGTCCGGCAACGACCCCAAAGCCCTCGAGGCCGCGCTCAACCAACCGGAAATGGCCCCTCTGTTCCGCGACCTCATGGGCGCGACCGAGGCGAAGCCCCTGGCCCTTCCCGAGCGCACCCCGTCGAGCCCGGCCCGGTTCCAAGTGACGCCGGAGGGCGAGGTGGCGGGGACAAAGTTCCCCGAGGACCTCCTCATCCGGATCCAGTATCGGGAGCAGGAGCTCGGCCGCCGCATGACCCCGGAGGAAATGGCCGCGTTCTTCGAGGCCCAGAGGCCGGCGGCTCCGGCTGCTGCCCCCGCAGCGAAGCCGGCCGAGGCCCCGAAGCCGGAGGCCAAGCCGAAAGCCCCGGAGAAGCCCGCCGCGGCGGCGAAGTCCGACATGGAGATCCAGATGATGCCGGCCGAGGAGGCGGCCAAGGCCGACGTCGATGACTTCAAGCGGTGGGCCAACCCCCGCTTCCGGCTCTCCTACGACCCGACCAACGCCTCCGACATGGCGGCCTACAACGACCTCGTCAAGGCGCTCGGCCTCCGCGGCGACGGGACGATCCTCGAGGACGTCTCTCGCCGTCTCAAGGCTCCGTCGAAGCCGCCGACCGATTCGACGCCCCAGGCCCCCCCCGCCGCTCCCGCGCCCTCGACCCCGCCGCCGGCTGCCCCTTCGACGCCTCCGGCTCCGGCGCCAGCCGCGGCCGCTCCGGCCAAGCCGAAGGGCAACGTCACGACCGGGAAGCGCGATCAGCTCAGGCGGCCCCCGACCACGACTCCCCTCCTGACGTGGATCCGCCGCGTGGGCGGGATTCAGATCGACGAGAACGTCCAGAAGCTCCGGAAGGGGGAGCTCCTCAGTATCCAAGATAGCAAGTGGCGCCGGCTCTTCAGGAAGAGGGGCGGCGTCAATATCTTTAAACTTCAGGAAATGGCTCGGGAGGACGGCCGGCTCAGAAGCCAGGACGAGAACGAGTTCTGGGAGGCCATCGAGAACGAGGTGGCCGGCCGCTCGAGCTACTACTCCGACGCCGAAAGGCAGACCTTCGGCGAAGACGTCAACGAGCCGCGGGAGAGAACGGCCGAGGATTATCGGGCCGAGGCGGTCGATGACGCCCTCCAAGCCTGGCTCAACGGCCGTGAAGTCCAGGGCGAGCTCACCAAGGACGTCGAGGCCGAAGTCGCCAAGTCCGACGACGCCGAAGCCCTTCGCCGGCAGCGCGCCGAGAACCTCAAGCGCAACGAGCTCCTCGATGCCCTCGAGAAGGAAGGGCAGCTCAGGAAGACGGAAATCGACGAGTTCCTCGACGACACCTACCACGACGGCAAGAAGGCTCGGGAGCTCGCCCGGGAGGTTATGGACGGGAAGCTGCCCGAGGACGAGGCCAAGGCCGAGCTCAAGCGCCGCGTCGACGACATGGTCACGGACTTCCGGCCGGAAGATTTCGAGAGAGGCGGGGACGAGGAGCCCCTGCCGCCGGGCGCAGACCTCGGCGAGGGAAAGGCTGAGCCGGCCCCCAGGGGCGTCGCATCCCCCGTCGAGTCCTATCGGAAGCTGCTTGCCGAAGCGGAGGGGCAGAAGAAGAAGGCCGACGACCTGGCCGCCAAGGCCAAGGGGAGCTCGGTCGCCGCCGAGGCTGAGGCCCGGGCCAAGGAAACCGAGGCCGTCACCCAACGGCTCAAGGATTTGATCGCGGCGGAAGAAGCCAAGATCGCGGACGTCAAGGGCCCAAGGCTCGAGCCGGACGATACCCCCGAGACGCTCAAGGAGAAGCTCGTCGACGGCCTGGTTCTCTTCCACGGCCACGGAGTGCCGAAGGAGGGGGAGCGGTTCAACGCCGGCGCCGGATCCTTCGGCCGCGGCAAGTCCTACACCTCGAGCGCCACGGCCGCCAAGGTCTATGGCGAGGTCGCCGCCGAGAAAGTCACTCTCAAGAACCCGCTCATCGTCTCGACCGAAAAGGCACAGCGGTTGGCGAATCAATATGGGACCCGCGAGGGGACGCCCGAGCAGCGGCTCAACGCCGCCCAGGCGATAACGACGGATCTTCTGGCCAAAGGGCACGACGGGCTCGTCCGTCTCGTCGAAGGCCCCGACGGCGAGATCCAAGAGGTCGAGGTCACGGACTATACGCCCTACCTGGCGAAGGGCAAGCCGGCCGCAGCGACGACCCCCAAGGTCGCCGAGGAGGGCAAGCCCTTCACGCTCGCCCAGGAATCCTTCTCCAAACCGAAGGCGCCGGAGTCGACGCAGGGGTCCCTCTTCGAGCCCAATAAGGTCGAGAAGACCTACCCGCCCGGGTTTGACAACCGCGGTATGGGGACCTGGCCGGACCAGGAGTCCATGAAACGAGATCTCCGGCCGCTCGTCCATCAGGGATGGGTGGCGGAATACGGCGAGTCGAAGGACGGGAAGGTATGGGCCAGGCTCGTCGAGCGCCGTACTGCCGGCGAGGGTGAGCTCAAGACCGAGGGCATCAAGCCGCCGGAGTTCGGCGAGAAGACGAGCGAGGATCCGCAGCTCTCGCTTGACGACGAGATCTCCGGCTCCCTGCCGCTCGATAAGGCCGAGCCCGTCAAGCCGTCTGCCGGCGTCGAGGTCAAGCAGCCCGGGGAAAAGACCGAGGAGGAAGACTTCGAAGGATGGTACAAGGCGCTGGAAGAAGATTACGACCGAGCCATCGCCTCGATGCCAAAGGGTCAGGTAAAGGCTTTTAAGCTCTATATCGCCGACGACACCGGGACCGATCGGTTCTACGGGAACTTCCCCGAAGAGGCCCGGGCAGAGGTCCTCGCCTACGCCAAGGAAAAGGGCGTCGAGGGCAAGGTCAAGCTCGGGCCGGCGTTCAACGCGAAGGCCGAGAACGTCGACCAATCGAACGCACTCGAGGTCCCGAAGGACCTCATAGATTGGGTGGCGGAGACGGGTGGGCTGGACATTAAGGCAGAGAGCGCGAAGTATGAGCGGGAGGTCCTCGGCGAGGACAAAGACAGCGACCCGGAGAAGGAAGTCTTCGCGGGCATCGGGCCCTCGAAGTCCGTGCGGCAGAAGATCGCCAAGGCGTTCGAGAAGCTCGATGTCGAGGCCCTGTTCAACCGGCTCAAGGCCAAGGCGACCGGGCTATCGGTGAAGCTCTACCACACCCGCAAGAACCGGGAGTTTGAGTTGACCGAAAAGGCGGTCGACAGCCTCAAGAAGCTGGCCAGGCAGACCAACGGCGGGAAGGACCTCTCCCCCGCCGAGTATCAGCGGATCTTCATTCTGGCGTCCAAGCCGCGCGCCTTCGCCGCCCTGAGCGAGGCCGACAAGGCCAGGCTCGGGCCGATCGTCAGGTCCGTCCGGAGCTTCTTCGACAACTACGTCCCTCGGCTTCGTGAGGCCGGCGTCATCGAGGACCCCTGGCCGTTGAGTGCCATCAAGCGCATGAGGGCCGAGGTCCTGGACTACAGGGAGCGGGTCGGTCGCGGCGCCCGGAACTCGGACGCGCTCAACGACCTGATCGCCGAGCGCGAGAGGGCCATCAAGTTCCTCGAGACGACAGGGATGCGCTACGTCCATATCCCCCGCTACTGGCTCGAGGCCTTCTTCAACGCTCGGCCGGCCCAGGCCCCGAGGGTCTTCAGCGAACTATTCGGTCAGCGCGACACCCTCGATATCGAATGGCTGGCGCACAAGCTCGTCGTGGACGGGATGATCCAGCCGACGGACCTCGACGTCCGGCGGATCATGCTCATGTATTCGCACTCGGCCGGCCACAAGATCGCCCTCGGCCAGATCATCAAGGACGCGAAGAGCGAAGGCCTTATCCTGTCTGCCGAAGAGGCGCCGGAAAACTGGCCCCGGCTCTCGCCCCAGGCTTTCCCGTCGCTCAGGGGATACCGGATGAACCCGGAAATGCTCGACTTCCTCGAGCGGAACTACCTCAACCCCAAGATGGGAATGTGGACCAACCCGACGGTCGGCAACGTTCTCGGCATCACGAAGATGCTCCAGTTCTACAACCCCATCAACCTCTCGCAATACTCCCTCATCCAAACGGCCTGGACCGGGGCGGTCACGTCGCTCAAGGCTCCAAAGGTCTTCGCCAAAGCCGCGGCCGACATCACGAAGAAGACGCCCGACTATTGGGAGGCCTATCAATGGGGCGCCTTCCCGGAACCCTACAGTCCGAGCTTCCGGATGGCGGCCGCCCGGACGCGCCAGATCCTCGGCGAGGACCCTCTGCTGAAGAAGGTCGCCCGGACGCTCAATCCTTATCAGTTCGGGTGGAACCTGGCCTGGAAGATGGAGAACTACTTCAAGATGGCCTCCTACAACCACCTCCGCGAGAAGGGCTTCTCCCCGCGGGAGGCCGCGCAGATCGCGGCGAAAACGGGCGGAGACTATGCCACGCTGCCTCCGACGACCCGGAAGGCCCTGAACAGGTTCCTCTTCACTCCCTCGTTCACGATCGCCATGATGAAGGCCCAGGGCGAAATGGCCGTGGCCGGCCTTAAGATGATGGCCAAGCCTAAGCTCCTATTCGAGAAGACGGGCGACGCCAAGTATCTCCGTCAGATGGCCAAGGGGGCCGTCTTCCTCACGGGCGGCCTGGTCCTCAAGAATATGCTCATGCACAAGCTCGGCTACAAGACCGATGTTTTGGGCCTGAAGTGGTCGAAGACCATCGAGGACGAGGACGGCAACGAGCGCGACCTCGTCGTCCACATGGCCGCGCCGGACAACGTCATCCTCCGCTACCTCAATGACCTCATGATCGTCGGAAAGAGCGATCAGAAAGCGACAGCCATCTGGAACCGAGCCACCTGGAAGCTTCACCCGGTATGGGTAACGACTCTTGAGCTCCTCCAGAACAAGCGCATCGACGGGACCCCGGTTTGGAATCCGTGGGAGCCGGAGTTTGAGAAGCGGAAGAAGGGCCTCGTCTACGCGATCCGCCGCATCGTCCGGATCAGCGAGCTCCTGCCGGAGCAAGGCGGGGGGAACCTCTCGAAGCTCAAGGCCATGAAGGCCCTCCGCGAGGACCTCGGCACGATCGGTGGCCAGGTCCTCGCCATGTTCTCCATCCCCTACATGAGGTCCACGGCCGACCGCCGGCTCATGTACGAAATGAACAACCTCCTCGACGTCTTCAAGCAAGCGAACAAGGCGACGCCCCCGAAAAATGACGCCGAGGCCGACGAGCGCGCTCAATGGCTGCAGGACACTCTCGATAAGATCCGGCAGCGGATCGAGGAGATTCAGGACAAATGAAAGACTACTTCTCCGAGGAACCATTCGGCTGCCGGTGCGGCTGCGGCCTCGACGCCTTCGACCCGGCCATGAGGCAGATCCTCAACGAGGTCCGGGCGGAGCTCGACATCCCGATCATCATCGAGTCCGGCTGCCGGTGTGACGACCACAATGCCGCGGTCGGAGGGGCGCCCAACTCGGCGCACAAGCGGCAACCGGACGGGCTCTGTCACGCCGTCGACATTCGCGTATTCAACCCGGTCACTCGCGGCCGGCTGCTCGAGGCCCTTCAGAAGCGGGGGATCCGGCGCTTCGAGGCGTCGAACCGACACCTCCACGCCGATAACTCGCCGTTCCATGTAAAGCCTCTCCTCGAGGCCACCTACTTTAAGGGGTAACGACATGAACCTCAAATGGCACAACCTCAATATCGGCTTCCGCCTGGCCATCAACACCGGGGTCGGCCTGATCCTTTGGGCCATCGGCTTTTTCATCCTGACCCACATGGCCGCGCATCACGACAACGTGGCGCAGCTCTACCCCGTCGCGCTGACGGGATGGACCAGCGGCTTCGTGAGCTTCCTGCTCAAGCGGAACAGCAATAACAAGATCCGTCTCGCCGCGGCCAAGGACGGCCTGACGCTCGAGGCGGACGGCGGGACCCCGCCGGCGGGAGAGGGCAAGTGAAGAAGATCCTGCCCTGGCTCATCATCGTCGCCGGGATCCTGGCGGCCGTCTACCTTTGGGCCCAGGACCGGGCGGAGAAGGCCCGGGTCGAGGAGCGGCTCAAGGCCGAGCAGGAGAAGGTCGCGGTCCTCGACGCCGCGATCGGCGACGTCAAGGCCGAGGTCCGGAAGGCCGAAGAGGCCAGGGCGAAGGACGCCGCGGCCGCGGCCGCGCGGGAGGAATGGTTCCGCGAGAATGTGATGAAGCCGGTCGCTACGGCGACCCCGCAGCAACTCGTCGATGACGGCTCTCGCCTCCTAGGAGCCTCGGATATATCCACCGACGGCAAGACCGTCACCATGGGGCTCGACACCTGGAGGCGGGCCGTCTCCATATTCCTGAACGAGGAGGAGTATCGCCTTGCCCGGGAGCCTCGGTGGAAGACCGACAAGGCCGCGGCCGAGGGCATCATCGCCAGCCTCAAGCACGAACTCGACCTCAAGGATCAGATGATCCAGAGTCTTGAAAACATGAAGGCCGACCTGGCCAAGGAGCTTGGCCTTCAGAAGAAACTCACGACGGTGGAGAAGGCGCTATGGGCCGGCGGTGGCTTCACGGCCGGTAAGGGACTCAACGCCCTGGCCACTCTCCTGAAAGGAAGACGCTGATGGTAATCGAGAAGAAAGGCAAGAGCGGGCTATCCTGGGGCATGATAGTTCCCTGGTTCATCGCCATCGTCAGTCTGACCTTCGTTGTCGGCGACCGCCTCAACGCGCCGGCCAAGGTCGAGGCGGCGATGACCGGCCAGGTCACGGAGATCCGCAACGACGTCAAGTGGCTCAAGGAGAACGTGAAGGAGCTAAGGCAGGATCTCAGCCGTCACGTCGAAGGGGGGAAGTAGCCATGCCCTACGAGATCGAGGAGCGGAAGGGGAAGTGGCACGTCGTCAACAAGGCGACGGGCGAGGACAAGGGCGGGCCGGACACCCGGGAGAGGGCCGTCGCGTACATGAGGCTCCTCAACGGCGTCGAGCACGGTTGGAAGCCCACGGATAAAGAGCGTCATTAGCGGTGGCAATCCTGCCAATCTTCATTGTCGCCCTTTTCCCGCCACCACTTCTCGAGCTCGGCCTTGAACTGGAATTCGCACAAGACCACGAAGCCGTCCGACCCCTTCTTCTTGAGGAATAGGCGGAGGATCGTCAGGGCGCAGACGGGGCAGCCGTCGGCAAGGCCCATAAGGTCCTCGCCCTTGACCGTGATGTAGAGGCCCTCAAGGCACTCGTTGTCTTCCTTGAACGGGACGCGCTCGATGAGGGCTGGATAGTCGTGCTCCAGGTCGCAGAGGCGGCAGCTGCGATGGGGGTTCATCGTACAATGGGCCTCATGCTCCTTGAGCGATCGGAGGGAGTGCTTTTTACAGAAGTCGCAGTAGTAGACCCACTTTTTTTCCTTTCTCATGGCTTCTCCGCAAGGCCGCAATGCTGTTCCCAGACATTGTCTCGGTTCTCTTTTGCTACCATGCCCCATACCCACATGGCGCACTTCTCGCGGAGGCAGGGCTGCGGGACCTCGCGCCATGCCGTAATCTTCCCGTCGGCATTCCAGTTCACGGCCTCATAGCCCTTGATTTTGGGGCAAAGCGTTTCATCAGGCATGGCCTCTCCTAGAATATAGTGAGCGTCACGACGGTCTTCTCGTCGCGCCGTTTCCGGACGGGGACCTGTTCGGCCGGGGGCCGTTCCAGGAATTTCGGCCCGTCGTCGTAGAGGAGTCGGGCGGCGGTCATCGCGTCCCAGAGGATCTTCATGCCGCCCTCGAGGTTATCCTTGTCGAGGAGTGACACCCGATGGGATACGACCTCGACACGGCGGACCTCGAACTCCGCGGCGTGGGGGATCTCGATGTCCTGGGTCGCCAGCTTGATCAGGTAGAACCAGTCCTCCTTCATCTTGCGATAGACCGTCCAATGCGTCCGGCCCTTGACGAGTTTGTTGTTGGAGGGGGTGAGCTCGGGGATGGTGAAGGTGAAGGTCGTCATGGCCTACCTATTGGCCAAAACCGCGAGAGCGGCGATGACGACCACGACCAGGATGACGATTCCGGCGACGATCCAGAGCGGCGACAGGACCCACCACCAGCTCCAGTTGATCTTCCCGAGGAGCCTCAAGACGATGAAGGCGATCGTCAGTAGGCCGACGAAGCCGATGCCCGAGGAACTGCTGGATGACTTGTCGCTCATTATGGTCAGCTCTCCTTCTCGCTGCCGACCCAGGGTTTGACACAGACGAGGGGGAAGGTGTGCTCCATCGTCCGGCCGTCGGCCGCGATCCAGGCGCAGATGACTACGCGGGTGTCGCCGGCGTCCTCAAGACGGCCGAAGAAGTCCTTGACCACCATCCTCGGCCCGCCGGAGTTGAGGACGACGACGTCGCCGACGTGGATCTCGTTCATGGTCAGGGCTCCGGTTCCTTGTCGTCGGCCAGGGCCTCGGCCCGCGGCTCCGGCGCGGGGGCCGTAGCCGGCGGCGCGGGGGGCGTAGCCGGCGGCGCGGGCGTGACGACGGAGTCGGGGACGAAGTGAATCTCGGGCATTTCGGGCTTCTCGGCCGTCCCGTCGGCCTTGTAGAGATAGCCGTCCTTGCCGTAGTGCTGAGAGTAGACCTGGGCTCCCATGAGCGCGCCGAGGACAAACCCGTTGATGGCCGAAGCATCCAGGCCCAAGTAGGAATAGCCGACCTTGATCATAATTTTCATGTTCGCTCCTTTCACCCGATGAAGAAGTCTCGGATCATGCGCTCCCATTCCCGCTTACAGGTCGGGGAGCAATACTTCTGCCAAGGACGCCGACGCAGGAATCGGGCATTACAGAGCCGATTCCGGCAGCGCCCTTCCCCGTAGTCGCCCGGGCCACGTTTCGCCCCGCTATCAATGCGCGGCGCATTATTAGAGGGATTTGCGGGGTGGGTCACGGCGGTCCTTCCGGAGGATATCGGTGAACCAGGCGAAGAAGAAGAAGCCGAAGGTGCCGCCGACGAAGAGGCCGAAGAGGAAAGCGACGACGCATTTCAGATCCGGGTTCATGATCCCCTCCTAAGGCTGACGACTTGGGTGAATCCACAATGGGGGCAACCGACGCCCGGATCCGTTGGGTCCGGGACCCCCTCGGCCACGGCGACGCTGAACCGGCCTTGGCACTTGGGGCAGCGCACGGCGACCTCCCAGCTCGTCGACGGCAGGGCAACGATCGCCCGCCGGACGCGGGCCTCGAGAACCGGGAAGAGATCCGCCTCGGGGACGTCGAGGGCCTTGGAGAGCTTGGCCATCGTCGAGTCCTTCGCCGGCCCGCCGCGGAAGGCCTCGAGCCGGTAGAGATTGCCAATCGTGAGGTTGGCTTTCGCGGCGAGCTCGGCGACTGATAGGCCGGCCGCTATGCGGAAGTGCTTGAGCCGGTTCGGTTCCATGACCTAGAACTGTTGCCGGAGCTCGTCGAGGTAGCCGTGGGCCTCGCCGATAATCTCATTGAGCTCGTCGAGCCGTACCTTGATTTCATCGACGAAGCAGCCGGTCGACTTCTCCACCTCAGCCCTGGCCCTCGGCGGCCTTGGGCCGAGCATGAACTCGGTGATGCCGGCCGCGGCCGAATTGAGGTTGTTGGCCCGGACGATGGCGTGCTCGAGCTTGTCCATGATGGTCTGGCCGGCCTTGGCCGGCGCGACGTCGGCCTTCATGCATCCTTGGCCTGTTCTTTCCATGTCGTTCTCCTTTCGTGAATGTCCTTTACCCCACCCGCCACTCCGTCGATTGCCGCGAGGATATGGGTGGAGTCCTTGCTCCTTCCCGCGGCCCCGTCGATCCGGGTGTCCCTCATGGCGAAACGGAATCAGGTGCCGCTCGTCTTGCTGCCCTCGAGGATCTTCTTCGCCCAGGTGAAGAGGACGTTGTAGACCCCCGTGAGCGCGGCCAGGCCGAAGAAGGCCGTGGCCGGGCTCATCTTGTGGACCGGCCCGACGAACCAGGCGACGACGATGAAGACGACGAAGACGACCGTGCGGATGACCCTCTCCTTCGTCTTGGCCGAGAACCTCGACCACAAGAGTTTCATAGGACACCTCCTTTGGCGTTGTTGTCCTTCTCTGCCGGCGGCTCATCGAGGGTGTTGATCCGCCGCGTCTCCGGGTAGAAGATGTGGACCTTGGCCTTGATGCCGGCCTTCCGGAGGCCGTCCCGCAGGGCCAGGTCCGTCGGCGAGAAGCTCTGCTGCTTCTCGTTGTGGTTGTGGAAGACGTCGGTGACTTGCCAGATGCTCAGGCCTTCCTTGGCCAGGCGCCTGATGATGACCGGCAGCGTGACGCCGACCTCGTTCTTCTTGCCGGACGTGAACTCGAAGATCTGGCCGTTGTCGGCGACGAGGACGAGCTTCTCTTCCTTGTTGCCCTGCCAATCGCTGAAGGCCTTGGTCAGATGCTCGGTCATTTGGTCCTTGGTGAAGGGGCCGAAGGTGTCTCCTTCCGCGGCCGCCGGCCAGATCCCCGAGGGGTTGTCAAGTAGTGGGCTCATGTCATGCTCCTTTCGGATCGACGGACGTATCCTCGCCGGCGCCGGGCGAGGGGCGGCCGGTCAGAGCGGCCCGGAGGATCTTGATCTCCTGCTGCGCCTTGACCAGGCTGCCGAGCTCGAGGTTCCCGAGGTCCAGACACTCGACGGCAGCGACGGCCACCGCGGCGACCTGAATGAGCTCGTCCCGATACCGGAGGCCGCTGCCCTCGAGGATGGCCTTCGCCACTTCGCCGAGCTCCTCGGTCAGGATCGCCAACCACCCGTCCGGGCCGTGATGCTGAACGCCCCACTTGTCGTCCTGGCGCCGGCGCTCTTCAAGGACGGCTTCAATCACCTTGGCCTGGCCGGTCATCAGCGGATCTCTGTAGGGCATGAGCTACTTCTTAACGGGTTCGACCAGGGAGGCGGCGACCCACTCTTCTGACCCGTCCTCGTAACGGACTTTGATCCGGTCTGAACAGGTGTGGCAGCCGATGACCTCGGCGCCCTGCTCTCCCCTCACCACGACCTTGTCGCCGCGGTATGCGTTGTAGGCTCTCATGTAAGCTCCTTTCTCAGATGTGTTGCTCGATACGGACCGTCGCCTTTTGCCATTCGTATTCATGATGCGAGACGCAGTCGATGATGGATAGGATCTCGGCGATTAGGGCCAGGGCCGCAAACACGAAGGCGATGGCCGCAGCTATCAGGGAGAGGATCGTTCGCGCCTTGGTCATTTCCGCCCCTCTAGCTCGAAGTCGGAACACTTCGGCGGGACATTGGTCATGTAGTCCGACGAGGACGGATCGAAGTCCATTTCGACGGGCTCCTTGCCGGCCTTGCATAGGACCCTCACCCGGCCCTTCCTATGGCCGAAGCCCTCCTTCCTGCCGAACTCGGAGTGCGCACACCTGGGGCAGGAGTAGGGGTTGTAGAGTCTCAACGAGGTATCTCCAGCTGCCGCCGGTTCTCGACGGCGATCTGAGTCTTCTTGGTCCGGGTGAAGATGGAGAGCGCCTTGGCTTCCTGCTCGGCCTTGAAGGCTTGGAACTCTCTGAGATCGTCGATCCAGAATAGGCCCTTGGGATCTCGGCAGGAATAGCCGACGTGGTTCAAGGTCGAGTAGTAGCGCCGGAGGGTCCGGTCGGAGAGCTCGAGAAAGAGCGCGTAAATGAGGTGGCTCTTCAGGAGCCGCCGCGGCTTGGCGTTCTCCCGGCCGAGGGCGTTCGCCTTGAGCCACTTCTCGATCTCGCCCTTGACGAAGTCCTCGTCCTGTCTCATCCCTTCCTCCCTGCGCGCTTTCTGAATCGGTCGAAGTAGAGACGCTTGACCCAATACAGGCAGCTCGAGCACTCTCCGCCATAGACCCGCCGGCGCTTACGAACGCAGAGCTCGGACCCCGCCTTTCCCCATCCGCAAGTCGAGGTGTTCCTGTCGATCATCGCGGGAACTCCTGGATGAGCGGCCCGGGCCAGATCCCGGCGAGGTTGTTCTTGAGGAAGACCGGGATATCCTCCTCGCCCGCATAATCAAAAATGTCCTGAATAGCCCGATGAGACGGGTTGCGCTCCGAGCCGTGACCCGTCAGCCTCCCGATAATCATCCAATCCGGGATGAACTCATCGAACAGCTCCCAGACATCAAAGCCGCGCAGAAGCGGCTCGAAGGATACGAACTTTACGGAGGCCTCGGCCCTCGCCAGGTGCCCGATCCGCTCATACTCGCTTGAGTGGTCTCCGGCGAGGCTCACCCCGAGCCAGGCGTTCGGCGGCATGGGGCGGTCGATGCGCTCCGGCCGCTTGGTCAGGATGATGAAGGTCAGGTCAGGGCGCTTTTCAATGACCTGGAAGACGTCATCCCTCCATAGGTGGTCAGCTTCGGGATGGAATAGCTCGAACGTCGAACACACAAAGACCCTAACCCCCGTCCTCGGGAACAGGACCGGCTTCCACCATTCGGCGCTATCCCAACATAGCTTCGGGTTGAGCTTGAACCGCTCGTAGATGCGCCGGGCGTAGCAGTACCAGCACCCCTCGGGGCAGATGCCCTTGATAGGGTTCCAGGTGTAGTCGGCCCATTCGATCTTCGTGCGGTTCACAGCTTCACCTTCCGCTCGTAGCCGACGAACTCTTCCCACCGGCCGTTGAGGAATGTCTTGGCGTACATGGGTCGCTGCTCGAAGCCCTCGTTGTTCTTCTGATCAGCGAGGAAGTCCTGATAGCCGCTGAATCCCTGGACGAGCCGGTTGAGCTCTCCCCTCTTGACGATCGCCCCGAACTTTTTCCTGCTCTCGGCCCTCGCATGGCGGCCGGCTTGGGGATAGGCCTTCCAGAACTCCTCAAACTTCTGATCGACCTCGTCGGAAGAGAGTGGGGAGGCCTTGGGCCGACCAACTCTTAAATCCATTCCCTTTCCTTTTCCCTTTCCCTTTCCCTTTCCCTTTCCTGGGCACCCGGGTGTTTCCCCGGTGATTCCCGGCTGTTCCTCGGGTGTTTCATCAGCCGGGGAAAGGGGCGGCTCTTGGGGAGGAGGGTCCGGATAGCGCGCCGGCGCGTCGTGTTCCTTGCCCGTGATCCGTTGGTGCTTCGGGAAGGTCGGGATATGGCCGTAGTCCTTACCGCCCGCGGTGTACTTAACGATGAATCCCTTGGCCCGGAGGAGCTCGAGTGTCTTATTCATATCGAAGGAGACGAAGGGGATGATGTCGAGGTGCAGGATCTCCGGGTCCCACTCAAAACGACCGGCCTTGTCGGCCATGCACCACAGGCCGATGAAGACGAGCATGGGTTTGAGGTCTGTGCTCTCTCGCTCAAGCTGTTGGAGAAGCTTGTGCCGAAAGAACTCAGGCTTCACGGTCCTGATCCTCGCCATAAGTCACCTAGAATGGGATATCGTCATCCGGGCCCTCGCCCGGTCCGTCATCCTCGGGCTCTCCCCCGTCGCCCTCGGGCTTGTCCTGTTGCCCCTGCCCCCCTTGGGCCTTGGTGTCCCTGGGGCTGTTGACGAGAAGGGTCAGCTGATGACCCTCGATGTTGACGTAGGCCGACGTCGATCCGTCCGGGTTCGTCTTCTGCACCGTGCGGAGCGCGCCCTCCACGGAAACGAGGGCGCCGACGGCCAGGTACTTCTCGACAAAGTCCGCGGTGACGCCCCAGAGCGTGATCTTGTGCCAGTCCGTCCGCTGCCTGTTCCCCGTGAAGATCTCCTGGGTTGCGATACTGATGTTGATCGGCCCGGGCTTCTTGTCCGGGAGCGGCTTGCGCTCATAGATTGAGCCGACCCGGCCGACGAGTATGACTTTATTGACCGACCGGACCATCGCCATCAGTCCTTCTCCTTCTGGAGCCTCTTCTCGATGGCCCAGATCTCGCGGAAACAGACGACCCAGAAGACCTCGTCTTCCTTCGGAGCCCCGACCCGGAGCTCTTCGAGGAACTCCTCGTTCTCGTCCCTGCCGATGTTGAGGATCCGCCGCGCCTCGACCTTGTGGCCGTGCTCCTCGAGGATGGTGGAGTAGCCGGCGACCTGAAACCAATGTTCGGCCCAGATGCCCGAGCCGGTCTTGTAGTCGGTGAGTTCGAGCCGGCCGTCGACCTTGCCGTAGAAGTCCATCGTCCCGCCCCATTGGTGCTTCTCGCTGACGAGCGGGGCCTCGATAAGGATCGGCTCGAGCACATGGGCCTTCCGCCAATCGAGCCACTTGAGGTAGCCGTTCTCGGCGCGGTCGATCTGCCGGGCGGTGTAGTCCTTCGGGTCGAACTTCTCGTTCTTGAGGTCGGCCAGGATCATCGCGTGACAGGCCTTGCCGATCGAGCGGAGGTCGCCCCAATGCGCGACCGAGTCGATGCCCTCGAGGCCGAGCTTATTCGCCGCCGGCGCGAGGGCCGGCTTATCCCTCAGGCCGACGAGAGTCGTGATCCCGGGGAGCCGGACGCCCTCGGCGTTCTTGTAGACCTGATGCTGCCGGGAGTGTTGGCTGATCTCAGCCTTTTTTGCCCTGGCCACGTTGGCCTCCCTTCTTCGCCTTCTTCTCTTGGTCCATCCGGTAGGCGACATAAAGGTCCGTCATCTTGCCGAGATTCTGGAGGAGCCTGAAGACGGCGTCCGGATCGCCGGCCTCCATCGATAGGTTCCCGAACTTGTCACGGACGAAGACGCCTTTGCTGCGGTTCTTCGGGAGGTGCTGAAGCCCAAGGAGCCAGGCCTTGAAGTCCTTGTAGTCGAGGGCGCCCTCGGCGAGGACGCGCTTGATCATGTCGATATTGGCCTTGTGGGCCTTCGTCTGCTCCGGCGTGAGCTCGGGCTCGGGGCCATCCGCCATGTCGGCGATGTCCTCTTCGGGGTCGCCCCCGCCGCCCATGCCGTCCTCGTCTATGCCCTCCGGCTCGGGGCCCGGGTCCTCACCTTTCGGTGCCGACTGAGGCCGGGCCTGTCGCCCGCCGGCGGGGGCTTTGGGTTTCGTCTTCTCGGGCGCCTTCTGCGGAGGTGGCGCCTTCTCCTCTGCCGGCGCCTCGCTGCCCTCCGCATCGACGAAGTCATCGAGGTCCTGGGTGAAGAGGTCGGAGAGCCGGCCGACGCTCAGGCCGGCGTCGACCAAGGCGCGCTTCTTGGACATCTTCTTGATCGTGTTGACCTGGGAATAGATGTCGTCATTCGGGATTTGGTAGAGCGCCGTATCGACGACGCGCTCATAGCCCTGGTATTCCCTTTTGTCCTTCCCCATCTGGCGGACAGCGGGTTGCGCCTTGCCGGAGGCGATGGCCTTGGCCCATTCGTCCCAGTAGGACTCGGGCTTGCCGTACTGGCCGGTCGTCTCGCGCTTGTTCAGGGCGAAGTCGGGCTCGAAAACGGTCTTCTTAAACCCCTTGGTCTTGAGCGCCTTCCTGTCGATGCCGGCCGGGAGCTCGGGCTCGGGTACCCATCGCCATCGGTACTTCGACTCCATCGAGTTACAGGATCCGATCCCTTCGCTCACGGTCTGGCCGGTGAGAAGGGAGACGAGCCGGACCTTGTAGTCGTACTTGAAAAAGGGCTTCTCCCAATCTTCGATTTTGTCCGTCTCTTCGCAGAGGTCGGCCAGATCGAGGAGCTTGGCGATCTTTTCGGCGCCGGGCTTGAGGAGTGTCTTCTTCTTGGTCCCCGGGATGACGCCGTAGTCCAGGCCCTCCTTGAGCTCGTGCTGGACGAGGGCCTGAAAGGCCCGGATCGACTTGAACTTCTGCTCGACCGCGGCGATGTTGATATCGGTCGGGAGCTCGTTGCGTTTGATGATGGCCGTCTCGGCCTTCGCCCTCCCGACAACTTCGGGCTCGATGGCGTCAGTCTCGCGCTTGACCAGGGCGGTCGATTTATTCTGGACGGATTCGTTCTTTTTGCTCATGGCCTCCCCCCTCGCCTGATGAGTCTGTGGCGCTCTTCGCTGAGCCGATCTAGGTAGGTTTGGACCTTATCCATCCTGAACCGGACGGCTCGGCCGATCTTGATACTTGGCATCCCGGCCTTGACCATGCGGTAGACCGTAGATTCCGAAACCTTCAGAAGCTTGGCGACGTCCTCGAGGGTCAGGATTTCCATAGGTCCTCTACGTGCACCCCAAGGGCCTTGGCGATTTTGAGTGCAGTCCAGACGCTCGGGTTCTTCGTCTTGTGGATGAGGTGGTTGATATTCACGCGCTCGATACCGGCCACCCTGGCGAGCATGCCCTGAGTCCAGCCCTTCTTCTTGATCGCCTGAAGAATCAGGTTTTCCATTGACGCCTCCGCCCTGCTTTTTATGATAATGTATCTATGACAATGTATTGGGGGATACAATCGAAGTCAAGAAAACCGCCCTTTATTTCAATAATATTAGTGTGCTCCTTGACAATATCTACTCGACAACATATCATCTCTAGAGGCTAGTCGTTGACGCGAGGCTAGAAAGGAAGAAGGACGATGGACATAGCCAAATGCCTTAAATACTTGAGGATGAAGAGAGGTTGGACCCAGGCTGACCTTCATAGGGCCAGCGGCTACGAGAGGGCCTACATATCGAAGCTCGAGAGCGGCCGTGTTCAGAATATCGGGGTTAAAACCGCAATAAGGATATGCCGGGCCTTTGGGATAAGTGTGGAGAAATTTGCCGAGCTTTGCGAGAAGTTCGAGGGAAGGAAGCCTGGTGTCCAGGGGCGCAAGGCGCAATTAAGGCGCCGGGTTTCGTCTGCGAAGGTCAAGAAATAGTGGGCGTATATATCCGGGGAAACCGGTATTGGTATAGGCGGATCGTTGAGGGCGTCATATATAGGCGGCCCCTGGGGATCCGGAAGGGGCAAGAAACCTTTCTATCCGCCCGGATCACGCAAGAAGAAGAGGCAATCCTCGCCCGACATTACGGGACCCCCGCCCCCCGGCCCCGCTCGGTCAGCTTCTCCGAGTTCGAGAAGATCTACCTCGAGCGCAAGGCTTCCAATAAGAGCGTGGAACGAGACAGGCAACGCCTTCCCAAAATCCGCGGAATTATTAAGGACCTCCCTCTCGCGGCCTATGGACCCCCGCATTTTCAACGCCTCGAGAAGGCGCTCCTGGCCGATAAACGCAGCCCGACGACGACGAACCGATACTTTCAGCTCCTCCGAAGCTTCTTCTCGCTTGCCGTCGAGGAACACCTACTGACCGAGAACCCGCTCCGGTCCTGGCGCTTCTATGTCGAAGACAAGAGTGCCCGGGCCCTTACGCCGGCCGAGCTCCGGCTCATTATCAACGGGCTTCGGATTATCCAGGCCAACCCTAAGGGGCCCGTCCAGGCCATCCTCTACGACGTTGTCGCCCTCGGGATGGTGACTGGAATGAGGCTGTCCGAGGTGATCGGACTGAAGTGGTCATACATTCGGGACGGCCTGGCCGTCATCCCGATCAGCCAGACGAAGTGGCGCCGGCGGGTGGTCAGCCAGGGCATAAAGGAAAAAGTCGTCGTCCTCATGCCTCAGGCCCAGGATATCCTCGAGGCCTATCGGTCGCGGAAGGTCCCTGGCGGCTTTATATTTCCTATGGCGCGTCGAGACCCTCGGGTGATCTCGAAGGCGATTAGCGAACTCCGCGAGGGCCTAGGCGTTCCGGATTTCCACTATCACCTACTCCGCCACACCTTCGCAACGCTACTCTCGGGGCTTGCCGACCTAGCCTCGGCGAAAGAAATGCTCGGGCATCAGGATATCAAGACGACCATGCGATATAGCCACCCGGGGACAGAAAAAGCCCGGGAGCTAAGCACAAAAATGGGCACAGTTTTTTTCAATCGTCTTCTAAAAGATTGATATAGAAAAGGTATAGAGCGGAGGGAGAGGGATTCGAACCCCCGTTCCGGAGGACCGGAAAGCGGTTTTCAAGACCGCCGCCTTTAACCACTCGGCCATCCCTCCGTCGGATCTATTTCTTGGCGGACCCGAT
Source organism: uncultured Eubacteriales bacterium (assembly GCA_964574895.1). GTDB lineage: Bacteria > Acidobacteriota > Aminicenantia > Aminicenantales > Saccharicenantaceae > RBG-16-66-30. The sequence goes on from CAZNPB010000005.1 coordinate 48,933, forward strand.
GCGCTCGAGACCGTTCATGTAGGGGCGCAGGGCGTCCGGCACGACGACCGTGCCGTCGGCCTGCTGGTAGTTCTCGAGGATGGCGCTGACGGTCCGGCCGACGGCCAGACCCGAGCCGTTGAGCGTGTGGACGAACTCGGGTTTGCCCTTGGCCTCGCGCTTGAAGCGGATGTTGGACCGCCGGGCCTGGAAGTCCATGCAGTTCGAGCAGGACGAGATCTCCATGAAGCCGTCCCGGCTGGGCATCCAGACCTCGAGGTCGTAGGTCTTGGCGCTGGCGAAGCCCATGTCGCCCGTGCAGAGCAGGACGACCCGGTGATGCAGGCCCAGCCGCTTCAGGACCTCCTCGGCCGAGGCGGTCATGTGCTCGTGCTCGTCGAAGGACGACTCGGGCCGGCTGAAGATCATCATCTCGACCTTGTTGAACTGGTGCTGGCGGATGAGGCCCCGGACGTCCTTGCCGTAGGACCCGGCCTCGCTCCGGAAACAGGGCGTCCAGGCCGCGAACCGGATCGGCAGGGCCGCCCCGTCGAGCATCTCGTTGCGGTAGATGTTGGTCAGCGGCACCTCGGCCGTCGGGACGAGGTACCAGTCGAAGCCCTCGAGCTTGAACAGGTCTTCCTTGAACTTGGGCAGGTTGCCGGTGCCGGTCAGGCTGTCGGCGTTGGCGATGAACGGCGGCAGGACCTCGGTGAAGCCCCGCTCGCGCGTGTGGAGGTCGAGCATGAAGGAGATGAGGGCCCGCTCCAGCCGGGCCGCGGCGCCGAAGTAGACCGCGAAGCGCGAGCCGGTGATCTTGGCCGCCCGCTCGAAATCGAGAATGCCGAGCTTCTCGCCGACGTCCCAGTGGGCCTGGGGCTTGAAGGCGAACTCCGGACGGCTCCCCCACCGCCGGACTTCCTTGTTGTCCTCGGCGCTCTTGCCGGCCGGCACGGACTCGTGGGGGATGTTGGGGATGTTGAGGAGGGTCGCCTTGAGTTCCTCGTCGAAGGCTTTCAACCGCTCCTCGAGGGCGCCGATCTCGTCGCCCACTTGGCGCATCTCGGCGATGAGGGCCGAGGCGTCCCGGCCTTCCCGTTTGAGGCGGGAGACCTCTTCGGAGGCCTTGTTCTTGATGGCCCGCAGGTCCTCGGTCTTCTTGAGGACGTCCTTCTTCTCCCGGGAGACGCGGACGAACTCGTCGAGACTGATCCGCGGTCCCCGCTGGGACAGCCTATTCTGAACGGATTCAAGGTTTTCCAGGACGAATTTGGCGTCGAGCATGGGCCGATTATAGCACGGAAACGGGGGACGTCGTACTAAGCCCGGGGTTTCCAGGAAATGGCGGAGAGGAAAAGCGACGGAAACGGGGGACGTAAAGCCGGAAGATGCGGAATAAGGATGGGGGACACGAAGCCAGAAGTGTCCCCCATCTTCCGGCCGCTCGTCCCCGATTCCCTTGTTTCAGCCCCCCATCCATAACGTCCGGCTCTCCGGCTTCTTCGGCCTTTTGACATGTCGCCGGGAATGTTCAACAATAGCCCCGATGAGCACCGGATACGTTCAGGTCTATACCGGCAACGGCAAGGGCAAAACGACCGCCGCCCTGGGCCTCGCCTTCCGGGCGGCCGGCCGCGGCTTGCGGACCTACGTCGCCCAGTTCCTCAAGGGCCAGCCGACCGGCGAGATCGAGGCGGCCAGGAAGCTGGCTCCCCTGATCGTCATCGAGCAGTTCGGCCGGGAGGGCTTCATCACGGTCAAGGACGGCCCCGGCGACGAGGACGTCGAGCAGGCCCGGACCGGGCTGGCGCGGGCCCGTCAAGCCCTGCTGTCGGGCGCCTACCGCATCGTCGTCCTCGACGAGGTCAACACGGCCGTCCACTTCAAGATCCTGCCCGAAGCCGACGTCCTGGCTCTCCTCGACGAGCGCCCGGCCGGCGTCGAGCTGGTGCTGACGGGCCGTTACGCCCCCGAATCCTTCATCGCCCGGGCCGACCTGGTCACGGAGATGAAGGAGGTCAAGCACTACTTCGCCCGGGGCGTCGCGGCCCGCGAGGGCATCGAGAAATGAGCCGGCGGCCCAACCCGTTCGGCCGCAGCCCCTTCCGGCCGCCCATGGAACGCGACCGCTTCGAGGTTCTCGTGGCCGAGGCCCTGGACGAGATCCCGAAGAAGTTCCGCCGGCTCATCGAGAACGTCAACGTCATGGTCGAGGACGACTGTCCGCCGGGGACGAACCTCCTCGGCCTTTATCACGGCGTCCCCTACCCCCACCGCAGCCCGGCCTCCTACGGCAATTACCCGCCCGACGTCATCGTCATCTACCAAAGGCCCATCGAATCCATCTCCCGGACGGACGAGGACATCAAGGACCAGGTCCGGGACACGGTCCTCCACGAGGTCGGCCACTATTTCGGCCTGGGCGAGGCGGAGTTGCGCGAGATCGAGCGGGCGGTGCGGGACCAACGCAGAGGAGAGCGGACATGACCCAGCCCCTGGAAGGCATCTTCGTGGCCCTGACGACGCCGTTCGACGGCGACGCGGTCGCCCCCGACAAGCTCCGCGATAACGTCCGGCGGCTCAACGCCACCGGCGTCGCCGGCTACCTCGTCCTGGGCTCGACCGGGGAAAGCATGTCCCTGACCGACGCCGAATCGCTGGCCTTGGTCGACGCCGTGCTGGACGCGGCCGCGCCGGACAAGAAGGTCCTCGTCGGCACGGCCCGCGAGTGGACCAAGGGCACGATCGACTTCACGGCCGCCCTGCCCGCCCGGGGCATCGCCGCCGTGCTGGTCCGGCCGCCGTCCTATTTCAAGTCCAAGATGACCCGCGAAGCGCTCAAGGCCCATTACCTGGCCGTGGCCGACGCCAGCCCCCATCCCGTGCTCATCTACAACATGCCGGCCAACACCGGCATCTCCCTCGAGCCCGGCTTCGTCGTCGACCTGGCCCCGCACCCGAACATCGCCGGCCTCAAGGAGAGCTCCGGCAGCATCGCCTTCCTCGAAGAGGTGGTCCGCCGGGTGCCCGCGGGTTTCCGGTATTTCGTCGGCTCGGGCCACGTCGTCTATCCGGGTCTGGAGATGGGCGCCTCCGGGGCCATCCTGGCCGTGGCCAACGCCGCTCCCGAGCTCTGCGCCGAGATCTTCCGCCGCTACAAGGCCGGCGACAAGGACCGGGCCCGCGAGCTCCAGCTCGACCTCGTCCCGTTGAACAAGGCCCTCACGGAGACCTACGGCATCGCCGGCCTCAAGCACGCCCAGGACCGGCGCGGCTTCTACGGCGGCCCGACCCGGATGCCGCTGCTGCCGCCGACCGACGCGGCCAAGGCGGACATCGCCGCCCTGCTCCGGAACCTCGGGCTCCTTACTTCTTGACGACCTCGACCCGGCGGTTCCGGGCCCGTCCTTCCTCCGTCGCATTATCGGCGACGGGCTTGTCCTGGCCCCAGCCGACGGCGCCCAACCGTGACGCCTCGACGCCCAGGGCGACGACGGCCGCGACGACGGCCTTCGCCCTCGCCTCGGACAGGGTTTTGTTGCCTTGGGGCGTTCCGGTGTTGTCCGTGTGGCCTTCGATCGACACCACGAGACCGGGGTTGTCCTTGAGCAGCGTCGCGATCTCGCCGACGGTCTTCTGCGACTCGGGCCGGATGGTGGCCTGGCCCGTGTCGAAATGGACCTCCAGAGCGATGCGTCCGTCCTTGTTGAGGGCGGCCAGCATGTCCCCGGCCGTGACCTCCTGGACCATCTCGCCGATCTCGAGGATGGTCAGATCGTAGACCGATCCGCCGTTGGCGGCGGAGACGGCCACCCAGGTTTGGCCGGCACCCTTGACGATCTTCATGCTGATGTAGTAGTCGGATTGATAGACGACCGTTCCGCCGATGGCCTTGACGGCGTTGGCATAATTCCGGAGGATCTGGAGTTCCGAGGGCTGGGGGGCGCCCTCATCGAGGGCATAGCTGATGACGGCCTTCTGACCCTCGAGACTCTCGATCCGGTCGTCGCCGACATCGAATTCCACGGCATCGAAATTCGATTCACAGTAGGTGATATGGAATCCCTTCATACGGCTGAGCAACGGGTGGTCTTTGCAGCCCTCCTCATCCGCTTCCTGGGCGGCCAGGCCGACGGGCAGAAGGATCAGGACGGCCAAAACGGCCAGCCGATGGCACTTCTTCATGGCAACCTCCTTGGGTGACGCGGGAGCGATCTCCCGGGAACCCGCCTCCGAGTCCACTCCGGCGGGTTTCTGACCTCCGCTCGCTACGCTCGAAAACCAAGAGAACACCTTGTTCCCGATATTTAGCAGAAATCCCCTCCGTGCTGCTCCGGGGATTTCTGCGCCTCCGCTCGCTACGCGAGCTACGGGTGTGACCGTGCACCCGGCTCCGACAACACTCTCCCTGCGTGTCCCGGGCCGCCGGCTCCGGCGAGGTGGACTGCCGCACAAGGAACCTACCCGTTGCCGCTGCTACCTTCCGGTCCTGACGGGGTTCGCGGGAGGCCCTTCGCGCAGGACCCCGGCCTTCAACGTCACGCGCCCGGGCACCGGCCAGAAAGAGGGAAGCCTCGGCAGGGAATTCGACCCCACTGGAGCGGATTGTGGGCCACAGGGCACCGCTATCTCCCCGTCTAGCACGGTCGCCTCTATTATACATTTTTCGCCGCCAATGCGGTAAAATAGATATCCGCACCAAGGAGGACATCAGATGTACTTCGGAGACCCGACGTTCCTTATCGCCATCCCGGCCCTGCTCCTGGCCTTCTACGCCCAGGCCAAGGTCAAGAGCGCCTATGCCAAATACGGCCGGGTTTTCGCCTCGTCGCGCCTGACCGGGGCCCAAGCGGCCACCCAGCTTCTGCAGGCCGCCGGCGCCGCTCACGTCACGGTCGAGAAGACCTCCGGCCAGCTGACCGATCACTACGATCCCCGCAAGAAGGTCCTGCGGCTCTCGGACGGCGTCCACGACAGCGCCTCGATCGCCGCCTTGGGCGTCGCCGCCCACGAGACGGGCCACGCCATCCAGGACCAAACCCATTACGGGCCCATGGCCCTGCGCGCCGTCATCTATCCCGTGGCCCGGATCGGCTCCACCCTGGCCTTCCCCGTCTTCCTCATCGGGCTCTTCTTCTCGGGCCGCAGCTCGGTCCTGTTCATGGACATCGGCATCCTGCTCTTCGCCGGCGCCCTGGCCTTCACCGTCGTCACGCTGCCGGTCGAGTTCGACGCCTCCAAGCGGGCCCTGGCCCTGTTGGGCGAGCAACGGTTCCTGACGCCCGACGAGCTGGCCGGGGCCAAGAAGGTCCTGGGCGCCGCCGCCCTGACCTATGTCGCCTCGACGGCCAGCGCCGCCTCGCAGCTCCTGCGCATGTTCATGCTGCGCGGCTCGCGGGATTAGATCGCGCCGGCGGATCCTTCGAGGCGGTCTTCTCCGGGGCCCGGCCGCGATCGCCTTGACAGCCCTTCCCCGCCGGTGTAGATAGACCTCTTTGATCTTGGTCAGGAGGTCGTCCGTGCAGAGAATCCGCTTCGCCGTCCCCGTCGCCCTCGCCTTGGCCCTGCTAGCCCTGGCCGCCGGTCCGCTGGCCTCCCAAACGCCGCCCGACAAGTTCCTCGGCCACCGCGTCGGCGAGGACCGCAAGCTGGCCGATTACGTCCAGATCAAGGCCTACTTCGAGAAGCTGGCCCAGGAATCGAACAGGATCAAACTCTTCACCATCGGCGAATCGGTCCAAAAGCGGCCCATCATCATGGCCGCCATCTCCACGCCGGCCAACCTGGCCAAGCTCGACCGCTGGAAGGAGATCGTCCGCAAGCTGCGCGACCCCCGGACGACCTCGGTCGACGAGGCCCGCCGGCTGGCCAAGGAGGGCAAGGTCCTGGTCCTCGTCACCTGCTCCCTCCACGCCACCGAGATCGGCGCCTCCCAGATGTCCTTGGAGCTGGCCTACGACCTGGTCACGGGCAAGACCTTCTTCGACGCCGGGAAGATCCTCGACGACGTCATCTTCCTCCTCGTGCCGACGCACAACCCGGACGGCAACCAGATGGTCGTCGACTGGTACGAGAAGTACGTCGGGACGCAGTACGAGGGCGGCAACATGCCCTGGCTCTATCACGTCTACGCCGGCCACGACAACAACCGCGACTGGTACATGTTCAACCTGCCCGAGACCCGGGCCGTGACCCAGGTCCTCTACCGCGACTGGCTGCCCCAGATCCACCTCGACGAGCACCAGCAGGGCAGCAACGGCGCGCGGCTGTTCGTACCGCCGTTCATGGACCCGCCGCTGCCGAACATCCAGCCCTCGGTCTGGCGGGGCGTCAACCTCATCGGCACCGAGATGAGCTACGACCTCCAGAAGCACGGCCGGAGCGGCATCGTCAACGGCCGCTCGTACACGGCCTGGTGGATCGGCGCCTGCGACGACACCGGCTGGCTCCACAACATCCTGAGCTGCCTGAGCGAAGCGGCCTCCGTCCGCACGGCCAGCCCCATCTTCATCGAGCCCAACGAGATCCAGGCCGGGTTCTTCGAAAAGCGGATGGACTTCGTCGACCCCTGGCCCGGCGGCTGGTGGCGGCTGCGCGACATCGTCGACTACGAGCTCGTCCTGTCGCAGAGCCTGATCAAGACGGCGGCCCTCCACAAGGAGGACATCCTCTTCAACTTCTATCAGATGTACAAGAATTCCATCGAACAGATGGACAAGGGCCAGCCCTACGCTTTCGTCGTCCCGGCCGTCCAACGCGACTATCCGACCATGCTCAAGATGCTCGAGGTCCTGAAGACCGGCGGCGTCGAGATCCACCAGGCCAAGGCCGACTTCGTCGCCGGCGGCCGCTTCTACACCGCGGGTTCGTTCGTGGTCAAGACAGCCCAGCCGTACAAGACCTTCGCCTGGGCCCTGCTCGACAAGCAGAAATACCCCGACCTGCGCCAATACCCCGGCGGGCCGCCCGTACCGCCCTACGACAACGCCGCCTGGACGCTGCCGCTGCAGATGGGCGTCCTCTGCGACAAGATCGAGGAGCCGTTCGAGGCCAAGCTGGAAAAGCTCGAGGCCGTCCCCATTCCCAAGGCGCCGGCCCAGGGCAAGAGCGGCTACTTCCTGCTCGACGCCCGGGTCAACGCCTCCTACGCCATGGCCATGGCCCTGCTCAAGGACGGGGCCGAGGTCTGGCGGACCAAGGCCCGGGCCGCGGTCAAGGGCCACGACCTCCAGCCGGGCGCGTTCGTGGTCAAGAACTCGGCCGCGGTGAAGAAGGCCCTGCCGGCCCTGGCCGAAAGGTTCGGCCTGGCCGTCCTTGACGTCGACGACGTCGCCGGCCTCGACAAGGCCGCGGTCAAGTTCCCGCGCATCGGGCTCTTCCAGTCCTGGCGCGGCAACGCCGACGAGGGCTGGACCCGCTACGTCTTCGACGACATGGCCCTCCCCTACAAGACGCTCCACAACGCCGACATCAAGGGGACCAAGGACCAGAAGGCCGACCTGCGGGCCGACTACGACGTCATCGTCTTCGCCGACGAGAACGCCAATACCATCAAGGGCGCGCGGCCGGGCGCCGGCCCGGGCGGCGCCGCTCCCGATTCGCCGATGGCCCGCATGTTCCGCCAGATGCCGGTGCCGCCCGAGTATGAAGGCGGCATCGGCCAGGAAGGCGTGGACGCCCTGAAGGCCTTCGTCGAGAAGGGCGGCCGGCTGGTGGCCCTCAACGGGGCTTCGGAGTTCGCCATCGCCGAGTTCGGCGCCCCGGCCCGCAACGCCCTGACGGGCGTCGACCGGACCAAGTTCCTATGCCCGACCTCCATCCTGCGCCTCCTGGTCGACAACACGACGCCCATCGGCTACGGCATGCCCAAGGAGGCCGCGGCCATGTTCGTCAACAGCCTGGCTTTCGACACCTTCGCCCCGGCCTTCAATTGGGAGCGCAAGGTCGTGGCCACCTATCCCGAGGACGAGATCCTCATGAGCGGCTGGCTCCTGGGCGAGGGATACCTGGCCCGCAAGGCGGCCGTCGTCGACACCAAGTGGAAGGACGGGCGCATCATCCTGATCGGCGTGCGCTGCCAGAACCGGGCCCAGTCCCACGGCACGTACAAGTTCCTGCTGAACGCCCTGCTCTACCCGGAGATCTAGGCCGGGGCGGCGGGCGGCGGACGGCGGCGGAACGGTCAGCGGGCCCGGAGGACGATCTCGTCGCCGGGGCGCATGTCGACCTCGATGACGGGTCCGGGCCGATGAACGACCCCGGCCGCGAAGCCCGAGGCCTTATAAGCGCCGGACGGGAACGGGTTCTCGAGCCGGACGGTCCCGCCCTTCTCCGAGGCCAGGCGGACCTCGACGACCCGGCCGTTCTCGCGGATGGCGGAGACCAGGAAGGCCCCTTCGGCCCGCAGGGTCTCGAAGGAGATGTCCCGCCACTCCGCCGGCACGGCCGGAAAGACCCGGACGACGCCGGTGTGGCTTTGCAGGAGCATCTCCTGGACGCCCGCGGCGAAGGCGAAGTTCCCCTCCAGCGTGAACGGCCGGTAGGTCATCTTGGATTTACCGCTCTTCGTCTGGTCGCCGTTGGCGTGGAAGCTGTTGGGCAGGCAGAAACACTCGGCGAAGGTGCGCAGGGCCTTGGCCGCCTTGGCGCCGTCGCCGGCCCGGGCGGCCAGGCTGCCCAGCCAGCTATAGGAGTAGCCGCACCACCAGTCCGGCCCCAAACGGTCGAGCTCGGCCAGCGAGCCGCGGATGGTCCGCCGGTCGGCCTCGCCCCGGCCGGGATCGACGAGCCCGAGCGGATGGATGGCCATCAGGTGCGAGAAATGGCGGTGCGATCCCTTCAGCGGGTAACCGGGCGCCACAAGGAGACGGCCGTCATCCTCGGCCAGGGCCAGCTCCGGCCACTCGGCCAGGACGGCCCGCCAACGGCCGGCCTCGTCCGCAAGACCCAGCTCCCCGGCCATGGCCGACGCCGCGCCGTAGAGCCAGCGGACGAGGGCCAGGTCGAAGTTGGTCGTCTCCCGGAACCAGGCCTCGACGCGGTTGTCGTTGATCTCCGGGCTCGAGCTCAACGGCAGCTGCCGCAGGCCGTCGGCCCGGCGGACCGCGAGGTTGTCGAGGAACACGGCCACGGACTTGACGTAGGGATAGGCCCGCTGGCGCAGGAAATCGCGGTCGCCGCTGTAGCGCCAGTGGAGCCAGAAATGCTGGGCCAGCCAAGCCGAGACGGTCGGGCCGAGCGAATACTGGATCCAGCCGCCCATGGGCGCGCCGTCCAGGGCGGCCACGCCGGGGACGTTGAGGCCGGCAACGCCGAAATAGCGCCGGGTGTAGTCCTCGCAGAGCGGCTTGATGGCCCACAGCCAGTCCAGGAAGGCCAGGCCTTCGTCGAGATGGTTGCCGGCGTAGCCGGGCCAATAGCTCAACTGGGTGTTGAGGTCGTTGTGAAAGTCGCCTTTCCAGGGCGGCAGGCGGCCGTCGTCGGCCGTCCAGACGGCCTGGAGCGTGATCGGCGGGGCGCCGCGGCGCGAGGCCGCCCCGAACTTGTAGGTCTCCAGGTCCCACTGCCGCTCCAAGACGGTGTCGGGCAGGTCGATCCGGGACTTGGCCCAATAGTCCCGCCACCAGGCGGCGTGGGCCTCCAGGTCGCGGTCCATGGTCCTGGCCAGGGCCCGGGCGCAGGTGTCCGAAGCCGGCTCCGCGGCCCGGCTCCAGGGCAGAGAGCCCGGGCCGGAGGCCGGGTAAGATGAGCTGACGCTCCAGGCGCCGCGCAGAACGCCGGGCGCCGGCGCCTCCCAGCGGACGGACACCTCGTAGCTCATGCCGCCCCAGCCGCGCTGGCGATAGCGGATCGAGCGGCCGTCGTTTTCGATCTCCGGAGCGGGGTAGCCGAGGGAGGCCAGCGAGCCGGGCTCGAGCGAGGTGCGCCCGGCATCGGAGGCCGGAACGGGCGCCGCGTAGGCGGGCGGCGCGAGTCGGGGCGCCAGGCCGGCCGGCAGGCCTTCGAACTCGAACCAGCCGGCCGGCTCGACGGCGCTGACGAAGGCGGTCAGGCGGGCGCCGCCTTTCCAGCGCACCCGGCAAACGGCGTCGGCCAGGGCCAGCCGGACGGACTCCACTTCGCCGAGAGCCGCGATATCGAACTCCAGGGCCGCGGCCGGGATCTTGGTCGGGGCCGGATCGCGGTCATAAGGGATGTCCCCCATCCTGTGGACCGGCTCGTAATCGTTCGCCAGGACATGGTCGCGGACCCAGGAGAAGCGGAACTCGGGGCCGGCGAAGGCCGGGACCGGACGAAGGTCCCACAGGTCGGCCCGGTCGAGCGACAGGCGGAGGGAGTCGCCCTTCCTCCAGACCAGGGCCCCGACCATCCCGTTGCCCAGGGGCACGCCTTCGTCCCAGGTCGAGGCCAGGCGGTCGAAGACGAGGTCGTGGCGCGGGTCCGGGACGCCGGACCGGCCGGGCCCGGAAGAGCAGGCCGCGGCCAGGGCCAGCCCGACGGCGAGCAGCGCCGCGGCGGCGGTCGGGGTCCCGGTTCGTCTCAGACGAGAGGGAGGCCGGGAGGCGCGGTCGATCATGGCGGGCACCGCCTTTCGTGAGCTACGCGGTCAGGCCGGCGAGCCAGCCGGAGGCCCAGGCCCAGGCCAGGTTGTAGCCGCCCCGGCCGCCCTGGACGTCGAGCACCTCGCCGGCGAAATGGAGGCCGGGACGGAGCCGCGACTCGAGCGTCCCCGGGTCGACCTCGCGGGCGTCCACGCCGCCGGCCGTGAACTCGGCCTCGTTCCAGCCGCGCGTGCCCTGGACGCGGAACTCCTTCTTCTTCAGGTCCGCGGCCAGCCGGCCGAGGTCGGGCGGGGCGCCGCCCGATGGGACCAGCGCGGGGCCGAACTTTTCCGGCAGGAGGCCGGACAGCAGATCGCGGGCCGCCCAGCCCGCTCCGGCCCGCCGGGCGAGCTCGGCCGCCAGGTCTCCGGACGGCACGTCCGGAAGGAGATCGACGACGACCGAGACGTCCCGGCGGCCGTCCCGGTTGAGGGCGACCGAGAGGTCCTCGCTGACGTCGAGGACGGCCGGGCCCGACAGGCCGTATTGGGTGAACAGCAGCTCGCCGTCGGCCGTCCGGACGGCGCAGCCGCCGACCCGGCCCTCGACGCGGGCCGCCAGCCGCTGGCCCTGAAGGAGGTGGCAAAGGCGGTCTTTGACGACCAGGGGCACGGCGCTCGGCACGGGCGCGATGAGGCGGTGGCCGAACGAGGCGGCCAGCGCGTAGCACGAGCCGTCCGAGCCCAGGGCCGGATAGGACTTCCCTCCCCCGGCCAGGACGACGGCCCGGGCCTCGAGGACGGGGCCGTCGGCGGCCCGGACCCGGAAACCGTCGCCGCGGGGCTCGATCCGGGCCACGGTGAAGCCCGTCCGGACCTCGACGCCCAGGCGCCGGACTTCGAGCTCGAGGACCTTGAGGACCGAGGCGGCCTGGTTGGTGGCCGGATAGACGCGGCCCTTCTCGTCCGTCGAGAGGCGGAGCCCGAGGCCGGCGAAGAAATCGCCGATCTCGCGGCGGCCGAAGCGGTCGAGGACGGCGGCGACGACGGCCGGATCGGACGAGGTGAACGACGAAGCGGCCAGACGGTCGTTGAGGAGGTTGCCGCGGCCGCCGCCCGTGGCCAGGATCTTCCTGCCCGGCGAGGCCAGGCGTTCGAGGACGACGACCGAAGCGCCGCGGCGCCCGCCGGAAATGGCCGCGGTCAGGCCGGCGGCGCCGGCCCCGACGATAACGAGGTCGTGCGTGTCCACCATGCGGTCAGTCTAGCCGATTGCGGCCGCCGGCGCAAAGGCCGGGACCGCGGCGCCGGGAAGGTCAGGCGTTCAGGATCTGGCAGGCCTTGTCGATGTTCGAGACGTCCATGACGATCGAGATGCCGTTGCCCTTGTGCGACAGGGTCCCGTAGCAGTACTCGATGTTGACGCCCTCGTCGCCGAGCTTGGTCGTGATCTCGGCCAGCGACCCGGGCCGGTTCTCGAGGTCGACCTTGAGGACGTCGCGCAGCTCGGTCGTGTAGTTGAGCTTGGACAGGAGCTTGACGGCCTTGTTGAGCTGCTGGACGACCAGCTTGGCCGTGTCGTGAAAAACGCCGATGGCGTCGATGTTGATCTCGTTCTCGGCCAGGAAACTGCAGAGGTCCCCCAGCTGGGACGGCTTGTTCTCCAGGATGACGTAGATCTCGGTGATGCGCTCGATCATAGGCAGACCTCCCGGATCAGTATTTCATCGCCCCCTCTTTCTATACATAGCACGATTGACCCGACTTCGCAAATGCCCGTCCAGCCGGCCCGGAGGTCAGTCGAAGATCTTCCCCGGGTTCATGATCCCCCTGGGATCGAAGGCCTTCTTGATGCCGCGCATGAGGGCGATCTGGGTCTCGCCGAGGGCCATCGACAGGTAGGGCTTCTTGACCAGGCCGATGCCGTGCTCGCCCGAGATGACGCCGCCGCGGGCCTTGGCGTCCCGGAACAGCTCCTGGCGGACGGGATCGGTCTTGGGCCGCCACTCGCTCTCCGGCACGGGGACCATGGCCCCGTTTTCGTAGCGGGCCTTCATGATGTGGGTGTGGACGTTGCCGTCCGCGGCGTGGCCGAAGGTCGGCAGCCAGATGTCGTACTTGGCCGCGACCTCGCGGACCTTGCGGACGTGGCCGGCCACCTCGGCCCGGGGCACGGCGATGTCCAGGATCTCGACCGTCCCGGCCTTGATGGCGTCGTAGATCCGGGAGCGGATGGCCAGGACCTCGTCCTGCTTGCTGGGCGTGTCGGCGATGAAGACGTCGATGGCCCCCTTCTCGCAGCAGATCTCGGCCACGGCTTCGGACAGCCGGTCCATCTCCTCGTCCGTCGCGGCGTCCAGGATGACCATCAGGTGGGTCTTCCCCAGCTTGGTCGGCCACTTCTTATGCAGGTGCGCCTCGGTGATGACGATGGGCTCGATCTCCAGGAACTCGACGGCCAGCGGGACGATGCCGCGCTTCAGGATCAGGGGCACGGTCTCCAGGGCCGGCTCGAGCGCCTCGAAGGGCACGATGAGCGAGCGCGTGCTGCCGGGCCTGGCCATGAGATGGAGCGTCACCTTGGTGACGACGCCGAGCGTCCCCTCCGAGCCGATGACCAGGTGCATGAGGTTGTAGCCGGTGCTCGACTTTTCGAGCTTGCCGCCGAGCTCCAGGACGTCCCCCGCCGGCGTGACCAGCTCCAGGCCGCGGACGTAGGCGCGGATGGTGCCGTACTTGACGGCCCGGCTGCCGCCGGCGTTGGTGGCCACCAACCCGCCCATCATGGCGCTCTCGTCGCCCGGATGCGGCGGAAAAGAGAGCCCGCCCTCCTCGACCGCCTTGATGAAGTCCGCCAGGCGGACGCCGGCCTCGGTGACGGCCATCTGGTTGTCGGCATCGACTTCGAGGACGCGATCCAGGCGCTCGAGCGACAGGACCAGGCCGCCGGGCACGGGCACGCAGCCGCCGCACAGGCCCGTCGCGCCGCCCCGCGGCGTCACCGGGACGCCGTGAGCGGCGGCGATCTTCAGCACGGCCGCCACCTCGGCGGTCGAGCCCGGCAGGACGACCAGGTCCGGCTGGCGGGCGATCTCCTGCAGCGAGAACTCGTCGTGGCCGTAATCGAGGGCCTTGTCCGGGTCCGAAAAAACGCGGGCTGCCCCGACGGCGGCCTCGATCTCGGCCCTGACGGCCGGGGTGATCTGCGGGCTCATGGCCTCTCCTTTCCGTCGGGGCGACGGAGCTGGACCGGGACGCCGATCATGATCTGCGGCCGCCCCTTGTAGGTTTCGACCAGGCCGGTCGCCTCGACCGCCCGGCCCTCGAAATCGAGCGGCCCGGGGAGCGACCGGAAGACCTCGAGCGGGATGGCGGCGTCGAAGTCCGCGCCGTCGGCCTCGAGCAGGTAGAAGCCGCTGCGCTTGAAGGAGCGCCGGCAGCGGAAGCGGACGGTCAGGACCTCGCCCACGCGCCGGCCGGCCTCCCCCGCTTCGACGACGGGATAGGGCCCTTTGTGCCAGAGGCCGCGGCCGGCCTGCCGGGCCTGCGTTTCGGCCGCCTTCAGCTCCCGGCGCAGGGACTCGTCGAAGGGGAACTTGAGGAAGGCGAAGGCATAGCCTTCGCGGACGAGCGTGACGTTGAAGACCTCGCCGCCGGGCAGGCGGACGAAGGCCAGCAGGCGGCCGTATTTGTCCCGCGTCTCCGGCCCCGGCAGCAGCTCGACCTCGGCCCGGTAGAGCCGGGAGAAGGCGAAGCGCTTGGCCAGGAAGGCCATCAGGCGGACCGGTTCGCGCTCGTCGTCGAGCTCGGCCGAATCCACCCCGATCAGGCGCACTCGTTCGTCGGCGCGCCCGGCCAGCTTGACCTTGATGGTGTCGCCGTCGTAAACCGTGCCGACCGTGCCCCGGAGCGTTTCGGCGGCCGGGACCGGGGCGGCCGGCCGGGGCCGGACGAGGAACACGACCGCGGCCAGGGCCGCGGCGGCCAGCAGGGGCGAAACGAGGCGGCGCGTCCTCAACGGCCGACGAGCTCCCTGGCGGCCCGGGCGATGTGCGAGGCGCTGATGCCGTAGCGCTCCAGCAGCTCGTCGGGCTTGCCCGAGCGGGGCAGCTCGCGGACGCACAGGTGGGCCAGGGTCGCCCGGCCGGCCAGGGCCTCGGCCACGGCTTCGCCCAGCCCGCCGGCGGCGTAATGGTCCTCGACCACGATAGCCCGGCCGCCCGTCCCCCCGACCTCGCGGAGCAGGGTTTCCCGGTCGAGCGGGGCGACGGAATAGGCGTCGATGACGCGCAGGCCCAGGCCCTCCTTTTTCAGGGCCTCGCAGGCCTTGAGGGCCTCGTGGACCGTGATGCCGGCGGCGATGACGGTGACGGCGTCGCCGTCGGAGCGTCGCAGGACCTTGGAGCCGCCGATCGGGAAAGCCTCGTCCGGACGGTAGAGGATGGGCGTCGCCGGCCGGGACGTCCGGAGGTAGCACAGGCCTTTGTGCGCGGCCGCGGCGGCGACGCAGGCCTCCGAGGCCACGGCGTCGCTCGGGTAGAGGATGACGCAGCCCGGAATGGGCCGGAACATGGCCAGGTCCTCGAGCCCCATCTGCGACGGCCCGTCCTCGCCGATGCTGACGCCGACGTGGGAGCCGCAGACCTTGATGTTGGACAAGGAGTAACCGGCCATCCGGACCTGGTCGTGGGCCCGGGTCAGGAAGGCGGCGAAGGAGGCTATGAACGGGATGTAGCCCTTGGCCGCCAGGCCCATGCCCACGCCGATCATGTTCTGCTCGGCGATGTAGCCCTGGAAGGCGCGCTCGGGAAAGGCCTCAAAGAACTTGTCGGCGTAGGTCGAGTTCTTGACGTCCCCGTCGACGGCCACGACCGAGGGATCGAGGCGGCCCAGGGCGAGCAGGGCGTTGCCGTAGGCCATCCGGGTGGCCGTCTTCTCGGTGTAGGCGGTCCGGGGCAGGCCCTGGGCCACATAGGTCTTCCGGCGGCGGACCGGCTTGGGCTTGTGGATCAGGCGCTTGGCCTCGATCTCGGGCAGGGGGCCGAGCTCGGCCAGGGCCCGCCCGAGCTCGTCGGCCTTGAGCGGCTTGCCGTGCCAGCCGTTACGGTCGGCGATGAAGCTGACGCCCTGGCCCTTGACGGTCCGGGCCAGGAACACGGTCGGCTTGGCGGCCCGGCGGGCCTTCTTGAAGGCCGCCAGGATGCGGGCCAGGCGGTGGCCGTCGACGATGACGGCGTTCCAGCCGAAGGCCCGGAACTTGCGGGCCAGGGCGGCCAGGTCGTGCTGGTGCATGGTCGGCTCGGATTGCCCGAGGCGGTTGACGTCGACGACGGCCACCAGGTTGCGCAGCTTCCAGTGGGCCGCAGCGGCGGCCGCCTCCCAGACCTGGCCTTCGGCGCATTCGCCGTCGCCCAGGAGAACGAAGGTCCGGGCCGGCGACTTGTCGAGCCGCTGGGCCAGGGCCAGGCCCGCGCCGACCGACAGGCCTTGGCCGAGCGAGCCCGTGGCCGCCTTGATCCAGGGCATCCGCGGCGTCGGGTGGCCCTCGAGGGGGCTCTCGATCTTGCGCAGGTCGAGGAGGTCCTCGAAGGGGATGAGGCCGGCCTCGGCGTAGGCGGCCCAGAGGAGCGGCGCGGCGTGGCCCTTGGACAGGACGAATTCGTCGTTGGCCGGGTCGGTCGCGCTGCGGGTGTTCCAGCGCATTTCGGAAAAGAACAGGGCGGCCACGAGATCGGCCGCGGACAGGCAGGTCGTGGGGTGGCCGGATCCGGCCGCGGTGGTCATGCGCAGGCTGTGGATGCGGAGGCGTGTGGCGATCTTCCGGAGGTCGTCGATTCTAGCCATGGGATGGGTCTCCTCGATGATCTGGGGCGCCGGCCCCGATGAGGGATGATATCACGAAAAAACGGGGCGGGCAAAGCCGCGAAATGGCCGGAGCGAAACGGCCGGCCCGGCCGGCGGGCTAGAGGATGGGCCAGGCCTTGGGCAGGAAGATCCGCTCGTAGAGGGCCATGGCGTAGCGGTCCGTCATGCCGGCGATGAAGTCGCCGACCCGGAGGATGACCGGGTCGCCGGCCGGATAGGGCCGGACGTAATCGTCGGGCCGCTCCGTGATGTAGCCGAAGAGATCGTTGATGATCTTCTCGGTCTTGCGCAGCTCGTCGCGGGCCGCGGAGTTGAAATAGACGTTCTGGTAGAGGAACTCGCGGAGCTCGACGACGGCCTTCATGATCCGGTCGCTCATGGCGATCCGCTCCAGCCCGGTGGCCAGGCTGGCCTCGACGACGTCCAGGACCATGCGGTCGATGCGCGTGGCGTGCCACTTGCCCAGGGTCTTCACCAGCCCGGCCGGGATGTCCTCCTCCCTGATGATCCCGGCCCGCAGGGCGTCGTCGACGTCGTGGTTGACGTAGGCGATGACGTCGGAGACGCGGACGATCTGGCCCTCGAGCGTCGCGGGCATGTCCACGACGTCCTCGTCGAAGATCAGGCCGCGGCCCTTGGAGTGCTTCTGGATGCCGTCGCGGACCTCGCAGGTCAGGTTGAGCCCCTTGCCTTCGTACTCGAGCTTCTCGACGACGCGCAGGCTCTGGTCGGCGTGGTGGAACCCGCCGGGCAGGAGCTGGCGCAGGGTCTGCTCGCCGGCGTGGCCGAAGGGAGTGTGGCCGAGGTCGTGGCCCAGGGCGATGGCCTCGGTCAGGTCCTCGTTAAGGCGCAGGGCCTTGGCGATCGTCCGGGCGATCTGCGACACCTCCAGGCAGTGGGTCAGCCGGGTCCGGTAGTGGTCGCCGAACGGCGACAGGAAGACCTGGGTCTTGTGCTTGAGCCGGCGGAAGGACTTGGAGTGGATGATGCGGTCCCGGTCGCGCTGGAAATCCGTGCGCAGGACGTGCTGGGCCTCGGCCCGGACCCGGCCCTTCGACCGGGCGCTGAAGCAGGCCTTGGGCGACAGGACCTTGAGCTCGGTCTTTTCCAGTTCCTCGCGGATGGTCATGGCGGCGCTTCCCGTTCCCCGCGATTATAGCAAAGAAAGACGGGGTCAAACCTACAATTTTCCGAAAAATGTAGGTTTGACCCCGTCGGGAGCTTTGATAGAATGAGGGCATGGGCGCTATCACGGCCAACGTCAAAGCCATCCTGGCCGAGCTGCCGCCCGGCGTCGAGCTGGTCGCGGCGGCCAAGACCCGCACCCCGGCCGAGATCCTGGAAGCCCTGGACGCGGGCCTCACGACGATCGGCGAGAACTATGTCCAGGAAGCGGCCGCAGTCTTCCCGGCCGTCGGGCGGCGGGCCCGCTGGCACCTCATCGGCCACCTGCAGACGAACAAGGCCAAGAAGGCCCTGGAGCTCTTCGACCTCATCGAGACCGTTGACACGCTCGACCTCGGCCGGGAGCTCGACAAGCGCGCCGCCGCGGCCGGCCGGACGATGGACGTCCTGATCGAGGTCAACAGCGGCCGCGAGCCCCAGAAGGCCGGGGTCCGGCCCGACGACGCCGAGGCCCTCGTCCGGGCCCTGGCCGCCCTTCCCCGCCTGCGCGTGCTCGGGGCCATGACCATGGGCCCGTTCGAGGGCGATCCGGAGGATTCCCGGCCCTATTTCCAGGAAACGCGTCGCGTCTTCGACGACCTGCGCCTGAAGGCCATCCCGGGCGTGGACATGCGGCACCTGTCCATGGGCATGTCCCATTCCTGGCGGGTGGCGGTCGAAGAGGGCGCCAATATCGTCCGCATCGGCACGGCCATCTTCGGCCCTCGGCCGGCCGGGACGGTCTAGACCTCCCGGGATGAAGGCGGGGCCGCGCCGTCGGCGTAACAGCTGCGGTCCTCGAGCAGCGCCCGGGCCCCGGGCAGCCCCTCGTCGGCCACCCGGAACGATTTGCAGATGCGGCCGTCGACGAGCTCCAGGATGCGGTCGGCCCGCAGGGCGATCTCCCGGTCGTGGGTGACGACGACCAGCGTCGTGCCCAGCTCGCGGATCATGCGGGTCATGATCTCGAGCACGGCGAAGCCCGATTCCCGGTCCAGGTTGCCGGTCGGCTCATCGGCGAAGACGATCTTCGGCTCGTTGACCAGGGCCCGGGCGATGGCCACCCGCTGCTGCTCGCCGCCCGAGATCTGGTTCGGATATTTGTCCCGGATGGGCCCGATGCCCATCGTCTCCATCAGGCCCCGGGCCTTGTCGGCGAACGCCGCCGGCGGCCGGCCCCGGCCGATCCAATGCGGGATGAGGACGTTCTCCAGGGCCGTGAACTCCGGCAGCAGATAGTGGAACTGGAAGATGAACCCGATGTGGGAGTTGCGGAAGGCGGCGTAGGCGTTGATGTCCCCGGCCGAGAAGTCGCGGCCGTCGACGAGGAGCGTCCCCGAGGTCGGGCTCTCCAGAAGGCTGACGATGTTGAGCAGGGTGGTCTTGCCCGACCCCGACGGCCCGATGACCGCCGTCAGGGCGCCGCGCTCGAAGGACACGGACAGGCCGTGCAGAACTTCGGTCGTGACCACGTCGCCGAAGCGTTTGACCAGGTCCCGGACCTCGACGATGTCAGCCATTGCGGATGACCTCGATCGGCGACAGGCGCGATGCGCTGCGGGCCGGGATGACCGACGCCAGGGCCGAACCGGCGATGGCCAGGACGGCCGGGGTGACGAGATTGACCGCGTTGAGCTGGAGGCCGAAGGTGCCGGTGCCGAAGAAGCGCAGGAAGGCCAGGCCGATGGCGTAGCCCAGGCCGACCCCGATGAGCGAGCCTCCCAACCCCAGCGTCAGCCCCTGGATGAGGAAGATCCGGGCGGCGCCCCGGTTGTCGACGCCCATGGCCTTGAGGATGCCGAGCTGGCGCGACTTCTGGACGGCGGCGATGCCCAGGACGCTGGCGATGCCCAGGGAGATGGCGAACAGGACGAAGAACTGGATGACGCCCGACGACCCGCTCTGTGAGCGCAGGGCGGTCAGCAGCTCGGCGTTCCGTTCCTGCCAGGACTCGATCCGGACCCGGGAGAAGTCCCGGCGCAGCTCCCCGGCCAGGGCCCCGGCCGCGAAAACGTCCCGGACCCTGGCCTCGACGGCCGTCACCCCCCGCACCCCGAGGAAGCTGCGGGCCCGGTCGAGCGACAGGAAAACCAGGGCGTTGGCCTGGACCGCGCCCAAGTCGACGATGCCGGCCAGGGTGAAGGTGTCGCCGCCGCCCTTGCTGTTGCGGACGAAGAAGCGGTCGCCCGGCTCGAGCCGGAGCTTCTCGGCCATCGACCGCCCGATGACCGCCTCGTCCCCCGTCAGGCCGGCCCGCCCCTCCGTCAGGTTCCGGTCGAAGTTGTAGATCCGGGCGCCGTCGGGTTGAATGCCCTTGACCGCCACCGCCTCGCTGGCCCCGCCCCGCTCGATGGCGCCCTGTCCGCCGGCCACGGCGGAGACCGCCGTCACCCCGGGAAGACGGCGCAGGGCGTCGGCGTACTCCTGCCAGGACAGGATCTCCGGATAGGTCGAGTACGGCACCCGGCGCGAATCGACCGTCATCCCTTCGCCGGCGACGACGGGCGACGGCAGGTTGTCGGGTGGCAGGACGAAGAGGTGCGGGGCCGAGCCGACCGTCCGCTCCACCAGGCTCAATTGGAGCCCGCCGATCAGCGAGGTCAGGAAGAACTGGACCGCCACGCCGACGGCGATGCCGCCCAGGAGGAGGCCCGTCTGCCCCCGGCCCTTGCGGAGGAACCGGAACGCGATGTGGATCTCGTAGGGCCGGACGATCATCGGGCCCCTTCGGGCCGGACCTCCCGGCCCGGCTTCAACCGGCGCGGCGAGGCCCCGGGGCCGGCGTCCAGGACGATCGCCCCCGCGGCCAACCCCTCGACCAGGACCCAACGCTCGCCGACCGGCTTGAGGACGACCCGGACCCGGGACGCCCGGCGGCCGTCCCAGACCCAGACCGATCCGTCGCCCGCGGCCGGCGCGAAGCGGGCCGGCAGGGCCAGGGCCTTCTCGTACTTGGCGGCCATGATCTCGGCCCGCCCGGCCATCCCCGGCTTGATGTAGGGCCGGCTCTCGGTGAGCTCGATGCGGACCTCGCAGGAGTTCTTCTCCTTGTCGACCTCCGAGCAGACGAACGACACCCGGCCGGCGATCCGGTCGCCGGGGTAGGCGTCCATCGTGGCCACGGCCGCGAGGCCCAGCTTCAGGAACGGCAGCTCGCGCTGATCGACGCTCAGGCCCAGCTGCCAGGGAGCGTCCTCGACCACCGTGACGGCCGGGCCGGCCGGCGACACCTTCTCCCCCGGCTGGACGTGGACCTTGATCACGGTGCCGTCGAACGGGGCCTCGATCCGGGTGCGCTCCAGGTCCCGCCGGGCCAGCTCCAGCCGGGCCTTCTCGATGGACACCCGGTTCTCGAGATCGGCCAGCAGACCGCTGCGGGAAAAGTTCTCCAGCTCGACGCTCTGCTGATTGTATTGGGACAGGGCCCGCTGGTACTCCTTCTCGGCCTTTTCGGCTTCGGCCTTCGAGACGCCGCCGGCCTCGAGCAGCTGGGCGTAGCGCTTCCGGTTCAGCTCGGCCTGGTCCAGGTTGAGCTTGTACTCGTTAAGCTTCTCGTTCAGGTTCGGCAGAACCTCGGAGCGGGCGTTGGCCAGCTTGATCCCGGCGGCCTTCAGGCTGTCGGCGCCGATGGCCAGGTTGCGCTCGGCCTCGAAGTCGTCCAGGCGGACTAGGACGCGGCCGCGGGTCACGCGCTCGCCGTCCCCGACCTCGACGGCCTGGACGAGGCCGTCCCGCAGGAAGCTCAGGTCGAGCGGCTTGGGGTAGTCGACCGTGCAGTTGGCCAGGATGGTGTAGTCCAGGTCGATCGGGGCCAGGACGTAGGCGTCGACGGCCTGTCTCCTGAACGCGGCGCGAAGGCCGAACGCGGCCAGGAGCAGGACCCCGGCCGCGGCCACGGCCCGGGTCCGGGCTTTCTTGGATCCGAAGAGGGCCATAGCGGTGCCGCTCCTTGTCCGGGCCCGGCTAGTCGGCTTCGGCCTTGTCGTCGCCGGCCTCGAGGGCCGGGACCTCGGCCTCGGGCCCGAGCCCCGGCGCTCCGGGAAGGCCCTCCCGCCGCTGCAGGTCCTCGATCTTGCGGATGGACTTGTCGAGCTTGTCGTGCCGCGTCGTCGTCATCTTCCGGAATTCCTCGCGCGCGCCGTCGAGCTTCTCGCCCATCTTGGCCATGGCCTCGGCGAACTTCTCCCATTCCTTCTTGAAGTTCTGGACCAGGCCGAGGATCTCGCCGGCCGTCTTCTCCATGCTGAAGTTGTCGAGCGACTGGCGGATGATGGCCAGGATGGCGAACAGCGTGAACGGCGAGCAGAGGATGACCTTGTTCTTCAGGGCCTCGTCCATGAGGCCCGGATCGCTCTCGTTGATGAAGGCGTAGACCTGCTCGTTGGGGATGAAGACCAGGACGTAGTCCAGGGTCTTCTCCTCGGGATTGATGTAGTCGCGGGTGGTGACTTCCTTGATCCGGGTCCGGACGTCGCGCAGGAACTGGGCCCTGTGCCCGTCCCGGGCCGCGTCGCTGTCGGCTTCGAGGTAGCGCAGGTAGCCGTTGAGCGGGAACTTGACGTCCATGTTGACCTTCAGGCCCTGCGGCAGCCGGAAGGTGTAGTCCGGACGCGAGGCGGCCAGGTCCAGGACCTTCTGCTTGATGTAGTTGACGCCCTCGACGAAGCCGGCCAGCCGCAGGACGTCCTCGGCCATGCGTTCGCCCCATTGGCCGCGGGCCTTGGTGCTGACCAGGGCCTGGCGCAGGTGGTCGGCGGTGTCCTGGAGGCGCGAGGTCTCCCGGGCCGCCGTCTTGAGCTGGCTGTCGAGCTGGCCGTACTGGCGGGCCCGCTCGGTCTCGAACTTCGAGACCAGCTCCTGCATTTTGTGGATGTCGCCCTTCATCGTGGCCAGGTTCTGGTCGATGAGCAGCCTTTTCGACTCGAGGTCCTTCTCGCCGAGATGAACACGGCCGTCCAGGTTCTCCTTGGCCAGCTTGACGAGCTCGGTCGTGCACGACGACAGGGCGTCCTGCGACAGGGCCCCGAAACTGTCCCTGATGCGGCCGATCAGGACCTCGAGGTCCCGGACCTTCTCGGCCTCGGTCTCGCGGGCCAGGGCCCGGGCGATCTCCCGGGTGTCCTTCTTTCGCAGCAGATGGACCAGGAGCACGACCAGGGCCCCGAAGACGGCGCCGCCGGCGAACAGCAGGATCTCCATTAAAAGTCCTCCCCGTCATTTCCGCCGGCGGCGGCCTCTTTCTCCCGGGCCGCGTCGTCCATGGCCTGGTCGATCTCCCGGTCGAGGTCCTCGCCGGCCTCCTCGCCCATCTCCCGCCCCAGGCGCTTCATCCAGCGGGCCACGCTCTTGGGGTCGTTCTCGTCGAGCCCGGCCAGCGCCGCCGGGTCGGCCAGGCTCTCCAGCCGGCTCTCCTCGGGCGTGCGGACGGCCACGCGCGAGACGAGCTTGGTCGGGCGCGTCCCGCCGCCGTGCCGGCAGACGGGCTCGACGGCTTCCTTGACCGAGAGGGTCACCGCCGTCGTCTTGCGGCGGCAGTCGCCGCAGCGGTATTCGTAGATCGGCATCTAGATCAGGATCCCTTCCGTCCAGCCGAGCTTGACCAGGTCGATGCGGGCCGGGTCGGCGACGCCGAGATGGTGGCGCGTGTCGGCCAGGGCGATGTGGTGCGGGTCCATCTGCAGCGGCCGGTCGTCGCCGAAGAACTCCCGCCGCTTGGCCTGGATGATGCGCAGGCCGGTCGCGTCGGCCGCCACCGGGTCGCGGCTGACGATGAGGCCCTTGTAGTCCCACGTGTATTCCTTGGCGAAGTTGTGCGGCCCGACGCTGTGGAACAGGGGGGTGAACATGACCAGGACGTTCAGGCGCGTCTTGCCCTTGACGATCGGCAGATCCCAGATCCGGGCCAGGTCGGCGCAGGTGTCGCCGTGCCAGGCGGAGGGCTGGGGCGTGAACATGATGTAGTTCTTGATCAGGCTGCCGACGCCGGACCAATGGTGGGTCCGCATGGGCCGGGCGTTGATGAGGGCGGTGGCTTTTTGGAAGACGGGGTGCCGCAGGACGCCGCGGTCGTCGATGCCGATGCGGTCCTCGGCCACCCCGGCGTCCAGGACGCGCCGCTTGAGGGCCTGTTCGACCTCGGCCGTGGTCGGAATATAGGTCCAGACGTTCGTCTTGATGCCGACGGTGTCGTCGGCCTTGATGAGCGTCTTCCAGGCCTTGACGACGTCGGCCTCGCCGAGCAGGGCCTTGACGGCGTCGTCGAGCATGCGCTGGACGACCTCGGCCGGCGGAGCGCCGCCCGGGCCGAGCGGGCCGGGGTCGCGGACGAGCACGACCCGGACCTTGTCCGCGGCCGCCGGCGCGGCGGGCCCGTTCGGACCGGCCGCGGCGCCGTGAAGGGTCGGCAGCGCGGCCCCGGCCAGCGGCGCGACGGAGGCGACCTTGAGGAAATCCCTTCGGGTGATGGTTGTCTTTTTCATGTCTTGACCTCTTTGACTTCTCGACGGTCCTAGATCTCGGAGCCGGCGGGGCGAGCGCCGCCGCGCGGTTTGGCCGCCAACTCGGCGACGGCGTTCAGCCGGGCTTCCGCCTCGCCGGCCGTGGCCGCGTCGAAAACGACCGCGACACACCGGGCCAGCGCCCGGCAGGCGGTCCAGCGGCCGTTCGTCATCCGCACCGGGATTCTCCGGGAGCCCGGGAGATACGCGCCGCGAAAGGACGCGGCGGCCGCTTCCGCTTCCTTCTCCCGACCGTAGATGACGATCAGCAGGTCGCTCCGGCCGCCCTCGCCGGCGTAGGGGGCCAGGACCGCTTCTTCGGCCCGATCGAACCGCAGGATGTCGGCGGCGGCCACGAACCGGTGGTGGTTGAGGACGGCGAAGGTGCGGAAGCAGCGGACCCCGCGGGCGTCCAGGCCCTCGGCCGGGAGAAGCTCCAGCAGCTCCGGCCTCCTCCCCTCGCCGGGGATGGCCGCGGCGATGGCCCGGCCCAGCTCGAGGACGAGGGCCTTGGTCTCCGGGGTCTCCGCCTCGGCGTAGACCGAGAGGAAATAGCGGTCCTTCCAGAACGACAACAGCCCGGCTTTGTAGTTCGAGCCCTGCCCGATGGCGGCGTCCTCGCCGTCGAGATCGTGGGTGAAGACGCCGAAGGCGTCCTCCGGCGTGCCCATGTCGAACGCGTCCACGACCAGGTCGGGCTTGCCGTCCTTGTGGAAGCGGCGGGCCACCAACCGCCTCATGTTGTAGGCGCGGTAGACCTCGCCGGCCCCGTCGATGTAGGAGAAGATGGAATCGGCGTCGAAGACCTGGTCGGCCTCCGAGAGCCAGGGCCCGGCCGTCCGGGGGATATACGAGGCCAGGGGGCCGGGATCGGGGCTCTGGGGGCTGTTCATCGGGACGGTCCCTCCTAGGCAGGCCAGGGCGGCGGCGAGAACGGCGGCCTTGATCATGCCCGTCGATTGTATCACGGCCCTTCGGGGGTGACAAGGAAACGGACCGGGCCGGACCAGCGTTTGCAAATTAGCGGGAATCCGTGAATAATAGCCCGGAAGGAGAGATGCATGCCTGACCGCCGAAGGACCGCCCTGGCCCTCCTCGTCCTGCCGCTGGCCGCTTTTCTGGCCGCCTGTTCGGCCAAAGACGTCACCACGGCCGTCGACATCCCGGCCGCCTCGATGTCCTACGTCGTCCTGGCCTGGAGCGCGCAGGGCATGCATTTCCTCGACTCGACCTACGACGCCGGGGTCCTCTCGGCGCCCTACAACACCCTGGTGGCCCAGGTCGTCCGGCGCGGCGATCCGCCCCAGATCGTGACGACTGGGGTGACGGTGGAATACAGCCTCGTCGGCAACGCCTCCTCCTACGGCAAGACGACGACCGATCCGGTCCGCGACTTCTCCCAGTTCTGGGACAACGCCTTCGGGCTGTACGGCGTCGACCTGGCCCACGACACCGGCCTCAATTTCGTCGATCCCGGCGTCCACAACGCCCTGACGGGCACGCTGCTCCTCAAGGACGGGCATTTCCAGGCCGACGGCATCCCCGTCGTGCCGATCAACGACGCCGGCGCCTGGGACCCCTACCAGGTCGCCGAGATCGTCGTCCGGGACTCCTCGACGGGCGCCGAGCTGGCCCGGACCCGGGCCACGGTGGAGACCTCCGACGAGATCAACTGCGCCAAGTGCCATGGGACATCGGTCGGCGACACCGAGGTCGGCTCGGTTCTGCAGGAGCACGACGACGGCCAGGATACGACCTTCGTCGAGGACGGCCAGCCGGTGCTCTGCGCCTCTTGCCACGACAGCCCGGCCATGGGGCGGACGGGCTCCACGGCGGCCGAGGAAACGTTGTCCTACGCCATCCATATCTTCCACTACAACCAGAGCATCGGCTGCTACGATTGCCATCCGGGGACGACGACCCTGGGCAACCGCAGCACGGCCCATACCAACACCTCCGGCCAGTGCACGACCTGCCACGGCTCCCTGGTCGACCTGGCGGCCACCATCGCCGCCGGCCGCGTGCCCTGGGCGACCGAGCCCAAGTGCGTCGACTGCCATACCTTCGTCGCCGACGTCGACACCGGCACGTCCCTCTACCGCGACGGCGTCGGCCACGGCGGCCTGTCCTGCCCGGCCTGTCATGGCCCGGCCCATGCCCAGGTGCCTTCGAACAAAGAGGTCGACAACTACCAGGCCGTCCAGTATCAGTCCAAGGCCCTGGCGCTCGGCAGCTGCAAGGTCTGCCACGATAATTCCAAGGGCGGCGGCATCAACGGCGTGGTCGGCGCCCACGGCGGCTCGCAGCCGACCTCCTGCAACGTCTGCCACACCGGACCGATCACGACCACGAACCCGTCCGGGTTCCCCCACAAGTTCCAGTCCCGCCGCCGCTAGGCTCGCGGGCGCCGTCCGGCCCGCGGCCCCCCGGCCGGAAAAAGAACGGTTCTTCCTCCGATCCGCGGCAGTCCCTCTCTTGGGCTTTGGCTCGGGATAGGCCTCCGGCTCCCCGGCCGGCGGGGAGTTGCCTGCGGCGGCGAAACGTCCCCGTTTTGGAAAACCGGAACGTCCCCCTTTCGGGACGGCCGGAGCGCCCGGATGGGCGGCTTATCCCCGGCGGGACATGCGGTCGACGTAGACCCGCAGGAAGCGGAGCGCCTCGTCGGCCCGGCGGAAGACCGGGATCCCGGCCTTCTCGAGATGCGCGGCCAGCGGATCGTAGAGCGGGCCGGCGTCGATGTTGACCACGACCGGTTTGTCGGTGGCCCGGAAGAGCTCGATCATCCGGGACGCGAAGCCGCCGGGCCGGGTCAGGTCCTCGGCGTGCCCCTCCCCCGCCGGCAGGGTCTGCATGGCCTTGGTCAGCGGCACGTTGGAGACGACCGCGCAATCGACGCCCGGGTCCCCGACGAAGGCCGCGGCGCTGTCCATGAACGCGGCGTCGTCCGCGACCGGGGTGACGTCGAGCGGGTTGTGGATGTCGAGCAGCTTGTCGATGCCGAGCGGCCGCAGGCTCTCCAAGATGCGCTCCCGTGTCCCCGGCGCGAACGCGGCCAGGTCGAGGCCGGCCCCGTCCTTGAGGTTGTCGGCCATCATGACGCACTCGAAACCGGCGTTGCTGATCAGACCGACCCGCCGGCCGCGGACGCGCCGCCCCTCCAGCCAGGCCAGGCCTTTCATGAAGCTCTCGAACTCGAAGAGGTCGTTGGCCACGATGGCCCCGGCCTGACCGCAGAGGGCCTTGAAGACGCCGTAGTCGCCGGCCACCGAAGCGGTGTGGCTCGAGGTGGCCGAGCGGCCCTCGGGGCTGCGCCCGGCCTTGTAGACCAGGACCGGCCGCCCGGAGGCCGTGATCTCGCGGACGGCCCGGACGAAGGCCAGCCCGTCGCCGGGCTTGAAGCCCTCCATGTAGACGCTGAACGTCCGGACCGCCGGATCGTCCTTGAGGTAGTTCAGATAGTCGGAAACGGTCAGGTCGAGCTGGTTGCCCAGGGACACCGAATAGAGCGGCTCGAGGGCCGGCAGCTTGCTCAGGCGGCAGATCATGAAGGCCCCGCTCTGGCTGATCATGGCCGAGGCCGAGCCGGCCGTCTCCGGACGGGGCAGCTTGTAGCCGGGGATGAACAGCGTGTCGTAGCGGCCGGGCTTGGAGACGACGCCCAGACAGTTGCCGCCGTTGACGACCGGGGTGGTGCGCCCGGCGGCGCGGCCCTCGGCCAGCAAGGCCCGGAGACGGTCCTCGATCGAGGCCCCGCCTTCCTTTTCGCCCATGCCGCCGGCGATCAGGATGACCGAACGCGCCTTGCCGTGGTCGACCAGGTCCTTCATGACGTCGTAGCACTGATCGGCCCCGAGGGTCAGGACGAACAGATCGACCGTCTCGGGCATGTCGGCGACGGCGGGGACGCAGCGGCAGCCCTCGATCGCGTCCAGCCCCGGCTTGACCACGGTCACCCGCGAGACCGGGAAACCGGCCTTGAGGATGTTGTTCAGGATGACGTGGCCGATGTTCATCTTCTCCGAGACGCCGATGAGGCCGATGGTCGCCGGCTTGAGCAGCCGGCCGACGGCCGCGACGGGCCGGGCCGAGGCCGCGGCCTTGGCCCGCGAGAAGCGGCAGACGCCGTCGAGAGGCACGAGCCGGCCGCGGCGGACGACGAAGGGATTGACCTCCGCCTCTTCGAGCACGAACGGCGTGGCCGGATCTTGGGCCGAAAAGGCGGCCGCCAGGTCGCGGAAGCGGACCAGGGCGTCGGCCAGGACCCGGGGCGCCACGAGCGGCCGGCGGCCGCGGAACTCCGCGGCCACTTTACCGAAGAAGGCCAGGGGTTCGAGCAGCGCCAGGGCCCCGTCGTCCTCGAGGAGGTGGGCCGAGGCAATGGCCACCGCTCGCCCCTCCTTGAGCCGGGCGTTCATGTACTCGACGTCGAGACCGCCCGACCCGACGGTCAGCACGGCCCCGAAGTCCCGGGACTGCCGGAGGCCGAAGAGGATCTCCGAGCCGAAGCCGGCGTCGTCGAAGGCGACCTTCTCGACGACGAGGAAGCCGCGGAGCGAAGCCGCGACGGCCTTGCGCTCGGCGGCCGGGGTGCGGGCGACGACGGTCCGGAGCATGGCCGCGCAGGCCTTTTTGACGGCGGCCGGCCGGGCCTCGACAAGGGCTACCCCGCCGACATCGGATTTGTGGATGACGAGGGGCGAGACGATCTTGACCACCACCCGGGCCGCGCCCAGGGCCTTCAGGGCCGCTTGGGTCGGGGCTTGGCCGACGGGAAGGAAAAAATGCCGCGGCGTGGAGAGCCCGGCGTCCTTGAGGACCTCGTAGACCTCCGGCTCGAGCAGGAAGTCGCGGCCGTCCCTCTCGGCCCGTTCGAGGACGCGGACGGTCCGGGCCCAGGGGGCGCTCATCGGACGAGCGCCGCTTTCTTGCCCAGCTCGAAGGCCTTCAGGTTGGCCTCCAGGACCGGCAGGCCCCGGCCGCGGAAGAGCCGGTCGATGGTGGCCAGGAGGCTGGCCTCCTTGAGGATCAGGACCGGCGCCGCCGCTCCGAGAAGGACGATATTCTGGGCTTTGACCGTGCCGGCTTCCTTGGCCAGCTTTTCCGCGTCGACGATGACGTTTCGGGGGGCCTGGCGCACGGCTGCCAGGACCTTCTCGAGGTCCGGGTAATCGGAGATGTTCTTGTAGGGGGTCGAGCTGGTCACGACCAGGCCGTCGGGCCGGAGGTAGTCCATGTAGCGCAGGGCCTCGAGGGGCTCGACGCTCAGGATCAGGTCGGCTTCGCCCTTGGGGATGAGGTCGCTCCAGATCGTCCCGTCCGAGAGCCGCAGGTGGGACTGGACGGCGCCGCCGCGCTGGGCCATGCCGTGGACCTCGGCCTGCTTGAAGGACAGGCCGTCGGCCAGGGCCGCGTTGTCGATGACATAGGCGATCGACAGGATGCCCTGGCCGCCCACGCCCGCGAGGATGATGTCCTGTTTCATGGCCTAGCTCCTCTTCTTCCGCTGTTCCTGGACGCACTCGCGGACCGCCACGACGACGGACAGGCCGTGGTGTTCGATCTCGTCCTTGAGGATCCGGACGTTGGTCTCGTGGTGCTTGGGCAGGGGCTCGATCGTCCGAAGATGCTCTTTGGCGACCCCCAGGCCCTCGACGAGGCGCAGCAGCCCTTCGCCCGAGCCGTAGGTCGGCTGGCCGCCGGTCATGGCCGTCGTGGCGTTGTCGAGGATGACGACGGTCATGTCGGTATCGGCCCGGGCGGCGCTCAAGAGCGGCGTGATGCCCGAGTGGGCGAAGGTCGAGTCGCCGATGACCGAAACGGCCGGGCGGAGGCCGACGTCCGAGGCGCCGCGGGCCATGCCGACGCTGGCGCCCATGCAGACGCAGCTGTGGATGGCGTTGTGCGGCGGCAGGGCGCCGAGCGTGTAGCAGCCGATGTCGCTGAAGACGTTCGAGAGGGCGTAACCCTCGAGGGCCTTGTTGAGGGCCTTGAAGGTGTCGGCGTGCGGACAGCCGGCGCAGAGCTGCGGCGGCCGGCCGGCCAGCGGCAGGCCGCTCGCCGGCAGGGACGCCAGAGGCGCCCGGCCGAGGGCCCGGCGGACGATGTCGGGGGTCAGCTCGCCCTGGGCCGGCAGGGACCCGTCCGTCCGGCCCGACACGGTCTTGCCCGGCACGCCGAACAGGCCCTTGATCTGCCGTTCGATGAAGGGATAGCCGTCCTCGAGGACGAGGACGCGGTCGACGTGGCCGACCAGCTCGCGGACCAGGCCTTCGGGCAGAGGATAGGTCGAGACCTTGAGGAAGGAGGGCGGGGCGCCCGACCCGGCCACGGCCTCGCGGAAGTAGTTGTAGGCGATGCCCGAGGCGACGACGCCGAACGACCGGTCCCCGCGGTTGAGCTCGAGGCGGTTGAAGGGCGAGGCCTCGGCGTAGCGGACCATCTCGGCCTGCCGGTCGAGGAGCAGGCCGAAGCGGCGCCGGGCGTTGACGGGGAGCAGGATCCAGTCCCGGCCGGCTCCTTTCTTCAGCTCGTTCTGGGCCCGGGAGGGGCGGGTCTCGACGGCCGAGCGGCTGTGCGACAGCCGGGTGACGAGCCGCATCAGGACCGGCAGGCCGAGCCGCTCCGAGAGGTCGTAGGCCTCCCGGGCCATGTCGTAGGCCTCCTGGTGGTCGGAGGGCTCGAAGCCGGGGATCTGGGCGAACTGGACGTAGTAGCGGCTGTCCTGCTCGTTCTGGGAGCTGTGCATGCCGGGATCGTCGGCGCTGACGACCAGGAAGCCGCCGTTGGCCCCGGTGATGGCCGAATTCATGAACGGATCGGCCGCGACGTTCAGGCCGACGTGCTTGAACGAGACCAGGGCCCTCTTGCCGGCGAAGGAGGCTCCCAAGGCCTCCTCATAGGCCACCTTCTCGTTGACCGACCAGACCGCCTTGAAGTCCTTGGTCTCGGCCGACAGGCGGACGAGGAACTCGAGGATCTCGGAGGCCGGGGTGCCGGGATAGGAATAGGCGGCCGAGAGGCCGGCGTGGACGGCCCCCAGGGCCACGGCTTCGTCGCCGAGCAGGATCTGACGAGGCATGGGCGTTCCTTTGTCGAAGGGATTTCGGGATTAGGATACTCACGAGGCGCGGGGGGTGTCAAGCCGCCGCGTCGGCCCCCGACGGGCGACCTGACTAACCTGATAATTCCTATCAAACCGTGTTGATATTCCCCGGCAAGCCCTGTAGAATGGTCACTTAAGGAGCGGCCATGATCAGACTCTCGACCAAGGGGCGCTACGGCACGCGCCTGATGCTCAACCTCGGACGCCACTACGGGGCCGGCAGCGAAGCCGTCATCCTCAAGAACATCGCCGAGGACGAGCGCATCTCCATCCGCTACCTCGAGCAGATCATCATCCCCCTCAAGATCAACCGCCTGGTCAAGAGCATCCGCGGCGCCGGCGGCGGCTATACCCTGGCCCGCAAGCCCGAGGACATCAAGTTGAGCGAGATCCTCCACGCCCTGGAAGGCAACTGCTGTCTCGTCGAATGCATCGAGGACGGGAGCTACTGCGAATTCACGGACTCCTGCCCGACCTTCGAGATCTGGAAGCACGCCACGGACCTGCTCAAGGACTATTTCGACGGCATCACCCTCAAGGACGCCATGGCCATGGCCGAGAAGAAAGAGAGAAAGGCCAAGGCCAGGGCCCGCTAGGCCTTCGCCAGTCCCTCGAAGAACGCCGGCCAGAACGGGTCCTGCTCCGGGATGGCCAACGGCTCGACCCGGCCGTCGATCCGGCGGAGGGTCCGCCGGCGCCGGTCTTTGACGACCTCCCCGATGACGGACGCGGCGATGCGTTTCCCCTTCAGCCGGGCGATGACGGCCGCGCTCTTGTCCGGCCTGACCGTCAGGAGCAGGCTGCCTTCGGCGATGGCCCGGACCGGATCGAGGCCGAAGGTCTCGCAGACCATGCGCACCTCCGGCGGATAGACGAAACGGCTCTCGTCGACCGCCAGGCCGACGCCGCTCGCGGCGGCGATCTCGAACAGCCCGCCCATGACCCCGCCCTCGGTCGCGTCGTGCATGGCCGTGACCCCGCCGCCGGCCGCGGCCGTCAGGGCGTCTTCGACCACGGTGATGGCCCCGGCCAGACCTTTGGCCTTGGCCACGAGGGCCGCCGGATGCCGGGACAGCAGCTCCCCTTCCCTCAAGAATGCCAGCAGGGCCGCCGTCT
Source organism: uncultured Eubacteriales bacterium (assembly GCA_964574895.1). GTDB lineage: Bacteria > Acidobacteriota > Aminicenantia > Aminicenantales > Saccharicenantaceae > RBG-16-66-30. The sequence goes on from CAZNPB010000005.1 coordinate 81,196, forward strand.
CGATGGCCGGGCCTTTGGTCAGGACCACCGCGTCGCCGGGCCGGGCCCCGGCCGGGGTGATCAGGTCTTTTTTTCGCCCGATGGCGAAGACGGTGATGCCGCCGATCGTCGGGGCCGTGAAGCCGGGATAGAACCCGGTGTGGCCGCCGACGATGGCGATGGCCAGGCCGCGGGCGGCCCGGTGGATCGAGTCGACGATCCGCTTGATGTCCTGCCGGGCCGTGTTGGGCGGCAGGAGCAGCGAATACGTCATGTACCGGGGCTTGAGGCCCATGACGGCGACGTCGCTGGCCCCGATATGGACGGTGAACCGCCCGAACATCTCCAGCGGCAGGCCGGGCATGGTGAAGATGGGGTCTTCGGCCACGACCAGGACCCGGCCGCCGCCGAGGTCGACGACGCCGGCGTCGACGCCGCTCCGGGGCGGCACGAGGACGCTCGGATCGGGCCGGCCGAACTTGCCCATGATCAGGGAGCGGAAATCGGATTCGTCGATCTTGCCGATCTTCATGACGGGACCGCGGGCCGGGCGCGACGGATCAGGCCGCCAGGCCGGCCCGCCGCTCGGCGGCCTCGATGGTGTTCATCATCAGCATCGTGACCGTCATCGGCCCGACGCCGCCGGGCACCGGGGTGATGGCCGCCGCCTTCTCCTTGATGGACTCGAAATCCACGTCGCCGACAAAACGAAACCCCTTGGCCGCCTTCGGATCCTCGATGCGCGTGTTGCCGACATCGATGACCACGCAGCCGGCGGGCACCATGTCGGCGGTGATGGCGCGCGGAACGCCCATGGCCGCGACCAGGATGTCGGCCTGGAGGGTGTATTTGGACATGTCCGGCGTGCCCGTGTGGCAGACCGTCACCGTGGCGTTGGCCCCTTTGCGCTTCTGGATGAGCATGGCCGCCAGCGGCTTGCCGACGATGTTGCTGCGGCCGCAGATGACGACGTGCTTGCCTTCCGGGCTGAAGCCTGTCCGGGCCAGAAGCTGGACAACGCCATAGGGCGTGCAGGGCAGCGGGCAGGGCTCGCCGCGAAGCATCCGGCCGACGTTGACGGGATGCCAGCCGTCGACGTCCTTGTCGGGGGTGATGAGGTTGACGACCTTTTCCGCGCTGACGTGCTTGGGCAACGGCACCTGGACGAGGAAGCCGTTGTAGCGCTCGTCCCGGTTGAGGTCGTCGACGACCTTGAGGATCTCGGCTTCGGGAGTCTCCGCCGGCATGCGGATGGTCGTCTCGAAGATGCCGATCTCCTCGGCCGCCCTGCCCTTGGCCGTGACGTAGGACACCGAGGCCGGGTCCTCGCCGACGAGGACGACCGCCAGGCCGGGCGTGTGCCCCTTCTCCTTGAGCCGGGCCGCCCGGGCCTTGAGCTCCTCCCGGATCCGGGCCGAGACGTCCTTGCCGCTGATGATCGTCGCCGCCATGGGGTCCTCCTCCGTCGTTCGCGATGGGTGTCTCCCCTACCTTAAACAAAAGCCCCGGGCCGGTCAAGGCGGGGCAAGGCGCCGGCTCCGGCGAGCGGACTATTTGACCGGCGGGATGTCCGGCGCGGTGGGGACGTTCGGCCGCGCCCGCTCGACCTCGAAGACCGGCACTTTTTCCGGAGTCGCGTCCGCGGTCAAACGGACGACATCGCCTTTGAAGCGGCCGGTGACGATCAGCCGGTCGCCGACGGCGTAACGGGGCAATTCCAGGGCCATGAACATCCGCGTGGGCCGGAGATCCTTGTCGTAGACGGCCAAACAGCCGTCGATGTAATCGCCGGCGGCGGTCCGGACGAACAGAGGACCGGAGAGGACCTTGACCTTCAGCTCGTCGGGTTCGGCCCAGCCGTGCCATTCGGAGTCGCAGGCCGCGGCGACCAGGACCAGCCCGGCCAACAACAGCGGCGCCAGGATCCTAGGGGTCTTCGACATCCGCGGTCCTCGAGATCTTCCAGACGACCCACAGGGTCGCCGAACAGTCCTTCATGTAGACGCCCGTCTCCTCGCCGAAAACGTCCATGTAAGAGCCGCCGAACGGCCCCGCCACGGTGACCCGGTTCCCGGCTTCGAACGAGCGGTCCTTGGTGTAGAGGAAGACATCCTGGTCGCTGCCGGTCAGCCGGGCCCAGTACCCGGGCACCCGGGAGGACGAAACGACGACCTGCGTCGGCCCGCTGGTCAGGAGCATGTCCCGGGCCCGGGTGCTCCAGCCTTCGACCGACCGGCCCCGGCACCCGGCCGCGGCCAGGGCCAGAACGGCGAGAGCCAGGGAAATGGCGGCCCGTCCGGCTTTCATCCGGCATCCTCCGGGAAGCCGATCATGGCCGGCTCCGGCTCTTCGTCGAAGACCAGGGGACGGCCTCGCAGGAACCGGGCATTGAGGGTCCTCAAGCCGGCCCACAGGGCGGCCGACGCGGCGGCGAAGATCCAGAACGACCCGGGGTGGGCCAGGAGGGCCTTTTCAAATCCGGCCAGGGCGGCCAGGAGCCCCAGGATGCCTGCCACATAGGGCACGGCGCGGGTCTGGAGCTGCAGCTTGCCCGGGACGCGGGTGCAGGCGAAGGGGATCTTCGGGACATGGAAAAAGAACACCTCGGTCCCGAGGGCCGCCAGGGCCAGGCAGAACAGCGCGTGGAGCGCGGCCGCCCGGGCGTCCCGCCAAAGCCGCCAGTGGCCGGCGAAGATCACGGCCGCGAGCGGCAAGCACCAGCGGACGAGGATCGTGTTCTTGAGCCCGGCGGCGTACCGGTCGCGCCGCGGCGTCTCGGTCAGCCGGAAGACCCAGTTGCTCTCGAGCGCGGCCGGCAGGTCGGCCGCGGCCCGCAGCGCGCCCAGGAGAACGAAAACGAGCAGCAGCGATTGGGCCAGGAAATAGGCGTTGGCCGGGCTCAAGGCCTCAAGGTTCCTCCGGTTGGCGACCACAACCAGGGTGGCCAGGGCGGCTCCCACGGCCAGGCCGTTGACGATCACGGCCCGATGCCTGGGGCTCGACCGGACCGTTCTCGAGAAAAAGCCGCCCACGGCCCGGGCCTCGGGGCTCCGGAGATAGATCGTTTCGACCCAGCCGGAGGCGCTCTCTCGAAGGCGGCCGGACTGGGGCCGCCTTTTCGCCGACTCCAGGGTCCGGCGGTAGTGCTTGAGATAGCTCAAGCCGCAGGCCAGGCCGAAGGCCCCCAGCGAAAGCCCGAGCGCCCAAACCGCCGTCCCGGCCAGGCCCCTGAACACCGGGTCCGTCGTGCCCAGCAGGACCTCGTAGAGCCCGACGAACCACATCGAGGGGAGCCGCCCGACGAGCGGCGAGCCGTGGTCCTTGAGCCGGGGCAGGGAGCGAAGGGCGCCGCTCAAGTTCCCGGGCTCGACCAGGAACGACAGCAGCAGGAAGAGCGACGCTCCGATCAGGACGAACCGGACCAGCGCCGAGGCCCGGCGGTAGAGGGGGCCCGGCAGGAAGGCCATCAGGAAGAAGTTGACGAGGACGCAGGCGAAGAAGACGCAGAAACAGGCGGCGAAGGCGCTGATGAGATGGGCCAGGACGTGCCAGGCCAGGAAGGTCAGGCTGTTCGACCGCCACTGGGCCAGGAAAAGCGCGAAGACGACCGAGGACAGGATGTTCATGGCCGCCGAGAACAGGCCGATGAAGGCCAGGAACGAGGCCAGCTTGGCGGCGAAGATCGTCCGCATCCGGACCGGCAGGGGCGTCAGGTTGACGAAGTCGCGGCGGTCGGGGAAGAGCACCTCCCAATCGAGCAGGGTGACGATGCCGAAGAGGAGCATCATCAGGACGAAGACGTAGTTCTTTTCCTGCCAGGACGTGCCGGCGTCGGGCGACAGCTCGTACTTGAAGAAGACGAGCATCTGGGACGCCCAGCCCATGACCGCCGCCAGGACCGCCAGAACGGCGATCAGGCGGGCCTTCATCTGGTCCTCGAAATCGACGAAATCGTTGCGGAACAGCCGCTCGAAGAAGTGCCGGGTGAGCAGGCCGAGCTGGCCCGCGTCCTCCCGCAGCTCCCGCAGCCGGGCGGCGGCCACGGCCGTCAGCCGCTCCTCTTCATGGTCTCGACGAGGCGCCCGGCGGCGAGCGCGGTGTCTTCGTGGACGACGAGCTGGCTGAAGATCTCGGCCAGCGAGGGCAGGTGCATGAGAGCCCGCAGGTTGGCCACCGAATCGTCGGCCACCACGTTCCCCTCGTGGAGGATGACGATCCGCGAGCAGACCTGCTCGGTGACCTCGAGGACGTGGGAGGAATAGATGATGATCTTCCCCTCCGCGGCCAGTCTTTTGATCAGGTCGCGGATGACCAGCCCCGTGGTCACGTCCAGGCCGGAGAGCGGCTCGTCGAGCAGCAGGATATCCGGATCGTGGAGCAGGGCGGCCGCGATGAGGACCTTCTGCCGCATGCCTTTCGAATAGGTGGCCAGGGCGCTGTCCATGTCGTGGCGCAGGCCGAAGATGTCCAGGAAGCCGAGGATCCTGTCCTTGAGGGCCCGGGCCGGCAGGCGCCGCAGGCGCCCGACCATGGTCAGGTAATCGTAGGCGCTCAAGTGCGGGTAGATCTCCGACTGCTCGGGGATGTAGCCGAGGCGCTTCTTGTAGGCGTAGAGATCGTCGCGGATCGGCCGGCCTTCGAACAGGATCTCGCCCCGGCTCGGCTCCAGCAGGCCGGCCAGCATGCGGATGGTCGTGGTCTTGCCGGCCCCGTTGGGGCCCAGGTAGCCCAGGACCTCGCCCGGCCGGACGGCGAAGCTGACGTCGTTGACGACGGTGAAGACCGAGAACTTCTTGGAAACGCCTCGCAACTCGATCATCGGACCGCCTTGCGTCGAACGGGCTTGCCACCAGGATACTCCCCCGTCGCCCGGCATTCAAGGGACGCTCCCCCCCGGCCGCTTGAAATGACGGGCGGCGGCGGGTATAATCCTCGAAAGGTTTCGGGGAGTCGACGGGTATTTCGTCTCGGAGGTTTGAGAACATGAGAGTCGGCATCCTGACCGGCGGCGGAGATTGCCCCGGCCTCAACGCGGTCATCCGGGCCGTGACCCGCAAGGGCATCGTCAACTACGGCTTCGACATCCTGGGCATCAAGAGCGGCTGGCTGGGGCTCGTCGAGGGCAAGATCTACCCCCTCGACCTGAACGCCATCTCCGGCATCCTCCCCCGCGGCGGCACCATCCTCGGCACCTCCCGGACCAACCCCTTCCGGGTCGAGGACGGGGTCGGCAAGATCTTCTCCCAGGTCGAGAAGTTCGAGCTCGACGCCGTCATCGCCATCGGCGGCGAAGACACCCTGGGCGTGGCCAAGAAGCTCTACGACAAGGGCCTGCGCTGCGTCGGCGTGCCCAAGACGATCGACAACGACCTGTCCGGGACCGACTACACGTTCGGCTTCGACACCGCCATCACCGTGGTCACCGAGGCCCTGGACCGCCTGCACACCACGGCCGAGGCCCACCACCGGGTCATGGTCGTCGAGGTCATGGGCCGCCACGCCGGCTGGATCGCCGTCGAGGGCGGGCTGGCCGGCGGGGCCGACATCATCCTCATCCCCGAGTTCCCGTTCGACCTGGACGAGATCTGCGCCCAGATCCAGAAGCGCCGCGAGCGCGGCAAGCTCTTCAGCATCGTCGTCGTCGCCGAAGGGGCCAAGCCCAAGGACGCCAGCCTGATCCTCCAGTCGGGCGAGGAGGACGCCTTCGGCCACGTCCGCCTGGGCGGCATCGGCAACTTGATCGCCCGCGAGATCGAGATGCGCACGGCCATCGACACCCGGGTCACCGTGCTCGGCCACATCCAGCGGGGCGGATCGCCGACGGCCTTCGACCGCATCCTGGCCACCCGCTACGGCATCGCCGCCATCGACCTGGTCAAGGACGAGAAATTCGGCATCATGGTCGGGCTGCGCGGCAACCGTATCGTCGCGGTGCCTCTCGATGAGGCCCTGGCCGAGCCCAAGACCGTCGACGCCGAGCTGTACGACATGGCCAAGGTCTTCTTCGGGTAAGCCCGTCGCCGCCGAAACGGGTTGATCTTAAAGGAGTTGGAAGCCGACGGGGTTGACTTCGACCGGCCCGGCGTGCTACGCTCCTCCCCGCCAGGAGGCGCCAGGACCATGACCCGGAAGCTCTCGTCGATTTTCGCCTTCGTTCTCCTCGCCGCGGCGGCTGTTCCCCTGGCCGCGGGCGATCTCCGGTTCGAGCTCGGCTTCGGCTGGACGCTGGTCGGCCCGACCATGGACGCGACCTACCACAACGTCTACAAGCCCCCGTTCATGCCGGCCGACCGGTTCATCGACAGCGCCGCCGCCCAGACCGTCCGCTTCAAGGCCAAGACGACGTCCGGCATGAACGGCTATTTCAACATCCTCTTCACCGAGAACTTCGGCCTCCAGATCCTGGCCGACCACCACCGCCCCCGCTTCGGCGGAACGAACGATCCCTACGACGTCACCCTGCAGTTCACGGCCTTCGAGCCCGAGACCTACGTCTTCACCGTCGAAGGCCCGGCCCCGAGCGGGGACCTGACCCAGACCACCTTCAGCCTGAACGCCCTGGCCCGCGTCCGCGTCAGCAACAACCTGACGTTGAGCGCTTCGGCCGGGCCGAGCCTCCTTCACTTCGAAGGAAAGGCCGGTTACATCGACTACACGTCCGCCGCGCTGGCCCTCGTGGGAGAGGAGTACCGGCTGACCGCCGGCACGTTCCACATGGTCGCGGCCTTCGGGCCGGACACCAAGTACGGGATGAACGCCGGGGTCGAGGCGGCCTACGAGGCCTTCCGCCATGTCGTCCTGGCCTTCGACCTGCGCTACTTCGGCACGGCCGGCGCGGACCTGCCGCTGAAGATCGTCGAGGACGAAGCCATCACGGTGCCCCTCGACGAGATCGAGGCGGCCATCGGACTGGGGAGCCTGCGGGTCAACCCGTCTTATTTCCGGGCCGGGCTGGCCATTCGCTTCGTCTTCTAGCCGCGGGCCGGCCGGCCCGTCAGATCCGGGCCCGGCGCAGGCGCAGGGAATTGCTGACCACCGACACCGAGCTCAAAGCCATGGCCGCCGAGGCGATCATGGGATTGAGCAGGACCCGGAAAAACGGGTAGAGCGCGCCCGCGGCCAGCGGGATGCCGACCACGTTGTAGGCGAAGGCCCAGAACAGGTTCTGCCGGATGGTCCGAATGGTCCGCCGGCTCAACTCGACCGCGGCGACGACGCCGCCCAGGTCCCCGGACATCAGGGTGATGTCGGCCGAGGCCATGGCCACGTCCGTGCCGGTCCCGAGGGCCAAGCCCACGTCGGCCTGGGCCAAGGCGGGAGCGTCGTTGATGCCGTCCCCGACCATGGCCACGCGGCGGCCCTCCGCCTGCAGGGCGCGGACGACCTCGGCCTTGTCGCCGGGCAGGACTTCGGCCCGGACGTCGTCGAGGCCGGCTTCGGCGGCCAGGGCCCGGGCGGTCAGGGCGTTGTCCCCGGTCAGCATGACCACCCGGCGGCCCGAGCGGCGCAGGGCGGCCACGGCCTCGCGGGCGCCCGGCTTGAGCGTGTCGGCCAGACCCAGGAGCCCGGCCGGCTTTCCCTCCACGGCGACGAAGGCGACCGTCTTCCCGGCGCCGGCCAATGTCGCGGCCGGCCCGTCGAGCGGCCCGACGTCCACTCCGGCCTCGGCGACGAGCTTGCGGCTGCCCACCAGGACGCGCCGGCCGCCGGCGAGGCCCTCGACCCCCATCCCTTCGAGGGCCCGGAAGTCCCCGGCCGCATCGAAGCGCAGGCCGTCGGCCCGGGCCCGCCGGACGACGGCCTGGCCGAGCGGGTGCTCGGAGCCGTTCTCGACGGCCGCGGCCAACGCCAGGACGGCCGGCGCGTCGAACCCCGGCGCCGGCACGACATCGGTCGTCTCCGGCCGGCCGCTGGTCAGGGTCCCGGTCTTGTCGAAGACGAAGGTGTCCACCTTGTGGACGGTCTCCAGGCTCTCGCCGCTGCGGATGAGGATGCCGCGCTCGGCGCCCCGGCCCGTCGCGACCATGATGGCCGTCGGCGTGGCCAGGCCCATGGCGCAGGGGCAGGCGATGATGAGCACGGCCACGAAATTGAGCAGGGCGAAAACGAGCCGCGGCGGCGGGCCGAAGAGGGCCCAGGCGGCGAAGGTCAGGACCGCGATCCCGATGACGGCGGGCACGAAGCGGGCCGCGATGCGGTCGGCCAGCCGCTGGATGGGCGCCTTCGTGCCCTGGGCTTCCTCGACCAGCCGGATGATCCGGGCCAGGGCCGTGTCCTCGCCGACGCGGACGGCCCGGAAGCGGAAGCTCCCCCACTTGTTCATCGTCGCCCCGACGATCTCCTGGCCCGGCCCCTTGTCGACGGGCAGGCTCTCGCCGGTGATCATGGATTCGTCGATCGAGGTCCGGCCTTCGAGGATGAGGCCGTCGACGGGGATCCTTTCGCCGGGACGGACGACCAGGACATCGCCGGCCCGGACGTCCTCGACGGGCACTTCGCGCTCGCCCTCCGGGCCCAGGACCCGGGCCGTTCGGGGCCGCAGGCCCATGAGCCGGCGGATGGCGCCCGAGGTCTTGCCTTTGGCCCGGGCCTCGAGCAGGCGCCCGAAGAGGACCAGGACGATGATGACCGCCGAGGTGTCGAAATAGACCTGGGGCTCGACGCCGGCCCGGCGGAAAAATCCCGGGAAGACCGCGGCCGCCGCGCTGAAGAGGTAGGCGGCCGACGTGCCGACGGCGACAAGGGTGTTCATGTTGGCCGTGCCGTGGCGGAGGGCCGCCCAGGCGGCCTTGTAGAAGCGGGCCCCCAGGACGAACTGGACCGGCGTGGCCAGGGCCCAGAGGACGAAGAAGTTCTGGAGCGCGGCCGGCGCCCAGGGGAACCAGTGCCGCATGCTGCCAAGGAAGATGATCAGGGCCAGCAGGCCGCCCCAGACGACCTGGGCCCTCAAGACATGTTCGTCCTTGTCGGCCGTCTCTTCGGCCGCCTCCTCCGATTCGGCGACGCCGTACCCGGCCTCGCGCACGGCGTTGGTCAGGTCCCGCGGCCCCGCGAGCTGCGGATCGTAATGCACGGTCGCCCGGCCGGCCACCAGGTTGACGACGGCGTCGCGGACCCCGCGGGTCTTCTTGAGCGCCCGCTCGACGTTGGCCGCGCAGCTGGCGCAGCTCATCCCCGTCACCGAGAACTCGAATTTGGCTTCGGACGTCATGTCCTCCCCTCCTGCGGCGGCCCGGCCGCCGCGGCGTCCCGCCGCCCGGGCGGTCAGGCGCCGGTCTTTTTCGCCCCGCCCTTTCTGCCGCCTTTGGTCGAGAGGCCGAGCGGCACGTAGAGCGGACAGAAGCCGGCGAACGTGGTGATGACGAAAATGGCCGCCAGAAGGGCCAGGATGATGGCCAGCGTGCCCTTGAGAACGCCGCCGATCAGCAGGGCGGCGATGACGACGGCGGCGGCCAGCCGCAGAACGCGGTCCGAACGACCCATGTTCTTGGCCATGAGACCTCCTCTTTCGGCCCGGATTATATCACTCGTTCCCCAGGATATCACATTTCCTAGTGCTTTAGTAGTGTATGGGCCGGGCCGTTTGCGCCGGGGGCCTCTTTGTGTTATCCTTTTGGGGCTCGAAACGAGAAGGAGACGACCATGTCCGGACATTCCAAGTGGGCTTCTATCAAGCATAAAAAGGCCGCCACCGACGCCAAGCGCGGCAAGATCTTCACCCGCCTGATCCGCGAGATCAGCATGGCCGCCCGGGCCGGCGGCGGCGACCCCGACAAGAACGCCGCCCTGCGCAAGGCCATCGCCGACGCCAAGGGCGCCAACATGCCGGCCGACAACGTCAAGCGGGCCATCATGAAGGGCACCGGCCAGCTCGAGGGCGCGGCCTACGAAGAGGTCTCCTACGAGGGCTACGGCCCCGGCGGCGTGGCCATCTTCCTCCAGGCCGTCACCGACAACAAGAACCGGACCGTCTCCGAGATCCGCCACATCTTCCAGAAGAGCGGCGGCACGCTGGGCGAGAAGGGCTCGGTGGCCTGGATGTTCAAGCGCATGGGCTACATCGACGTCGAGAAGGCCAAGGCCTCCGAGGACATCCTGATGGACATCGCCCTGTCGGCCGGCGCCGACGACCTCAAGGACGAAGACTCCCTGTTCGAGGTCACGACCTCGCCCGAGAAGTTCGACGCCGTCCTGGAGGCCGTCAAGAAGGCCGAGATCGAGGTGGCCGCTTCGGAGGTCGGGTTCCTGCCCCAGAACTACGTCAAGGTCGAGGGCAAGGAGGCCCAGCAGGTCCTCCGGCTCGTCGAGGAGCTCGAGGACCACGACGACGTCCAGTCCGTCTCCTCCAACTTCGACATCTCCGAAGAGGAGATCGCCAGCTTCTCGCAGGCCGGGTGACCCCCGGGCGAAAGCCATGCGGGTCCTCGGGATCGATCCCAGCCTCCGGTCGACGGGCTTCGGGATCGTCGAGGAAAAACACGGCGCCCTGACCCCCATCGCCTACGGCCTCATCAAGCCCACGGCCGCGCTGCCCCTGCACCTGAAGCTGGCCGAGATCAAGTCCGAGCTGGAGACGATCATCCGCGACTTCGGGCCGGCGGAAGTGTCCATCGAGAACGCCTTCTACGCCCAGAACCAGAAGACCGCCCTGATCCTGGGCCAGGTCCGCGGCGCGGTGCTGGTGGCCGTGGCCGGAACGGGCTGCGCCCTGGCGGAGTATTCCGCGCTCGAGATCAAGAAGGCCGTCACCGGCTACGGCCAGGCCGACAAAGAGCAGGTCCTGTCCATGGTCCGCTCGCTCCTCGGCATCGACGACGACGCCATCCCGCTCGACGCCTCGGACGCCCTGGCCGCGGCCATCTGCCACCTCAACGCCCGCCTATATCAAGCCAAGATCGAGGGTGAGGACGCCTCATGATCGCCTATCTCAAGGGAACGCTCATCCACAAGACCCCCGGCCAGGTCATCGTCGAGACGGGCGGCGTGGGTTACGCCGCGGCCATCCCCGTGTCGACCTTCGTCCGCCTGGGGGAGGTCGGCGGCCCGGCCGAGCTGTTCATCCACACCCATATGACGGACGACGCGCTGGCCCTATACGGCTTCGCCTGCCAGGACGAGAAGGACATGTTCCTCAAGCTCATCGCCATCACCGGCATCGGCCCGAAGCTGGCCATGAACGTCCTCTCGGGCATCGCCCCGGAGGACCTGGCCGAAGCGGTCCGGGCCAGCGACGTGGCCCGCATCTCCCTCGTCCCCGGCATCGGCAAGAAAACCGCCCTGCGCATCACCATGGAGCTTCAGGACAAGCTGGACAAGAAGGAGAAGCTCCTGGCCGCCAAGGGCTCGCCCGAGAAGGAGGACCTGCTTTCGGCCCTCCAGAACATGGGCTTCCGGCGAAAAGAGGCCGAGCGGGCCGTCGACCAGACGATCGGGGCCCACAAACCGGGGACCGAGTTCGAGAAGCTCCTGCGCGACGCCCTCAAGCGCCTGGCCAAGATCTGAAGAGATTCCGGAAAAGACCGTCAACTTGACATACGGCGGTTCAGCGATGCCGCCCCCCCCGGCGACGCCCAGGCAGCGTCCGTAGCGTTCGATCCGGGGGCTGCCCCAGGGGTCCGACCAGGTCGGGGACCGCATCGCCCTGCCGCAGGCAGGCCAGCCGCATCGTGCCCGCGCCGGCGACCTGGACGATGACGTCGATCCATCCCTTTCGACGCTGGCGTCGGCGATGGTCAGCGGGACACGCTCGCCGTCCCGGGTCGCGCGCAGGATGACGGACTGGCCGGGCCGGCGGTCAGCGCTGAGCCGAGTCGCCGTCCCAGGCGAACCGCTTATCCCGGAACAGCCGGAGGCAGGCATCGACGACGTCCGGGTCATAGACGGAGGCCCGGCCCCGCTCGATCTCTTCGAGGGCCTTGACGATGCCGTGGGCCGGGCGATAGGGCCTGTGGCTGGCCATGGCCTCGATGACGTCGGCCACCGCGAGGATCCGGGATTCAAGCAGGATATCGGCGCCCTTCAGCCCGCCGGGATAGCCCGAGCCGTCCAGCCGCTCATGGTGTTCCAGGACGATGCGGGCGATCGGCCCCGGCAAGTCCACGTCCTTGAGGATGTCGTATCCCTCGAGGGGATGGGTCTTGAGGAGCTTGAACTCATATTCGGAGAGATTCGACGGCTTGCTCAGGATCTCTGCCGGGATGACGATCTTCCCCAGGTCGTGGACGATTCCGGCCGTCTTTATCGTCGCCGCCCGTTCCGAGGGCAGGCCCATCTCGCAGGCGATGGCCTCGGCCAGTTCCGACACCCTCCTCTGGTGGCCGGCCGTGTAGGGATCCCGCTTCTCGACCATCCCGGCGATGACGCTTATGATGGAGGCGAAGGCGACCTTGAGCCTCTCCCCGCTCTGCTTGTGCTCGGTGATGTCCTTCGATACGACCGTGACCTTGTCGATCGGGCCGGCCGCGGGCTCCTTCACCGGGCTGAGGGTCCGGAGGAAGGTCCGGCCGTCTTTCAGGCTCTTGTGCTCATAGGTGATCGACGTTCCCGAGGCGACGACCTGGTTCACCCTCCTGGCGAATTGCTCGGCCCTTTCCGGGCTGTGCCCCTCCCCGTAGGACCGGCCGACCAGGCTTTCGAGGGTCAGGCCGTGGCGCAGCAGGTACTTCCCGTTGGCGTAGATGAAGCGGAGGTCCCGGTTGATGAGAAAGACATGATCGTCCGTCGACTCGATGAGGCAGCGGTACTTTTCCTCGCTGGCCCGGAGGTCCTCCGCGGCCCGCTTCTGCCTCAAGCGGACCTGCTTCTGCTCCAGGGCGCTGATGACGGCCGGCCCCAGCCTTTTGATATGCTCCTTGATGACGTAGTCCCAGGCGCCGGCCTTCATGCATTCGACCGCCGTATCCTCGTTCATCGATCCAGTGGTGACGATGAACGGCGTGTCGGGAGCCCTCTCCAACGCCAGCCGCAGAGCGCTCATGCCATCGAACCGCGGCAGCTTGAAGTCCGAGATTATCAGATCGGGCTGGAACGCCTCCAGGGCCGAGAGGTAGGCTTCCCGCGTCTCCACGCGATCGAACTCCGCCGCCGCGGCGACCTTCCTGATCTCGCGCTCGCACAGCTCCGCGTCGGTCGGCAGGTCCTCGACGATCAGGACGCGCAGGTGTTGGGACATGGCTCCTCTCCTTTCGTCATGGTCAGGCTTCCCTCGCCGGGAGGGCGATATGGAAGGTCGCCCCCTCTCCGACACTGCCTTCCGCCCAGGCCCGCCCGCCGTGGCGGCGGAGGATGCGCTGGATGATGGCCAGGCCGACGCCCGTCCCCTCGAATTCCCCGGCGCTGTGGAGGCGCTGGAAGACGCCGAAGAGCTTGTGCCCGAAGGCCATGTCGAATCCCACGCCGTTGTCCCTCACGGCATAGACGTTCTCCTGCCCCACGCGCTCCCCCGTGACCTCGATGACCGGCCTGTCCCTCTTCGCCGAGAACTTGATGGCGTTGGAGAGGAGGTTCGTCCAAACCTGGCGGATGAGGTGCGCGTCGCCGACGGCCGCCGGCAGGGGTCCCAAGCGGAAGTCGACCCGCTCCCGGACCTCCGGCGTGGTCAGCTCGAAAAAGATCGAGTTGGCCAGCGTTCTCATGTCGATCGCCGAGAGCTGCATCTCCGAATGACCGAGGCGGGATAGCGCCAGGAGGTCGTCGATCAGCTGTCCCATGTTGAGGGCGCTCGCGCCGATGACGGAGCAGATGCGCTGGCCTTTCTCGTCAAGGTTCGGCTCGTAGTCCTCGAACAGAATCCGGGTGTAGCCGCTGATGGCCCGCAGCGGGGCGCGCAGGTCGTGGGAGACGGAGTATGTGAAGGCTTCCAGCTCGGCGTTGGCCGCAACCAGCTGGGCGGTGCGGTCGCGGACGCGCTGTTCCAGCTCGACGTTCAGCTTGCGGACCTCCTCCTCCGCCGCCTTCTCGTCCTCGGCCACGCTTAAAAGGGCCCGTCGCGATAGCACGGCTTCGTCCAGCAGCCGCCTCAGTTCGGCCTGGGCGGCCTGGATCTCCCTTTCCGCCCTTTTCCGTCCCGAGATGTCCATGATGATGACCTGGATGGCCGGGCTGCCCCCGAATATCAGGGGCGTGGCCATGACCTGGACGTCGATGGAGGATCCGTCCAGCTTCCGGTAGACGTCCTCGGCGGGGAACAGCCCTTCTTCACCGGCCTTCATCTTCAGAATGCGGGCCTGGATCGCCGGGAGCGAGCCGGGATGGGCGATGTCGGCGATGGACTTGCCGAGGATCTGCGCGTCCGCGTCCGCGCCCAGCATGCGCACCACCGCCGCGTTGGCGAAAACGATCCGCTCGTCGCAAAAGAGGGCGATCCCGACGGGGGCGTACTCCGTCAGCAGCCGGTAACGCTCCTCGCTCTCCCGGAGCGCGGCCATGACGGCGTGCCTCTCCGTGATGTCGTGCAACGCCCCGATCAGGCGGACCGGCCGGCCCGTCCCGTCACGGGCGATATAGGCCTGATCGACGACCTGGGCATAGGCGCCGTCCCCGCGCCGGAGGCGATACTGTCCGGACCAGGAAGAAGCCCCGGAATCGATCGCCGCCTGGACGCCTTCCCGGACGGGGACGGCGTCGTCGGGGTGGATCCGCCCCGCCCAGCCCTCGTAGTCCCGCCTGTCCGGGGCGCCGAAGAGCCGCTTGAAGTTGTCGTTCCACCAGACCGCCCCCGTCCGGAGGTCCCAGTCCCAGATGACGTCGGAGGTGGCCCGATTGACGAGCTCGAAGCGTTCCAGGCTTTCCTGGAGCCTTTGCGCCGACTGGGCCTGGCCGCGGAAATAGACCTCGCGCTGCCGCCGCCAGATCAGGCTCAAGCCCACGCCGGTGAGAACGATGAGCGCCGCCATGATTAAGACAGTCTGCCAGCGGCGCTCCCGGAGCTGGGATAGGATCCCGGACCTGGTCGCCTGGACCACCAGGAACCAGGGCGAGCCGGGCACGGGGCGCACGGCCGCGACGACGGGGACGCCCCGGCTGTCAACGCCCTCCACGACTCCTTCCTCTCCGGTCGCGGCCAGGGCCGAAGGGCTGTCGCCCCGGCCAAGGGGCAGTCTCAGCCTGAGGGCCGAGTCCGGCCGGCTCTCGAGATCGCTGAGAAAGAGGACGTCGTCCCCTTCGCGCCGGACGATGAACGTCTCGGCCTTGATGCCCGCGCCGGGCTGCTGCCGGATGAGGGGGTAGAGGTTCTGGCGGGGGTCGATGCGCAGCATGACGCAGGCCGGCGTCCCGTTCCCGTTCGAAGGAAGGCCCAGGATGGGGACCAGGAGGACGAGATGGATGTCGCCCGAAGGCTCGGCCCGGCAGAAGTCCAGGAAGGCCACCCGTTCCTGGGCCAGGCTCGCTTCGATATCCCCCACTTGGCAGACGGCCCGGCCCTGGATCTCTCCATGAATGCAAAAGACCTCGAAACCGTGCCGGTCCACGAGGCAAACCCGGTCATACCGCCCGGAAGCAAGAAAGTGATCGAGCCAGTTGTAAAGCAGGGCCTCGCCCGCGCCCGGATCGGCGATGAAGCGCATCACCGCCTGCCTGAAGGCGTCGTTGCGGAACAAGATATGCGCGTCGGCCAGCCGGTTCCGCCGCCAGTCCCGGAGTTCCTCGTCCTTGAGCCGGGAGACGGAATCGAGCATCGCCTCCGCCTGGGCCCAGTGTCTCTCCTTGTAGCTTTGAAAGCCCGAGATGCTGACGGCGCCGATGGCCGAGGCGAAGAGGACGAAGAGGAGCATCAGGCCGGCGGGAGACGGGAGCGCCGCGGTCCCGGTTTTGGGCGCCCGGGTCCGGGGGTGTTCGACGGAGGCGCTCCTGAGGAACCCGAAACGGAAGACGGCCACGGCCATGAGCAGGGCGCTGACCCCCATTCCCGGCGTGAAGGGATTGAACCGGAACGACAGACGCGCGCCGAACGTCGGGACGGCAGCGAAACCGACGGCCGCGATCGCCGACGCGGCCAGGAGAAGAGCCTGAACCCGGGCGGCCTTACTGAGGCGCCGGGCGGCGGACAGCAGAAGGCCGATGCTGATGGCGATCAGAAGGAAGCTATAGCTGGCGTAGATCAGGAACCAGAGACCGGGGACGAGGCTGGCCGTGTCGGGGACCAGGAAAGGCCCGTTCGCCATGAAGCCGGCCTCGGGCTTGATCCAGAGCCTGTGCCGGCTTTCGGTCCATAGCACGACTTGGGTGACGGCGGGGATGACGAGCAGCCCTGCCCGCAGGCGCTTGGAAAGCCACAGCCGCAGGCCGCCGTAATCGACGGCGAAGACGAGCCATAGCACGGCGCCGAACGCGGCGAAAAGGAAGCGGAGGTTGAACCAGACGAGAGCCCGGTCCGGGGAGGCGCTGACCATGGCCAGGGCTTCAGTCAGGCAGATGAAGCTCTGGCAGAGGGTCAGCCCGGCGAAAGACCTGGCCGCTCCGGCCCGGCCCCGCTGCCGCCAGGCATAAACGGCCAGGAAGCCGGCCAGCACCCACGACGACACGACCAGGGCGAAATAGGCCGTGATTCCCGGGGGGGCGGATAACGTCATTCCTCCTCCCCCGGGCTCTCATAGCGCGGCGGCAGGCCGGACCGGGCCAGGAGCTCGTTGACCTCGCGTTTGAGGCCGAGGAGGCGCGTTTCCCGCCCCAACGTGACGGTCTGCCAGCGGCGCAATTCGTCGAGCTGCTCGGCCAGTCGCTCCTCGGCCAGCCGGCGCTCGATGGCGCCGGTTATGGTCCTCGATATCGCCCGCAGGAGGTCCACGTCCTCCTGCGGCCATTCCCGGCGGACGCGGCATTCGTCGAAGCCGATGAAGCCGAAGAGCTCGCCGTTGACGAAAAGCGGCACTATCAGGACCGATAGGGCACTTCCCTGGGACAGGATCTCCCTGGTTTTTTCGTCGGGGATCTCCGCCAGGTCGGAACAGCTGACGACCCTGTTGCCCCGCAGCCGCTCCGCCAGCCAGGCGAACTCGGCCAACGAAAGGCCCTGCAAACGGGTTTTCACGGCCTCCATGCCCGGGGCCGTCCATTCGAACGTGTTGCCGCCGGTTTCCGTCTCCCGGCGATACTCGAAGATGTAGACCCGGCTGATATCCAGGGCCGTCCCCAGCCTCCGCAGGACCCCGTTCAGGAAGCCGTCCAGGTCCGCGACGGAGACGGCCATCGAAGAAATGGACGACAGCGTCTCCTCGTAGCGCAGGCGTTTCTTGAGGCTCTCCTCGTTCCGGATGCGGTCCGTGACGTCGAGGACGAGCGAGATCATCTGGGGCCCTCCGGGGACGGGGACGTTCCAGGCGGTGATGAACTTCGTCTCCTCCCCGGCGCGTGCGATGGGGATGTCCGTCCACAGCATCCGGCCCGGGTCCCCCGACGCCATATCCTCCGACACGCGCTTTTTCAGCCGCTCCCGGACTTCCGGATCCTCGTAGGCAGCCTCCCAGAACCTGTCGACGGTTTTGAGCTTCTCCCTCGTGGTCCGGTAGAACCTGGGAAAATTGTCGTTCAGGTAATTAAACGCAGTGCCCGGTTCGGTCGAATGGACGGCCACGCCGACCGGCAGCCTGTCCAGGATCGCCCTGATGAAGGCCTCGCTTAGCCGGAGGGCGGCCTCCGCGCGCTTGCGCTCGGTGATGTCCACGGCCGAGACGAGATAATAGGGCTTCCCGCCGATGGTCACCGCGGTCCCGGAAAAAAGCATGTCGCGCGTCTCGCCGGATTTCGCCCGTATCGCCAGAGGCATGTCCCGGACCTGTCCCGAGGCCTCCATGCCGGCGATGAAGCTCTCGCGGCCCGCGGCGTCGGGGAAAATCCCCAGGTCGAGCGACGTGCGTCCGAGGGCTTCCTCCTTCGAGAACCCCGTGTCCCGGACAAAGCTCGCGTTGACATCGAGGAACTTATATCCCCGGAGCGTGATCAGGGTCAGGGCGATCGGGCTTTCGGCGAAGATCTTGGCGAACTTCTCTTCCGAACGGACGAGGGCCTGCTCGCCGCGCCGACGCTCGGAGACGTCGCGGACCACGGCCCACATGCACTCCCCGGACCCGGTCTCGTCGCTGCTCAGGAACGTGCGGAGCTCGACCGCGACGATGGTCCCGTCCTTTTTCCGATATTCTTTTTCGAAGGTCGAAGAGTGCCTGCCGCTCCTGATCTGGTCCTCGAGCATGGCCTTCTCCATCTCGTGCCATTTCTTCGGGGTCAGGTCCAGGTAGGTCATCCGCCGGAGTTCCTCGGCCGTGTATCCGGTCAGGGCCCGGAAGGCCTCGTTCATCTCGACGAGGCGGCCGTCCCGGTCGATGCTGACCAAGCCGTCCGGCATGTTGTCGTAGAGGGTCCGCAGTTTCCCCTCGAACAGGCGGACGGCTTCTTGCGCGGCGCGAAGCCGCTCCTCTTGATGGGACCTCTTCGTCATGGCCCCTCCTTACCGCACCCGGCGCGGCAGGGTATGTAAAGGGACGATGATCATCTCTCCCGGGATCTTCTGATCCGGACGGACGGCCGATGCGCCTTCACGGCCGGGCGGCCGGAGAAACCGGCTCGGGACCCGGTTTCCGAGTAAGTCATTTTGACCAGTCAGCAGGCCGTTGTCAAGAGCGGGCGGGATGGCTTCCTGGCGACAAGCCTGGCCCGCGGGTCGGCGCCGGGCCGGGGAATCGGTTGACAGATCGCCGCCTCACGGCTGTCTTGAAGGACGGGGCGGGGGCGGGTATGATATCCCTCATGAAGCTCGAAGATCAAATCAACTACATCGTGTCGGGACTCGAGCGATCGGGGACGTCGCTCGTCATGCAGCTCCTGCGCGCGGGAGGCGTGCCCTGCGCCTTCGACACGGCCTCGCGGCCGCCCGACGAAAACAATCCCCGCGGCTATTTCGAGCTCGAGGGCGGGAAGATCATCAGCCGCCTCCGGGACGGCGTCTTTCCCCTGGCCGATTACCGCGGCCGGTTCATCAAGATCACGGCCTACGGGATGAAGTTCCTGCCGGCGGGCCGGTACTGCGTCATCTACACCGAGCGCCACATCGACGAGGTCCTGGACTCCATGGAGAAGATGGCCAAGATCCAGGACGCGGACCGCGAGGGGACCCGGGCGGCGTTCGTCAAGCTCAACGAGTGGACGCGGGACCAGCTCGCCGGCCGCGCGGACGTCCGGCTCCTGCTCGTCAGCTACAACGCCATCGTCCGCGAGCCGGGACCCGAGATCCGGCGGATCGCCGAGTTCGTCGGCGCGCCGGGGATGGACGAAGAGGCCATGGCCGCGGCGGTCGACGACAAGCTCCATCGCAACCGCCGGTCGTAAGAGCGGCGCGGCCTTGCGGCGCCGGTCCCTCTTGAATTAGAATACCTCCCGAGCCGCCACGATGCCCGCCATCCTGAGCCCCATCCGCACCAAGGAGGACGTCCTCTTCGAGGACAGCCTCCGGCCGAAGACCTTCGACGAGTTCGTCGGCCAGGACACGGTCAAGGCCAACCTCAAGGTCTTCATCGAGGCCGCCCGCAAGCGCGACGAGCACCTCGACCACGTCCTCCTCTACGGCCCGCCCGGGCTGGGCAAGACCAGCCTGGCCTACCTCATCGCCAAGGAGATGGGCGTCGGCATCAAGCCCACGGCCGGCCCGGTCATCGAGCGGACCGGCGACCTTTCGGCCATCCTGACGAACATGCAGACCAAAGAGGTCCTGTTCATCGACGAGATCCACCGCCTCCAGCCCTCGGTCGAGGAGATCCTCTACTCGGCCATGGAGGACTTCAACCTGGACATCGTCATCGGCCAGGGGCCGGGGGCGCGCAGCCACAAGCTCAAGATCAAGAAGTTCACCCTGATCGGGGCCACCACCCGGGCCGGCCGCATCACGGCCCCGCTGCGCGGCCGCTTCGGCATCATCCACCGCCTCGACTATTACCGGGACGAGGACCTCCGCAAGGTCATCCTGCGCTCGGCCAGGATCCTCAAGGTCAAGGTCGACGACGCCGGGGCCGGCGAGATCGCCCTGCGCTCGCGGGGCACGCCGCGCGTGGCCAACCGGCTGCTGCGGCGGGTCCGCGACTACGTCGACGTCAAGGGCGACGGCGTCATCACGGCCAAGGAGGCCCAGCGGGCCCTGGACATGATGGAGGTCGACGTCCTCGGCCTCGACGACGTCGACCGCAAGAT